>NZ_JAMSGY010000005.1:0-331317 GCF_024608385.1 Paenarthrobacter sp. UW852
GCGATCAGGTTCACCCACTCCTGCCAGTACTTCGGATCGTTCCGGTCCTTGTCCTCCTTCAGGAGCCGCTCCAACCAATCCGGCGCACGACGACGGACCTTCAACCCACCCGGCAACACACCCTCACGCTGCAAACTGGTTTCAACACAAGCCTCCATCACAGCCCAAATATGCAGCAGACCCTCCCGGATCTCCTCCTCGGACCGGGACGCCCGCTCATTGATGAACATGATGTCGCTGATCCCCAAACCCTTGGACGCGCACCGGCCCAACAACTCCGCCGCCGTCCGGAACGGCAACGGCAACTCCTTCTTCGACTCCTCCAACTCCGCCTGCGCCGCGGACTCCTCACCCTCCCGGACAATGAACCCGCCACCGACCGAGAAGAACGTCGCCTCTTTGAGAACATTCCCCTCGGCATCGGAGACAGCGAACTTCATCCCGTTCGTATGCCGCGGCAACACCGTCAACGGATGCAAAACCATGTCCTCCACCGCATAATCCAGCAGCACACCACCAGCCAGGTTCAGCTTCCCCGTCTCCGCAATCGACGCCAACCGTTCCTCCACCTCATCGGGAAGGATCAACTCCGGCTCGTAGCCCTCCAAGCCAAGCAGGGTCGCAGTGAACGTCCCATGCCCACGACCCGTCGCCGCCAACGACCCATACAGGTCCACCCGCAAGGACGCCACCGAATCAAGGACACCAGCGTCCTTCAACTCCTGCGCAAACACCGCCCCGGCACGCATCGGGCCCACCGTATGCGAACTCGACGGGCCAATACCCACGGAGAACAAATCGAAAACACCAACAGCCATAGCCGTGATCCCTTTCAGGGAGGAGAAGAAAACAAACAACAAGGTGGGGGCCGGACCAAATCCCGAGCCAAGGCCGGCCCGGCCCCCCGTGGAGGTCCCAGTGCGAACCCCCAAACCCGGTAGTGATGTGTGGCATTCGTTCCCAGCAAATGCCACACCCGGGAGATCAATGTGCGTTAGCCCTGCCCAACACTCGCGCCCTGAACCTGGCCCCAATGGCCAACGCAGCGAGACCACGAAATGGGCGCTAGCCCAGGTTCGCCGTGCCCGGGTACAGCGGGTGCGCCTTCGCGAGGACATCGACGCGGTGACGCAACCCCGAAAGGTCGGTGTCGGCGTCGGCCATAAGGGCTTCGGCGATGATGTCCGCAACTTCCCGGAACGCTGCTTCCCCGAATCCGCGCGTTGCCAGCGCAGGGGTGCCGATCCGCAGTCCGGAGGTGACCATGGGCGGGCGCGGGTCGAAGGGAACTGCGTTGCGGTTGACGGTGATGTCGATCGCGGCGAGGCGGTCTTCGGCCTGCTGGCCATCGAGCTCGCAGTTGCGCAGGTCCACCAACACCAGGTGCACATCGGTTCCGCCGGACACCACGGAGATGCCCTTGGCGGCAACGTCGTCCTGGACCAGGCGCTCGGCGAGGATCCGGGAACCAGCCAGAACGCGTTCCTGGCGCTCACGGAATTCCTCCGAGGCAGCGATCTTGAACGCAACAGCCTTGCCCGCGATGACGTGCTCCAGCGGCCCGCCCTGCTGGCCCGGGAACACGGCAGAGTTGATCTTCTTGGCGATGTCGGCGTCGTTGGACAGGATGATTCCGCCGCGCGGACCGGCGAGGGTCTTGTGCGTGGTGGAGGTGGTGACGTGGGCGTGCGGAACGGGCGAGGGGTGCAGCCCCGCGGCTACCAGGCCAGCGAAGTGGGCCATGTCCACCATCAGGTACGCCCCGACGGAATCAGCGATCCGGCGGAATTCAGCGAAGTCCAGCTGCCGCGCATATGCGGACCAGCCAGCTACGATCAGTGCCGGCTTGTGCTCCTGGGCCAGGCGTTCCACCTCGGCCATGTCCACCGTGTGGGTGTCCTCGCGGACGCCGTAGGGGACCACGTTGTAGAGCTTGCCGGAGAAGTTGATGCGCATGCCGTGCGTCAGGTGGCCACCGTGAGCGAGGTTCAGGCCCATGATCGTGTCGCCCGGCTTGATGAGCGCGTGCATCACCGAAGCGTTGGCCTGCGCGCCGGAGTGGGGCTGAACGTTCGCGTACTCGGCGCCGAACAGTGACTTGATGCGGTCGATCGCGAGCTGCTCGATCACGTCGACGTGCTCGCAGCCACCGTAGTAGCGCTTGCCCGGGTAGCCCTCGGCGTATTTGTTGGTCAGCACCGAGCCTTGCGCCTGCATCACGGCCACAGCCGTGTGGTTCTCGGAGGCGATCATTTCCAGGCCGTCGCGCTGGCGACCCAGTTCGTCGTCGATCTTTGCCGCAATCTCAGGGTCCAGCTCGGACAGCTGGGCATCCAACGACGCCGATACAACCTGCTGGTATTCAGTGACAGTTACAGGGTTCATAGTTCTCCACCGTTCGTTGCAGCGTATTCCTCGGCCGACATAAGCGGCCCTTCCTCGGTGGCGGCCACCTTGAACAGCCAACCTGCACCGTAGGGATCGTTGTTGATGAGGGCGGGGTCGGAAACAACGGCGTCGTTGATTTCGGTGACCTCGCCGGTGACGGGCGAGTACAGGTCGGAGACCGACTTGGTGGACTCGACCTCGCCACAGGTTTCGCCTGCGGTCACAGTGGAACCGACCTCGGGCAGGTCAACGTAGACGATGTCGCCCAGGGCGTCCGCAGCAACGGCGGAGATCCCAATGCCTACCGGCCCGCCACCATCGGCGGCAACCCACTCGTGCTCAGCCGAGTATTTCAATTCAGCAACTACTTTGCTCATAAGATTCCTTCTCTCACTAACTGAAACTTTCAAGATCACTCGCGGCAGGTTGACACATCAACCAGCGCTTAGGGGTTCAAACAGCGCCACCATCCACAACGGTTCGGGTCCGGCGACCGGCAGCATGCGTCCAAGGGAGCGTCGCGTCCGCCCAGCGGGCACCCGTGCGACCGAGCATGCAGAGGTCGGCGGTCCCGAAGATCCGGGCTACTTGGTGCGCTTGTAGAACGGCAGCTGCACGACTTCAAACGGCTCGGCCTTACCGCGCAGGTCGACGTCCACCACAGTGCCAACGACGGAATGTTCGACGTCGACATACGCCAACGCGACCGGGTAACCGAGCGTCGGGCTGGGCTGCCCGGAGGTCACCTCACCGATCAGGGAACCGTCCTTGAGTACCGAGTAGTGCCCACGGGCGGCACGACGGCCGGCTCCCTTGAGCCCCACGAGCTTCTGGCCGAGAGTGGCTTCGACACCCGCAGCCTTGATCGCGGCGAGCGCTTCCTTGCCCACGAAATCACCCTCCTTGGCCAGGGAAACCACGGGTCCCAGTCCGGCGGCGTAGGGATTCATGTGACGGGAGAGCTCGTTCCCGTAGAGGGGCATTCCGGCTTCGAGGCGCAGGGAGTCGCGGGCGGCGAGCCCTGCCGGGATGAGTCCCTGGCCTTCACCGGCTTCAAGAAGGGCTTCCCACAGTACGGAAGCGTCGACGTTCGGGACATAGATCTCGAAGCCGTCTTCGCCGGTGTACCCGGTGCGTGCCAGCAGCAGGTCCTGCCCGTTGATGCTCACGTCAACGGCTGCGTAGTACTTCAGCTCGGTGACCAGCGCGTGCTGTTCGGCGGGGACCAGCTCCAGCAGAATGCCCTCGGAGTTGGGTCCCTGCACGGCGATCAGTGAGGTTTCGGCAGACGCATCCTCCACGGAAACGTCAAATCCGGCTGCACGTTCGCGAAGTGCCTGCGCGACGATCTTGGCGTTGCCCGCATTGGGAACCACCAGGTACCGGTCCACGCCTTCTTCGGGCGAGGGGCGCCGGTACGTGATGAGGTCGTCGATGATGCCGCCGTCGGTGTCGCAGATGAGCGAATACTTGGCCTTTCCCACTGCGATCGCGGACAACTTGCCCACCAGCGCGTAGTCCAGGAACGCTGCAGCCTCCGGCCCGGTGACCCAGACTTCGCCCATGTGAGAGAGGTCGAACAGGCCAGCGGCGTTGCGGACTGCGTGGTGCTCGGCGAGCTCGGAATCGTATTTCAGCGGCATCTGCCAGCCACCGAAGTCGGTGAAGGAGGCGCCCGCCTTTTTGTGTTGCTCGTACAGAGCCGTGTAGTTCTCAGTCATGATCGGGATCCTTTAGTTCTCGAATGATTCGATCGGAGGGCAGGAGCACACCAGATTGCGGTCGCCGGCTGCGCCGTCGATGCGGCCCACTGGCGAGAAGTACTTGTCCTGCTTCAGGTGGTGGACGGGGAAGGCGGCCTGCTCGCGCGGATACTGGCGGTCCCAGTCGGAATTTACGACGGCGGCAGCGGTGTGCGGCGCGTTGCGCAGCGGCGACTCCTCGACAGTGAAATCACCGCTGGCCACCTGCTCGATCTCGGCACGGATAGTGATCATGGCTTCGATGAAACGATCGATTTCGGCAAGGTCTTCGGATTCGGTGGGCTCCACCATCAGCGTCCCAGCAACCGGGAAGGCGAGGGTGGGGGCGTGGAAGCCGAAGTCAATGAGGCGCTTGGCCACATCTTCAGCCGTGACTCCGGTGCGGGCCGTCAGCTCGCGCAGGTCCAGGATGCACTCGTGCGCCACCAGTCCGCCCTCTCCGGTGTAGAGGACCGGGAAGTGCTCATCCAGCCGGGAAGCGACGTAGTTCGCGGCCAGCAGCGCCGACTTGGTGGCTTCAGTGAGGCCGTGCCCACCCATGAGCTTCACGTAAGCCCAGGAGATCGGCAGCACACCAGCGGATCCGTAGCGCGAAGCGGAAATCGCCACGCCATGACCCGGTTCGTGGGCTGCCTTGTTGGCATCGCCCGGCATGAACGGAGCCAAGTGGGCTTTTGCTGCAACGGGTCCAACACCGGGACCGCCGCCGCCGTGCGGGATGCAGAACGTCTTGTGCAGGTTCAGGTGGGACACGTCGCCGCCAAACTTGCCCGGCTGCGCCAAACCAACCAGCGCGTTCAAGTTCGCGCCATCGACGTACACCTGGCCGCCAGCCTGGTGGACGGCGTCGCACACCTCAACGACGTCGGCGTCGTACACACCGTGCGTGGACGGGTAGGTGATCATGATGCAGGACAGCACGTCCTTGTTGGCTTCGATCTTGGCGGTCAGGTCCGCGTGGTCGATCGTCCCGTCAGCAGCCGTCGCCACCACAACCACTTTCATGCCGGCCAGCACTGCGGAGGCAGCGTTGGTGCCGTGCGCGGAAGCGGGAATCAGGCAGACAGTGCGCTGCTCGTCACCCCGGGAGAGGTGGTAGCCGCGGATTGCCAGGAGCCCGGCGAGCTCTCCCTGGGAACCGGCGTTCGGCTGGATGGAGACCTGGTCGTAGCCGGTGATCTCGGTCAGGTCCGCTTCCAGGTCCTCGATCAGTTCACGCCAACCCGCCGTCTGGTGGTCCGGTGCGAACGGGTGGATGGAGGCGAACTCCGGCCAGGAGATGGCTTCCATCTCAGCGGTCGCGTTGAGCTTCATGGTGCACGAACCCAGCGGGATCATGGTGCGGTCCAGCGCGAGGTCCCGGTCGGACAGCTTGCGGATATAGCGCAACAGCTGCGTCTCGGAACGGTGCGTGTTGAACACCGGATGCTGCAGGAAGTCGCTTGTCCGGACCACGTCAGAAGGCAACTCGAATCCGGCCGCGTCCTTCACCGGACCGGCACCAAAGGCGACGGCAACGGCGGAGAGGACCTCCGGCGTCGTGGTTTCATCAATGGAGACGCCCACGGTGTCGGCGTCGATGAACCGCAGGTTGATGCCGCGGGCTTCGGCGGCGGCGATGACTTTGTCAGCCTTGCCGGGGACGCGGACGGTGAGTGTGTCGAAGAACGCCTCGGTCACGAGCTCGCGGCCGGCCGCCTGCAGAGCCGTCGCCAGCGTGCGTGCGTGACCGTGAACGGTTTCGGCGATCGACTTCAGGCCTTCCGGGCCGTGGTAGACGGCGTACATCGAGGCCACGATGGCCAGCAATGCCTGGGCTGTACAGATGTTGGACGTGGCCTTTTCGCGGCGGATGTGCTGCTCGCGGGTCTGGAGGGCCAGGCGGTAGGCCGGAACGCCCGCATTGTCTTTGGAGACGCCGACGATGCGGCCCGGGAGCGTGCGCTCCATGCCTTCGCGGACGGCCATGTACGCGGCGTGCGGGCCGCCGAAGAACAGCGGGACACCGAAACGCTGCGCGGTTCCGACGGCGACATCGGCACCTTGCTCGCCCGGGGGCGTGATGAGGGTGAGCGCCAGCAGGTCGGCCGCGACAGTGACCAAGGCGCCACGTTCCTTGGCTTCGGCGATCACCGGGGCATGGTTGAAAACGCGGCCCGAAACGCCCGGCTGCTGCAGGACGATACCGTTGATGTCGCCGTCGGGCAGGCCGGCCGAGAGGTCCGCGATCTCGACCTCAAAGCCCAGCGCCTCGGCACGGCCCTTCACGATTGCGATGGTCTGCGGGAGGAGGTCGGCGTCCAGGACGGTCTTGCCGTCCCTCACAGCCTTGTTCGCCCGGCGCATCAGCAGCACTGCCTCGGCAACGGCGGTAGCTTCGTCCAGCAGCGAGGCGTTGGCCACGGGAAGTCCCGTGAGGTCCTGGACCATGGTCTGGAAGTTGAGCAGCGCTTCGAGGCGGCCCTGGGAAATTTCCGGCTGGTACGGGGTGTAGGCCGTGTACCAAGCCGGGGATTCGAGGATGTTGCGGCGGATGACGGGCGGGGTCACGGTGTCGTAGTAGCCCTGGCCGATCATCTGCACGGCGGTTTTGTTCTTGGAAGCCAGCTTGCGCAGCTCAGTGAGGACCTGCACCTCGGTGAGGGCGTCCTGCAACTTCAGCGCAGTGTCCTGGCGGATGGAATCTGGGACAGCAACGTCCACCAGGCCGTCGACAGAGTCATAGCCGATGGCCTTGAGCATGGTGTCAACATCGGCCTGGCGGCGGGCGCCGATATGCCGGTCCGCGAACGCGGTGGGGGTTGATTGAACAGTCAAGAGGAACTCCATGATTCAGGCGCCTGCTGAGCGCCACGATGATGTGGGTTCCTCCCCGCTCTGTATTGGACCTGAGAGATTCCGCAGGAATGGTTGCCTGCTTGCACCGTCGGTGAGCCCGGTTTCCCGGACTGCTTTCCAGAGTTGCCTAACCGCGGCGGTACATGGGCCTGAGAGATTCCTGGGGAGGATTTGCTCCTACGGCGCCTGACTGGATGTACCGGCAGGACTCTCCCGCCGCAGATCAAAAGCGTTGCATCACGTGAGTGACACGCTTCACACCATAGCGGGTCACTTTGTCGTTCCGCAAGGCAGCTTGGCCTACTGATGCATGGCCTCATGGGGCTGGAGCGCGAACCACAACTGCGCAACCGTGGACGTTTCGCCCATGTCCAGCCCCGTCAACTCACCGATTTTCCGGATCCGGTAGATGATGGTCTGCCGGTGCGCGAACAGCGTCGCCGCCGTCTTTTGCCAGGAACGCTGGGAGTCCAAATATGTCCGCAGGGTCAGGATCAGATCGCCGTCCTGGCTCTGCTCATAATCAAAAACCGGGCCCAGCAAGCGGCGCACCAACGCCGCGTGCTGCAGGTATTCGAGCCCCGGGCACACTGGGGGAAGATCCACTTCATGACCCGCAGCCGGCTGGAGCGCCTCTACCCGGAGCTCTACACTTTCCTCCAGGTCCGCCGCGAATTCGATCCCCGCGGAATGTTCCTGAACGACCACACCCGGTCGCTGTTTGGCTGAGGTCATGACGGGGCAGGGTAGTGCGCGTGAGGCACTCCCCTACCCCGTTACACCGGGTTGAAACATGGGGATGGTAGTTTGTTCACTGCTGAGGCAGACATCCGCACCGAGCTGAGGACACTCCATGTTTAAGGGTTTCAAAGACTTCATCCTTCGCGGCAACGTGATTGAACTGGCCATCGCCGTGGTGATCGGCAGTGCTTTCACCGCACTCGTCGGGGCCTTCACCACCCACATCATCAACCCGGTCATCGCCGCGGCCGGTGGCATGAACGCCGAAGGCCTGGGCTTCAAGATCTGGGAAAACAACCCCGCCACGTTCGTCGATTTCGGGGCCGTCCTGACCGCCCTGGTCACGTTCGTCATCACCGCTGCCGTGGTCTACTTCATCTTCGTGGCGCCCATGAACAAGATCAACTCCCTGGTCAAGGACCGCCTCTCCACCGAGGAACCCGAGGAAGAGCCGCTCCCCGCCGATACGGCACTCCTCGCCGAAATCCGCGACCTCCTCAAGGACGCAGCCGCGGCCCGCAACGCAGGTACCGCTTCCGCGCTCGACCCAGGGCTCGGCTCCGACCCCGTCCGTTAGGGCCAGCACAGCCTTTACAAGTAGCTCGACCCAAAACCCGGCTCCCTCACACGAGGGGCCGGGTTTTTGCGTTGGGCTTTCGCGGATTTACAAAAAATATATAGACCGGTCTATTATTTCCCTATGGCTATCAAAGGAAACCTGACGAAGGCACGGCTTACAGAGTCGATGCTGCAGCTCATCCAGACCAGCGGCTACAGCGGCACAGGCCTGAACGCTGTGATCGAACACGCCGCCGCGCCCAAGGGGTCTGTCTATTTCCACTTCCCCGGCGGGAAGGAGGACCTGGGAGTCGCAGCGGTCGACCTCGCCGCGACGCAATTCCAGGCCCTGATCGCGGAGGCGGCATCTTCCGCGGGCGGCCCGGCTGAAGCTGCCCGCGCCGCCATTGAGGCTTTGGCGACGATCGTCAGCGAGGGCAACTTCCAACTGGGCTGCCCTGTCTCCGTCGTCACCTTGGAGATGGGCGCTGAGAGCGAGCGGCTGCGGCAGGCATGTGCCTCTGCCTTCGAGTCGTGGATCGTACCGACGTCCGCGCTGCTCGAAGCAAGCGGCATTGACGCAAAGGAGGCACGGTCCTTGGCGACGGTCATTGTGTCGACAATCGAGGGCGCGGTGATCGTCTCCCGCGCCATGATGAGTACCCAACCCCTGGCTTCGGCCGCTGATGTCGTGGCAGAGCTCATCAACCAGCGCCTCGAGACCACTGGGAGGACCCGATGACAATACTTGAAGGCCCCCGCCACGCCCTGGTCTTCGGGGCCTCGGGATTGGTTGGCAGGCATCTCGTCCTGGCCCTGGCCCAAGCTGGCGCGAACGTCACGGCGGCTGTACGGACCGCCGAGTCCGGTGCCCGTGTCGAGCGATGGGTGCGGGAGCACGGCCTGACACGGAGCATCAACACGACGATCGTCGATTTCGATTCCCCCGGGATCGTCACTGGAGGCCCCTCGGCATTCCCGGACGTCACCGAGATCCACAACTGCGCCGGGACCTACCGATTCGGAATGACCGCCAAGGAGGCACGCAGCGCGAACGTCGGCATCGTCGAGAAACTGATGGACTTCGCCACGGATCTCCCCAAACTGCAGCGCGTCGTCCATGTGTCGGGATACCGCGTCGGCGGACAGGACCCAACCACCATTCCATGGTCAGAGGATTACCGCGCTGCGGCCTACAAGGAACTTGGCGCCTACGAAGCCTCAAAAGTGGAATCCGACGCGATCTTCCAGGCCTTGGCCATGGAACGCGGAATCCCCTGGACCATCGTCAACCCGTCCAGCCTGATCGGCGACAGCGTGGCTGGGGAATCCGACCAGCTCATCGGGCTGCCCACCACCATCGGACAGATCTGGGAAGGCAGCGTTGCGGCGTTGCCAGGAGACGAAACGACGTTCCTCCCGGTCGTTACGGTCGACTATCTTACGGCGTTCATGACGGCTGCCGCGGTCGACCCGGCTGCTGCGGGCAACGCGTATTGGATTCTCGACGACGCCACCCCGCCACTGGCGGACCTGCTCACGCATGTCGGCCGGCATCTTAACGCGAAGGTCCCACGGCTAAGGCTGCCGGTTGGTGTCATCAAGCGGCTCCCGGAGCGGATCACCAAGGCAGATCCCGAGACGCTAACCTTCATGTCCTCCGACCGCTATCCAACGCAGCCAGCAATCGAGTTCGCCGACAAACACGGAATCCGGATGCCGGACGTGCTGCTGTCCTTGGAACGGTGGGCCGATTACCTGGCCGCGCGTCGGTTCGGGGCCATCATGGCCGAGGACCGTCGGTTTGTGGACGTCGGCGGCATACGGACATTCGAACTGGGCGTCGCCGGGTCCAACAGGCTGGCCCTTCCCGGCCTGCCGGTCAACGCAGACACGTGGGCTGGAGTGGCGGCTGAGATCGGGGCGCGCGTCGTGGACCTCCCCGGCCTCGGACTCAGCGGAGGAGCGGGCGTTCAGGACTGGGAAGGGTGGCTGCCCGCCCTGCTGGAGGGGGAACCTGTCGACCTTATCGGCCATTCGATCGGTGCCGCTGCAGCAGTGCTCGCAGCAGACCGGGTGCCCGCGAAGGTCATGTCCCTTACGTTGATCGCGCCATTCTTCCTCCAGCCGGCGACACCCGCGTTGTCCAGGCTTCGGCCGCTGGTCGGTTCCTACCTGCGACGCGTCGGACCGGCAAGGTTGTCACAGCAACTGACCGGCACGGATGCGAGCACGGATGCCCTCCGATCCAGCGTGGCCGACCTCAAGCGAAGCAGTGCCACGAGGGTGGCCCAACATCTCGCCCTGACGGGATCCAAGCAGTGGCGCAGCGAACTCCAGGATGCCCTGGGGCGGTTCAGCGGCCAGGTCCGGATCATCACGGGGAGCGAGGACCCGCTCGCCGCCGATGCGGCCGTGCAGCTCAAGTCCCTTCCCAACGTCGAGCTGATTGTGGTTCCGGGCGCCGGGCACCACCCGCAGTTGACCCACGGCGACGCTCTCGCCAGCCTCCTCAAGAATCCCTCACGCGAGCAGGGCACCCGCAGCTACAGCTGCTAACGACGGTCGGCAACCTCTACGGCGCAAACATCACGGCGGAGGTGGAGGCCCGCACCGGAGTACCCGTTCTCGATTCCGTGGCGGTCACCCTCTGGCACGCCCTGAGGCTGGCCGGCGCGCCGCTGCTTGACCCCGCATGGGGCAGGTTGCTTGCCGGCTAGTCCTTGTCGATCCGGTCCAGCAATTTTCCCAGGGCATCGCGGATGTCATCGTAATCGTTCTGGCCGGCGCGGCTTTCGGCGGCGATGACACCGCAGCGGTGGATCTTTGTGAAGTCTCCGATGGGGAACTTGTAGTGGCCCTTCTGGTCATCCGGGTGTTCGTCGTCGACGCCGAGGAACCACTTGGAGTACTCGGCATGGCCATGCTTGTCCAGGAACGCATTCTCGTCCTTGGTTGAGGGGGCATGCTCACTCCAGTCGTCCCGGGTGTCCCTGGCCACCTTGCCATCACGGATCAGGGCCTTGGCGTGCTCGAAGGCCTTCTTGTTGAGCTTCACGGTCATGTCGCAACCTCTCAGTTAAGGCTTTGGGCTGGTACGCCCCAGCTTAGGGCGCGGACGGACGGCCCGGAATACCCGACGGCGAGCGCACAGGGCGAGCCTCTGGGGTCAGTTCATGAGCTGGACCCAGAGGCCCGTGCCGCGCTCCTTCGTGACCATCCGGCGTCCGATCGCTCCCCGTTGGGTCAGCCACAGGACGCTGCCGTCAGCAGTGACGGCTTCCACCTGGCCCTGGTCAACGATCTCGTTCCCACGCCAGATCTGGACGGCCTGGCCCACCAGGAGTTTCCAGTTGGACACCCGCTTTCCCCGCGCTGTTTCGAGGCGTGATCCAAACAACGATTCGTTCCCACGGTCTTTCACTCGATGACTCCTAGCCTGGTGTACACAGTTCCTGTACATGACGTGTGCCATCAACGGCGCATAAATGACGCGTTTATGCTGTCCGCATTCATCAGAGTGCTTTTACGGCGCCCAACACCTTGGTCAGCGAGTCTTTCGCGTCCCCGAACAGCAACGTGGTCTGCGGTTCATAGAGCAACTCATTTTCGACGCCGGCGAACCCCGGCCTCATGGAGCGTTTCAGGAACACAACCTGCCGGGCGTCGGCCACCTCCAGGATGGGCATTCCATAAATGGGCGAGCCGGACGTGGTCTTGGCCGCGGGGTTCACGACGTCGTTGGCACCCACCACCAGCGCGACGTCCGTGGTTTTGAACTCGGAGTTGATGTCCGACATTTCCTTCAGCGACTCGTAGGGAACGTTAGCCTCGGCGAGGAGCACATTCATATGCCCGGGCATGCGCCCTGCAACGGGATGGATCGCGAAGTCCACGTCGATCCCCCGGGCCTCCAAAGCCAAGGCAAGTTCCGCCGCGGTGTGCTGCCCCTGGGCGACGGCGAGTCCGTAACCGGGAACGATGATCACACGCTGCGCGTAGCCGAGCAGCACTGCGATGTCCTCCGCGCTGGAGGAGCGGACCGGCCGTTCGCTCACTGTCGTTGAACCGGCGGTGGAGCCACCCTTGAAGGCACCGAACATGATGCCGGCAACACTGCGTCCCATGGCCGATGCCATGGCGCGGGTAAGGATGGTGCCGGATGCTCCCACCAGTGTTCCGGCAACGACCAGGAGGACGTTCCCCAGCACCAGGCCCGACGCCGCGACCGCCAGGCCCGTGAAGGCATTCAGGAGCGAGATGACAATCGGCACGTCAGCGCCTCCCACCGGCAGCACCAGGAGGACGCCTGCCCCGAGCCCGAGGACCAGCAGCACCAAAGCCCAGCCGGGCGCGCCGCTGGCGATAACCACCACACCGGCAGCGACGGCGGCCAGGAGCACCACAGCCATGAGGACGGGCAGCCCGGGAAATGTCACGGGCCGTGTGGTCATGAGCCCTTGCAGCTTGGCGAAGGTGACGGCCGAACCCGCGAAGGACACAGCACCCACCAACAGGGTGAACACGATGGCCAAGCGAACCCAGGCGTCCTCCGTATGCGGCAGTTCCAGCAGGGCAACCAGGGCCGCCGCACCACCGCCCACACCGTTGAACAAGGCCACGAGTTGCGGCATCTGGGTCATCTGCACCCTGCGCGCCACGGGGGCAGCAACGCCGGCACCCACCACGATCGCCCCCAGGATCCAGGGAATGTTGTCCAGCTTCACGGACAAAAACACCGCCACCACGGCCACAAGCGCCCCGAACGCCCCGATCAGGTTGCCGCGGCGCGCGCTCTTGGGCGAACTCAGCCCCTTCAGGGCAAGGATGAAGCAGGCGGCAGCTGCTAGATACAGCAGCGCAGTCCACGTGGGGTTCAGAAGGGTCATCGACGCCCCTCCCTGCCCGTGGCTTGCCCGGCATCAGCGCTCGACGGCGGCCGCTGCCGTCCCCGGAACATCTCCAGCATGCGGTCGGTCACCACGAACCCACCCACCAGGTTGGCCGTGGCAAGGACGACAGCCAGCAGGCCGACCGCCAGGACCCACGGATCAGAAGCCTGCCCGGCGACGATGATGGCACCCACCAGGATGATGCCGTGAATGGCGTTCGCCCCGGACATCAGGGGTGTGTGGAGGGTGCTGGAGACTTTGGAAACAACCTCGAAGCCCACAAAGACAGCCAGGACCGTGATCGTCAACAGGCTCATGCCGTCCATCAAAGGGCTCCTTCAGATCCGGGGGAAAGTGCTGCAAGTGCTTCCGCGGTGGGCGCGTGCCGGATGGCGCCGTCGTGCGTCAGGCACGCCCCCGCCACCACCTCGTCCGAGAAGTCGGGTGAAACCACGCCCTCGCGGGTCATGAGCGCCAAAAGGTTGGCCACGTTCTTGGCGTACAAGCGCGAGGCGTCCGCCGGCATGGCGGAGGCCGGATCCTTGATTCCCACCAGGGTCACCGTGCCCTGGCCGTCGCCAGTGGGGACGGGGATATCCTGCCCCGGAATACTCCCTTCCACATTGCCGCCGGACTCTGCCGCCAGGTCAATCACCACCGACCCAGGCCGCATGCCCTGGACCATCTCGCGGCTCACCAGGAGCGGTGCCCGCCTTCCGGGAACAGCGGCGGTAGTAATCAGGACATCGGCCTGGGCAACGTGTGGAGCAAGGAGTGCCCGTTGCAGGGCTCCCCTGTCGGCGCTCAGTTCCCGGGCGTAGCCACCCGAGGCTTCCGCCGTTTCGAGGTCAAGCTTGATGAACGTTCCGCCCATGGACGCTACTTCGTCTGCCGACGCGGGCCGGATGTCATTTGCGGAGACGCGGGCGCCAAGCCTTTTGGCTGTTCCGATTGCCTGCAGTCCAGCCACGCCAGCCCCAAGGACCAGCACCCGGGCCGGCGGGATGGTTCCGGCCGCCGTCATGTAGAGCGGGAAGAACCGGGGCAAACGCATCGCTGCCTCGAGCACGCACCGGTACCCGGCCACGAGGGCCTGGGAAGTCAGTGCATCCATGGACTGGGCCCGCGAAATCCGGGGCACCAGCTCCAGCGCGAACGATGTGATGCCGCCAGCGGCGAGGGCCCGCACGGTTGGCAACTCCGACGACGGCGACCCCAGTCCCACGGTGACCGCGCCACGCTGGAGGGATCCCGCCGTCGTCGGGTCCATGGGGCGCACGTGGCAGTAGATGTCGAGTGTCCCAAGGTCCAGGGCCTGGACGACGGCCGCTCCGGCGGCCCGGTAGTCGTCGTCGCTGTGGCCGGAGGCAGCGCCGGCGCCTGACTCGATCTCAAGGTCGAGTCCAAGGCCCGCCAACTGCTTGACCGTTTCCGGCGTAGCGGCCACCCGCCGCTCACCGTCGAGCCTCTCGCGCCCAATCCCTGCTTTCAACGCCACCCCTCTCCGGAACTCGCCAGAAACCAGTTGGCATGAGTCTATGACCGCAAGGGTCCGGGCGGGAGTAGGGGGCTGCGCTATGTGCACAAGTCCACTAGGGTCGGTGGAAGCTGGTGGCAACCAGCCACCACACCGTCGACGAGCCGGTTCCGGCCGTGCCGTCGGGAAGGAACGCCGCTATGGACACGTTCAAAATCGGCTATTTCGTAGGAAGTCTTTCAAGTACCTCCATCAACCGGACCCTCTCCAAGGCGCTGATCAGCGTGGCGCCGCCGGAACTCGAGTTCCATGAGATCGAAATCAAGGACCTCCCCCTCTACAGCTCCGACTACGACGACGACTTTCCGCCCGCCGGCAAGGCGTTGAAGGATGCCATCGGGGCCTCGGACGGCATCCTGTTCGTCTCGCCGGAGTACAACCGCTCCATTCCGGGCGCGCTGAAGAACGCCATCGACTGGGGCTCCCGCCCGTGGGGCACCAATTCCTTCGCCCGGAAGCCCACCGGAATCATCGGAGCGTCGCCGGGCGGCATCGGCACTGCGGTGATGCAGTCCTCGATGCGGAGCGTGCTGAGCTTCCTGGACGCGCCGCAGTTGAACGCACCGGAGGCTTACATCCGTTTTGTCGCGGACGCTTACGACGACGACGGTTCCGTTAAGGACGAAGGCACCGCAGGCCTCCTGCGGCACTACATGGAGGAGTACAGCGCGTTCGTGCAGCGCGTCCTTGCCGCCAACGCACCGGGCCACATCGGCGACCCGGAACCGGATGCCGACAAGTTGAACCGCTAGGACCGCGTGTTGGGTGTCGCCCGGACCTGAACGGGCGACACCCGGTACCCCTCGGACTGCGATTTAATCAGTATGCTTACTACTGCGAGAATTTACGAACAGGCCCTACCCCAGGAGAAGAAGATGCTTCGCAGAGTAGCTATGACCGCCTTGGCAGTGACCCTTTTCGCCGGCACCGCCGCCTCCACCGCGGGAGCCGCGAACGCGGCCACGAGCCTTCAGGGTAGCGTTGCCGCAACCACGCAGAGCCCATCACCCGAGCCGAGCAACCCAACCGGCCCTTCCACCGCAACCCCCACGGCGGAGCCAACGTCCGACGCTCCAAACCCAGCGGGCACAGGACCGGCCAACCCCGGCACCAGCGAAACCGGCCAGCAACAGCAAACCCGGACAGACGTTGTTCCGTGGGTCCTCGCTGGGGTAGCCGCCGTCATCATCATCGCGCTCATCATCTGGACGCTGCGCAACCGCCGCGGTCGGGACAAAGGCATCCAGCACGACGACGTCCGGTAACCGGGCGGGGCGCCTCGCCCCAAGGAGCCAGGCGCCCCCTGCCGGTCAGGTGATTCTGGCGGTCAGCTGGCCCGGCTGCTCAACTGGCCCGGCCGCTCAACTTCCCAATAAGGCTCGTCTCCAAGTGTTCCAGCAGTTGCTGCGGATTGTCGTAGACTTCCGAGGCTCCTGCGTCCCGCAGTTCCGCTTCGCTGATTCCACCGCAGGTCAGGGCGACCACCGGCACCCCGATCGCAGCGCCGGCCTTCACGTCCCACACGGCGTCGCCAACAAAGACGGCATCCTCGGGGTCCACGCCGAGCTTCTCCAGGCAGGCCATCAGGATGTCCGGGGCGGGCTTGCTTTCCTCGGCGTCATCTGAGCTGGTCCAGGCGTCGATGGAGGAACCTGCGTCGAGGAGGTGGCGGCTCACGTCGAGGTCGCGTTCCTGCGCCGATGATGCCAAGCCGACCGCAAGACCGGCGTTGGAGCATGCCGCCAGAAGGTCACGCGCGGAATCGAAGGGCCGGAGCGTCGGCCAGAACGTCGAAAATACGGCACCGTGGGCCGACTTCAAGTCTTCCTGCATTTCGTCGGTGCAGTCCGGGACCAGGCTCTGGATCAGCTTGTCGCCTCCCATGCCTACGCGGCGGTGGATGGCCGACATTTCGATGTCCAGCCCTTCGCGCCTGAACGCCTGCCACCAGGCCATTGCATGGAAGTAGCTGGAATCGATCAGCGTACCGTCCACATCAAAGAGGACTGCGCGCTTCTTTTGGGACTTCACCTCAGCTGCCACAACCCACCACTTCCGATGCCGTGCGGGTACCTTGCGCCGCGAGCGCCGAATCAATGGCGGGCTCTTCCAGCATCAGTACCGCGTACCGATCAGAAGAGGCTTGCCGCAGCAGCCCAGTGCCGGCCACTTCCCGTATGGCCTCCACGCCTTCCACCGCCTCATCCACCGAAGAGAACCGCTTTGAGAGACCCATGAGGGCGTCACTGCCGTCCACCATCAGAATCCGATATCCCCCGTCGGGCGTTTCAACCATCTCCAAGTGCCCGGCCACGCCAACCTCCTCGTCATCGATGAAATGCATAGTAAGACTACTTAGTATAGGGCACCTAAGAAATGTGGCGTAACGCGGGAAATACGCGCCTGCAACATCTTGTTGGCACCTACATGACAACAATTGGAATCATCGGTGCAGGACACATTGGCAGCCAGGTTGCACGCAAGGCCGTGGAACTGGGCTACGACGTCGTGATCAGCAACTCGCGGGGCCCCGAGACGCTGGGCGATCTGGTCGCGGAACTTGGGCCGAGGGCCCGGGCCGCCACGGCAGCCGAAGCAGCAGCGGCAGGCGACTTCGCCGTCGTGACCGTTCCCTTGAAGAACTACCAGAGCATCCCCACGGAGCCGCTTGAGGGCAAGGTGGTCATCGACACGAACAACTACTACTGGGAGCGCGACGGCCGTATCCCCGAGCTGGACAACGGCGAAGCAACCACATCAGGCCTCCTCCAGAAGCACCTCCCCACCTCCAAGGTAGCCAAGGGCTTCAACCACATCTTTGCCAAGGACATCACCACTGACGGCACACCCGCCGGGACGCCGAACCGCCGCGCCCTGGCGACCGCCAGCGACTTCCCCGAAGCCGCAGAACTTGTCACCAGGCTCTACGACGAATTTGGCTTCGACACCGTCAACATCGGCCCGCTGGAAGACAGCTGGCGCGTCGAGCGCGACCGCCCCGCCTACGTCATACGGCAGAATGCGGACGAACTCCGCGAGAACCTCGCTAAGGCAACCCGCACCGTCTAAACCCGTTACGCACGACGGCGGGCAAGCAGCTGATGCTTGCCCGCCGCCTTTTGTCATGGGTGCTTTTGGTTCCGGCAATTGGCCCCCTGGAGGCCGAAAAAAGGACGGCGAAACGGTGTCACGAATCGGCGGCGGCGCGCACATTATGGGTGGCTGCCTCTCCGTCAGGCCCGGCGCATGGGCTTACGGGGAGGCAGCTTCGCCCTAAAAGCCCCTACGCGAGGAGTCCCATGTCCACACGAATCTCGAGCTGGCCTGCAGCAACCCCCATGTGGGTGGACCTGGGCGCAAATGATCCCAAAGCGGCGAAATCCTTCTATTCTGGCCTGTTCGGCTGGGATTTCATCTCCGGTGACCAGGACGCGGGCGGCTATGTCCTGGCCTGTGTTGGCGGGCGTGCCGTGGCAGGACTGGGCCCCAAGCAGGATCCGTCCATGCCCACCACGTGGACAACGTTCCTCGCATCGGACGATGTTGACGTCACCGCGAAGAAGATCAGCGCAGCGGGTGGACAGCTGATTGCGCAGCCGTTCGACGTCACGGACTCCGGCCGCATAGCCTTGGCCGTGGACAGCGCCGGCGCAGTGTTCGGAGTCTGGCAGGCAGGCAACCACATCGGCGCGGAGCGGGTCAACGAGCACGGCGCACTGTGCTGGAACGAGCTCCATACCCGCGACTACGCAGCGGCCCGCGCTTTCTACTCCGGAGTCTTCGACGTCAGCTACCAGGACGTTACGGAGGATGGCTTGGTCTACTCCACTATCCGGAGGCCCCTGGATGGCCGCGAAGTAGCAGGGGTCCACCATGACACCGGGCTCTCCGGGACCACACCCAACCATTGGATGACCTGGTTCGCCAGCGACTTTGTGGAGGGCTCTGCCACCCGGGCTGTGGAACTGGGTGCGACACTCCTGGAACCGGTCACGGACAGCCCGCTGGGACGCATGGCCGTGGTGCGGGGTCCACAAGGAGAGGTGTTCGGCCTCATCGACGCACCGCGAACCAGCGAATAGTCAGGCCGCTGCCGGGTCCAGCGCTTCGGCGATGATCTCGTGCGCATGGGCGGCAGCCAAGGGCGCGGCCAGGCGATGCACGGCCTGGAAAGTCCTGCGGACAGCCGGGCCGTGCCATTCTGGCGGCAGGTAATCCGTCGGCAGGTTCGGGTCCCGGTATGGAAACCGGCGCCACATAGTCAGCATGGGGATGTAGTAGCGGAACGCGTCACGCCGCAACTCCTCTGTGGACTGGGCCAGGGCAACGTTCGGGTCCTCGCCCACGCGCTCAATCCATTGCTGCTCCGCGTTCCCATAGAGTCCAAGGAACTCGGTGAACTGTTCATCAAGTTCCTTGAGGTCCCACCACTCGGAGATTTTGGGGCGCATGGGTCCATCAAAGACGTAGTCGCTCCGGAACAGGTCCACGAACTCGATCAAACCATTGGCAGTGAGACGCTCCTTGGCCTGCTCAAGTTTGTGGGCCGGCGCTATCCACACGCCGTTGGCCACCGAGCCGAAGCCCAAGCCAGACAACGCTGAACGCAGTTGATGCCGCCGGTTCCGCATGGACTCAGGCACCGAGAAAACGGCCAGCACCCAGGTATCCACCGGCGCAGGCTGCTCAGGGGCGAAGATCCGGCGGTCACCTTCGCGGAACACGTCGCTGACCGACTCCGAGATTTTGTATTTGGCAATCCCGCCTTCGCGAACGCTCTTCAGCACGCCTTTTGCCTTGAGCCTGGAGACAGAGGACCTCACGCCCGGAGCGTCGTAGCCGAGTGAGCCCAACATGGAAATCAGCGCGGACACCGGCAGGGCATCACCTGCGTTCCGACCATAGAGCCCGAAAATGGTAACGAGCAGCTGTTGGTGGCGCACCGGGGGTGCCGGGACGGCGAACATCGGAAGGATCCTCATTTCCGCGCCCCGCATTGGGCGCCAGTCCAGTTCATCATAGGTCGGCGCCGCACCTCGCCCGAGACTAGCCGAGCCATACTAAGCATGCTTACTATAGACGGACGCTGTTCCAGGGCTGTTACTGCCCCGGAGAGATCTTTCCGTTCAAACGATAGGAAGCACATCATGGCAGGAAACCTGGTAGCACGCTCCATTCACGACCTTACGGCCGCGGCCTGGTTCGGCGGCTCACTGATGGGGGCCATTGGGCTGAATGGAGCCGCCGCGGAAGCCAAAGATCCCACGGAGCGTACCCGGTTGTCGAGCAAGGGCTGGGGCAAGTGGGCTCCTGTGCAGACAGCAGCCTTCGCCGGGCACCTCGCCTCAGACCTGGCAATCGCTTGGGAGAACAAGGGCAGGATCGCGAAGCAGGACAGCGTCGCCGCCAACACCATCTACAAGACCGTGGTGACATTGGCCGGAGCTGCCGTCACGCTCTACGCGGGCGTTGTTGGCAAGAAGGTCGATGAGCTCTCCGAAGAGGGCGCAGAAGGAGCCACCGAGCCCCGCGCGGGCGCTTCCGACGAACTCAAGTCAGCCCAGACCCAGCTGAAGGCTCTGCAGTGGGCCATCCCCGCATTCGCGGCCTGGGTCATCATCCTCGGCGCCAAGCATGGTGAGATGCAGCGGCCCAAGAACATCCTGAAGGGTCTCCGCTAAGGCTCCAAAATCCCCCGCCGAGATGGCACTAAATGACAATCCGGGGCCCTGGCATTGTCATTAAGTGCCATCCCGCGCGGTGATCCTGCGGACGAAGTGCTCCGGCCACGGTTCCGCTGAGGTGGCTCCGCTGGGTACGTGGACGGTGGTGACCGTACCGAAAGCCGCCACGTCCCCGCCGTCGGACGTCACCTCGAATGCCATGGTGAGCGAGGTGCGCCCCAGCGCGCTGATCTTCACCGTCGCGGTGATGCGCTGGCCGAACCACAGCTTGGCTTTGTAATTGATGACCTGCTGGACCCTGGGCGCGCTGGGGAAATACTCCGGCAGGTCCAGTGACCGGAAGAGTTCAGCTTCGGCGGCTTCCACCCAGCGCAGAATGGCCGAATTGTGCTGGTGTCCGGAGGCGTCGGTGTCCACCCATTCCACCGTTCGCTCGACGCACGCCTCCGGAAGCCTTTCCACGATGTTCCTAACGGGCGCTGACTGCGGCGTCGTCGGGGTCGACGTCGACGGCGGATACCGGCACCTCAGGTTGTGGCTTGGGAATCAACGC
Source organism: Paenarthrobacter sp. UW852 (assembly GCF_024608385.1). Classification (NCBI taxonomy): domain Bacteria; kingdom Bacillati; phylum Actinomycetota; class Actinomycetes; order Micrococcales; family Micrococcaceae; genus Paenarthrobacter; species Paenarthrobacter sp. UW852. The sequence goes on from NZ_JAMSGY010000005.1 coordinate 20,955, forward strand.
CACCGCACCGGCCGCCAGCACTGCGATACCGGCGAAGATCGCGAAGTTCGCCTCGAAGGGCAGCTTCGAGCCGGCAATCCAGCCACCGATCAACGGTCCCGAGATGGCACCAAGCCGGGCGAAGCTTAACGCCCAGCCGGTTGCCGTTCCACGGACCTTCGACGGGTAGTAATCGGCGATGTAGCCGGTCAAAACCAGAGAGGTTGAGATTGACCCAATACCAGCGAAGGCCACGAAGAGCAGGTTGACCACCATGGTGTTGGGGAAGACCAACAGCATGATGCCAAGGCCGCCCAGAATGTAGAACACCACCAGGATGAGCTTCTTGCCGTACTTGTCCGCGGCCCGGCCCAGAAGCAGGCCACCGATCGCGGAAGCCAGGCTGAAGACCAGCAGGAATGTCAGCGACGAGCCGAGGTCATAACCGGCCTTCTTCATGATGCTGGGCAGCCACGTGTTCAGGCCGTAAACCAGCAGCAGGCCCAGGAACAGGGAAATCCAGAAGAAGACCGTAGAGCGCAGGTACTTTCGGGAGAACATCGTGGTGATCGTCCTCCACCACGGTTCCGCCTGGGCGCCGGGCACGGGAGCGGCAGGAACCACCGGCCGGTAGTCGGAGATCTGCAGTTTGGCCGCCAGCGCCTTGGCCTCAGCCCGTCGCCCCTTGGACTCAAGGTATTCGAGGGACTCGGGGAGGAACTTCCAGATGATGGGGAGCAGCACCACGGGCGCGGCGCCGATGGCGATCACTGCACGCCACCCACCGATCGGGAGCACGAACAAGGCAGCAAGGGCCGCCACTACGATGCCCAGGGAGTACCCGGAGTACATGAGCCCGTAGTTGAAGGAGCGCTTGTTCGGGGCCGAGTATTCGATGGTCAATGCCGCCGCCACGGGGATGACACCGCCCATACCCAAGCCGCCGATCAGGCGGAACAGGCCGAACAGTTCCGGTGTAGGTGCCCACGCTGCGCCTGCCTGGGTGAGCGTGAAGATGACCATGGAGGCCAACAGCATCCTCTTGCGGCCCACCAGGTCACTCAGGGTGCCGATGAAGAGCGCTCCAATAAGCATGCCGATCAGGGCATATGAACCTAATCCGCCCAGTGCCAGCGGCGAGAGGTTCCATTCCTTGTACTCAGCCAGGGCCGGGAGCACTGCGCCGAGGACTCCGACGTCGTATCCCTCTGCGAGGATCGCGATCCAGCAGCAAAACAATACCAGGCCGGTTGTTTTAGTGGGTACATTCCAGTCATTGACGGGTGCGGTTGCCATGACTACTTCACCAGGACCGATGCTGCGTCGGACCGGGGAGTCCAACGAAGGTGCGTGGTGGCCTCTTCAATGTCCACTTCCTTGAGCAGCGACAGACGCGGACGGACGGCGTCGGTGCGTGAGCTCGGCGGCTTGCGGCGTCCGGCGCGGAACTGCGGAATCCACTGGGCGCCCGGGCCCTGGTATTCCTGTTCAGCCGCAGCGTGCAGGGTCCACTGGGGATCGTAGAGATGCGTGCGGCCGAGCGCGATGAGGTCCGCACGGCCGGCGAGGAGGATGGAGTTGACGTCGTCGTAGCTGGAGATGGCGCCGACGGCGATCACTGCCACGCCTGCCGGAGCGGCGACTTCCTGACGGATGCGGTCGGCGAACGGGGTCTGGTAGCTGCGACCGAACGCGGGCTTCTCTTCCTTGGCGACCTGGCCGGTGGAGACATCCAGGCCCGCGGCGCCGTGCTCAACGAACGCCTTCGCGATCGCCACGGAATCATCGGAGGTGTTGCCGCCCTCGATCCAGTCGGTCGCGGAGATGCGTACCGTCATCGGCTTGCCGGCAGGCCACACCGCGCGAACGGCGTCGAACACTTCCAAGGGGAACCGCAGCCTGTTCTCCAGGCTGCCGCCGTATTCGTCGGTCCGCTGGTTGGACACCGGCGAAAGGAAGGAGGAGAGCAGGTAGCCGTGGGCTGCGTGGATTTCAAGGAGGTCGAAGCCGGCCTCCTCGGCACGGACGGCAGAAGCGACGAATTCGGCCTTGATGGCGTCCATCCCAGCACGGTCCAGTTCCACAGGCGTCTGGTTTTCGGCGCTGTACGGCAAGGCAGAAGGGCCGACGGCGGTCCAGTTGCCGGACTCAAGCGGCTGGTCGATGCCCTCCCACATGAGCTTGGTGGAGCCCTTGCGGCCGGAGTGACCCAACTGCGCGCCGATCTTGGCGGTGGAACGGCCGTGGACGAAGTCAACGATCTCCTTCCAGCTATCGCGCTGGGCATCCGTGTAGAGGCCGGTGCAACCGGGGGTGATCCGGCCGGTTTCCGAGACGCAGACCATCTCGGTCATGACCAGCCCGGCACCACCCAGGGCCTTGGAGCCCAGGTGGACCTTGTGGAAGTCACCGGGAACGCCGTCCGTGGCTGAATACATGTCCATCGGGGAGACCACGATGCGGTTCTTCAGCTCGAGGCCGCCAATGCGGAACGGCTGGAACATGGCCGGGGCAACCTCTGCGAGTCCCTGCGACGAAGCGAAGTCGCGGTCCACGGCGTCGGCGAATTCGGGATCGCGGAGGCGCAGGTTTTCCTGGGTGATGCGGCGGCTGCGGGTGAGCAGGTTGAACGCGAACTGGGTGGGGTCCTGGTCCTTGTACTGGCCGATGCGCTCGAACCACTCCAGGGATGCCTGGGCTGCGCGCTGCGTGGATGCCACCACGGGCCGACGTTCGGTTTCGTAGGCTTCCAAGGCTTCCTGCACCGTGGGGTGCTCGTGCAGGCAGGCCGCCAACGCGAGGGAATCTTCCATGGCCAGCTTGGTGCCGGAGCCGATGGAGAAGTGTGCCGTGTGGGCGGCATCGCCCAGGAGCACCACGTTGTCTTTGCGCCAGCTCTGGTTCCGGACCGTAGTGAAGTTGATCCACTTGGAGTTGTTGGTCAGGACGTCGTACCCGTCCAGCTCTTCGGCGAAGATTTCGCGGATCTTGGCAATCGACTTTTCGTCGGAAACACCGGGAGGGAAGACCTCGTTGGCGGTCTCGTCAAAGCCGGCGGCGTGCCAAACATCCTGGTGCATCTCCACGATGAAGGTGGAGCCCTCATCCGAGTACGGGTAGCCATGGATCTGCATGACGCCCCACTCGGTTTCCTTCACGAAGAACTTGAAGGCTTCAAAGACCTGGTTGGTGCCGAGCCACATGAACTTGTTGCTGCGGGGGTCCAGATCCGGCTGGAACGCGTCGGCGTACTTGGCGCGGATCTGCGAGTTGATGCCGTCGGCCGCAAGGACCAGATCGTAATTGGCTTCGAGCTCCTCCACCGGCGGAGCCACCGTGCTGAACCGAACGTCCACGTTGAGTTCGATGCAGCGGCGCTGCAGCAGCTCCAGGAGTTCCTTGCGGCTCATGGCAGCGAAGCCCTGGCCGCCAACGGTGATCGTCTCGCCGCCGAAGTGGATGTCGATGTCCGACCAGCGGGCAAAACGACGGCTCATGTATTCAGCCACCACAGGATCGGCGTTGCCGATGCCGCCCAGGGTCTCATCGGAAAACACGACGCCGAAACCGAAGGTGTCGCTGGCAGCGTTGCGCTCCCAAAGGGTGATGTCGTGGGACGGATCCAGCTGCTTCATCAGTGCTGCGAAGTACAGGCCGCCCGGGCCGCCTCCAACGATTGCGATTTTCATGGTGTTGCTCCTTCTCAGGCCTGGCTCTGGCCGGCAGGGGTAAGTTGTACGTTCTTGTCAGCGTCTGCCGCAGCGTCCGGCTTCAGGAGGCCGTCGCGGAGCTTGAAGTGCTGAAGTTTTCCGCTGGGATTGCGCGGGAGTTCGGTGACGAAACGGACATCGCGCGGGTACTTGTACGGGGCGATGGTCTGCTTGACGAAGTCCTGGATTTCCTTGCGCTTGGCGGCGTCTCCTTCGACGCCGTCGCGGAGGACCACAAACGCGCAGACGATGCTGCCGCGCTCCTCATCCGGAATTCCGATGACCGCGTTTTCCACCACGTCCGGGTGCTGGTCGATGGCGGTTTCGACTTCCGGAGCTCCGATGTTGTAGCCGGAGGACACGATCATGTTGTCCGAACGTGCCTGGTAGGTGAAGTACCCGTCGGCGTCCATGGCGAACGTGTCACCTGTGACGTTCCAGCCGTTCACCACGTAGTTCGCCTGCCGGGGATCGTCCAGGTAGCGGCATCCCGTAGGACCAATCACTGCCAGCCGTCCGACGCTGCCTGGGCCAACCTCGTTGCCGTCGTTGTCCAGGATGGTCGCCCGGAACCCCGGTACTGCACGGCCCGTGGTCCCGGGGCGGATGTCGTCACCGGCAGCGGAAATGAAAACGTGCAGCATCTCAGTTGCACCGATTCCATTGACCAAACGCAGCCCGGTGGCCTGGTGTACGGCTTCCCAGGTTTCCTTGGACAAATGCTCACCGGCCGAAACGGCAATCCGCAGGCTACGCAGGAGGTCCCCGCGCTTCTCCTTGAGGATGGCGCGGTAGGCCGTGGGTGCCGTGAAAAGGATCGTGGCCCCGGCCTTCGAGGCGTGCTCGGCCAGTTCAACGGGTCCGGCCTTCTCGGTCAGGAGCGATGACGCGCCAAACCGCAGCGGGAAGACCACCAGCCCCCCAAGCCCAAAGGTAAAGGCCAGCGGAGGCGAACCGGCAAAGACATCGTCCGCGGTGGGCTGAAGGATGTACCGGGCGAAGGTGTCGGCGTTGGCCAGGATGTCCCGGTGGAAGTGCATGGTCACCTTCGGCACCCCCGTGGTGCCGGACGTCGGACCCAACAGCGCAACGTCGTCGGCGGCCGTGTCCACAGCCGTGAACTTCCCGCTCTTGTGCCCGCAGCGGGAGGCGAGGTCGCCGTCGTCGTCGAACCCGTTGCCGGCTCCATAGGTCAGGACGGTGACGTCATTCCCGGCGGCGATCGCGAGTTCATCCACGAACCGGTGGTCCGAAATGGCCACTACGGGCTTGGTGAGCTGGATGAGCGTGGAAACCTCGGTGGATCGCAGCATGGGCATGGTGGTGACCACCACGGCGCCTGCTTTCAGGACACCCAGCCACGCTGCAACAATCCACGGGTTGTTGGGGCCGCGCAGCAGCACACGGTTGCCGGGAGCAACACCGAGATCTTCGGTGAGGACCTGCGCCACCTGGTTGGAACGCGTCTGGAGCTGGCCATAGGTCCAGACGGAGCCATCGGGTGTCCACAGGGCGGGACGGTCTGAGCCGAACTGTTCGACAGCGTCGTCGATCAGCACCGCGGCAGCATTGAGCCGCTCAGGGTATTGGAGTTCAGGAAGAGTGAATTCAAGCGCCGGCCAGGTGTCGGCGGGCGGCAGGTGGTCGCGGGTGAACGTGTCCACGTGGGCCGATGGCGTCATGCTCATGGCCGTTCCTTTCAGTGGTGCGTCGTTGAAGCTGGTGGTTGGGGAGGTGGGAAGTTGCTAGGCGCCAGCCCGGATCATGCCTTCTTGGGCAACCGTGGCAAGGAGCCTTCCTTCCCGGTCGAAGAAGCGGCCCATGGCGAGGCCCCTGTTGCTCTGGCCGGAGATCGCGTCCTGGGCGTAGAGAACCCAGTCGTCGGCGCGGCCGTCCCGGTGGAACCACATGGAGTGGTCCAGGGACGCGGTAGCGAGTCCGGGGCTGGACCAATTGAGTCCGTTGACCCGGAGCAGGGGCTCCAGGATGGTGTAATCGCACACGTAGGCAAGAGCCGTCCGGTGGAGGTCGGCGTCGTCAGGCAGGGCGTCGAAAGCCTTCACCCAAATGGCCTGCTGAGGTGCAGAGCCGCCTTCCAGCTCGATATATACCGGACCGGGAATATGCCTCATGTCGAAGCTGCGGCCCGTGGACCAGTACTCAGCTGCCTTGCCGTCCACGCCGTCCAGCGCCTCCGCTGCTGTCCGCAGCGATTCAGGCTCGACGGCGGCAGGAGCCTGGGGCTGGAAGTCCGGACCGTCCTCGGGAACCTGGAAGGAACCCATGGCGGCGTAGACGGGTTTGCCGTTCTGGAAGCCGCGCACTGTCCTGGTGGAGTACCCGCGCCCATCGCGCAAGCGCTCCACCTCGTAACGGACGCTGGAGCCGATATCCACCGGGCGCATGAAGTAGCTGTGCATCGAGTGGAGTTGCCTGTCAGCATCCACCGAGCGCATCATCGCAGCCGCAGCCTGCGCCACCATGTCTCCACCATAGGCTTTTGGCCACGGCACGTACTGGGTGGTTGCTTCATACGCTTCGTCGAAGACCTCTGCGGCCACGGGGGTGAGCTCCACGGCCTTAAGGAACGTCTCCGACGTAAGGATTCCAGTGATCATTGCTTATGCCCGGCGGTAGTCGGCGAGGGTTTCGTCCGGGACGTCCTCGAGGTTGACCACGAGGTTTTCCGGCGTGCGAGCCGTCAACCAGACGAGTTCTTCGGTGATGGACATGTTGGCTTCGACGTGGGGCATGAATGGCGGCACGAACACCCAGTCGCCGGCCTTCATGTCGATGAACTCGGAGTAGTTCTCGCCGAAATAGATGCGGCCGTGGCCGCGGAGGACGTAGCCGCCGGTCTCAGCCTCGCCGTGGTGGTGCGGGAGGGAGCGGTACCCGGGGGTGTTGGATACCTGGCCGAACCAGATCTTGGTTGCCGGGGTGTGCTGGATGCTGACGCCGGAAACCCGGATGCAGTCGCCTGACTGTGCGGTGTTTGTGTCCTCGGCACCGGCGCGGGTAACGACCGGTACTACCTTGCCGTCGGGCTGGGCGTAGATGGAGTTGTCGCCTTCGAGGCGGTATTCGGTGGTGGTCTGGCTCATGGGATTTCTCCTTTGTTGTTAGACGGTTGCTTCAGCGTGTGCGTGGATCCGGAACTGGTTCTCCAACCGGCCGATTCCATCGATTTCGGTCACCAGGGTGTCGCCGTCCGCCAGGAAGCGCGGCGGAGTCATCCCCATACCCACTCCCCCGGGCGTTCCCGTCAGCACCAGGTCGCCGGGACGCAGGATGGTGAACTGTGAAATGTAGGAGAGCAGCTGTGCGGGGCCAAAGACCAGCGTGCTGGTGTTGCCGTCCTGCACCAGTTCCCCGTTGACGTAGCCGCGGACCTGGAAATGCTCTCCGGCTTCGTCCGCTGTGACCATGACCGGACCAACGGGAGTCGTACGGTCCCACGCCTTGCCTTGGAACCACTGCAGCGTCCGGTTCTGCCAGTCGCGCATGGAGACGTCGTTCGCCACCGTATATCCTGCGATGCCCTGCCGGGCTTGGTCCTCATCGGCGTGGAACAGCTCAGAACCAACGACGACGGCGAGCTCGGCTTCCCAGTCGACGCGGCCGCTGCCCTGGACTTCTACAGCGTCGTTGGCACCCACCAGGGTGTCCGCGTACTTGGCGAACAGGGTGGGGTACTGGGGGAGTTCACGGCCCATCTCCTGGATGTGGTCACCGTAGTTCAGGCCGCAGCAGATCACTTTGCCGGCGTTTGGCAACAGCGGTGCGAAATCCGGGTTGCTGATGGCCGCTCCGTCCGCAGCTTCCACCACGGCCCGCCAGTTGGCCTGGCCCAGGAGTGCGCCCACATCGCCGGCCGGAAGCGCCAGGTAAGAGTCGGCGCCCGTGGCGAGTGCCGCCGTCGTACCTCCGTTTGCCGTGCGCAAGGTGGCAAGTTTCATTGCTGGTTCCCTTCGAGATTTTTCGATGTGTCGACTTTTTTACGATCGTCACATATGCTCAACGTAGCACGGCAGAAATGATCTGCACAGAGGCTTTCCAAAAGTTTTTGCAGTTGCCATTACGAGGAGGAACAGCATGAGCCACCAGACGATCAACCCGGAGTCCCTGCCCAAGCCATCGGGCTTTGCGCACGGCATTCTGGCCGGCAACACCGTGTTCCTGGGCGGACAAACCGCGCTGGACAAGAACATGAACATCGTTCCCGGCGGCATCGTGGAACAGTTCACGCAGGCATTCACCAACGTGCTGACTACCCTGCGCGAGGCCGGCGGTCAGCCTGAGGACCTGGTCAGCGTGACCATCTACCTCACGGACGTGGACGACTACATGGCCAACGGCCGCGAAATCGGACGCATCTGGCGTGAAATGGCCGGATCGCAGTACCCGGCCATGGCCGGCATCGGCGTCACGCGGCTGTGGCAGAAAGAGGCCTTGATCGAAATCCAGGGCATCGCGGTGATTCCGGAACGCTAAGCCCGGAAGGCCAAGTCTGTGGGACGTGCGGGTTCAGATGCCGTTTTCGGCACCGAGGCGGCCCGCGCGGACTGCGCGTGCCAACTCCGCATGGTCCTTCTCGGTCTGGTCAGCGTAGTGTCTCGCCCATCCCCCCATTGCTTTTTCGAACAGCTCTGAGCGGCCGAGGTAGCCCGCGATGAATGCGGTGCCGGGAGTCTGGGAGTGGGCGCGGGCGAGCACACCCCCGCAAAGCTGGGCATAGTCGGCCAGGGCCCCCGGGCCCAACTGATCCACGGCGAAGGACCCCTTCATGTCGCGGAATTGACGGACGAAGTAGTCCCGAGGCTGACCATCGGCCTCCACCGCGTTGCCCACCCATCCGAGGAACGGATCGGATTGTGCCTGCATGATCCTCTGGCCAGCCACGGTTCGGTAGCCTTGGCCGAAGCTGGTCAGCAACCGGACAACATCTGAGGATGGTCGGGAGCCTCCGTGACTCTCCAGCACGGAGCGCTGCACCTCTTTTGCTTGCAGGAACAAGGGCTCCTCCGATGGGCCCAGCATCAGGATCACCCAGCAACGGGTTCCGACGCTACCCACTCCGACCACCCGCAACGCTACGTCCACCAGCCGGTATTGGCTTACCAGCACTGCAGTATCGGCGCGCAACGAATCCCGATACTGGTCAAAAAGTGCGCTCACCCGATCCAGCGTCGTAGTTTCAGGGTGGTAGACCAACGGCCACTGGTCGACGATCCTCCGCTCCCCCTGGACCGTCTCCGTAGTCATCTTGGCCAGAACCTGTTCGGAGGTCCGCCTCTTGGCCTTCTCGACGTCCTTCTCCAGGATGTTTTTCCTGGAAAGCCTCCCGGACGACATGGTTGCCATGAGCACGTCCATATCGACGTGGAAGTAGTACCTCTCTGCTGCCGTACCCTCGAACAACCTCCGCATCGCCACCCGGTACCCCCTCGCCGAAGCTTCAGCAGCCGTTTGGCATTGTTCCTCAGAGTGGCCGCTGTTGCGTCCGCTCAGCCAGATACTCGCGGTGAGCCTCTTGACGTCCCATTCCCATGGCGCCGGGAAGACCTCGTCGAAGTCGTTGAGGTCGAATACCAAGCGGCGCTCGGGAGACGCGTACAAACCGAAGTTGGCCAAATGGGCGTCGCCGCAAGCCACCACTTGGTGCCCGGTAGTCGCCTCCGTGGACAGGTCACCGGCCATCACGGCGGCGGCTCCCCTGAAGAAGGCGAAGGGCGTCTGCAGCATTCGCCCAACCCGCACGGGAACAAGGTGCGGCAATCGGGAGGCGTGCTGCTCCTCAAGAATCGATACCGGGCTGCGGTCCGGCGTCGAGAACTTTCCCTGGGCACTCCGCGGCAAGGCCTCCCGGGCGGCTTTACCCCTGGCGCGGTCTTGGTCGACTGGACTCCACGTACCACTGACGAGTGGGCTCATGCCCCAAGTGTGGCATCCAGGTCTTCTTGGGTGAACCATGTCCCTATGGGAACCGTCACTGAATACCTGGAGAGTGTTAACGCCGACAACCGCGCCATCCTGGAACGGATCGTTGGGATCGCCCGCGAGTTGGCCCCCGACGCCGAAGAAGGAGTCAGCTACGGCATGCCCGCGCTGCTGGTGGACGGCAAAGGCTTTGTGAGTGTCATGGAAACCAGGAAGCACCTGGCCCTGTACCCGTTCAGCGGGCAGATCCTGCCGGAGATGTCGGAGGAGCTGGGTGGATATTCGTGGTCTCCCGGCACACTGCGGTTTTCCGCGGACAATCCTGTGCCCGACTCGATGATCCGGCGGATCCTGGAAACGCGGTTGGCGGCGATCCGGAAGTAGCTTCAGTGCTTCGCGGAGACGTCCTGTGAGATGGCGTTGGCCGCGGCCACGACTTCCTGCCGCACGGATTCAAGGTACTTCTCCGGGTCCTGCTGCGCTGCAACCGCCTGGGCTTGCAATGACACGTTGATGGCCGCGACGTTGTCGCCGTTGTTGTGATTAAACACGGGCGCCGCGATGGACATCAGCCCGAGTTCGAGCTCCTGATCGAGCAGGCACCAGCCTTGCGTACGGACACGCTCGACGGCGGCCCTCAAGTCTGGCACGCTGGCGACGGTCCGCGGTGTGAGAGGGGTGAGTTCCGCCGTCGAAAGGTAGGCCTCAAGCTTGGCTGGCGGCAATCCGGCGAGCAGGACGCGACCCATGGACGTGGCATACGCCGGAAATCGGGTGCCGACCGTGATGCCGACGTTCATGATCCGGCGGGTAGCAACGCGTGCCACGTAGAAGATGTCCGGACCGTCCAGAACCGCGGCAGAGGTGGACTCCCCCAGCTTCAGGCTGAGCTGCTCGAGGTGGGGCTGCACCAATTGCGGAAGGGAGAGTGCCGACAGGTAGGAGTAGCCCAGCTGCAACACCTTGGCCGTGAGCGCGAAGGTTTTGCCGTCGGTGCGGACGTAGCCGAGCTCAACCAGGGTGTGCAGGAAGCGCCGGGCCGTGGCTCGCGTCAGGTCCGTACGGGCAGCGACTTCGCTGAGTGTCATCACGGGGTTGTTGGCGTCGAACGCCCGGATCACGGCGAGCCCGCGGGCCAGTGACTGGACATACTGGTCGCTGGCCTGAGGGGTTACTGCGGAATCGGTCATGGTTACCAATCCTAGGGTGCGTTGCGGGGCCTGCTCTGCGGGGTTCACGCGCGAAATACCCTGCAGAGCGGGCCCCACAACGGGAGCGGTGCGACTTGCGGGGCCTACTATGCAGCCTTCAGCGGCAGGGGAACCAGTTCCTGGATTTCCTCGAACGTGCAGCCAAATGTTTCACGGACTGTGACGCCTTCGGGGCCAGTGAGGAACACCGCTTTGTCCGTGTACACGCGGGTCACGCAGCCGACGCCGGTCAGCGGGTAGGTGCACTGTTCCACGAGCTTGGACACGCCTTCGCGCGTCAGCAAGGTCATCATCACGAAGACGTCCTTGGCTCCGGTGGCCAGGTCCATGGCACCTCCGACGGCGGGGATCGCGTCCGGGGCGCCGGTGTGCCAGTTCGCGAGATCTCCCGTGGCCGAGACCTGGAAGGCGCCGAGGACACAGATGTCCAGGTGACCGCCGCGCATGATCGCGAACGAGTCAGCGTGGTGGAAGTAAGAGGCGCCGGGGAGTTCGGTGACGGGGATCTTGCCGGCGTTGATCAGGTCACCGTCGATCTCGTCCCCCTCAGCAGCCGGGCCCATTCCGAGCATCCCGTTCTCCGTGTGGAGGGTGATGTTCTGGTCCTCGGTGAGGTAGTTCGACACCAGGGTCGGCTGGCCAATGCCAAGGTTCACGAACGAACCCGGGGCGATGTCACGGGCAACCAGCTGGGCGAGTTCATCGCGTCCCAAGGGCTTCTCGGACGTCTGGATGCTTGTCTGCGTGCCCATGATCAGGCCACCTTTCCTTCAGAAACGGCACCAACGCGAACAACCGAATTCACGTAAATCCCCGGGGTCACTACGTTCTCCGGATCCAAGGAACCCGTGGGCACGATCTCCGAAACCTGGACAATCGTGTGCTTTGCGGCGGCGGCCATGATGGGCCCGAAGTTACGGGCGGTCTTGCGGTACACGAGGTTGCCCTTGCCGTCTGCCTTGAGTGCCTTGATCAGTGCGACGTCTGCGTGGATCGGGGTTTCGAAGACCTGCCACTTCCCGTCGAGGAACCGGGTTTCCTTGCCTTCGGCGAGCGTGGTGCCGTACCCGGTGGGAGTGAAAAACCCGCCAATTCCGGCCCCGGCTGCACGGATGCGTTCGGCCAGGTTTCCCTGCGGCACGAGCTCCAGCTCAATCTCCCCGGCGTGGTATTTCGCGTCGAAGTGCCAGGAATCGGACTGCCGCGGGAACGAGCAAATCATTTTCCGGACCCGCCCTTCCTTGATCAGCAGCGCCAGGCCTTGGTCACCCTGGCCGGCGTTGTTGTTCACCACGGTCAGGTCCTTCGCGCCACAATCCATGAGCGCATCGATCAGCTCGAACGGCTGCCCGGCATTGCCGAACCCGCCGATCATCACCGTGGAACCGTCCTTGATCCCGGCCACGGCCTCGCCAACAGTGTCAATGAAATTCAACATGGCCCTTAGACTCCTTCCGAAACACCAGAGGTTACGTTTTCCAGCACCACGGCCAGGCCTTGACCCACACCGATGCAGATCGCCGCCACACCCCAGCGCTGCCCGGAAGCCTGCAAGGACCGGGCCAGCGTGCCCAGGATGCGAGTGCCGGAAGCACCGAGCGGGTGGCCCATGGCGATCGCACCACCATGCCGGTTCACGATTGAGGGGTCGATCCCCCACGCATCAACGCACGCCAGCGACTGCGCGGCAAACGCTTCGTTAAGTTCGACGGCGCCCACCTGGTCCCAGCCGATGCCCGCCTTCGCGAGCGCCTTGTTGGCTGCCTCCACCGGGGCGTACCCGAAGAACTGGGGGTCGTTGCCATGCGCGCCGCGGCCGGCGATACGGGCCAAGGGCTCCAGGCCAAGGATCGAGGATGCGGCTTCGGAGCCTATCCACGCCGCCGACGCACCGTCGGACAAAGGTGAGGCGTTCCCGGCGGTGACCGTGCCGCCGTCGGGCCCGTCAGACTCAGGCCGGAATACTGTCTTCAAGCCTGCCAGCTTCTCCGCGGAGGAACCTGCGCGGATGCCTTCGTCGCGTACAAGATCCGTGCCCGGAACGGCAGACACAAGGTTGTCGTAGAACCCTTCGTTCCACGCAGCATCGGCCAGGTTGTGCGAGTCAGCCGCAAAAGCATCCTGGCGTTCCCGGGTGATCCCGTACTTCTCCCTGAGCCGCTCGGTGGCCTCGCCCAGGGAAATGGTCCAGTCCTTGTTCATGGCCGGGTTCACCAGCCGCCATCCCAGCGTGGTGGACGCCAGGGTCATGTCGCCGGCGGGGTAGGGCTTGGACGTCTTGGGCAGCACCCACGGCGCGCGGGACATGGATTCGGCGCCGCCCACCAGCATCAGCTCGGCGTCGCCGGCGTTGATCTGCCGGGACGCGATGATTGCAGCGTCCAACGACGAACCACACAGGCGGTTGACGGTGGTCCCGGGAATCGAGACCGGCAGGCCAGCGAGCAGCGTGGCCATGCGGGCCACGTTGCGGTTCTCCTCGCCGGCACCGTTGGCGTTGCCGAACACCACCTCGTCGATCCGCTCAACATCCAGCCCGGGCGCCCGCTTCACGGACTCGCGGACCACGTGGGCGGCAAGGTCGTCGGGACGGACAGCGGCAAGGCCGGAACCGAACTTACCGAAGGGCGTGCGTACGGCGTCGTACACGAATGCCTGGTTCATGGGTTTCTCTTTCTGCTTGCCCAACTAAGAGTTAGTTGGGGGTGGGGCTGTCGGCAGAGGAGGCGTCGATCTCGGCGAACACCTTTTGGGCCGTCTTGAACGCTGAATTGGCCGACGGCACACTGCAATAAATCGCCGTCTGCAGCAGGATTTCCTTGATCTCGTCCCTGCTGAGTCCGTTGTTGAGGGCCGCCCGGACATGCATGGCGAGCTCCTCCCAGTGACCGTGCGCCACCAAGGCCGTGAGGGTGACCGCGGAACGCATCTGCCGGCTCAGGCCGGGCCGCGTCCAGATGCCACCCCAGGCGATCCTGGTGATCATGTCCTGGTAGTCCTCGGTGAAGGAGTCCTTGTTGGCGTTCGCCCGGTCCACGTGCGCATCGCCCAGCACTTCGCGCCGGACAACCATGCCGGCGTCGTAAATGTCCTGGGCGGTGGCATCCGGTTGGACGGCACCGTTCCGCGCTGCGCCGATGCCCTCGGGGTTTACAGAATTCACAGTCCGTTCTCCTTCATGAAGGTCCGCATCAGCCCGGCCACCACGGCTGGTGCCTCAGCCGGAGCCAGGTGCCCCACGCCGTCGAGCGCTTCCGCCACGGCGAAACCGCCACCCGCCCGGATCCCGGCAACGGTCTCTTCCGCCATGGACGGCGGTGCCACAGTGTCCTCGACGCCGGCGATCGCCTGCGTGGGGACCGTGATGCTCCCGAGCTGCTCGCGGACATCGAAAGCAGCCAGGGCTTCGCAACAGAATGAGTAGCTGAAGCGGTCGGCATCGCGGAGGGCGTGCAGGAGCCGGCTGCTGATCTCCGGCTGGCGGTCCATGAATCCAGGGCCGAACCAACGCTCAGCAGAACCCTGGATCATCACCGGCGTGCCAAGTTTGCGGACAGTTTCCGCGCGTTCCAGCCAACCCTCGGGCGTGCCGAGCTTGGGTCCGGAGCACTGGACGGACAGGCTGCGGAGCCGGTGGCCGTGCTTGATGCCGAGCGGCAGCCCGGTGGCCCCACCCAGCGAGACGCCAGCGTAGTGGAACTTTGATCCGGGCGAAACTGAATCGACAAGATCGACGACGGCGTCCGCGAGTTCCGCGACATCAAACCCTTCGGTGGTGGTCGGCGAGATGCCGTGGCCGGGGAGGTCCCAGCCGATGACGTCGTACTCATCGCCGAGAAGGGCTGCGGTTTCCGTCCAGAGCACGGTGGATGTGCCCAGCGACGGGCCAACCACCAGGAGCGGTTTGGCTCCGAGGTCCCGCTGCGGAGACAGCAGCACTGCCTTGACTGTCGGCTTAGCCACGGGTGGCTCCTTTCGTGGAAGTGTCATCGGAGTAGGCGGCGAGGATCCGGCGGCTGATCTCGCGTGCCTCGCCGAGGTAGCTCGCGGGGTCCAGGAGCGCCTCCAGCTCAGCGTCGGAGAGCTTGTCCGACGGCACGGCCTCACGAAGCAGCTTGCGGTAGGTGTCCGCCTGCTCTGCGGCAGGTACGGTGAGGGTTTCGTCGACGACGGCCTGCAGCTTTTGCTTCCCGTCCTCGCCCAGGAGAGGCGCGACGGCGGCCGCCACACCTTCGCTGAGCAGCAGCGGACCCGAAATCCCCAGATTCCGGCGCATGGCGTCAGGGAAAACGCGCAGGCCTTCCGTGAGTTCGCGGACGTGGCCGGCCGCACCGGCGGCCAGTGCCAGCAACTGGCGCAGTGCCGGCCATTCACTGTGCCAGGCGCCGTCCGGGCGTTCGTCGTTGAAGGTGGCCGCTGCGAGGTGCAGCTGCGACGCGAGGCCGGGAGCCTGCAGCGCCGCACTGCGTACCAGCACTGACAGCACAGGGTTCTGCTTCTGCGGCATGGCCGAGGAAACGCCGCGCCCGGCAGCCAGAGGTTCGCCGAGTTCGGCTACTTCGGGGCGGCTGAGGAACAACAGGTCCGCGGCGATCTTGCCGAAGGAGTCGATCAGGGCGGCGAGCCCGTCTCCCAACGACGTGATAGGCAGGCGGTTGGTGTGCCAAGGAGCCGGAGCAGGTGCCAGACCGAGCCGGGCAGCCAGCGCATCCGCGAGAGCGAAGGCCGTTGTGCCCGAACCCGCTGTCAGCTTTGCCCCGGAAGCAAGCGTTCCGCCGGCACCGCCGAACTGGACCGGCAACTCCAGCGATTCCAACCGCCGGGAAGCTGCGGCAACCCCCTGGAACCACTGTGCTGCCTTGAGCCCGAACGTGTACGGGAGGGCATGCTGCGTCAGGCTCCTCCCGACGCACAGCGTGTCCGCATGCTGTTCTGCCAAGGTGGCGAGGGCCGTCGTCGTTGCTCTGACATTAGCCAGCAACGCAGAGACGGTGCGGCTGGCGAGGAGCATCAGGGCGGAGTCGAGGACGTCCTGGCTGGTCAGCGAGGTGTGGACGGCTTTGGCGGCGCCACCACCCGTGATGTCCAGGGCTTTGACGCGGGCACGGAGTTCTCCGAGTAATGGAATGACCGGGTTTCCACCACCCTGCGCGCGTTGGGCGATGAGGGCGAGGTCGAAGTGACTGGCGTCGGCGGCTTCGGCCACCACAGCGGCGGACCCTTGCGGGGCCAGCCCGGCGTCCTCGAGGACAGCCGTCCAAGCCGCTTCGACGTCGAGGATTGCCGCGATCACGGCACGGTCACCCGTCAAGGCCGTGACAGCGGACGACGCCGAAACGGGGCTGAGGAGGCCGAAGTCGCCGTCGGTCATGGGGTTGCCTGATCCCCGGAAGCCAGATCCAGCGAGCCGTCCTGCTGGAAGTCCAGGAACACGGTTTCGTCGCCGCCCTGCAGGCGGATGTCCCAGGTGAGGCCGCCGTCGGGGTCGCGGCGCGCGATCAGGGTCTTGCGGCGTTCGGGATCGAGGGAGCTCAGCAGCGGATCGTTGGCCAGCGCTTCCTCATTTTCCGGCAGGTACACGCGGGTGAAGAGCCGGTTCATGAGGCCGCGGGCAAAGACCGCCACGGAGATGAACGGTGCAGCTCCAGCCTTAAGCGGCCCGGGGTTGACCGTGGTGAACGTGTACACGCCGGAGTTGCCCACGGCCCCGCGGCCCCAGCCGGTGAACGTGTAGCCGTCGCGGACCAGGGAGCCCGTGCGCTGGACAATGTTGCCATCGGAGTCGGGCTGCCAGATTTCCAGGATGGCGTCCGGGATGGTGTTGCCCGCGCCGTCATAGACAGTTCCTTGAAGCCGGATGCTGCCCGGGCTGCCCGGTGCCAGGAGTTCGTTGTCCTTATTAAAGGGAAGGGCGTAGCCGTAGAACGGGCCTACGGTTTGGCCCGGTGTGGGTGCCAGCTTGCTCATGCGCTTACTCCTCGTCCCCGGCGTCGCCGTATGCTTCGTTTTCCGTCCAGGTCCGCTTGGACCCGGTCAGGATGATGTCCCACTTGTAGCCGAGGGCCCACTCGGGGCTGGTCAGCTCGTGGTCGTACTGGGCCACGAGGCGGTCGCGGGCGTCCTGGTCCACGATCGACTGGTAGATGGGGTCCAACGGGAAGAGCTGGTCACCCGGGAAGTACATCTGGGTGACGATGCGCTGGGTGAACTCCGAGCCGAACATGGAGAAGTGGATGTGGGCCGGGCGCCAGGCGTTCAGGTGGTTCTTCCACGGGTACGCGCCGGGCTTGATGGTGGTGAAGCTGTAGGAACCGTCCGCGCCGGTGATGCAACGCCCGACGCCGGTGAAGTTCGGGTCCAGCGGGGCGGGGTGCTGGTCGCGCTTGTGGATGTAGCGGCCTGAGGCATTGGCCTGCCAGATTTCCACGAGCTGGCCGGCAACCGGGCGTCCGTCGCCATCGAGGACTCGGCCGGCAACGATGATGCGCTCACCCTGGGGTTCGCCGTTGTGCTGGATGGTCAGGTCCGATTCCAGCGCGTGAACATCTTGGTGGCCGAACGCTGGCGAGTAGAGCTCGATGGTCTCCGGGTCCGCGTGGTGCAGGCTCTTGGTGGGGTGGCGCAGGATGGAGCTGCGGTACGGCGCGTAGTCCAGCCGGGGCATGGTTTCGGGGCCCTTGCCGTCCTTGACGGCCTGGGCGTAGCGGTTGCCGATGGCCTGGATCTCAGCACTGAGATCTGCCTGGGTTTCCACCTTCTTGGTGTCGTGCGCGGCGTGTGGCTCAGCTGGCGGCACGAGTTCCTCGGTTTCGAGAGCTTGTACGGTGTGGTCTTGCGGCACAGCCGGCTCCTTTCATTTGTGGTTTCGGTTTAGTCCGGGCGGCTATGCCCGGTGGAGCGAGTCGTATTGGACGGCGTGGCGCACCGGGGCGTTGGGCGCACCGTAGCCGTCGTAGTTGCCGCGCCGCTCCACCATTTCGAAGAACACACTGCCCACTGTGGCGGTGTAGAAGTGGAGGAATTCGCCGCTGGCGTCCCGGTCATACAGGAGGTTCAGTTCCTTGAGGGTGGCCAGGAATCCGGGTTCAAGATCGAACCGTGCATCCAGGTCCTCGTAGTAGTTGGCCGGAATCTGCAGGAACTCCAACCCCCGATCGCGGGCGGACCGGGCTGTTGCTACGAGGTCGTCCACGGCGAAGGCGATGTGTTCCTGGTACGTTTTGCGTGCCTTTTCGGCCTGCTGCGCCGGCGCGAGGTTCAGCACCAGCCGCACGGCTTTGTTGCCAGTCTGCATGACTTGGGAGCGGACCAGGCCGCTGGGGCTCGGAACCTCGGCGAAGGGCTGCGGTTCCAAGGCCAACGCACTGGTGTAGAAGAGGACAGCCTCATCGAAGTGCTGCCACGGCTGGGCCAGGTTCACGTGGTCGATGACCGCTGTTTGGCCGGCGCCGGCGTGCTCCAGCCCCTCACCAAATTCGTGCGTCCACGCGGCGGTCCCGTCCGGGCTGCCTTGGCAGAGGAAGATCTCCGTGGAGTCCGGCGCTGAGATGCCCTGGAACACCTCTTCGTCGGCCTGGACCTTGCGGGCCACCACAGGGGCCTTGAGTTGCTGGGCGCGGGCGGAGGCAATCACTGGCGAATCGACGTCGAACCCCAAAGCGGCGATAGCCGGTTCCGCGTGGTGCGGTGCTTGTTCGTTGATGATCACGCGCGCCTGGCCCATGGTCCAGAGCTGGACGTCCTTGGTGCGGTGGCGGCCCTCGAACTCGAAGCCGAGTTGACCCAGGAGCTTCTCGAGCTGCGCGGTGTCGTCAGCCTTGACCTCGGCGAAGTTGAATCCTGCGGGTTCGTTCACCTTGGGCAGCGTGGCAAGTTCCATGGGATAACGACGGCGGGTGGCGGCTTTGTCTTCCGGTGCCGCTGCTGCTGGGGTGCTGGCGAGCCATTTGGCGCTCTGCTCCTCCAGCCAGATCAGCGAGCGCATGGCATCCACTGCGGTCCGCTCGGTGTCCGACTGGCGGAAGACGTCGTTGAACACTTCCAGGGAAACCGGACCCGTGTAGCCTGCCCGGACAACGTGGCCCATGAACTTGGCGAGCTCGAACTGTCCCTCCCCGGGGAAAACCCGGTAGTGCCGGCTCCAGGAGAGTACATCCATGGACAACTTGGGGGCATCGGCAACCTGGACGAAGAAGATCTTCTCCGCATTGATGTCCTCGATGGGCGCGGTGTCCCAGTCACGGGAAAGGATGTGGAACGAGTCCAGGCAGGTGCCAAGGTTGGGGTGGCCCACCATGTCCACCAGCCGGTACGCGTGCTCGTAGTCGTTGACGTACTTTCCCCAGGCCAGGGCTTCGTAGGCAACCTTCACACCGTGGTCCCCGGCCAGCGCCGCGAGTTCGGCGAGCTGTTCAGCCCGCAGCTGGTCGTCGTCAATGGTTGCCGTGGCCACGTTGGAGCACACCAGGATGGTGTCCATGCCCAGGCGTTCCATCAGGTTGAACTTTGCCTCGGCGCGCTTGAGGTTGGCCTTCAGCAGGTCCGGAGTAACGCCGTCGAAATCCCGGAACGGCTGGTACAGGTCAAGGCCCAAGCCGAGGTCTGCGGCCATTTTCCGCACTTCCTCCGGGCTGAGGGATGAGGTGACCAGGTCCTGCTCGAAGATCTCGATGCCGTCAAAGCCCGCAATGGCGCAGGCCTGCATCTTCTCTTTCAGCGTGCCGGACAGGCAGACGGTGGCGATTCCGGTGCGCATCAGCGGGAAGCCTTTGCCAGGGTGCCCTCGTTGAGGGTGGCGGCGGTGTCTTCCAAGGCGATCAGCTCCAGGAAGTGGGCGCGCATCCGCTCACGGTCCGCAACGCGTCCGGTGATGAGTTGGAAGGCGTCCGCGGCTTGACCGACCGCCATGCGACCGCCGTCCAGGACGGCGCAGCCCTTGGCCCGGGCTTCGCGGACCAGTTGCGTTTCGATGGGGCGATAGACGATGTCCGCAACCCAGTGCCGCGGCTCCAGGAGTTCGATATCCAACGGCAGGCCCGGGTGGGCGGCCATGCCAATGGGCGTGCAGTGAACCAAGCCGTCGGCGCTGGGCATGAGCTGTGGGAGTTCGTCCGGCGTGCGCGGCGTGGCGCTCGCTTCCGGAAAGAGCTCGCCGAGTTCCGCGGCGCGCTCAGCCGCCCGGTCCGCATCCATGTCCACCAGGTCCAGTTCCTTGACGCCTGCCGTAAGCAGTGCGTAGGCGACGGCGGACCCGGCGCCGCCAGCGCCCAACTGGACGACGCGGTTGAGTTTCGCGTCCGGAAGTCCGTCGGCGAGCGCCGAGCCAAAGCCGGAGAAGTCCGTGTTGTGTCCGATGAACCGGCCGTCCTGAACCAGGACCGTATTGACGGCACCCAGGCGCGCGGCGTCGTCGGAAATTTCGTCGAGGTGCTTCATCACCAGCTGCTTGCAGGGGTGCGTGATGTTCAAGCCGTTGAAGCCCATGCGCTGGGCGGCGGTCAGGAGATCCCCGACGGCGGTGGCCGGCAATGCGAGTTCAAGCAGGTCGACGGGGCGGTACAGCAAGCGAAGGCCCTGCAGGTCGGCTTCGCGTTCATGCATGGGCGGAGTGAGCGAGGGCATGACGCCTTCGCCTATCAGGCCCACCAGAACGGATTCGGCTCGGTTGCTCATCCTCAAGCTCCTTCTAACTTCAGCACCGCGGACAGGTGGCGTTTTTTGGGCGCCGCGTGCCGGGTGTTATTTACGTTACTACAGATGTTCATATTCCGCACGCTTGTTCTTATCGCGAACAAAGACTGATTGCGGTTCGCGTTGTGGGGCCCGCCCTGCGTGGTATTCCTGGGATTTAGCGCGCAAAGCTGGCCTCACAACGAGGGATCAGCGCCTCGGCAGGCGGGCCGCGAGTTCGGCCGCGGCCTCTTGCAATGTGGGGACGTGCGCGATGAGCTCCTCCATGGTGAGCCGGAAGACCGGCACGGCCGTGGCCAAGGACGCGAAAGCATGGCCCTGGGAATTGAGGACGGGAACGGCGACGGCCCGCATGCCGATCTCGTTTTCCTCATCCATCACCGCATAACCCTGGCGGCGCACCTGCTCGATCTCAGCGCGGAATGCGTCACGATCTGTGATGGAGTGCTCGGTGAGCGCATCCAACGGAAGCTCCTCCAGGAGTCGCTTGCGTTCGATTTCCTCCTCGAAAGCCACAATGGCCTTCCCCACCGAGGTTGTGTGCAGCGCACCCAGATGGCCGGGGTCGCTGGTGACGCGGAACGTCTTGGGTCCGTCCACCTTGTTCACGGTCAGGTGATGATTTCCATCCCGGACAGAGAGGATGGTGGCCTCATGGGTGCGCTCGGTGACCCGCTGGAGGACCGGCAAGGCTGTGGCCGCGAAGCCGTGGTGGTTCGATACCCGCTGGCCCAGCTGGAATACCCGCAGGCCCAGGTGATACCTCCTTCCGTCGGCTTCGTAATCGACGAAACCGTCGCGGGTCAGGGATCCCAGCAGGCGGTAGGTAGTGCTGAACGGGAGGCCCGCACTCCTCGCCAAATCCGCCGCACTGGCCCCTCGGGGTTCCTCGCCCAGCAATACCAACAGGCTCAGGGCCTTGCCGACCATGTCGGTCTTTGTGTCGTCTTTCACACTCATGTTTTGATGCTCTCACATAGTGAGAGCCATTTCTAGATGGTGGGGACATCTCTTGACAAGTGACCGTACTCACAGCCACTATTGCTGTATTGCACAAGTAGCTCTCACCATGTGGTTACTTTGAGGGATGATCTGGCCGCACCTCGCTCTGGTCTCCCACAGACGCTAGATCCGCGACATCGTCGTCACAGAAGGAACTCCCAATGAGCCAAACAATGCCGTCAGCGACGCCAGGCACTGAAACCATCACCGGAACACCCCGCAAAGCAGCCCTCGCCAGCTTCCTGGGCAGCGCCGTCGAATACTACGACTTCTTCATCTTCGGCTCGGCGGCAGCACTGATTTTCCCGCACGTCTTCTTCCCGGACGCCGACGCCAACGCATCCATCATGTCCTTCGCGACCTTTGGCTTCGCCTACGTCGCCCGGCCCATCGGCGCCATCATCCTGGGCCACTTCGGCGACAGGATCGGCCGCCAAAAAGTCCTCATGTTCACCCTGGTGCTCATGGGTGCGGCAACGTTCGTCATCGGCTGCCTCCCCGACTTCAAGACCATCGGCTGGTGGGCTCCTGTCCTTCTGGTCCTCGCCCGCCTTGCCCAAGGTCTTTCGGCCGCAGGTGAGCAGGCTGGCGCATCATCGATGACCCTTGAGCACGCCCCCGATAACCGCCGTTCCTTCTTCACCTCGTGGACCCTGACCGGTACGCAGGGTGGCCAGATCCTTGCGGCCCTCGTCTTCATTCCCGTGGTGGCATTGCCGGACGAGATCAAGTACGGCATCGGCTGGCGCATCCCCTTCTGGCTCAGCGCCGTAGTGGTCATCGTGGCCTTCTTCATCCGCCGCACCCTGCACGAGCCGCCGGCATTCGCCGAGGCCAAGAAGAACAACCAGATCTCCAAGCTTCCCGTCGCCGACCTCCTTCGCCTGCACTGGCGCGACGTGCTCCGGGTCGTTTGCTGCGCCTTCATCGCCGCCGTCAGCACCGTGTTCGGCACCCTCGCCATCAAGTACGCCCAGGACGTGGCGCACGTCAACAGCACCATCACGCTGTGGTTGGTTGTTGCGGCCAACGTCGTAGCCCTCGGAACCCAACCATTGTTCGGTAAGCTCGCGGACAAGATCGGCCGGAAGCCCGTCTTCATCTACGGAGCCATCGCCAGCGCCATCATGACCCCGGTGTTCCTGCTGACCCTCGAAGGCGGCAATGTTCCACTCATGTTCCTGGTCTCCGTGGTCTACTTCGCCTTCGGATACGCAGCAGCGAACGCCGTATGGCCTTCCTTCTACGGGGAAATGTTCAGCACGAAGGTCCGCTTCTCGGGCCTGGCTATCGGCACCCAGCTCGGCTTCCTCATGGCAGGATTCGCTCCGGCGATCGTGACTGCACTTGGCGGGACCAAGCCCGGCGGATGGGTCCAGATCTCCATCTTCACCGCAGTGATTTGTGCCATCGCAGCAGTCTCCGCGATGACGGCCCGCGAATCGGCCAAGACGCCTACCTCCCAGCTCGGCCTGCACAAGCAAGCCCAGCCTGTGTAGTCGGGGAAGTACCTTCCGGACGCTTCGCAGACAGGAAATGCCCGGCATGTTTCGCAACATGCCGGGCATTTCGCTGCTCAGGGACGAGTCAGCGCCTGGGTTGCCGCTGTCGGCACAGGAGCGGTTAGCGCGGGTTCAGCGAGACCGGCTTGAACCGGCCCGCACCGGTACCGGAGTAGAGCAGCAAGGTCCCGTCGCCGGCTACGCCCACCACGGACGGGTCCCCAGTGCCTGTGAATCCGTTGCCCAAGGCCGCGATATTGGAGAACATGTTCCATCCGGATCCCAGGTACGAACGCGCGAGGAACCCGCCCGAGCCATTGCCCGGATAAAGCCACAGTCCACCATCCGGGGCACGTCCAAGGAGGTCTTCCTTGCCGTCGCCGTTGAAGTCGCCGGCCTGCAAGACCAGGTTGAACATGTCCCAGCCCGTGCCGATCTGCTTGCGGGCAAGGAATCCGCCGGCACCGTTCCCGGGGTACACCCACAAAACGCCGTCGGCAGTCTGCCCCACAATGTCCGCGCGGCCATCACCCGTGAAGTCCCCAGGTGCCAGCAACTGCGTGAACCCTTGCCAGCCCTCGCCGATCTGCTTGCGGGCCAGGAACTGGGCTTTGCCGTCGGTCGGATACAGCCACAGTGAACCGTCCGAGGCCCGTGCCACAAGATCAGGGTGGCCATCGCCGTCGAAATCTCCTGCACTGACCACGGAAGTGAAGACGTTCCAGCCGGATCCCACCTGCACGCGCGGCAGGAAGCCACCCGAACCGTTCCCGGGATACAGCCACAACACACCATTGGTGGCGCGGGCAAGAATGTCCGCAACCCCATCGCCGTCGAAGTCGCCCGCCTCCCACACCTGGCTGAATTGGTTCCAGCCGATGCCAATGGTCAGGCGGTCGGCGAAGCCGGAGCCGTCGCCTGGATAGAGGGTCATCGCGGAACCATTGCCGAGGACATCTGCGATCCTGTCACCCGTAAAGTCCTGCCCGCCCATGATGTCGCCTGCCAGGTTCCAACCGCTCCCGACGGCGGAACGCGGCAGGAAGCCGCCCTTGCCATCCCCCGGGTAGGAAAAGAGCGTTCCATCAGCGGAGCGGGCGAGGAGCCCTGCCGAACCGCCGCCGAAGGTGCCGGCCGGGGCGAGGCTGGTGAAGACGTCCCACCCTTGACCGATCCGAATGGGCGGAAGGAAACCACCCGAGCCGTTGCCTGGATATAGCCAGAGCAGGCCTTCGCTGTCGGCGGCGATGACGTCGCTCCAGCCGTCACCATTGAAATCGCCCGGAGCAACCAACTTCGTGAAGCCCTGCCAGCCGACACCGATCTGCGCCCGCGGCAGGAAGCCACCCTTTCCGTTGCCCGGATAAAGCCAAAGCGTGCCATCGCTGGCGCGCGCCATGATGTCCGCGAAACCGTCACCGTTGAAATCGGAAGTGCCGAACACCGAGTTGAAAATGTCCCAGCCGGTGCCGATCCGCACTGGATCCTCAAGGCGGTTGCCGGGGAGGCCCGCGAAGAGGACCAGTGACCCGTCCGCTTCGCGGGAAACGACGTCGGCCAGCTTGTCGCCGTCAAAATCGCCAGCAGAGAAGCTGATGCGCGTTTTCAAGTTGACGTCAGCGTTGATGGTCACCGACGCCGATGTCTTACTGACCGCATTAATGGTCACCTGGGTCCCGGTGTACGTCGTGAACGTGCTGCCCGCCTGCCATGCGTGGTTCTTGGCGTAGTAAGGCTCGGTAAAGGGCACCGTTGACGGCATCAGGATCAGCGACGAGGCAATGGTGGCACCGCCCCGCTGGACAACCTTTACGCCCATGTTGCCCTGCGGCCTGCCGGCGTCGCCCAAATAGCTGTCGTAGCCGGCTGGTTCCCTCAACTCCAGGTAATAGACCTCTTTGCTGATGGGGTCGGTGAACTTGATGGCACGCTGCGCGTCGGTGCCGCCCCAGGGCTTCAGCGTGTAGCTCTTGACGCCTGTGGCCACTCCGACGTCACGGATTTCGTCGCCGCGTCCCAGCCGCGCATAATCCCAAAACGTTGAACTGACTACGGGTTGGGCGTACTGCGCTGCGCCCATGAGGTCGGTGGTGTCGCCGTACTCGCGGATGTAGCAGGAGGGGTCCGTAAAACGTCCGTCGCTGTTAACGCCGACGTCGGATGCGCCGCTCCCGCACTGCAGTGCGTCTGCGTGCATCAGGCCGATGACATGACCGAACTCGTGGCTCATCACGTTGTTCGAGAAGTTGCTGAGCTGCGGCATGAGAACCCGACCACTGTAGGCTCCGCTGCTGTACCCGGCCCCCAACGCGTTGCCGGACAGCGTGGACGTGGGGATGAAGATGACCAGGGCGGTGTACGGACTGGCCGACCATTGAAGCTCGCTGGTGATCGTGGAGATGATGGTGCCGTAGCTGTCCGTTGAGCGGGCCTTCGACTGGAAGCCCTCCACCCTGCTGTTGACGGTCATGGAGAGCTTGTTGTTCGTCATGGCCTTCCAGTAATTACTGGTGGACACCACGGCATTCTCGGCGCCGGCCATGGAAACGGGGTTGCCGTTGTCTGCCAGCTTTGCCGTCACCAACCGCACCCGGATGTCGCCGCTGGGCCCGGTGGCCGCCACCGTGTTGTCCGGCGCGGTGTCCGACGGCGAAGTGTCGGGTCCTTCGAAAGTATGGTCCGAGTGCGGCGTCCCCTCCACGAACCGGACATTCGGATTGTCCGGCCCCGGAACCGGCACGGCCGTGGCCGGAGCCTGAACGAAAAACAGGCCAGTGGCAAAAACCATTAGACCTGTGGACAACGCGATGGATCGCCGCAAAACTCCCATTGAATCTCCTGGGGAACGGAGCCTGTGGTTCCTGTGAGTCTCAAGAACCACAGTCAGGTTACAGGCGGCTCGACAGTACCCTGCGCACATGCGGGCGTAACGTCGGCGAGTCTTTGTAGCTTGGGGCGGCGCGCGGCGCCGTCGCACCTGCAGTCGCCGTAGGCGACAAGATCTTCGAGCACATCCCTGATGATCCTCGACTCTTGGATGACTTGGGGTCGAGGTTGCTTTGAATCACTGTTCGCTACTTCGCGGCCGAGGAGTTTCAACTCCCTCGGGTCACCGAGAAGTAGTACAGGTTGTCACCAGCCTCGTTGAGCACTTCACCGACGTCTGAATCGAACTCCGATGTTTCCCAGCGCGGCTCGTCCTCGCCCTCTCGCAGCTGTGCGTGCATCCATTTATCAAATGTAGAACCGATGGGTTCGCCGACGATAACCAGATCCCGCGGTGTCCCAATTCTTTCCTACACGCTAGGCAATCACGCTAAGCGGGCCTCCCTGCTCTGGCGCGGTTTCGCTGTCCCACTTCCTTTGAACCGGGACGCCGTGCGGCATTGGAACAAACCTCTTGGACGTAATTGCTAGGCAGGACTTCGTTGATCACGTTTCGATGTGGCACAAGTGTCCGCAAGGGGATCGGCGGATTCTGGGTAGCGTGACAGACTTCCAGCCAGTAGAGATGAGTTTCCGCGATTGGTGGACTGAAGGAGGAACTTCTATGGTGTCGCAGGATCAAAGACGCGAAGCGCTCTATGACCTCATACAGTTGCGTCGTCCCTTAGCCGAGTTGTCAGCTCGATTGTTGACGTTTGAATGGTCCTCCCAAGAGGAGCTGGCCACTGCTTTCGCTCAGGATATCGGCCATGCCCTGGACGAATTTTCGGCTGGGAAGATCAGTGCGGATGATCTTTGCGCATGGGCGGAGGAGCTGCAGGGGCGCGAAGATATTGCACTGAATCCGCGGGACCGGGATTTCTTGGCGGATGCACTCTTCCAGCTGTCCACGCCCGAGATTTGTGGTCCCGCCGATGAGGTGGCCGTTGCCCTTAGGCTGCGGCTGACTGAACGCTCAGGCCATTAGAGCAGAACACCAGAGCGTTCGTAGGAGGATCCTTTAGCGGGTGCTGCTTGGGTGGTCGAAAATGTTTACCGAAGTCCGTTCCTGCTGCGCTGAGGATTGCGGAACCATGCTCCACCGGGCTGGCTCGTTGAAAATGGAAGAATGTGGCCATGATTAGTACCAGCCGTGGGCTGATGGTAGCGGCTCTCCTTTCTTATGGAGAGGAGAAAGCAGCCGGATGGGCGCGCGAAGCATCTGTCGAGGAACTGCAAAGAACTCTCACCGTCGCCGAGTGGATTCTGCACTTCGGGCCCCACCCGAAAAGTGGGGCAAGCATGCTCATAGACAACGCAGTCGCCCTAGCGGGGGTGTATGTTCACGAAGGCTTTCCGCGTGATCTCAGCCGGAAGCGACGAGACCTCAGAGCCTGGAAGCAGGCGAGAGACGACGACAGCGGCGTCATGGGCCAAGCGGTGAAGGGAGCGGATAACTACGACGCGGTGGGTTCAGACGCTCGGAGCTTTTGGTCACGGGAATAAGTGTCCGGTGAGGGATCCTTCATGGGCGCCATGGTGTTGAACCGAATCCCCCTTGTGAGAGAGGCAAAGATCAATGAAAACTGGCAACTTAATTCCTGCGCGGGCTGAGCTGCAGGAATCCCAAGTTGGCCGCCGGCAGGTACTGATAGGCCTCGGCGGCGCAGTTCTCGTCGCCACGGTAAGTGCGTGCGCATTGTTGGAGCTCCCCGACGAGGTAGAGCCTTCTGACATTGTTGGCGAGTGGACATCGAAGCCGAGGAAAGGCCACACCACACTTTTGAAGCTTGTCGCTGACGGTATCTTCGAGTGGTCTGGAGTGCCCGAGGGAACCTTCGGTGAATGGACCTCTTCAGAGAAGCTCGACTGGGAAAAGTTAGAAACCTATTCCGGCCAATGGTCGATCGAAAAGGACCTCGTCAGCAAAAAGGCCACGAACATCAGGCTCAGGCCTGAGACATCACAGGACTTGGCAATCTTTCCCTTGTCTGTCTGGAAACGTGGCTCAGATCAGTTCCTCACCTATACGCTAGGCGATCCGGACGGGGGCGACAGGTTCGAATTCCATCTTGCATCCCGCACATATGGCTAGAAACTTTCATGTAAGAGCGCCGGCCGGCAGAGTTCCTACAAATAGCGAGATCACCAAACCCGGACTCGCCTTCTCAGGGCTCTCCACCCGATGGCGACTCCCAATCTCCACGCACGGTGCAGGATCCCTTACCGGGAGGCCTCGAAAAGGATCAGCTCTGACTGACCGTCGTCAGCGGTCACTCCGCGAATCTCCGAGAATCGGGCGGCCGGCCAGAAGTTGAGAGCCTCATGCATCCTGATGGATGCCGTGTTGTGTTCGTTCGTGAAGTAGTACGCAGTCGAATCCCGGGACCAGATCCATTCCAATCTCGCCCGGGTTGGTGCAGAACCGATTCCTCGCCGACGGAACCCCGGAGCGACTTCCACGCCACCGAGATAGTGGCCCGCTGGAACGTTGCCTTCGGGATTCGGGTGCAGATGTGTCTTGGCCACGCCGACTACTTCATCCCGCGTTACAGCCACCAGAACAATGCGGTCGCTCCTTGCAGCGATCAACTCGCTGGTCCAGCGTGCTCGTCCACTGGCATCACAGACCGCCGCATTGACTTGTCCTAGGTCATCCATGGTGGCTTCTCGAACCTGCATAGGCACAGCGTAACGGGAGAGCGGAACCTCTCCGTAGTTCCCGCCCGTAAGCCGGTCCCTCACCGGCCGCCGCTACCTTGCGCCAAACGTTCCCGCGGTTTCAGGACTACTGGATTCCCGTAAGACCCGCCCGCAAAATGCCCGGTGAAGGTGCGGCGGATTCGAGCAGTCGACGCAACAGTGGCCTATTTTTGGGGCAGTTTTGCCATCCCTAACCGAGATTAGCGGCCGTTGGAGTATGCCGTGAAACGCCTTTGTGGAGGAGGGCGCCAGCTAGGATCGTCGCCTCGGAGTCAGAGCTCCCAGAGGTGTCGGTTTCTGAGCTTCTAGATCATTCCCGGTGATTCCACGTGACTGAAGTGCCTCCGACTTGAGGGACTTCAATCCGGCGGTCGTCGGTTCGAACGAGGCACATCATCCGGTTTCCAAAGAGGGCAGCGTATGCGGCCTGCCTGGCATAGATGTCCAATAGAAGATGAGCCGTTCTCGCATCCCTTTTGGCGAATTTGTCATATCCATCAATCACGACCACCAAGCCCGCAGCTGCGTTGGTCCAGCCGTAGGACTGCGTTGCTACATCACTTAGGCAGTCGTTAAGGGCATCGAGGTTATGCCCGTAATACGCGGGAAAATCTAGTGCCTCAGCCATGTCCCGGTGCATGTCCGCGCTCAATCGCCATAAGGCGGCGTCTAGGTAAATCACCTTGTAACTGCGTTGCCCGAGCCAAGTCATCGCCTCGTCTAGTATCGTTCGCTGGCAAAACAGACTGACGAACCCGTTCTGGATGAGAAGGAAGTCGAGAGGATGATTTAGCTCGTCAGCCGGGTCCCAAGTCGCCATAGGCATCACTCTAGCCCGGTGCTGATTCAGTACTCAGCCCGGAGGGCCGCTGCTGGGCTACGGTAGTCAAGACTTTTCCGTGGCCTTGCTTTGAGCTCGTCGCAGACTTGCTTGACGTGCTCGTCTGCGTGCACCGAGAGATCCGTGCCCTCCGGGAAGTACTGGCGAACTAGGCCGTTGAAGTTCTCGTTAGCTCCGCGTTGCCAGGGGCTGGATCGTTCAGCGAAGTAGATCCTCAGTCCGGTAGCGGCCGCCAATTCCTGATGACGGGCCATCTCCACGCCTTGGTCCCAAGTCAATGTCTGCTTCAGGTGAGCCGGCAAGGCTGCGAAGGCAGCGATGATTGCCTGGTTAGTCTGCGCAGCGGTGTGCCCGTGCGGAAGGTTGATGATGATACCGTAATGGGTCTTGCGTTCCCGCAGGGTCACCATGGCCGACGCCGAACCAATGCCCACGATGAGATCACCTTCCCAATGACCGGCCTCTGTTTTGGTCTGAACGCCGGCAGGTCTTTCATTGATCATGGTCATGTTTTGCACGACCGATCCGTGTCCCGATCCAGTCCGCCACCGGTGCTTGCGGATCTTTCGCCCTGTGCGAAGCCGTGGCCTGCCGTCCGTTCTTAATCCGCCATGGTCGCCGAAAAATAGGGCCTGGTAGATCGTCTCCGGACAGAGCCGCAGCCCCGGTTCGGCGGGAAACTCCAAGGCTAACCACCCGCAGATCTGCTCCGGCGACCAGTGACTGGTTAGCTTGGTCTGCACCAATGAGTGCAGGCGTGGATTAGTCTGCAATTTCCGCTCCCGCGGCCGACGTCGCTGGCTGCGCGCATCGTGATCGGCTGTATGCGGCAAGTATCGCCCCCGAGGATCGCGGTGCCGGTCAAGCTCCCGCTTGATGGTCGAGGCATGCCTCCCCAGCTCCCTGCCAATTTGCCGTAGGAAACAGCCCATGCGGAGCAGGTCCGCCATATGCAGCCTTTCCCGCAGGCACAAGTACCTGCCCGACGGAGGTTTGAGGCTGGCCCGTGGCTGTTGCGCCCCCTGGTTCCGAAGCCTTGTCCCGATAACCCTGCTCACGCCCAACATCCTGCAGGCGGCAGCATTGGGAGCACCGGAGCCCACCAGTTCCGAATATCGTGTCCCCCGTAGCAAGCGTCGCTTTTGTGCTGGAGACAAGGGAACTGCCGAGCGCTCTGCAACGATCCGCGCAGTGCGGATCGCGTCCCACTCGGACTTCTGCATGCGTGCTTTCTCGGCTTCCAACTCCTTCCGACGCTGGGTCTCCCACCTGACGGAGGTCCCCGGCGCGAGCCATAAGCCCTTTACAACCTCCGCCAAGGGAAGCTGGCTTCGAAAAACAACGAAACGACGATAGACCCACCGGTAACCGGTCGTATGCTTTACGCCTGCTGATGCGGCAGCAGCCCATACGCTCAAGCCGCTGGAATAGGAGGACCAGAAGGTTTCCTCAACGGCTGGGTCGACTTGGAAATGATGGCGCCCGGTTCCGCTTAGGAAGCCTTCATTCCATTTCTCGGCATTGCGCGATGTGAACCCCAGTTCAGCCTGAGCTGCCGCATGATCGAAGTCATTGCTGCGGAACCGGAGGTACTCATCACGCAACCACCGATAACCGGTCTCCTTACCGACTCCGGTTACCCGTACTGATTCTCTGAAACTCTTGCCCTCCTTGATCAGAGCAAGAAATCTGAGACCGGTAGGCGAATCGAACCGTTGATACATCGAAGGAACTCCCTGGATTGGGTGTTGCTTCGATCAACAGAATTCGGGGTGCCCTAAACGCTACACAGTTTCCTGTCCCATTTCCTTGGAATTGGGACGCTCAGTGGCTGTGCCTCTCTCCCACCGTGGATTTGATAGTTGGACGACGACAATTCTGCAGTGGGCGTCCGTGAGTGAATCCTTGCCGGACGCCGGTAAGTGCTAGTCGGATTCTCCGGCGCCTTCGAGGATCGCATCCACGACATCGGCTTTGTACCTGGTGTGAGCCCCCCAGTCCTTGGTGTTGACAGTGGCTTCGCGTTTGACCGTCAGATAGCGGTCTCTTGCTCTGATGTCCTTCCGCAAGATGTCGCGGAACTTTATGCGTCGGTGCCATTGATGTCCGTGGATTTGGACAAGATGGATGACGATCTCTCTGTTCGTCCTGTCAGGCAGGCTAAACCAAGCGTGTCCTTCTCTATGGCCTTCGCAGTCGAATCCATCCGAGCTGAGCGAGCCCATGGCGGTCGTCCATTGGTGTACGTTCACGCCGACCAATACGTCGACCACGTCCTTGGCAGGAAGTTCCGGAATGGACGTCGAACCTATGTGTTCGACCTCTGCGTCCGGCAGCAGGGAAACCAGCCGTGCGCGCACGGCTTCAAATCTTGCTGCCCATCCCTCTGGGTCAGCTGGGACAAGCTCGATGATGTCGGATCCCATAATCCCTATCGTGGTGGTTTGGAAGGATGACCGAAGGCGGGGGCTCGGCTTCTCGGACGAAGCCACAATCGACCCTTAACCTGATGCCAGACCTCGGCGTTATCTTTTTTATCCCAGATGTTTTCCCAAATCATCTGCGGTGAACAGCAGTCACAAAACTACTTCGGGGACAGTTACTCTGTGGGTCAGGATTCCATACTTAGGTATCGGTAGACAGTGGCGCGGCTGGCTCCGATGATCTTTCCGATGTCCGTCGGCTTGAGACCGCGAGCTTTCAGTTCATGTGCCCTTTTGACCTTATCGTGGTCTGTCGTGATTTCCCGGCGGCCTGCTTTGCGTCCGTTAGCAGCAGCAGCCATGCCGGCCTTGGTGCGTTCGGAAAGCTGGTCTCGTTCAAGCTGCAGGAGGAGTGTTCCGGGCCTTCAGTGACGGACCCCGCGATCGACGCGAACTCGCCGAAAAGATCGGGGCTCAGAAACTGCCCTGGATACCGGCCGAATACTCAGCCACCTACTCAGATAAGGCCAGGGAAATGACACCGATGGCCGTCGCCACCGTTATTCCAGAAGTGCTGCGCAACCGCGAACCCCTAGACCTTCCGCCAGGTATCTATAACCCACCACGGCATACCTGAGAACGCTTGCTGTGGGCACAAGCGCCAAATAGCGCTGTGAAAACCCCCGCCGTTTAACGCCGACGATCACAAACGGTCGTTTTGACGTCGTCCAGTTATGGAACGGACGGCCGAGGGGTCGGCCCGGGAGTCGCTGAGTCCGGTAGGCAGAAGCTCAGCCCGTCTCCCCAGAATCCGTTGTTGGTGCAGTAAAGCGGCACATCCTTGTCGCCGACGTGAAGCGTTGGATCCTTCAGACCGTATTTGGAATCATTGAAGGTCAGTTCAACCGTGCCGTCGGGTGAGGTGCAGCGGTAGGCGACGTTCCACGGGCTTGTGTCTTCACACCGTTCAAGATTCCTCAGGTCGCCTTCCTCGTCTACGTACGCCCAGTCCTTATCTCTGGCCTCCCCGACCTGAATGGCAGAGTTCGGAACGGCCAGTGCATCGTCGCGGGTGAAGGGCCTCTCATCGCACGCCGCGGCCGTCAGCGTGAGCGAAGCGATGAGACCAAAGCCAATACTTGTTGCAACACGTTTTTGGTTCACCATTCGTACCTTATCCGTTGCTGTTGCTGACACCTCATGGCTGGCGAATGGGCTTTCGTTGCACCGGTCCCTGGGGCTGCGGCGCCGGGTTGTTGGGGGAATGATGCGTTCATGAGTCGTTGCATCTTCTCCAGGAGTGGGTCAACGCTCCTACAGCAGCTGCGCTTTTTCCTGGGAGGCTGGGATTCAGGACCCCGCGCCCGTCCTCGCAGCCCCTACCCCCTGAGGCAGAAGTACGCCATCCCGAGCACGCCCCGGTACCCCTCTTCATAAGCAGCGCGCTGTTCCTCACATTGCCGACGGACCTGCTTTGCTGCGGGATGGTCGGCATCGTGTGCTTCCAACCAGCGGGTAAACCTGCCACGGAATCCGGCCTCGAAGACGTCCCACTCCTGAATGCTGGCCTGGTCCTCGTCCACCACTTCGAAACCAGCGGCCCGGATCTGCTCCCGCAAGGCGTCGTGTGTCAGGAACTCGTCATCGCGTCCCGCCAGAGGGGCGGTGGCGGCCGGATGAGGCGGTGACGACCAGATCGCCTCGCCGTAGACGAGCCGCCCGCCGGGAAGCACCAGGGCTCGAAGTGCGCGCAACGCGGCTGCGTAATCGAGCGGCTGTGCGTCCTCCACAGGCGGCCCCCAAATCTGGCTCGCACCGATGCAGATGGCAGCGTCTGCCCGGCGATTCCGGACCTCCAGCCCGGGCATCGAATCGAACGTCGCCCTGTCGAGGAGCCCACGTTTCAATGCTTGTTGCCTCGCGCGGTCGATGGACTTGGACGAGGCGTCCACTCCGTGTCCCCGCGCCTGCGGGGCCGACGCCAAAACCCGAAGGAGCAATTCACCCCAACCGCACCCCATATCCAGGACCTCAGCGGGCGCGGGGTCGGACAGGAATGCCACAAGGTGCGCGGCGCGTTCCTCGGAGAGCGGAGTAAGCCAGGTCAGTGACTCGTAAAGGGGCGGCATTTCAGGCGAAGTAACGTCGGTCACCCCAAGATGCTCTCACGCGAAGGCTCGCCACCAACCCCGAAACGCAACTACCCCGGAAAGCTAACCGGACCCTAACCACGCGGAAATACGGTGGCAACATTGCCGCGCCACACTGGAATAGCCGGCAAGTGCAGGCGCCCAGCTCCAGCCAGGAGGACACCATGCTGAAGGAAGTCCCAACTCACACAACACGTATACGCGCGATCAGCCAGCTCCACCGCGGAGACGAGATCGAAGCCCGCCTGTCGGTCGGCCCCGCCTACGATGACGTGGTCATCCGCCGCGGACGGGTCCAGGAAACGGCGCCGGGAATCGGTGTCGTTTGGATCATGGATCACGTTTCAGGCATGAGAAAAGCAATCAATACCGATGAATGCAGTGTTTGGCGCGTCGCCTGAACAGGGCTGGACCCCAACGCTCCTCAGCCGCCGGCCACGGACTGGATAATCAAGACCTCCTGGCCAGCCGCAACCTCCGTATCAAGCCCCTTCAGACGCCGGACTTCATCCCCGTTCACGTATATATTCACGAAACGGCGAAGCGCACCGGTCTCATCACGCAAGCGCCTGGCCAGCACCGGATACTCTCCGGTGACTGAGTCCAGCAACTGTCCCACGGTCACAGCCCCGTCGGCGGACGCAGTCAGATAGGACTGTCCGCCGACGAGCGGCTGCAGGACGCCAGGCAACAGGACCCTAAATTCAGCCACAGCGGACCTAACCAGGTACCGGGGCGTCGGGTTGGTCTTCGGGAGACGCAGCCGTCTCGGCAGCCGCATCCACAATGACCGC
The DNA here is from genome assembly GCF_024608385.1 of Paenarthrobacter sp. UW852. Lineage (NCBI taxonomy): Bacteria > Bacillati > Actinomycetota > Actinomycetes > Micrococcales > Micrococcaceae > Paenarthrobacter > Paenarthrobacter sp. UW852. The sequence continues at coordinate 55,825 of NZ_JAMSGY010000005.1, forward strand.
GGCCTCCGCCAGCACTGTCGCTTCCGCTGCAGCCAGCGGGGCTTCCGCCCCTGCCGGGTTTCCAACCACGACGGCGGCACGCACGCTAAGTACGTCCGGCAAGTGTGCTGCCACTTCAGTAAAGGTCACGCCCTCATCGTCGCTGGCGTAGACGGTGCCGCCGCGGGTGCCGAAATACACGCCAACAGGCTCGGCCGTGTCCACCGATGCGGCGTCACGGAGGACCGCGTTGTATTCGTGGTCCGGGAGTCCGGCGTGGAGTTCAGTCCACGTATTTCCTGCGTCATGGGTCCGGTGCACGCTGAGCTTGCTGTCCGGTGGGATACGTTCGCCGTCGGCTTTGAGGGGAATCACCCAGGCCGTACCCTCGCGCCGGGGATGCGTCAGCATCACGAACCCGAAGTCCGCGGGGAGGCCCTCGGCAATGGAATTCCAGTTCTCGCCGTCATCATCGGTCCGGTACACGCCGTGATGGTTCTGCGCATAAAGACGACCGTCGACGGCGGCGTCCGCAGCAATCTTGTGGACGCACTGGCCGAACTCGGGGTTGGGATCCGGCATGAAGTAGGCCGATATCCCCTTGTTCCGGGGCTCCCAGGACGCACCGCCGTCGAGCGATCTGTAAACGCCACCCGTGCTCATGGCTACGTGGACCTTCTCGCCGCTCGGGTCCACCACGATCGAGTGTGCCGCCGCGCCACCGTAGCCTGCGCCCCACTCACTGCGGTGGGGGTGTTCCCACAGTCCGCGGTTCAGTTCGAAGTGCTGGCCGCCGTCGGTCGATTTCCACAGCGAAATCGGCTCGCAACCGGCCCACACGACGCCTGGCCGGGAGTCGGCGTCGGGGTGGATCTGCCAAATGCGTTCCAGGGCCGCGTCAGTGTCTTCGGGGAATTTGATGGCACCTTGTTCGGGCTCGGTCCATGTGGCGCCAAGGTCGTCGGAATGGACGACGGTGGGACCCCAATGTTCGGAGCGCACCCCCACCATGATCCGTGTTTTGCCGTCCCGGGTGTCTATTCCGATGCTTGGTATCTCACTCATCAGGAAATGTGGGCCGGAGAGGGACCATTCCTCGCGGTCCGTGCTGGTTGCCAGCCACAGGCCTTTCTTGGTCCCGATCGCTAAGAGGTATCTCTCTGGGGTAGCCATGAACCCATGCAACCATCCGCTGGATGGGGAGGGCAATGGTTTTTTGGAGGGAGGGCGCCTCTCCAGGCAGCGGAACTACAGAGCGGCGCGCCGGGCTTATTCACTGTTGGGGAAAAACATGCTTGACTGATGACTTTGCGGCCGAATTCGGTCGCAGCAACAATCTTGGGGGATTAAATGAATCACGGAGATGGCAGCCAATGAGAATTCTGACTGGGAGCTCCTTGGTTACTGACCGGTAGCGGGACGGCGTTTATGAATTCGCTTGCATTGCAAGAGGGAACCATCGTCCTGGATCCCTTCGCCGTCCGAGTCGTCCTTGCTTTGGTGACTTTGGCACTGATTGTCATCTCGTGCCTTACGTCGCAACGGAAACGCACCCCCTACGCCGACTGGTGGCGGGCGGCCCTCTTCCTGTTTTTCGTGGGAAACGGAGCTTTCCTGTTGAACGGCACGCCTTTCCAATGGTGGGCCAGCCCTGCGGGTAAGTTCCTGGTGGTGGCGGGTGCCTTCTGCGTCTGGGCAGGAGCGCGCACCCTCCGCGACCGAAAGGCCGCATTATGGCAGCTGCTCCCGGGACCCCTGCTGGCAGGAGCGGCCTCCATTCTGGATGACCCAGCTTCAAGCGTGTGGTCCGGCGGGATGGCTTACCTGGCGATGACCACCGCCGGAATCGCCTTTGCCGCAATTGAACTGTGGTTCACAAAATCAGCCCGGTCCAGAATCACCAGGTTTCTGTCCATCATGGCGGGGCTGACGGCCGCCTATTACCTGCTGCGCACCCTTACTTACATTTTGTACGGCACTGAAAGCTGGCTGTTCCAGACATATTTCGGTTACGCTCCTGCAGCTTTGGTGCATCTCATGCTGCTGGTCGCAGTGTCATCCACCATGAATACCCTGAGCAACAGGCAACTCATCCGGCGCCTACGCGAGCGCGCGGAACGGGACCATTTGACGGGACTGCTCAACAGGGGCGCTTTCCTGGATTTGGCCGCCCGGGAACTTGCCCGCTCTTCGCAGGACCGCGGCGCTGCCTTGATCCTGGCCGACCTGGACAACTTCAAGGCCGTCAATGACGAATATGGACATTCGGCGGGGGACGCCGCCCTCCGCGCCTTCGCCAAGGCCAGCTCAGCCGCCGTCAGGTCAACGGACCTTATTGGACGCTACGGAGGGGAGGAGTTCATCCTCTTCCTGCCTGGAGCCTCGCAACAACGGGCCGAGGCCATCGCCTCGGATATCAGCGAGCGCCTGGCTGCGATGGACGGCACCGATGGCCTGCCATTCCCGACGGTCAGCTACGGCGTAACCTCCACGGGAGCGGGGCCTCCGGACCTGGCGTTCATGATCAACGTGGCGGACGCCGCCCTGTACAGCGCCAAAGCCCAAGGCAGGAACCGGGTTGTGGGAGCGGACCCCTTGGACGCTGAATCGGCGGAGGACAAGGCAACACCGTAGGCATCGGCTCTGGTGAGCTGCGCGCACCCATGGATGCGCGCCGTTCGCCGCCCTAGCAGGCAGTCGGTTCCCCGAACGGCAGTGAGGTTCCGGCTATGCGCCAGAGGGAACCGTCCCAATGCATCGCATACTGGATCCGCCAATTCGAGCAGGTCTGGGCGTTCCTGCCATGGGCCGCGTCCTGGATGGTCTGAAGGACCACATTGGCGTTCAGGTCATCCGGGGACTGTGTATTGGTGACGTTGTAAAGCTCGGCCTTGGTCCAGTAGGACGAACCCAGCCCTTCGCTCCACTTAACCGAGTCTCCAAAGGTGGCCTGGAGTTCGGGGGTGAGAATCTTGAACGCAGCGGCGTAAGCACCTTGGTTAATGCCCTGCCCGTGCAGAATCAGGCTCTGCCCTACGCTGCGGGCCTGATCGTGATTCGCCGAGACAGTGAAGGGGAAGAACCCGGAACCCGGTGCCGGTGCATTTCCGCATTCGTCGAAGGCCACTGGTGTGGACCGGGATTTCCATTCGTTGACCGCTGCGGAAACACGGGGCGCTGTTACTGCATAGGCGATTCCTTCTGCCCTGCCGTAGCCTTCGGGCTCAATGGTGACCACCACACCGGAAACCTTCCCGTCCTGGGTGATGAGCGGCCCTCCACTGTTGCCATGATTGATGGCAGCGTCTGTCTGGATAAGGTTCGGGAGAGTTCGGTCACCGATGTGTTGCTCGACGTCGAGCGCGCTCACCGTTCCCCTGGTCAAGGTGAACGGATGACCCAGGGGGAATCCGAGTGCGGCCACATCGCTCCCGACCGGGGGCTCGCTGCTTCGTAGTTGAAACTGATGGCCTTCCACAGGGCTTCGGGTTTTAACCACCGCGATGTCCGCCACGTCATTCTTGCCGAGAACCGTGGCATCTACGGAGGTCCGGCCGAAGGCGATGCTGATCGCGGATGCGTCACGAACAACATGGGCGGCTGTGACCACCAGGTCCGGGCCCACAAGGAACCCCGTACCCGTGTAACCGGCGTCGCACGTAGTGACGGTCAACTGCCCCACGCCCGACTGCACTTGGGCAACCACGTCAGGCCAAGTACTCGGCTCAGGAGACTTACTGGCGCCGGTGTCGGCAGCAGCGCTTTCGTTTGGGCTTGGCGTGCTCGGGGAAGGGGTGGGGACTTCCTGGCTGGTTGCTTGAGATGGTGAAGAAGCTTGCGGGGACGGACTGGAGCCGGCGTTACAGCCCGTTGCCACAAGACACAGGCTTAGGGACGCTATGACAGTGCAGCGGACAAAGGGGTTTGGGGTGCTGTTCATCAAGGACCTCCTGACGCTGAGGGCGAGCAGCGGCATGAGCGGGTTCCCGTTCCGGATCGCTCCTGCAACTGCGCCCTCAAAAGAAAAGTCGGGTAAGCCGCCGTCGTAAGGGATTGATCATGGAATGGATATGCGAGACCCATGATGCAAATCGACGGCCGTTTACTCGACTCGTTTTTCCCAGCAAGCACATCGTAACCCCGGAAAAGCCGACCAAGGAGAAACCGCCACGCCTTAGGCCTAGGCTGAACGTGGCAAGATTCCCAGCCCACGACGGAGGAAACCCATGACAGAAACAACCACCAACTCACGTGCGCAGCAGTTGAAGGCCCTGCACGAGGCTCCGGAAATCCTCAGTGTTGTCAATGTGTGGGATGCCATCAGTGCCTCCACAGTTGCAGCCCTTCCGGAGACCAAAGCCATCGCGACGGCCGGCCATTCCATTGCCGCCGCCTACGGCTACGCCGATGGGACCATGCCGCTGGATGTGGCGCTCAGCGGGGTGGAGCGGATCGTCAAAGCCGTGGACCTTCCAGTCACAGCTGACCTGGACGACGGATACGAGGACCCTGCCGAGACGATCCGCCGGGCCATCGCCATTGGTGTTGTCGGCGCGAACGTCGAGGACCGGCTGCGCCCCTTCGACGACGCCGTTGCCCGGGTTCAGGCGATCATCAAGGCCGCCGAGGAGGAGGGCATCGCCTTCCAGCTGAACGCACGCACTGACGCGATCGTCCGCGGCGGCGACCGCCCCATCAAGGACAGCCTCGACGACGCCATCGCGCGCGGCCGGGCGTTCCTCGACGCCGGTGCTGCTTTGGTTTTCGTTCCGGGCGCACTGAACCGTGAAACCATCGAGCCCCTGGTTGAAGGCCTGGGACACGGAAAGCTCTCCGTGATTGGCGCACCGGGAGCCCTTCCGGCGAACGAATTGCAGGAGCTCGGCGTTGCCCGCGTCTCCTACGGCCCGTTCACGCAACGCGTCGCCTTGCGCGCTCTCCAGGACCTGGCCACTGACCTCTACGGATCGGGAGTCATCCCTGCTGACACTCCTGCCCTGAACTAACCGCAGCGGGAAAAAGCAACAACCGGGTCCCGCCGCATCACCACGCGGCGGGACCCGTCTTCATGAGCCGGCCCGGGTATCGAATGCGGCCGCTGATTCCCGGAGAAGTCGAGCAACGGTGTCCAGGGGCAAACTCGTTGCCCTTCGCCGGTCGAACCTGCGCAAGGCAATGTGCCGGGTACCCAAACCAGGGACATCCAGGATGTCCACGTTGTCCTGGACCACGCCGGTCAGTGCCAAAGTGGGAACAATCGCGACACCCTCGCCGGCGGCCACCAGTGCGAATGCGGTGAGTGTGTCCTGGTACTGATGGACCGTCTCAATACGCGCCCCGGTGGTGTGGCGAAGACGCCCCAGCACGGCATCGTTGGCTGCGGACGGCTCCACCCCAAGCCACGGCAGATGCAGCCGGCTGAGGTCGATGCTGTCCGTGGCCAGCAAGGATCCGGCCGGCACCACCAACTTCCACGGCTCATCGAGCAACGGCTCCTCGACCATACCGGCAGCAAGCGGGTGCTGGACGGCGGCCGCCGAATCCTGCTCGATGACCACGGCGTCGAGCTGCCGTTGCCTGAACAGGCGCATGAGGGCTGGAAAACTGTCTTCCACGATCCTGATCTGCAATTCGGGGTACTGGCTGCGCCACTCGGGCAAGCGTGGAATCACCACAGTGCGCATGAAACTGGTGAATCCGCCGATGCGCACCACGCCCGCCACCTGGGCTTCCCCTTGCATCCGTGCCCGGGCAACATTGAGCGCGCGTTCGATCTCTTCGCCGGCTTCTGCCACCGCCAGTCCAGCTGGAGTCAGGACAGAGCCTTTGGGGGTTCGCATGACCAATGCCTGCCCTGCTTCGCTCTCAAGTTTGCTGAGTTGCTGGGACACTGCGGACGGCGTGATCCGCAGTTCATCGGCAGCGGCAAGAACGCCTCCAGTGCGCGCAACAGCAAGGAGGACAAGCAGCCGACGCGGGTCCATTTCCATGTTAAGAAATCCTAAATACGGGATTCAGCGGAATGCAATTGATCTAAAGAAGAATCTCCAGCAATATCTATCTCAGAGCTGCTGTTCAGTCCAACGAAGGATGAACCAGGGCAGCCCCAAATCCTAAAAATTACGCCACCGGCAACCCCAGCCGGGCGCTTCATCCTGAAAGGAATCCGATGGAACTGCTGTGGGAAATGACCGGTTGGGCTGGCGCTGCCGCGATGCTCGGTTCGTACCTGTCGGTGTCCATGGGTTGGTTGAAGCCGGGCATCAGCTTCCAGACCGCGAACCTCTTCGGATCATGCGCTTTCATCATCAATGGCACCCTGCACGGAGCCTGGCCGTCGGTAGCCACCAACGTGGCGTGGTTCCTCATCTCAGCGGTGGCACTGCACCGCCTGCGGGCAGCGCAACAGCCTGCCCGCATTGAGGTTCCGGAGCAGCGATCACCGCTGACATCCGACACTGGCACCCACCTGGTCATTCCGGTCCCCCAAGCAGCGGTGAACTGCTCCTAGCTTGCGGCATCACACAAGGTAACCTCCCGCCGTCGTCGTACTGTCCACCGCATAAGGTGGGCAATAACCGCTGACCGACAGCTAAGGAGAGCCCCATGCCCGCCCCCGAACGCCCGTTGAAAAAGCTGGGATTCCTCACCATCGGACTGTTCGATCCCGCGGACCCGGCTGCAGGTCACCAGTCCACGCTGGACATCATCGAACTGGGCGAGAAATTGGGCTTCGACAGTGCCTGGCTGCGGCACCGCCACCTGCAGTTCGGTATCTCCTCGCCCGTCGCAGTGATGGCTGCGGCCAGCCAGCGCACCTCCAGGATAGAACTCGGTACCGCCGTCACTCCGCTGGGGTGGGAAAACCCCTTGCGACTCGCTGAAGACCTGGCAACTGTGGACATCCTCGCGGGCGGGCGCATCAATCCGGGGCTGAGCGTGGGCGAACCCATGAACTTCGACACCATAAAGCATGAGCTCTACCCCGACTCTGCGGACGTCGAAGACTTCAGCTATGCCCGCGTCGAACGGCTGGCACGGCTGATCGCAGGGGAAAAGGTCCGGGAGTTTTCCGGTAAGCAGGGTGTGGTGGAGGAGTTCTCCAACCGCGTGGAGCCGCACTCCCCCGGGTTGCGGGACCGTCTTTGGTACGGAGCGGCCAGCCTGAAATCGGCCCTGTGGGCCGGCGAAAACGGCTTCAATTTGCTCTCCAGCAGCGTGGTCTTTCCCTCCCCCGATGAAGAGCCGGACTTCGCCCGCGTCCAGCAAAAGCAGATCCGCTCCTACCGTGAGGCCGCCGCGGCACAGGGGCACAAGCCGGCGCGGGTCTCGCAGGGCCTGGTGGTGATCCCCACCGATTCGGCATCGGCAACGCAGCGGGAGAAATACCAGCGCTACGTCGATGAGCGCACACCCCGCACCAGTGCGCCGCAAGGGCCCAAGGGCATGCTGTTCGCGAAGGACCTCATAGGCACCAGTGAGCATATCGCCGAGCAGCTGTACGCGCACGCCGGCTTCCAGGAAGTCGACGAAGTCGCGTTTGCCCTGCCATTCAGCTTCGACCACGAGGACTATGTCCAGATCCTCACCGATATTGCAGGCACGCTCGCCCCGGCACTTGGATGGCGCCCGGAAGGCTAGTCCACGAACTCCGACTGCGTCTGGATGAACGTCCAATCGGCGTCGGTGAGCACTCCGCTCACCTTGTCCGGATGCGGGCCGCCCGCCTCGGCAATGTGCTGCAGCACCTGCAAGGGGAGTTCGTCGGCGCGCAGGTTCTCGCGCAGCCACTCCTTGCTGTCCAGGTGCAGATCAAGCCACCACATGTAAATTTCCATCGCAGACCACCCTCCTAGAATTAACCGTAGGCCCGGGCAAACAGTGTCTACAAGAGCCAACGGCGTCCGGATGACCTGTTCAACGCCACGCTGCGGCGCAACAATGAGGGTATGGCTGCGGAAGATTTCAGCGGACCGATTCCCTTGGTGGTGGGAGTGCTGCCGGACCAGCATGTGGAGGTCCTCCAGACGGCACGGACCTTGGCCGAACAGCTCGGCGTGCCGCTTGTCTGTGCGTACGTGGACGAGGCCAGCTACCTCGTCGAGTGGGATCCGGCCCGTGACGCGCACCGGATGTCGTTGCACCCCGAAAAGGACCAGGCCGACGTCGAGGCGGTTCGCGGGGACTTGGGCAAGGTCATCGGCGACGCGCTGGACGGTGGCACCGCTGACTGGACCCTGCGTCTTCTCGCGGGGGATCCTGCCCGCGCCCTTGGTCGGCTCGCGGAGGACATCAAAGCGTCGATGATCATTGTGGGCACCCCAGAGCCTGGTTTGGGGCACCGCATTTCCGAGGCCCTCAACGGTTCTGTGGCCGCTTGGCTCAGCCACCACCAGCGCCGCCCGGTGCTGATCGTGCCGCAGAAAAAGAGGCCGGAAGGGGGCCGTTGAAACTAAAGCGAAAGTAGTTATTCGAGGTGGTGGCAATGGGGTCCCGGGCAACGTAGAGTAATTACTGCAGGTCGGTGAAAGCCCCTGCTCAAAGGCTGCTCCGGAGTGCGTATCCCCCAATAACGCACTCCGGAGCTCTTTTGTTTAAGCCCGGGTTTTCTGCCCGTGCGGCCACCGCCTTCTTTGACGCAGAAACGGCCCCGACACACGCTTGAGCAGGTGTGTCGGGGCCGTTTTGGTCTCAAAGTTGGTGGGGCCGGCACGGCTCGCAGGATGAAGAGCACGACGCCGGCACCCACCTTGGGTGAGGAAAGGTCACCTCACGAAGGTGTACAGCAATGCCGCCATCCCGAAGCCCACAATGGACAGCACGGTCTCCAGCACGGTCCACGTTTTCAAGGTGTCCTTGACGGACATGTTGAAGTACTTGGAAATGATCCAGAACCCGCCGTCGTTCACGTGGCTGGCGATGATGGAGCCGGAGGAGATGGCCACCACGATCAGCGCGAGCTGCGGCTGCGAGTAGCCGGTGGCCAGGCTGGGCGCCAGGATGCCGCCCGTGGTCACGATCGCCACCGTTGCCGAGCCCTGCGCGATGCGCATCCCTGCGCTGATCACGAACGCGGACAGGATGATCGGCAGGCCGGCCTGGGACAGCGAATCCGCCACGGCCTTGCCCACACCGGTGGCCGACAGCACCGCTCCAAAGAACGCACCGGCGCCAACAACCAGCAGGATCATGCCCACGGGCCGCAACGACGAGCCCGTGATTTCGCTGAGCTCGGTGGAGGTCATGCCGCGGCGAATGCCCAACAACCACATGGCCAGGAGCACGGCGACGGTGAGAGCGATGGCCGGGTTGCCGAAGAACTGCAGGATGTCCCGGAAAACACCGGCGGGAGCGAAGATGTTGCCGAACGTGCCGCCGAGGATGAGGATCATGGGCAAGCCGATGGCAAGCAGGACCAGGCCGATGGACGGTTCGTTGCCCTTGGCGGTGTCCGATTCGGCAACGATCCGGTCCTCGGGCACGTTCACCATGACGCGCTTGCCGATGTAGGTGCCCCACAAAATACCGGAGGCGAACCAGGCAGGGATACCGCAGATCAGGCCCATGAGGATGATCCAACCAAGGTCAACGTGGAACAACCCGGCAGCGGCCACAGGACCGGGGTGCGGGGGCAGGAAAGCGTGCGTCACTGACAGCCCTGCCAGCAAAGGCAGCGCGTACAGGGCCAAGGACTTGCCGCCGCGGATAGCCGCGACGTACACCAGCGGCGCCAGGACGAAGATGCCGATATCGAAGAACACCGGGATACCCAACACGAAGCCGGTGATGCCCATGGCCAGCGGGGTGCCCTTTTCGCCGAAGATCTTCACGAGCCTCGCCAGCAGCACCTCTGCACCGCCGGACCGTTCCAGGATGGCACCAAGGACGGTACCCAGGCCAATGATCACTGTGATGTGGCCGAGGATGCCCGCGAAACCCTTTTCAATCAGGGCGTCACTGCTCTTGGTGGCCGAACCGACCAGTGCCTCCACGGAGATCCCACCAACCAAGGCCACGATCACACCCGTTCCCACCAGGGCGATGAACGGCTCGAGCTTGACCTTGATGATCAGGAACAGCAGAAGGGCGATGCCTGCGCCCGCCAGGAGCAGCAGGCCGGCGGTGTCGTGCCGCAGCCATTCAAGGAATTCATTCATGGGCGTATCTTTCTGGGTGAGTCCTACTTGAGGGTGCCGGTGAAGGCGGCGGCACGTGCCGCGATGTCTGCCCAGTCGCCTGCGGCAACTGCCGCGGGCGGGACTACGCTGGTGCCGCAGCAGACTGCGGCAGCACCGGCGTCGAGGTAGCTCTTGGCGTTGGAGGCATCGATGCCCCCCGAAGGCAGCAGGCGGATCCCGGGGTAGGGGCCCTGCAAGTCCTTCAAATACGCCGGTCCGAGCTGCCGGGCGGGGAAAATCTTGACGGCGGCAGAACCCAGATCCAGGGCCTGCGCCACCTCGGTGGGGGTCATGGCGCCGAGGCTGAACGGGATTCCCGCAGCCGCAGCGACGGCGGCGACCTCGGGCCTCAGGCCCGGCGTCACCAGGAACTGCGCGCCGGCGTCGATCGCTGCACGGGCCTGGTCGGCGGTCATCACCGTTCCGATTCCGACGGCGGCACCGTGATCCGCCGCGGTTTCCGCCGCGCGCTTGACATGCTTGAGCGCATCGGGGGTGGTGAAGGTCAGCTCAACACTGCGGATGCCGCCGTCGGCCAGTGCCCTGCAGAGGTCCGCCGCGTCCGTGATGGAGGGTGCGCGAACCACGGCAAGGGTGCGATCTGATTCAAGCTGCTGGAGGAACTGTTCGGGGGTCATAGCTGTCCTTCTCGGGTGAGGCCGTCGCTGTGGCGGCGGAGGGCTCGTCCGGCGCGGGCACCGGTAGGCTGGCCGCCGTCGATCGCGGCCGCGCCGTTCACGAAGACGTACTGGATGCCGCTGGCGGCTTGGCGGGGGTTCTCGAAAGTGGCTTCGTCCCGGATTGTTTCCGCGTCAAAGAGCACGACGTCGGCCACGTAGCCTTCGCGGACAAGTCCCCTGTTGTGGAGCTTGAGTCGTGCGGCAGGCCGGCCACTGAGGTGATGGACCATTTCCTCGAGCCCCAGCAGCCCCAGGTCGCGGGAGTAATGTCCGAGGTAGCGGGGGAACGTACCCCAGGCACGCGGATGCGGCTTGGCACCGACCAGGAGGCCGTCGCTGCCGCCGGTGTGGGTGCGATGCTTCATGATTGCCTGCACGTTTTCTTCGTGGCCCACATGTTGCAGGATGCCGGTGCCCAGGCGGTCTTCCATGAGGATGTGCACGAAGACGTCGAAAGGCTCCTGCCCCGTTGCCGTTGCGATGTCCCTGATGGTCTGGCCCACGAAGCCTGCGAGCGCCGGGTTCTGGACGCCGCTGATTTCCAGGGTGTCCCACTCGGCAACCACGCCGTGGCAGCCGTCGGATCCGTAGATCTCCACGGCCTCACGGATTCGTGCGCGGGTTTCCGGGTCGGCCAGCCGGGCCAGGGTGGCATCGGTCCCGCCGGAGGACGCCCAACTGGGCAGGATGGCGCTCAGCGTGGTGGCACCCGGGAGGTACGGGTAGGTGTCCAGGGTGATGTCCACGCCTTGGTCCAGGGCTTCATCGATCAGGTCCAGGAGCTCCCCTGCACGGCCTTTGTTCTCCGCGAAGTTCATGGTGGCGTGGGAAAGGTGCAACGCGCAGCCGGTGTCGCGGCTCAGACCGATCATCTCGGCGTAGGCGTCCAATGCACCCTTGCCGTAGGAGCGGTGGTGCGGCGCGTAGAAGCCACCCAGCTCACCTACTGTCCGGCAGAGCCCGGCGAGTTCTTCGGTCTGCGCGTACATGCCCGGGGTGTAGGTCAGCCCGGAGCTCATGCCCACGGCTCCGTCCTCCATCGCCGTGCGGATGACGTCCTGCATCTTCTGCTGTTGCTCCGGGGTGGGGTCACCCTCGGCGAAGCCCATCACCATGGCCCGGACGGTTCCTTGGGGCACCAGGTAGGCGGCGTTGGTGGCGATGCGGCCACCGTCGTGTTCAGCGTCCAGGCGGTCCAGGTACTCGCCCACGGTCCGCCAGTTCCAGTCGAAGTCGGCAGGGTTGTCGTTCCAGCCGGCAATTTTCTCCCGGACACCGGCCAGCGTTGCGTCATCAACCGGCGCGTAGGACAGTCCGTCCTGGCCCAGCAGTTCCGTGGTGACGCCCTGGCTGAGCTTGGCGTAGTGCTCCCTGTTGACCAGCAGCTGCAGGTCCGAGTGCGCGTGCATGTCGATGAAACCGGGGCTGAGGACCAGTCCCGTGGCATCGATGACACGGTCCGCGCCGGTTTCCCCAACGGTGAGGGTCCCGGCGTCGACGATCGCGGCAATCACCCCACCGTCCAGCACGACGTCTGCGGGGCGGCGTTCCGCTCCCGTTCCGTCCACCAGGGTGGCATTGCTGATCAAGGTCTTCATGGCGTCCTAGAAGAAGGTATGGATGAGGTCGACGACGGCCTGGTCGCCATTGGTCCGGGACGGGCCTGTGTCAGCCAGAACGGGGATGACGGTCCACTTATCGAACGCAGTGCACGGGTGGGACAGGCCCAGGCGGACGACGTCGCCGGGGCGGACGGTGGTGGTGTTGGCGTCGAAGGTCATGAAGGAATGCTGGTCGTTGACCGAGGTGATTTCTGCGCCAACCAGGGGTTCCATGGCGCCGCCAAGCACGGGTCCGATGAGCTGCGGCTCGGGCAGTCCTTCGTCGAACGGAAGGTCGCGCTTGCCGGCGTCGAGGATGGCCAAGCCGGGCTCGGTCTGCGAAACTACGCGGGCCCAACCGTACATTCCGGCTGTGAAAGGCTGGTCGCCTTCCCGGGAAAAGGGCGAGATTCCGCGGTAGAAACCGTCGTCGTGGATGATGTAGGCGCCGCTGCGGATCATGAGGTCCACACTCGGTCCACCGGTTTCGGCCCCGGCGCTGATGCATGGGGACAGCACAGTGACGACGTCGTCAAAGTACGCGCTGCCGCCGGCAGTGAGGATCACTGAGTCGGCGCCGTAGAACCCGTCTGCGAGCAGTTGCTCGTGAAGCAGCCGCATCTGGGCGAGGTAGCCGCGGACGGCGGCCAGGCCGGCGTCGTCCGCTGTGTGCGCGAGTGAGCCTTCATAGCCGCTGACACCTACCAGGCGCAGGTTGGGCGAGGCCGAAATAGCGCGGGCCACGTCCATGGCAGCGTCCACACCGCGTGCACCCGTCCTGCCGCCGTGGGCACCGAGCTCCACCAGAACATCCAGCACGGAATCGCTACCGGCGAGGGTTCGGTTGATGACGTCCACGGTTCCCAGGGAGTCGATCCAGGACAAGATCGTGGAGCCCTGGGCAGCGACCCACTCGATGGCCCGTGGGTCCGTGAGGCTGTTGGCGAGCTGCAGGTTCCGGACTCCAAATCCGCGGGCCACGCGAAGCTGGGCGAAATTGGCCAACGTGATGCCCCATGCGCCGCGGTTCAGCTGCTCGCACCAGAGCTGCGGGGCCATGGTGGTTTTTCCGTGCGGGGCAAGGAGCACACCCTTTTCGGCGCACCAGCTGGCAAGACGGTCGGCGTTGGCAGTCAGCGCCGCTGCGTCGAGGGTCAGGAGCGGGGTCTGGAGGTCTGCCAGTGTGTGATTGGCGGCGAGGAAGTCGGCGTGGGTGGTCCCGTTTTCGCTTGCCGGCACGGCTTTGTGGCGCCAGTCGAGGCGGCGTTCGGCAAGGTCCTTCACGGCGGAGGCCGAGATGGCTTCGGAGGTGTTCACGCGTTTCGTTCCCTTCGCGGTGCTGCGTTAGTGCGGCTGCGGGATGGTGACCGCTTGTTTATGCGTTGCGTATTTTGCAACGCTGGTTGCAAACCTGATGGTGATATGTCTAACATGGTGGCGGATCGAGAGTCAAGGCCGCCTGGCGGCACGAACAAGTGCGGGAGAACGATGCTTTCAGCTGTATGCGTTGGCGAAACCATGGCCATGCTTACCCCTGTCAACGCCGTTCCGCTGCACCTCGCAACCGAACTGCACTTCGGGATTGGCGGCGCTGAATCCAACGTCGCCATGGGCCTCGCAGCCATGGGCCTGGACACGCATTGGGTCAGCCGCGTGGGCCGCGACGGCTTCGGCACCCGCATCCTGGACGAACTCCGCGACCACTACGTCGGGGTTTCCGGCGTCGAGATTGACCCCGTGCGCCCCACCGGCCTGTACGTCAAAGTCCCTGCGCAGGACTCAGCGCCCGACGGCGGCAGTTCGGTTTTGTACTACCGGCAAGGCTCTGCGGCTTCGGCCATGGGACGGGACACGCTCTCCAACCCTGACGTGTCCTCACTGCTGGAGAACGCCGCACTCATTCATTTGAGCGGGATCACCGCGGCCCTCTCCCCCGAATGCCTTTCGCTGCTGGAAGCCATCCTGACCGCGCCCCGGAACGGCCGGACCATCAGCTTCGACGTCAACTGGCGTTCCGCCCTGTGGGCCGGCCAGGACCGCTCCGTCCTGCAACGATTGTCGAACCTCGCCGACGTCGTGCTTGTGGGCAAGGACGAGGCCGAGCATGCCTTCGGCACCACCGACGAAGCCGAACTCCGCCACATGATGCCGGATCCTCACGTGTTGGTCATCAAGAACGAGGCCATCAGTGCCATCGCGCTCACCCGTTCGGACACTGAGCCAGGCGGCACCCGGGAAGAGGTGCCCGCCTTGTCCGTTGCCGTCGTCGAGCCCGTAGGCGCCGGCGACTCGTTCGCCGCCGGATACCTCAGCGGCATGCTGTTCGGACTCGGCCAAAAGGAGAGCCTTCGCCGCGGCCACGTCGCCGCGGCCTGCACCCTGACCGTCCACGGCGACCGCGGCCCGCTCCCCGACGCCGCCGAACTCGCAGCCATCCTCGATTCTTCGGATGACGCCTGGGCTGCTATCCATGTTGAAGACGGACAATTCAGCAAACGGAGCGTGACACCTTGAGCCAGAGCCTCATGCGGGCCATCGACCTGCTCGGCGAACTCGCCGCCAAACCCGCAACCCTGGACGAACTCGCGTCCAAGGCCGCCGTGCACAAAACCACCGTGATGCGGCTCCTGCACGCCATGGAAGAGAAGCGCTTCGTGGTCCGCGACGAGGACCAGCGCTTCATGCTCGGCTCCAAGCTGTTCGAACTGTCCTCGCTGGCACTGGAACAACGGGACATCCGCAAGGTAGCGCACCCGCACCTGGCCGAGCTCAACGGAAAAACGGGGCACACTGTGCACCTCGCCGCCTTCGAAGGGAGCGAGGTGGTGTACATCGACAAGTTCGAGTCGCACCACCCCGTCCGCATGTACTCGCGCATCGGCCTGACTGCATCGCTGCACTCGGCCGCCGTGTCCAAAGTCCTCCTCGCCGACATGCCGCGCAGCCGGCAGGAAAAGATCGCGGCAGGGCTGGACTACGTCAAAGTTACCGAGAACACCCTGACCTCGCCGGAGGCCTTGCTGGCCGAACTCGAGCGGGTCAAGGAACAGGGCTGGGCCCACGACAACGCCGAGCACGAAGCATTCGTGCACTGCATCGCGGCCCCCATCCGCGATGCCAGCGGAGCCGTCGTAGCCGCAGCATCTTGTTCGGTACCGGTAGTCATGCTCAGCTATGAAGGCCTGCTTGAGCTGCTGCCCGACCTCAAAGCCAGCACCGAGGCCATCTCCAACGACCTCGGCTGGATCAGCCACGAAAGGAACTCAGCATGAGTGAAAAGACCGTAGTACTGACCGAAAACGCCCCCGCCCCGGCGCACGTATTCTCGCAGGGCATCAAGAAGGGCGGCATGTTCCAGGTTTCCGGCCAGGGCCCCATGGACCCCGCCACCAACCAGTACATCGGCGAGGGCGACGTCCGCGTCCAGACTCGTCGCACCCTGGACAACGTCAAGGCCATCCTCGAAGCCGGCGGATCCTCCGTTGAAGACGTCCTCATGTTCCGCGTCTACCTCACCACCCGCGACGATTTCGCCGCCATGAACGAGGTCTACGGTGAGTTCATCCGCGAGAACGTCCCCTCCGGCCAGCTGCCGAGCCGCACCACGGTATTCGTGGACCTGCCGCACGAGGTCATGCTGGTTGAGATCGACGCCCTGGCCGTCACCGCCTAGCTCTACTCCGTTGCTGCCCCGCTTTTCCGTCGTTGCCCAGCAACGCCGTAGCGGGGCAGCAACGTCCGACGGCGGCACTCACCTTAGCGCCGGCCGCCCTACCTTTGAAAGCGAAGCTTCCACGGCGTGAGCGCGGACTCCAACTGCTCGCGGAGGTTCATCTTGGAAGCACCTTCCACGCGTTCTTCAAAGTGGATAGGTACCTCGGCGATCTTCAGTCCTTGACGGACGGCTCGGTGGTTCATCTCTACCTGGAATGAGTAGCCGTCGCTGCGAACGGTTGCGACGTCAATCCGGTTCAAGGCATCAGCAGTCCAGGCTTTGAAACCCGCCGTTGCGTCCTTGATCTTCAAGCCCAGGATCGCACTCACATAGAAGTTGGCCCAAGCCGAGAGTGACTTGCGATGCCACGGCCATTCCGCGGCCGTAGACCCTCCAGCGACATAGCGCGAGCCGATGACCAGCGCGGCGCCGGAGGTGCGGATGCGGTCAAACATCGTGGGGATGGCCGAGACGGGGTGGGAGAGGTCTGCGTCCATTTGGATGACAATGTCCGAGTTCTCGGCCAAGGCCTTGGTCATTCCCGCGACGTAAGCCCTGCCGAGCCCATCTTTTTCTTTACGGTGCAGGACGGACACGCTGCCCTTGGAATCCGATGCCAGTTGGTCAGCCACTGCCCCGGTGCCATCAGGAGAGTTGTCATCCACCACCAGGACATTGAGATTCGTGATCCCAAGTGCATCGAGCTGGGCAACAAGAACCGGCAAGTTCTCCCGCTCATTGTAGGTAGGCACAACAACGGTGATTTTCGGATTTTCTGCAGTCAAAACGAGGGTCCCCAATTCAGTGTTCGGCCCCGGCATGGTGCACATGGCGGGCCCAGCCAGTCTATTGACCATTTCTGTGCGGCTTACTATTTCTCCGTCGGCGGCACTCACCGTCAGGAAGGCACGCGCCGCCCAACGACGGACGCCGGGACCGCTGGAACCCGCTGCCGTTTGGCGTACACGCGGGCCCGTTGGCTCGACAACGCCAGGAGCACCAGGATGTCCGTTGCCAGACCGGACAGGCCGGCTTCGAGCGTGAGGTTGGCGCTCCCCGTGGAGTAGTCGACCGCTTGGGCCAGGATGGAGATGGAGCTCAGGCCCATCGCGATCACACGGGCACCATTGCTGCCCAGGAAGATCCGCCACGCAAGGAATACTTCGCCGAGTCCGAAAAGCAGCACCACAACCGCCACGGTGACCAGTGCCGCCGTCGTGGTTTGTGGGTCTGTTGAACCGTCATCAAAAGTGATGCCGTCAACGTCACCGCCCGAGGCCAGCAGGATGAAGGCCAGCACGAAGGCTGCCAATGACCTGGCTACGACCAACGCTGCGCCCACCATGGTTGGCGCGGGACGCCTGTCGCGGCTGTCCGTCTGACGAGGCAGCTGATCGGTGGGAGCCCGGACGTTGCGGGCGTCGACAATGGGAAGGTCGCCGTCCGTGGAAATCGAATCGCCGCCGCCGTTGCGCGAGTGGTAACCCGTGGAAAAGTCCTCGATGACCTGCACCTCAACGGCCGGCGACGCAGCCGAAACTGTCGAGACAATATGGTCCCGTTCCACGTCGGTGTTCTGCTCGATCTTGTGCGTGATCTGCAGCGTGAAGAGCGAGAAGCCGACGCTGCGGTCGTAGGTTCCGGCGGCGAGCCATTCCACTTTGTGCCCTCCCGGGAGGAGCCACCCTTCGGGGCAGCGCCAGAACCGGACGTGGTGACGTTTGCCCGGATTGTTGTCCACTTCCTGCTGGTAGGCGAAGTCCTGCTGGCGGTCGAACAGGTAGAGGGGGCTCACCGGGGCTTCGGTGTAGCTCTGCCGGAAGATGGTCGAACTGATGATGCGGCGGCTGCTCTGCAGCGTGACGTCGTCCGCCTTCGTCCAGCCGGCGGCCCGCATGATGGCGTGGATCTGGGGTTCGGCGCCCAATAACGCTACGTTCACGGGATCGCCCAGCAGTCCGTCGCTGGTCCTGGCGCGCCCAATGAAATAGCCGGGAACGTAGATCGTGGTGAGGATGCGGTGCAGCCGCGGCAAGAGCAAGTACGCAAGGAACGCCCAGAAGAGGATGTAGAACCAGATCTGGCCCCACCCCAGCTGGAAGCTTTCGCCCACCAACAGGAAAGCAAGCCAAATAGTCGCCGCACCGCCCAGGACGAAGAACGCGTGATCCAGCCAGCTGTCGGTCACGTTGAGGCGTGGTGTCTTAGCCATGCAGCTCCCCCTTTTGCTACTTAAGCTTCGGGGTTGGGGCACGGGTTGTACATGGGGGTGGGCGGGTTTAGGCCATGATTGGGCTCTCAACATGCAGCTTGTTGTTCTTGATGAGCCACTGCACGGACTCGCGGACAGCCTGTTCCGGTTCATAACTTGGCGCATAGCCCAGCAGTGCCTTGGCCTTTTCGATGCTGACGCAGTGGTTGCGGGAGAGGTGGGCCCAGCTGGTGTCCGCGTGTTCCGGCGTCGTCGTCCCCCGGAAGTCGTCCCAACTGACCATGTCCGAGTGTGGCTCCTGACCGAACCACGACGCCGCAATCTCCAGGTAGCCGCGAACAGTCAGGGCGGATGGAGCAACGATGTTGAAGTCCTCCCCGGCCGCCGCCTCACGCCGGTCGATGGCCTTTTCAAACGCCTGGGCGAGGTCGTCTGCATGCACATGGTGCATCAGCTCCGTGCCGCCACCCGGAATCTGGAGGGGCTGTCCGGCGGAGATCCTTTCCCACACAGAGGGATCGAAATTCCCCAGCGGGCCAACCGGATGCCAGCCCGGGCCTACGATATGTCCGGGGTGCAGGGACGTGGTGACCAAACCGCCGTCGGCCGTTTCTTCCTTCAGCATCCGTGCGATGTCGCGTTTTTGGATACCGTATTCGTCCAGCGGCTCCGCGGTGGAGTGCGAGCCCTCAGAGATGGGCAGCTTCCGACTGGCGCCGTAACGCCAAATGGACCCGCAATGCAGCAGATGCCCCGCCTCGCCCCGGAGCCGGTTCACCAAGTGGATGGCTGAGTCGAGCGTGAAACACAGCAGGTCAACCACGACGTCGGCACTTAAGTCCGCGATGCGGTCACCAAAAGCGCCCTCCCGGTCCTCCTGCGCGCGGTCCGCGGTGACCTGGTGGACGTGCTGCCACTCGGGGGAATCCGTGTAGGGCGTACTGGTGCCGCGGCTGACGTTGACCACTTCGTGTCCCCCGCGTACCAGCCTGGGAACGAGGAACGAGCCGATGTGGCCACTGCCACCGATGACGACGATTTTCATGGTTCTCCTGCGCTGGGTGGGGCGTGGGTGTTCACTGTACGTGACCGGATCTTGGCGCGCGATCCCCCGGTCCATTCGCCATCGGTTCACTAGGGTGGAGAGAAGCCCAGAGTGAGGATCACCAAATGGACAGCCCTACCAGCGACATCGCCGTGGACCGGCACTATGACCTGATCATCATCGGCACAGGGTCCGGGAACTCGATTCCCGGACCGGAGTTCGAAGACCGGTCGATCGCGATCATCGAAGAAGGAACATTCGGCGGTACCTGCCTGAATGTCGGCTGCATCCCGTCGAAGATGTACGTTCACACTGCCGACACCGCACTGGACATTGCCGACTCCAAGCAGCTGGGCCTCGACGCCCAGGTCAACTCGGTGGATTGGCCGGGCATAGTCAACCGAATCTTTGAAAAACGGATCGACCCCATTGCCGCTTCAGGCGAGGATTACCGCCGTGGCCCGCGGAGCCCCAACATCGACGTCTACGACCACCACGCCGTTTTCGTCGGAGAACGTACTCTGCGTATAGGCGACGGCGCCCACCAAGAAACCATCTCAGGTGACCAGGTGGTCATCGCCGCCGGCTCCAGGCCCATGATTCCCGATGCCATCCCAGCTTCAGGCGTGCGGTATTACACCAACGAGGACATCATGCGGCTGCCGGAGTTGCCCAAATCCTTGGTGATCATTGGCGGGGGCTACATCGCCATGGAGTTCGGCCACGTGTTCGACGCCCTCGGCAGCGACGTCACCATCATTCCCCGCTCGACGCTCCTGCGGCATCTGGACCACGACCTCCACGACCGGTTCAACGCCCTGGCCGCCAAACGCTTCGACATCCGGCCTGGCCGGACCACCATAGGTGCCGAGCAGACAGACCACGGCATAACAGTCAGGCTCGACGACGGCACCTCCGCGACGGGGGAGGTCCTGCTGGTTGCCACGGGGCGCATCCCCAACGGGGACCTACTGAACCTGGCCGCTGGCGGGATCGAGATGACCGGGAATGGCCGCATCAAGGTGGACGAATACGGCCGGTCAACCTCCGCGCCAGGTGTCTGGGCCCTTGGTGACGTCTCCTCCCCGTACATGCTCAAGCACGTCGCCAACGCTGAGATGCGCTCTGTGCGCCACAATCTACTGAACCCGGACAACCTCCGAAAAATGCCGCACGACCATGTTCCCTCGGCCACGTTCACCAACCCGCAAATCGCCACCGTGGGCATGACCGAAGCCCAAGCCCGCGAAAACGGCTACAACGTGACCGTCAAAATCCAGGACTACGGAGACGTCGCATACGGGTGGGCTTTGGAAGACACCACCGGGATCTGCAAACTCATCGCCGACCGCGACACCGGCAAACTCCTCGGCGCCCACTACATGGGGCCCCAGGCGTCCACCCTCATCCAACAGATGATCACCGTCCTGGCCTTCGACCTCGATGTGCGCGATTTCGCCGCCAAGCAATACTGGATCCACCCCGCACTGCCCGAAGTCACCGAAAACGCGTTGCTCGGCCTCACGTTCAACGGGACGGGAGCGGGGTGATGTGGGCGGCGGCTTGAACGATTCGGGTCGGTGATCCCAGGAGGAACTGAACGTGCCACGATCCAGTTCGTAGTCGGACGCTATTGCGTGGCTTCGGGTGGCCGGATGGCTTTGATCTTTCGCCAGCCACCGGCACGGTTATTGGCGATGATGGCCCTGAACATGTCACCAAGTGCCTGGACGTTCACTGCTTCACCCTCGCGGTAGGAGACGGTGCGGGCCGTTTTGTTGTTGTGTCCGGCCGTGATGATGCCCTGGGGGTCCGGGACAATGCCACCGTCATAAAGGAATACATTGACGTGGTCCTTGGCCGCGAGGAGGGCGCAGATATTGCCATCCAGGACGAAATACGGCTGGATGGTGCGTTTGATGGTTTCCTGGACGTCCGGATTTGCGGCGAGCACCAACTCCCTGACTGCTTGGCAGATTGCCTGCTGCCATTCCGGCAGGGACTCGATGTAGCTGTCAACGCGGGGGTCAGCCATGTCCGAAAGTATGCGCCAGCAATCCCGGAAATTGAAGGGTGCGTGGGCCGTTCGAATGTGAACCACGGTTGCAGGAGTAACTCCAAAGTCCGGGCTGGATCCGGTGGTCGCCATCCGCCGTCGGGCCTCAACCGGCGCGACTCACTTCTCCCCGAGGTCGACAAACAGCTGCCAAGGATGCTTAGCATGATTACGCCGGGTACGCCCGGGTACGTGACCTCTTGAATGACCCCTCAGACGGTCGGCGCAGCTGCGGCGACCACGTAAAGGAGAATGCTGTGCGGGAGCCTGTAGTCAACGAGAGCGCGGCAGAAGTCGGCTCTGATCCAGCCGAAACGCAGGAAGAAACACAGGAAGCGGTCACCGAATCACCTGAGCCCGAGATCACTTTCGACGAGCAGTTCTATCCCGCCCGCCCCAAAGCGCTGAGGCCCATAGCCCGGCGTCGGCAGTTTTTCGCGGCCCGGCCGTCGCTGGAATTCGACGGCCTTAACAAGACCTATGTGGATTGGCTGCGCAACCAGTCGATGCTGGGGGACGCCAACACCATGGCACGGCAGCTCTCCGGGCAGGCCAGCATGTGGCAGAACTCCTATGCAAGGCCCAATCCGCGGGCAGCTGTGGAGCGCGCGCCCGTCTGGTTCACGGCGTATCCGCTGTCCTTCATCACCAAGGACGGCCAGTCTTTCCTGTCGGCACTCGGTGATCCGGAGCTGTGGGATGCCTTCCGGGAAATCGGCATCCGCGGACTGCACACAGGGCCCGTGAAGTTGGCCGGCGGCATCAGCGGCTGGTCGCAAACACCCAGTGTTGACGGGCACTTTGACCGGATCTCCATGGCGATCGATCCCGCTTTCGGCACCGAGGAGGAGTTCCGACAGATGTGTGAGGTCGCCGTGGACCACGGCGGCACGGTCATTGACGACATCGTTCCCGGTCACACCGGTAAGGGCGCCGACTTCCGGCTGGCCGAAATGAATTTCCGGGACTACCCGGGCATCTACCACATGGTCGATATCCCGGAAGAAGACTGGCACCTGTTGCCGGATGTTCCGGAGAATGCGGATTCGGTCAACATCAGCCCTGAGGCGGAGAAGGCCCTCCAAGAGGCGGGTTACATCATCGGCCGGCTCCAGCGCGTGATTTTCTACGAGCCCGGGGTCAAGGAAACCAACTGGAGTGCCACCAAGCCGATCATTGACACCACAGGCAAGAAGCGCCGTTGGGTGTACCTCCACTACTTCAAGTCCGGCCAACCCTCCATCAACTGGCTGGACCCCACGTTCGCAGGCATGCGCCTGGTGGTGGGCGATGCCCTGCACTCGTTGCTGGACTTGGGCACCGGTGCCCTGCGCCTTGACGCCAACGGCTTCCTTGGCGTTGAGAAGAGCGCGGAGGAAGAGCCGGGCTGGTCCGAAGGACACCCGTTGTCGGAGGCAGCCAACCAGCTGATCGGCTCGATGATCCGCAAGGTGGGCGGGTTCTCCTTCCAGGAGCTCAACCTCACCATTGATGACATCAAGTCCCAGTCTGAGTCCGGCCCGGACCTCTCCTACGACTTCATCACCAGGCCCGCGTACCACTACGCGCTGGTCACCGGCGACACCGAGTTCCTCCGCCTTACGCTCAAGCTGGCCATGGAGATCGGCGTGGACCAGGCCTCATTGGTCCACGCACTCCAGAACCACGACGAACTCACCTACGAGCTGCTTCACTTCGCAGCCGGCCACCGGGACGACGTCTTTGAGCTCGGCGGCGAAGAGCTGACGGGCGCTGAGGTTGCCGAGAAGGTCCAGAACACCATGCGGGAACGCCTCACAGGTGAGAACGGACCGTACAACGCGGTCTTCACCACCAACGGCATTGCCTGCACCACAGTGAGCTTCCTGATGGCAGCGTTGGGCGTCAAGGACCCGGAGGCCATCACTCCCGAGCAGGAATCCCAGGTCCTGGACGCGCATGTGCTCCTGTCCATGTACAACGCGCTGCAGCCGGGTGTTTTCGCTTTGTCCGGCTGGGATCTCACCGGTGTCACGGCACTGGACCGCCAGACAGTGGGCGAGCTGACCTCGCAGGGCGATACCCGTTGGATTAACCGTGGCGCCCACGACCTGATGGGCACCAGCCCGGACGCTACAACCTCGCTGGCGGGGATGCCTCGGGCCCGGAGCCTCTACGGTCCACTTCCCGAGCAGCTGAAGGACTCCAACTCCTATGCGCGGCGGCTCCAGCAGATCCTCGCGGTTCGGGAAGAGTCGGGGATTGCCACCAGCACACTCCTGGACGTGCCGGACGTGTCGAACAAGGGATTGCTGGTCCTGGTGAACCAGCTCGCTGACGATGCACTGCAAGTCACGGTCCTGAACTTCTCGGACCAGGACATCGCGGGCAGCATTCAGTCCTCACACCTTGTTCCGGGCGCGACTGTCCACGATCTGTTCAGCGGCGAGGACATCAGCCAGGTCGATGACCTCTGCAGCTTCTTCCTCGAACTCCGCCCGTTCCAAGGCACGGCACTGCTGCTGAAGGACCCCGTGGAGGAAGAAGTCACCGAATAGGAGGCCCGAGATGGCAGTTAATGCCAATGTTTCCCAAATACATTGGCATTAACTGCCACTTCGCGAGCCTACTTCGAGGGAAGCGCGTCCCAGTTCTGGACCAGGAAAGCCGTGCCGGTTGGGGCGCACTCTCCCAGCTCCGTGTTTTCCGGTGAGTTGCCTCCACCGAATGCGAATTGCTGCCCAAGGCTGATGGCTGTTCCGTCGGGCAGAACCACCCCGGTCCCTGTGATGAGGGTTCCGCGGGGGAAAATGAGGCCGCTGGAACTGCCGTCGGGGTCCACACGGGCTATGCATCCGCCACCGTTCAGGCCGAGCGTTCCCGTGTTGAGGGCATCCATCTGGTTCTCCGCTTCCGGGTCCGTAGCCACGGCCGCTTTGTTGCCGTTGGCGCCGGTGACGATCCGGGCTTCGAAAGTCGGCATCCGGACGCCCGTGACTTCAGGCAGGGGGGAGCTGACGGCGGGCTCCGCCGGCTGGACCACTTGCGAGGATGTCTCGGTGACCGCCACCCCAACGATCACGGCAGCGGCAACGGCTACCAGGCCGAGCCCTGCCACCAGCCTGAGCCGACGGGAAGGCGACTGCTCTCCGGAGCTGCCGACGGCGAGTTGTTCCGCATCAGTGCGCATGACTGCGAGGCTTCTTTCCCGGCTTCGGGCCAGGTCTTCTTCGGTGACTGCCAAGGCGGGGTCGGCTGCGGAGAGGCGAGCCAGCGTTTCCTTGCTGTTCATTGCTGCACATCCTCTATGGCTGGATCTGTCCGAAGTAGCTGGCCTAGTGACTTCCGCGCCCTGTAGAGACGCATCCGGACGGCCGTGCCACTGACACCGAGGAGCGCTGAAACCTCGACCGAGCTGAACCCGTCCCAATAGGTCAGGAGGAGTACCTCCCGCTCCTCCGGCTTGAGCTGGTCCAACGCCTCAGTGAGGGCGCCGCCTTCAGAACCCGGGAGGGGGATCCGCTGTTGCCCCAGCTGCTGGGTGAGGTTAAGGGAGCGCAGGTTTGAACGGTAGTGGTTGCGGAGGACGTTCCGGGCTATGCCGAACACCATCAGGACGGATAGTTCCTGGTCAAGGGACTTCTCCCATGCGATCCGAAAAACCTCTGCGCATAGGTCCTCCGCCGCGGCTACCCCTTCCGTTCGACGAAGGAAGTACCGGTAAACCTGGTCATGGCAGGCCGCGTGTGCTGCCAGGAAATGCTCTTGCCTGGCCGACTCCACACGATCCCCCTGCTCCGTTTGCGAGCTCATACCCGGTTAATGTCCGGCAGTAGGAAGAATGTAACCAACTTCCGAAAAATAGGCGGAAGGCACGACGTCGGCACCCAGTGGGATTGCCTCCGTCATGCGGTCCTCCTGGTCAGCCGGGTAGTGCCGGGCAGCCTAACAGCGCCGGGTGACGGGAGGGTGAACAGGCCCCGGATCAGCTAAGCGACGCCGGTATCCCGATCCAGTAGCGCCGGAAGTCCCGTCCGTCCGTTCCGGTCCGGACGTCCTCAAGTACTCCACCGCAGCGCTCAATTGTCCTGGCGGAAGCTTCGTTGGCGTAATCACAGGTCAGGAGGACGCGTTCCGGCTCCCCCTGCACCCACAACCGGTCACAGACCTCCCGCAAAGCCCACGACGCCGCTCCCCTCCCCCTATCGGACGGCCGCACGCCATAGCCTATGTGGCCCCCGGAGTTAAGGAGGTACGGGGTGAGGTAGTGACGGAAGGCAATGGCTCCCACATACCTTTCGCCCTCGATAATCCAGCGGTAGGTGCACGGAACAATGCCGTCCTTCTCGGGTGCATGCTCGGCATCGGTCAGCCGTTTCACCCATGCCGCAAAGCCTTCCCGGGTGCTGACGTTGTCGTCCGGGAACAGTCCCGCGCCGTCCTGGTGGGCGCCGTCCCATTCGCCGTGGGACTCAATGAAGGACTGATGGAAGGACACGTCGGGAGCTACGAGTTCGAACATGCAGACGACTCTATACGGAGAGCAATCCCCCCGCCGACCCACCCTTTGGAGACAAATCTACTTTCTTGTCATATACATGACTTATCCCGTAAATACATCGCAGCTCCACTAACCGATCGGAATGCAGATGCCCGGAAAAGGAACTACCCTCTTGACGGCGGCCACCACAGTACTGCTCATGACGGCCGCAGGCACTGCGGTTGCGGCCGTGCCCACCACGGCGGAACGCACGGCGGAACCCACGACGGCGGCCAGCACCGCACCAGACATCGAGGCACTGATTTCGGGAATGTCCCTGGACGATAAGATCGGCCAGATGACCTGGACCCACGTCTACGGCTCGTCCGCGGATGACACGTCCATGGCGGCAAGCAACCAGGAACGGTACGGCGTCAACACCCCAGGCGAAGTCGTGGAAAAGTACAACCTCGGCGGCGTCCTCTACTTCGCATGGTCCGGAAACACTAACAACCCCCAGCAAGTGGCGGGACTCTCCAATGGCCTGCAGAAACGGGCGGTGGGGGCTGACGGTAGCGGTATTCCCCTAGCGGTGACCATCGACCAGGAAGGCGGCCCCGTTGCCCGCATCGGACCCCCTGCCACGGTCCTCCCCGGGAATATGGCCCTTGGCGCCACGGCAGACAAGGACCTCGCTCAGGCACAGGGAACCATTCTCGGGTCTGAGATGCGGGCCATGGGCATCAATGTTGACTTCGCCCCGGTGCTGGACCTGAACTCCAACCCCGACAACCCGGTCATCGGAATCCGCTCCATGGGTGAGGACCCCGCCCTTGTCAGCTCCTTGGGCGTCGCGCAAATCAATGGGATGCAATCGCAGGACGTCGGAGCCGCCGCGAAGCACTTCCCCGGGCATGGCGACACCTCAGTGGACTCCCACTACGGTCTTCCCACGGTCACCTATAACCGCGAAACGCTGAACAAGCACCTTCAACCGTTCAAGGCGGCCATCGACGCCGGCGTGGACATGGTCATGACAGCCCACATCATCGTCCAGGCCATCGATCCGGACATGCCCGGAACCCTTTCGCATAAGGTACTGACCGGATTACTCCGCGATGAACTCGGGTTCAAGGGCCTGGTCACCACGGACGCCCTGGACATGGCAGCCATGGCAGCGGAGTGGCCTCAGGAAGAAATAGCGGTCAAAGCCATCCAGGCCGGCTCGGACATCCTCCTGAACTCCCCCGATGTGGACGCGTCGTTCGCAGGGGTTCGCGCCGCCGTCGTGTCCGGTGAACTGAGCGAAAGCCGCCTCGACGAATCCGTCCGGCGGATCCTCGAATGGAAGGTCAAGCGGGGAGTCTTCAAGCAACCCCTTACGGATACCGCCAGCGTGGACAGTCTGGTCGGCACGGCAGGGAATCTGGCAACGGCCAACCAGATCTCGGACCGCGCCGTTACCTTGCTGCGGAACCAGGATCGCGTGTTGCCGCTGGCCCCGGGCACTTCGGTACTGATGGTGGGGTCCGGTTCAGGTTGGCCCGAACTGGTAGGGCCCAAACTGAAGGACCAGGGATTTGCTGTCACCGAAGACTACGAAAACGGGAGTTCGCCCTCCAACGCATATAGGGCGCGGGCTGTAGCGGCGGCCAACAAGGTGGACGCAGTCGTCTTCACCTCGTACAACGCAACGTCCAACGCGGCCCAGCAACAGATGGTGGCCGAGCTCGCCGGGACCGGTAAACCCGTCATCGTCATCGCCACCCGTAATCCCTATGACATCAGCGTTTTTCCGGGAGCTGCGGCCGTGCTGAACAGCTACGGGACAACGAACGTCAATTTCCACGGGGTGGTGCGGGCCATCGCCGGCACAGTGAACCCCGCCGGCAAACTGCCGGTCAACATACCAGCAGCCGACGGCGGCGGCGTCCTTCTGCCGCTGGGCTTCGGTTTGAGTTACGACACCGCGACGCCGGCAGCCGTCACGTTTACGGACAAGCCCGGTCGCGGACAGGACTCCTACGCCATCCCCGCGGCGGTGGGGGTCAACTACGTGATTGATGGCAAGGTGATCGCCGCCGGGACCTACAGGAAGCCCGACGGAACGGTGACCGTCACGGCAGTTCCCGTGAAGGGCTACGTCTTTACCGAGGGCGCCGTGACCCGGTGGAACCACACGTTCACCACGGGACGCCCAACCCGTAGCTAAACCACGGAAGAGTTTGCCAGTGCCACCGTGATGAGCAGGGCAATCCCGAACATCGGCAGGCAAAGGACCATGTTTGTCAGGCGGTTGTCCCTCATCACGGCCACGAACTCCCGGAGGAAAGCACTGGGAACGAAGTATCTGGCCGTCGGGGCACCCACCACTTCCGCGTCGATCTTCTGCCGACGGGAAAGGAGCGCCGCGCGGAGCACATGGTAGTTGTTGGTGCACACCAGCAACGGTCCGTGGATGCCCTTTGCCGCCAGGAGTGCGACGGAATTTGCCAGGTTTTCGCGGGTCGTGGTGGCCTGGTTTTCCTCCAGGACGTCACCGTCCGCGGCACCTTTCGATACCAGGTACTCCTTCATTGCCGCAGACTCCGGCCGGGGTTCGTCCGGGCCTTGGCCCCCGGAAGGCACCAGTACAGGCCTGACGGGAGTGACGCCGTCGTAGATTTCCAGGGCCTTGTTCAAGCGCGCGGCGAGAAGCGGCGGGACCTTGCCGTCGATCAGGCCGGAACCCAGGACGATCACAGCTGCCGGGTTGGGACTGAAACGCATCCTCGAGTACACCAAGGCGTATCCAAGGAACACCAGGAACGCACAGCCAAGGTAGGCGCAGAGGAAGAACGCCAAGGCGGCGATACCGGCCAGGACGGGTTGCCCGCTCAGCACAAAAAGGAAGGCGATCACCGGGGCCAGGAACACCGCCAACCCCACGGCGATCGGGAGGAAGCTGGTGATACCTGGACCTTCCCTGCGGACCATCGTCAGGCCGTTGGCGATCAGGAAGGCCGCGAACACGAAGATGCTCACGACGGGGACCACCAAAACCACGAGGTTCAGCCACTCGAACCAAGGGTTAAGGGCGACCAGGAAGTCCAGGATCGTCTGGAGGAGGAACCAGATGGATACCAGCAGCAGCACGCCATTACGCAGCCTCCGGCGGTCCGACTGGTAGGAGGCGAGGAAGAGGCCCGCGAAAAGAAGTCCAAGGACCAGGTTCAGCATGCTCCAAGCCTATTCGGTGCCGTGGCTAGGCCGTTTCGCGGATGATCAGCTCCGTGGGAATCGTGACTGCGGCCGGCCGTTTGCCGCTGATGACGTCCAGCAGGAGGCGGACCATCTCTTCGCTGATGCGATCGAACGGCTGGCGAACCGTGGTGAGCGCTGTTTCCCGGGAGTCATTGATGTCGTCAAAGCCGACGACGGCGATATCACCCGGAGTTGTTAGGCCGGCTTCACGTAGTACGTCCATCGCGCCAAGCGCCATGAGGTCATTCGCGGCGAAGACGGCGTCAATGTCCTTTGCCCGGGCCAGGAGTTCGCTCATCGCCTTCGCTCCGCTTTCACGGCTGTAGTCGCCCTGGGCGATGAGAGCCTCATCAACACCTTCACCATGGTGGTCGCGGTACGCTTCCAGGCGTCGGGTTCCACCCGAAGTGTCCGCAGGGCCGGCGATGGTGGCAATCCGCTGCCGACCGCCGTCGCGCAGGTAACGCAAAACGTCCCGGGCGCCCTCGTAGTCGTCGGCCGACACGTAGCCCATCTTCTTTTCGAACCCCAAGGGAACGCCACAGGCGATCGCCGGAATACCAGCAGAAATGATGTCGGCAATGATGCCCTTCCGGCTTCCATGGGAGGAGACCAGCAGGACACCATCCACATGGCCGGCTGTGAGGAAGTCCGTGGCGCGGCGCTGTTCGTCGTCGGTGCCGGCCAGGATCAGGACCATCGGAATATCGTGCACTGCCAGCGCGTCCGCCGCACCGCGCATCAACACAGCGAAGTTGGGGTCTTCAAAGAGCCGTTCCTGGGTCTCGGTGAGTAGGAAAGCCACGGAATTGGCCCGGTTGGTTGCAAGGTTCCGGGCATGGGGATTGACCCGGTATCCCGTCTTCTTGATGGCTGCGTTGACAGCCGCGAGGGCTGACGGGCTGACCCAGTGCCCACCGTTGAGAACCCGTGAAACAGTACCTCGGGAAACGCCGGCTTCTGCGGCCACATCGTCGATCTTGGGCCGCGGCTTGGGGGTGGCGTGAGTCATGACCACAGCCTACCTATCGCTAGGCCTTCACGGCGCCAGCGGCAAGATCCACCTTCCAATAGCGTTGCAGGAGAAGGAACATGATCACCAACGGAACGATGGATAGCAGGGCACCCGCAAGAACCAAGGTATAGAGCGCGGGCGCGGAGGCCCCCTGGTTCAGCAGCCCGTTAAGCCCAACCGTGATGGGAAACAGGTGGTCGTCGCCAAGCATGATGTACGGCAGCATGAAGTTGTTCCAGATCGCCACGAATTGGAACAGGAAGATGGTAACCAGGCCCGGGAGCATCATGGGGACGGCTATGCGGTTGAATATGTACATTTCCTTGGCACCCTCTGTCCGCGCGGCCTCGATGACATCGCCCGGAACCGAAGCAGCAGCGTAGATGCGGGCCAGGTAGATGCCGTAAGGGCTGATGATCTGGGGGAGGAGCACCGACCAGTAAGTATTGGTGAGCCCGGCCTGGGCGAGCATCAGGTACTGCGGGATGGCCAGGATCACGCCCGGGACCAGCACACCCATGAGCAGGACCTTGAAGACCCCGGATTTGCCGGGAAAGTCGTATTTGGCCAGGACGTAGCCCGATAGCGCCGACACCCACGTTGACACGATGGCTCCGACGCCCGCGTAGAGGGCAGTGTTGAGCATCCAGCGCCAGAACAGGCCGTCGCGGTATCCGGTGAGCTCCACAATGTTGTCCCAGAGATGCGTACTGGGCGCCAATGTGAAGGTGGAGAACAGTTCGGTGCCGTCCTTGCTGGCGGCAGCCACCACCCAGACCACGGGGAACAGGCAGTAGAGCGCACCAAGGATCAGGATGCCGGTGGACAGATAGCTCGGCTTTTCCTTGGCGTACTCCGCCCTGCCGGGCGTGGCAAGGGCGCGGCGGCTTTTCGGGGGCGTAGCCAGGGCAGTCATGGTCAGTTCTCCTGTCCAAAGGCCCGCTTCTGCACAATGCGCAGGAACAGGAAGGAAATGATGAAGGTTGCCAGGGCAATCACGATGCTGGTGGCGGCAGCTGAGAAGACATCGTTCCGTGTGAACGCATCACGGTAAACGAGCATCAGCGGGGACCAACTCGTGGAAAGGCTGTTGGCCAGCGGACGCAGCGTGGTGGGCTCGGCGAAGACTTGGAGCGTTGCGATCATCGAGAACAGCGCGGTCATCACAAGGGAAGGGGCAATGATGGGGATTTTGATCCTGATGGCGGTCTGGATTTCAGAGCAGCCGTCCAGCTTGGCCGCCTCATAGATTTCGCTGGGAACTGCCTTGAGCGAGGTGTACATGACAATCATGTTGAAGCCCACGCCGCCCCACAGGGCGATGTTGCAGATGGCGAACGTGACCAGGTTGGGATCCAGCAGCGAGGGCAGTTCCATGCCGAATTGGCGGGCCAGGAAGTGGAAAGGGCTGACACCGGGCAGGTAAAGGAAACCCCACAGGAGCGAGCTGATCACTGCCGGGACCGCGTACGGCAGGAAGATCGCCGTGCGAGAGAAGCTACCTGCCCTGGTGCGGCGGGAATCGAGAAGGAGCGCGAATAGCAAGGCAAAGCCGAGCATCAAGGGAATAAGGATGAGCCCGTAGGTCAGGACACGAAGAACACTTCCCAGGAACTCAGGATCCGTCAGAGCACCGACGTAATTGTCCAGGCCGGCGAAAGCCGTACTCTGCGAACCTTTCCCGAGGCCCAGGCCGCTGACTTTCTTTTTCTGGAAGCTGAGCACCAGCGTGTAGATGATGGGCGCTGCCATAAAGACAAGGAACAGGACGATG
The DNA here is from genome assembly GCF_024608385.1 of Paenarthrobacter sp. UW852. Taxonomy (NCBI): domain Bacteria; kingdom Bacillati; phylum Actinomycetota; class Actinomycetes; order Micrococcales; family Micrococcaceae; genus Paenarthrobacter; species Paenarthrobacter sp. UW852. The sequence goes on from NZ_JAMSGY010000005.1 coordinate 87,782, forward strand.
CCCGGGGCGAGCATCGCGTATGGGATGAGCACCCGGGACTTGAAATTCTTGGCCCGCCTGGGGGTTTCGGATGTTCTGCCGGCCGCCGGACCGGGCTTGGTTGCGGTCATTGCCACGGGTGCACTTCCTTGTTTTCGAAGAGGTTGACGAGCGTTGCTGCGGGAGGACGTTTGTCCGTCCTCCCGCAGCTGAGGCGGCTACTTGACGGTGAAGCCGGTCTTCTTCAGGTCCTCGACGGTGACCTGCTGCATCTTGGCGACGGCATCCAGGAAAGCACTCTTCTGCTTCGACTGGGCGGCCTTGGCGAACTGGTCGTTGTAGGCGTTGTAGGCAACGTTGACGTTGGGGCCGTAGGTGAAGGAACCCACGTTCTGCGCAGCCTCGCCCACCACCTTGTAGAAATCCGGCTGGTTGGAGAAGAAGGCAGGGGCCTCAGTGAGCGAAGATTCGGCGCCCGCAGTGTCCGCGGGATAGATCCCTGTCTCCTTGACCAAGGCCTTAACGGCCTCGGGATCAGTGTTGAGCCAAGTGGCGAACTTGGCCGCGGCGTCCAGGTTCTTGGATTGCGAGGTGACCGCTGTTGACGAGCCACCCCAGTTCCCTGTGGATGGCTTGGATGCATCCCATTGCGGCATGGGCGCTGCTTTCCACTTGCCCGCCGTGGCACCCGCGTTGCCTGAAAGAACACCCGGACCCCACGCTGCGCTCAGCCAGCCAACCTGCTTGCCGGTGTTGAGCGCAGTGTTCCACTCCGGTGTGTACATGGGCTTGTTGTCGATGATGCCCTCTTCTACGAGGCCACCCCAGTAGCCTGCCACCTTCTGGGTGGGTTCTTCGGCAATTTTGACGTTCCAGGCGTCGCCCTCAACGCCCCACCAGGAAGCTCCAGCCTGTTGTGCCATGCCGGTGAACCAGCCGGCGTCGTTGGACGAGAACGTTCCCAGGTAGGCCTCGGGGTCGGCTGCGTGAACAGCTTTGGCGGCTGCAGCGTACTCTTCCCACGTAGCGGGGACTGCGATGCCCAGCTTCTCGAAGATGTCAGCACGGTAGTAGAAGACCATCGGACCGGTGTCCTGCGGAACCGAGTACAGCGCCTCGCCGCCCAGGGTCACGGAGTTCCATACGCCTTCGGGGAAGTGGCTCTTGGTTTCGTTCGCGGCAGTACCCGAAAGGTCGGCGAGCGCATCTGCTGCCACCAATGTGGGGATCTTCTGGTATTCGGCTTGGATGAGGTCCGGAGCCCCGCTGCCTGCTTTGACGGCGGTGAGCAGCTTGGTGACGGCCGGGTCGCCGCCGTCCTGCTTGTTGACGGTCACGTGGATGTTGGGGTTCTTCTCATTCCAAAGCTCCACCACCTTGTCCAGGTTCGGGGCCCAGGCCCAGTAGGTCAATTCCACCTTCTGGTTGGGGTCGCTGGCAGCAGATTCCTGGTTGCCGGCGGTGGATCCTCCGGAACATCCTGCGGCGAGCATAGTGGCCGCTGCGAGCATGGCTACGGCGCCTGCACGAAATGACTTGCGCATTTCGTCCTCCTTGTCGAAAAGCTGAATGGGTCTGACTGGTTTCACCGCTCATCCGAACTGGAGTCGCATGACTGTGAGCGGTTCCAGTAATTCACAGCATTGTGATCCATGTCAACAATGTTTTCTCTGTGGTGCACAGAATTTGTCTGTGATATTACTGGGAGCGCACACAGTTCTAAGGAGATCACTCGATGACAGACGTCCTGCAGGCCCCCGCCGTCCAACGCGCGGCGGCGCCTTGGCTCCAGCGCCCGGCAGGCCTTTGCTACGGCGGGGACTACAACCCCGAGCAATGGCCCCGCGAGGTCTGGACGGAGGACATCGCGCTGATGAAAGAGGCCGGGATCAACCTGGTCAGCGTCGGCATCTTCTCCTGGGTCCTCCTGGAACCTCGTGAGGGCGAATACGACTTTGAGTGGCTGGACCACCTCATGGACATGCTCGCCGATGCGGGGATCAGCGTGGACCTTGGCACCCCCACCGCAGCACCCCCTGCCTGGTTCTGGAAGAAGTACCCACAGGCACGGCCCGTGACCCGGGAAGGGGTGACCTTGGGTATCGGATCGCGAGGCATGGCCAGTCCCAGCTCGCCGGAGTACCGCCGCGCCGCCACCAACATCACCGAACAGCTCGCGCGCCGGTACGCCTCCCACCCCGCCCTGGTTCTCTGGCATGTCCACAACGAATACGGCGCACCCGTCAGCGACTCCTACGATGAGCAGTCCGTTTTGGCCTTCCGCGACTGGCTTCGCAACCGGTACGGGACCCTGGATGCACTCAATCAAGCGTGGGGCACCCTCTTCTGGGGTCAGAAGTACGGGGAATGGGACGAAATTGATGCTCCACGGCTTTCAGCCAGCGTCAGCAACCAGACCCAGCGCCTGGACTTCCACCGTTTCACTTCGGACGCCATGCTGCAGTGCTTCGTTGCCGAGCGGGATGTCATCAAGAAGTACACACCGGACCTGCCGGTGACTACCAACTTCATGGCAACCAACTGCCTGTCCCCCAACTACTGGGCATGGGCCAAAGAAGTGGACATCGTTGCGAACGACCACTACCTCGTTGCCCAGCGCACGGACAATCACGTCCTCCTCGCGATGGACGCCGACCTCACCCGCTCATTGGCAGGCAACCGGCCATGGATGCTGATGGAGCATTCCACTGGTGCGGTGAACTGGCAGGGCAGGAACATCGCCAAGCGCCACGGCGAGCTTGCCCGCAACAGCCTTTCCCATCTGGCCCGCGGCGCGGACGCTGTGATGTTCTTCCAGTTCCGTGCGTCACGCTACGGCGCGGAGAAATTCCACTCAGCCATGCTTCCGCACGCCGGAACAGGGACCCGCATTTGGCGGGAGGTGTTGGACTTGGGAGATGACCTCCGAAAGCTCGCACCGGTCAAAGGCTCCACCGTGTCCTCGAGGGTGGCCATCCTTTGGGACGTCGAATCGTTCTGGGCGCAGGACCTTGAATGGCGCCCCAGTAGCGACCTCGACCATCGCGAACGGATTGAGTCCTTCTACTCAGTGCTGTGGAACCGTGGCATCAGTGTCGACTTCGCCCACCCCGAAGCAGACCTCTCCGCCTACGACCTGGTCCTGGCCCCGGCGCTCTACTTGGTGGGAGACAAGGCCGCTGCCAACCTGAGCCGCTACGTTGGTGACGGCGGCCATCTTATGGTTTCCTACTTTTCCGGGATCGTGAACGTCAATGACACCCTCCCCTCCGGAGCTTCCCCAGGTGGGCTCCGCGATGTCCTTGGACTCGAGATCCACGAATTCCTTCCGCTTCGGAAGTCGGAAATCGTGACCCTGGAGAACGGCGCCAGGGGATCGGTCTGGTCTGAGGAAATCCGTCCCGTCACCGCTTCGGTCCTGAGCCGCTACGTTGATGGCCCAGCGGCCTCCGGCCCGGCCATTACCCGTAACGCATTCGGCAAGGGGCTGGCTTGGTATGTCTCCACAAAGCTCGACGGCGGTCACCTCGCCGACGTCGTACTGGACGCCGTGCGGGCTGCGGGGATCGAACTGGGAGCACAGCCTCCTGCCGGGTTGGAGATTGCATCACGCAGCTCAGAGAAAGGAGCTTTCACGTTCCTCATCAATCACGCTGACACAGATGCTGAATATCCGGCGACCGGGCTCAACCTCCTCTCGGGGGAAACAGTGGACGGAATCGCCCACATCCCAGCCGGCACCATCTGCGCTATCCATACCCCGGCCGAACGGAACTAGCTCCGCTTTACCCACAGGCCGCCGGTCCGGACCTCGGTCCGGGCCGGCTCTCCAGTGGCCTCCGTGGAAATCCGATCCCCGCCGGGCTCCACTGCCCGCCTGCACCACCGTCCCAAGAAAGGTGCCCCATGAATAACGCCAATGACGCTTCGGTCGAAGTCCGGGTTGATACCGCATCACAGATCGAAAGCATGCTTGAGGCCGCCATCGAGAAGCTACAGCCGATGGCCACACTGAGCCGCCAAGGCATTCTGGTGACTCGCCTGGACCCTGGGCACTTCAGCATCTCCGTGAGCGACGCGGTCCCCTTCGGCGTGACCCGCGAGCGCACACGCTAAAGCGCTGGAGCTAGTCGCAGTGCGTTGGTAGCTTCGACCTATGGCCATCAAACTTGAAAACGTCGGTATTGCGGTTCGGGATATCGAAGAAACCATCGCCTTCTTCACGGACCTCGGCCTTTCGGTGGTCGGCCGTGACACGGTCAGCGGTGAGTGGGCTGATACCGCCGTCGGACTTGACGGCAACCACGCGAAAATCGCGGTGCTCCAAACGCCGGACGGCGAGGGACAACTGGAACTCTTCGAGTACATCCATCCGGATGCGATCGAAACAGAACCGACGCTGCCGAACGAGATCGGGATGCATCGGGTGGCCTTCTCCGTTGACGACATCGACCAAGCCCTGGAAGTAGCCGCCAAGCACGGATGCACTCCGCTGCGGGGCGTGGCCACGTACGGGGACGTCTACAAACTCACCTATCTCCGCGGGCCCAGCGGCATTCTGGTGATGCTTGCCCAGGAACTGAAGAAGGGCTGAAGTTTCGCCCTGGGCGCTCAGCTTTGGTGTGCAGTCACCCTTGGGTCGGGCTCACTGGGATGAATCCCCGCGTCCGTTTCCACCGGCAGTCCATTCCGGACCCAGTACTCGATGCCACCGATCATTTCCTTCACGAAGTAACCGAGTTCGGCGAAGGCGAGTGCTGCGAAGGTACTGCCGTTGCATCCGGGACCCCAGGAGTACACAACCACAAGCGAATCCGTCGGGATCAGCTCGGCTGCCAGCTCCGGGACCTGGGCTGTCGGGATATGTACCGCACCCGGAATATGTCCGTGGTCCCAGGAAGATCGGCGGCGGGTGTCCACGACAACCAGCGATCCCGGTGGGGCTTCGGCGACATCCATGACGTCAATCTCGCACTGCAGCTTTGCCCGGAAATACGCTGCGGGATCCAGTGTCATGCGAGCTTCGCCAGCTTTGCGCTTGCCCTGCGGGAACCCAGTTTCGCGGAAATGCGAAGGCTTGTTTCGGCGGCCATCGGTCCCACTTCACGTACGCGCTTGGCGGTCATGCGTGACGACAAGGAAGACACCGACAAAGCGGCGACTACGTGGTCATCATGGCCAAAGATGGGGGCTGCGACGCAGCGGACCTCCGGCTCGTTCTCACGGTCATCAACAGAGTAGCCCCGGCGCCTTATCGCTTCGAAGTCGGCACGCAACAGGGCCGGATCGGTGATGGTCTTATCCGTGAGCGGCACCAAATCCCCCGCGAGGATGGGACCCACCACCTCCTCTGGACTGAACGCCAGCATGGCCTTCCCGACGGCGGTGCAATACGCCGGCATGGTGGCCCCCACCCTCGACGCCATGCGAACGGTGGCCTCATCCTCCACCTTGTCCAGATAGACAACGTCGTGCCCGGAAAGCACCACCAGATGGCAGGTGCTTTCCGTGGCACGCATGAGGGCGCGGAGTTCTCCGTTGGCAACGCTGCGCAGGTCAACCCGGTCAAGGTAGGACTGCCCCAGGCGGAGGCAGCCGTGGCCCAGCCGGAACTTGCCCGTCTCATGGTCACGCTCCAACAGGTTTTCCTCGAGCAGCGGAGCGGCCAAACGCAGCAAGGTGCTCTTATTCAAGCCGGATAGCCGGGCAAGCTCCACCAACGCAAGGCCATCACCGTTGCCGGGCTCCTCGGCCACCACCGTCAGCAGGGCCAGTGCCTTGCGCAGCGAGGCCGAGGAGTTGCGGATCTCTTTGCCTTCAGTAGTCACTCAGTTCCTCACGAGCTGCTCTGCGTCGTAATCGCGTTTCCAGCCCTCAACACCAGGGCGCTTCTGCCATGGCGCGGGGCCCTCCAAAGGACGGTACTCCACACCCATGGCCTCGAGCCGTGCGAGGTGTGCACCTGTGAGCCGGTTCAGGAACTCATCGTAGTCCCGGTTTTCCGGGTTGGACCAGAACACTTCGGCGATGGCGCTAAGGCGGGGAAACGCTGCGAACTGCACGCGGCGCGGTGAGTCCAGATGCTCGGTCCAGATGTTGGCTTGCGCTCCCAGCAGGCGGCCGGGGAGGTCCTCGTTCCCAACTCCGGGCAGCGGCTCGAACTCATAGACGGCCTGCAGCGTCGTCACAAAACCAACGGGCACCGGCTCGTCGTCGCCATCGGCTTGCCGGTGGTCCAGGTACAGCTTGTGCTCAGGGCACATCACTACGTCATAGCCCTTGCGGAGGGCATCAATCCCGCCCTCGTATCCCCGCCAGGACGCCACGAGTGCGCCGTCCGGCAGTCCGCCGTCGCCGATTTCATCCCAGACCGAGGTGGCGCGGCCATGGTTTTGCAGGTGCAATGCGAGCTGCCCGACGAACCAGCTGTGCAGGCCCGAAACATCCTCCAGGCCCAACGCGGCAGCCTTGGCTTGCGCCTGCGCGCTGGCTTGCCATTGGGTGAGCGGCACTTCGTCTCCGCCAAGGCTTATCCACGGTGAGGGGAAGATGTCCACCACTTCGTCGAGGACGTTGCGGTAGAACTCCAGCGAGGTCTCAGAAACTTCCAGCACCGTCTCGTTGATACCCCAGCGCGTCCACACCTCCACAGGCGCTGAACCCTCGGCCGGGCCCGCCCCAAGCTCCGGGTACGCAGCGATCGCGGCTTGGCTGTGCCCCGGAACATCGATCTCCGGAATGACCGTGATGTGCCTGTCAGCGGCGAAAGCCACGATCTCACGGAGGTCATCCTGCGTATAGAAACCGCCGTGCGGACGGCCGTCGAAAACACCGGCACGCCAGGATCCCAGCGACGACTCGCGGCGCCAAGCACCCGTCTCAGTCAGCTTTGGATAGCGGTTGATCTGAATCCGCCACCCTTGGTCATCCGTCAGGTGAAGGTGCAGGATGTTCAACTTGTGAGCAGCCATCACCTCGATGAACCGCAGCAGGTTGTCCTTGGGCATGAAGTGCCGTGCGACGTCCAACATGGTCCCGCGGTAACCGAAGCGTGGCTTGTCCTCCACCTGTACCCGCGGCAGTGGCCACGCTTCGGCAGGAGCAACCGGGGCCTGGCGCAAGGCTGCCGGCCCCATCAGCTGCAGGAGGGTTTGAGCAGCATAGAAGGCGCCAGCGGCCCCGCCCGCGGAAATCACGACGGCGCCGCCCACCTCCAGGCGGTACGCCTCGGCGTCGAGTGCGGGGTCAAGCAGGAGTCGAATGGACGCGCTCTGGGTGGGTGCAGGCGCCACGTCCCAGCCGGTCGCTGCCCCCAAAGCCCGGGAGAGCCAACGCCTTGCGCCGCTCAGTTCCGGGTCGGCACCCAAAGTGGTACCGGCGTCGAGCACCAGTTCGCCTGTCCCCACGGAGAAAGACCACGGCGCAGGGACCAACTGATGAACCGCACTCATCCCTTCACCGCCCCAGCCAAGCCGGATACCAACTTGCGCTGGACCGATACGAAGAAGATCAGTACAGGAATGGTCATGATGACCGAGCCGGCCATGATGGCTCCCCAATCGTTTTGGTCCGGCTTGAAGAACGTCAGCAGTGCCATGGGCAGCGTCTGGTTCTCCTGCGCGGAAATGATGAAGGTCTTGGCGAAGAGGAAGTCGTTCCACGTGGAAATGAACGAGAACACCGAACACGCCACCACACCCGGCGCCACCAGGGGGAACAGGATGGAGCGGACAAACCGGAAGCTGCTGGCGCCGTCCAAGCGGGCCGCCTCTTCAACTTCCAGCGGAACAGCGGCCACGAAACCGCGCAGCATCCAGATGGCGAACGGAATACTGAAACCGACGTGGACAAGGACCAGCGAACCCAGCTGGTTCAGGCCAACCAACGGGATGGCCTCGCCGGCGTTGCGCAGCAGGAAGAACAGCGGAATCGTCAGGGCTTCAACAGGCACCATCTGTGAGACCAGGATGATGATCAGCAGCTTGGTGCGCATCTTGAAGTTGTAGCGGGTCAACGCCACAGCCGCGAGGAACGCGAGGATGGTGGAGAGCACCACAACCACCAAGGCCACGATCACGCTGTTCAGGAAGTACTGGCCAAAATTGTTCACACCAAGGACGCGCCCGAACGAGTCCAGCGACGGTTCCAGCGTGTACGGAGCTGCATCGCCGGCGTCGAGCGCTGTCTTGGGCTTCAACGCGGACAGCACCATCCAAAACAGCGGGAAGGCGACGATCAACGCGATGACGATCGCGGCCGCATCGGCGCCGAAACGGCGTTTGCCCTGCTTGCGCAGCTTCTGCGGGGCGCCGGCCTTGGTATTTCGGCGTGCGGGCGATGAAATGTCGACGGCGGTCACAGGGCCTCTCCTGTTCGCTTGAGGATGCGGAGGTAAACGAGCGTGATGACCATGAGCAACGCGGTCATGATCACGCCGAGCGCGGAGCCGAGGCCATAGAGGCTCGCCGCGAACGCCTGCTGGTAGCCGTAGACGTTGAGCACCAGGTTCTGGCCTGCAATGCCACCACCGTTGGTCATGATGTAGATCTGCGAGAAGATCTTGAAGTTCCAGATGATGGACTGGATGGTCACCACGATCACGATCGGACGCAGCATCGGGAGCATGATGCTGCGGGCAATGCGCGGCATGGAAGCACCATCGATCCTGGCAGCCTCAATGACCTCGGCGGGGATTGCCTGGATGCCCGCGTAGACAGTGACAAGGACGAACGGGAACGAGCACCACACCACTTCGCTGGCCACGAGTCCGAAAGCCGACCATTTGTCGTACGTCCACGAGTAGCCCTGGAACTGCGTCAGGCCGATCGAGACCAGCGTCTTGTTGACCAAGCCGAGAGTGGGCTCGAACAGGAACAACCACACGGCACTGCCCGTAACTGCAGGGGTGGCCCAGGCCCCGAGCGACACTACGAAAAGCATCGAACGGACCCAGGGACGCAACCTTGTTGCCAGCACAGCCAGCGAACTGCCCACCAACAACGTGAAGACCACGCAGGCGGTAGCGAACACCACGGTGTTGCCCAGGACGGTCCAGAACTGCGGATCAGCGAAGAGCTTCTGGTAGTTCCCGAGGCCAACGAAGTTCAGTGGTGCTTTGCCGCTGACCTGGGCTTGGCGGTAGTCGTACAGCGAGACGTTGATCAGCTGGAAGATCGGATAGCCCAGCAGTGCGATCAGGACAATGAAGGCCGGGGCCAGGTAGAGCCAAGGCTCCAGCCCACGCTTTCCGTTGGAGAAACGCTGGGACTTGCGTGCCGCCGTCGTCGATCCTTTTTCCGGTGTACCGCCCTGGGGCGCATCGGGCAGGACCGGGGTGAGCGCTGTCATGCTGCGCCTCCGGGATGTGATGGGGTGCAGCGCATTACTTTGACCCGAATGCCGTATTCATGGCTGATGCAGCCTCGGTGGTAGCGGTGTTGACGTCAGCCTTGCCCGTCACGACCTTCTGGTACATGCCGGTGAAGACACCCTGGGCATCGATCGTGGACCAGTTCTCCGTGACCGGGACAAACTTGGTGCCCGCGCCCAGGGTGTTGATGAACGGTTCAACCTGCTTGTTGTTCTCCGCCACTGATTTCTGGACGTCGCTGAACGTGGGGAGGTTGCCCATGGAGTCGAACATCTTCTGCTGGTACTTCTTGCTGGCGAGCAGCTTCACGAAGTCGGCGGCGAGCGTGCGCCGTTCGCTGCTGTTGAAGACGCCCAGATTGTTGCCACCGGCGAACGCCGGGGCGATGGAGCCAGCCGTCTTGCCGGGAACCGGAACGACGGCGAACTTGTCCTTAATGGCGCTGGCGGCAACGGCCTTGTAGTTGAAGTCGCCGCCGATGGTCATTGCGGACTTGCCGGCGATGAACTGCTGGACGCTGGCATTACCGCCGAACTCCGCGCAGGTCTGGGCCGGGCAGATGTCGTCCTTGAGGAGGCGGGCATAAGCGGCAACACCTTCGCGGGATGCAGCGGAGTCCAACTTTGAGACGAACTTGTCGCCTTCCTTGGAGGCGATCTCGCCGCCATTGGCCCACAGGTACGGCATGGCGGAGAACTGCGCGGCTCCACCTACGGAGATTCCCAGCAGGTCCGGATTGGCTGCCCGGATTGCGCGGGCAACGGTTTCGACCTCATCCAAGGTCTTAGGTACCTGAAGGCCGAGCTGCTGCAGGAGATCCGTGCGGTAATAGAGGGCACGGACGCCGACGAACCACGGAACTCCATAGTTCTTGCCGTCGATTTCGGTGGTGTCCAGGATCTTTTGGTCAAGGTCCTTGGCCTCATCCCAGGACTTGATGTCCTCCGTGACATCCGCCAAGCCGCCGGAGGCGACATAGCTGGCCAGGTCCGTGTTGCCGAACTCGGCGACATCCGGCGCGCTGGAAGGATCATTGAACGCGGCCTTGAACCGTTCGGCGCGGCTGTCCACTGGGATGTACTGGACGTCGATCTTGGCACCATTGTGTGCCGCTTCGAACTCAGTGACGGCTTCCTTCACTACGGCGGACTTGGGATCCTGGTTGACCTCGGAGAACAGCCAGACACGGACGGTGCCGGTCCGCTCGTCCGAGCTTGATGCAGCGTTGTTCGAGGTGGGTGGAGCGCAGGCGGTCAGTGCGAGCGCTGCGAAGGCGATTGCCGCGGCGGAGCGTGCGAGTTTCAAGTGTCCTCCATGGAGAAAGTTGGGTTCCGCGGGACTTCCCCCTCCGCGGCTATGAGACCAAACACTATGAACGCCAGCGTGTGGGCGGAAGCACATTTACCGAATGGTTTGCATTGCAAAACAAGAATCCAAATTTTGGGCTTTTTGGTCTATACCTAACGAGGTAGTTGGTCTAGTCCTTTGCCCATGGGGCCAGCGCGTAGAGCCTTAATCCGATTTCGTCACTTATACCCCCTGGGGGTACTTGACCCGATACCCCCTATGGGTATAGGTTCGATTTATGAGCACCCCAGATCTGACAATGAGCCATCCGGATGAGCCCGTCATCGAGGCGGATCTGGAAACTGTGGCACCTCACGGGTACACCAGCAATAAGGACGCGTACCTCAAACGCTTGAAAAGGATTGAGGGGCAAGTCCGCGGTATCGCACGCATGGTTGAGGAGGACAAATACTGCATTGACATCCTCACCCAGGTAGCCGCTGCCACCAAGGCCCTCCATGCGGTCAGCCTCGGGCTTGTAGAGGAGCACATCGGCCACTGCGTCGTCGGTGCCGCCTCCGAGCCAAACCCCGAAACCAGGGCCGAACAGATCGACGCCAAGGTAAAGGAAGCCACCGATGCCATCGGGCGCCTGCTGCGGTAACTCCGGCACCAAACACCATCCCATCCAACTCGTCACCAGGGAGAGCACCATGAGCCAGACCATCCAGACCAACGTCAACGTATCCGGCATGACCTGCGGCCACTGCGTCTCAAGCGTGAGCGAAGAACTCGAGTCGCTCAACGGCGTCGAAAACGTGGCCGTTGACCTCAACCCCGGCGGATTGTCCACCGTGACCATCACATCAACCAAGGAGCTCTCGCCGTCTGAAATAGGCGAGGCCGTGGCAGAAGCCGGCTACCTGGTGGTAGCCAACGAAGCTTAGGAGTCCCTTTTGAGTCACCAGGAGACTTTCAACCAACCCGCACCCCGGGTTATCGAACTGGACATCGAGGGCATGACCTGCGCCTCGTGCGTCAACCGGGTGGAACGAAAACTGGGGAAGCTCGAAGGCGTCGAGGCCACCGTCAACCTGCCCCTCGAATCGGCCCACGTAACCGTCCCTCCCGACGTGACGGATCAGCAAATCGTGGACACGGTCAACGCAACGGGCTACAAAGCCACCATCAGGCAGGCTCCGGTCCCGCATAGCCATACCCATACCCATACCCATACCCACACCGAGGATCACGACACCCACGAAAACCACATGGAGCATGGTCCGTCCGCCTCAACGCTCCGCCCGCGCCTGATCGTTGCCACGGTGCTGACCATTCCCGTCTTCGCGATCTCAATGATCCCCGCCCTTCAGTTTGCCAACTGGGGTTGGGTAGTCGGAGCCCTGGCACTGCCGGTGGTGAGTTGGGCGGCTTGGCCCTTCCATAGGGCCGCAGCCATCAACGCCCGGCACTTCGCTTCCACCATGGACACCTTGGTTTCCATCGGTGTCATCGCCGCATACCTGTACTCGGCCTGGCAGCTGTTCGCTGACCCGCGGATGACCGAACACCCCGGCATGGAAAGCATGTCGGACGGGGGACTTTACTTCGAAGTCGCGGCAGTGGTCACCTCATTCCTGCTCCTGGGCCGGTACCTTGAGGCCAACGCCAAAGCAAAAGCCGGCGATGCCCTGAAAGCACTCCTGAATCTTGGCGCCAAGGACGCAACCATCCTTGTCAACGGCCGGGAGCAAAAGATACCCGCGGACCAGCTTCTTGTGGGTGACGTCATCGTCGTCCGTCCCGGCGAGAAAATTGCCACCGATGGCGTTGTCACAGATGGCGCATCGGCCGTTGACGCTTCACTGGTGACCGGGGAATCCGTGCCGGTCGAGGTGGGGCCCGGAAGCGCAGTAACCGGCGCAACGATCAACACATCAGGGCGCTTGTTGGTCCGGGCCACGCGCGTCGGCTCAGATACGACACTGGCGCAGATGGGACGCCTGGTCAGCCAGGCTCAGACGGGCAAGGCTCCCATAGCCAGGCTCGCCGACAGGATCAGCTCGGTCTTCGTGCCGATTGTCCTCGTCATCGCCTTGGTGACATTCCTTCTGTGGCTGTTCTTCACCGGCGACCTCAACGCAGCTTTCACCGCCGCTGTTGCCGTCCTGGTCATCGCCTGCCCTTGCGCTTTGGGCTTGGCCACACCAGTGGGCCTCCTGACCGGAACGGGTCGCGGCGCCCAGCTTGGCATCCTGATCAAAGGCCCGCAGGTTCTTGAAGACACCCGGCATGTAGACACCATCCTGCTGGATAAGACAGGCACCGTCACCAGTGGCAAGCTCTCCGTGGACCACACTGTGGCCCTGAATGGCTACTCCCATGAAACGATCCTCACGTTGGCGGGGGCAGTTGAGTCAGCGTCCGAGCACCCGATCGCCCATGCGATCGCCTCCGCAGCCAAGGAGGCAATGTCCGACGCCGGCGCACTTCCACGCGTTGACGGCTTCAGTTCCGCTCCCGGCGGCGGAGTCCGGGGAACCGTGGGTCTCGACGGCACCACCCGGACGGTGGTGGTTGGGCGCTCGGGCTGGCTCGAGGAGAACGGCATCTCCCTCGACTCGAATCAGCGGGAAGTCCTGCTGGCCGAGGAAAACGGCGGCGCCACCGCAATTTGGGTCGCAGTGGATGGACAGCCTGCCGGAATTGTGAGCTTGAGCGACACCATCAAGCCGGGCTCGGCCGCAGCCATCCTGAGATTGAAGGAGTTGGGCATCCGCCCCATTCTGTTGACCGGCGATAACGCTGCCGTAGCCGCGCAGGTGGCTGCCGCCGTCGGAATTTCACCTGACGACGTTTACGCGGGAGTGCTGCCCCAGGGCAAGGTCGAGGCCGTTCGTAAGCTCCAGGAGTCGGGGGCAACAGTGGCCATGGCCGGGGACGGCGTCAATGACGCTGCAGCCCTGGCGCAGTCTGACCTGGGAATCGCCATGGGCTCAGGGACTGACGTCGCCATTGAGGCCTCTGACCTGACGGTGATGGGAAGCGACCTTGGCCAACTGGTTCAGGCCATCGAGCTCTCGCGCAAGACCCTGTCCACCATCAAGACCAACCTGTTCTGGGCCTTCTTCTACAACGCGATCGGCATCCCGGTGGCAGCGCTGGGCTTCCTGAACCCGATGATTGCCGGCGCGGCCATGGCCGCCAGCTCGGTGCTGGTCGTGGCCAACTCGCTGCGGCTGCGGTCCTTCGGCAAGTAGCCCAAGACAGGCAGCCGGAAACCAGACCTACGCGGTGCCGAAGCGGATCGCTGCCCTGGCCCTGGCCTTGGCTGCTTCCTCGTCACGGTTCTTCGCCGGGGCGTGGCTCACCAGGGAGTCCAGGAGATGTTGCGTAATGTGCGCGATCTCGTGGACGGCCTCGGCGAAGGCTTCCTCGTTGTCTTTGGACGGCTTGGTGGATCCGCTGATTTTGCGCACATACTGCAGCGCTGCGGCCTCCACTTCAGCGGTCGTGGCATGCGGTTCAAAGTTATGGAGGGTCCTGATGTTGCGGCACATAACCCCATGCTAACTATGGGCAGTGCTGCATGGGGAGGGGTGCCCATCGACGGGTTTGCGATTGCCGGGATAGGTTTTAGCTATTGGATCTTCCGGATGAGCCGGAGGCCGCTGGGGATGCCGAAGAGCTCGGGTCCGAACAATGAAGGAGAATCTCATGGCTATTTGGGGTGCAGATGTTGATCAGCTTCGTCAGCTCGGTAACAAGCTGAAGGCCGGTGCTGAGCACATCGAGCAGCAGCGTTCCCAGCTCAAGGGTGCCCTTGACGGCACCGACTGGAAGGGCCCGGACGCTGACAAGTTCCGCGGTGAGTGGGACAGCCAGCACGCTTCGAACCTGAAGAAGGTTGCCGACGCACTTCGCGAAGCCGGCGATCGCGCTCAGAAGAACGCTGAGCAGCAGCAGCAGGCTTCCAACTAAGACAGTTGGAGAATGGCCCGGACGCATACGCGTCCGGGCCTTTTGCTCTTAAGCCGACGTGCTTCCGGTTAGTTCCGTGGCGACTCGGTGACCGATCCGGAGGGAACAGCTTCGACGTCGTTCGGATGGTCCAGGACGGACGGCAACTGTGCGCGGGTCGCCCTGCGGTCACCACGCAACTCGTCCACGCGGACCAGCACTACCCCGCCCACAATGAGGACTCCCCCCAGCAACTGGACTGGCCCGGGGAGCTCCCCCAGAAGCAGCCAGGCCCAAATCACGGCGAACAGCACTTCTGTCAGGGACACGAAGGACGCCACCTTGGACCCGAGGCTGCGGGCGGCCATGATGCCGGAAACATACGCGAGCACCGTGGCCAGGATGATGAGGCCCACGGCGGACACCCACCAAGGCGTGGTCCACGGTCCCAGGGTGGTGTCCGCAGCACTGAAGGTCATGGGGAGTACTCCAGAAAGGCCCACCAGCCACATCACAATGGCCCCGACCAGGAGCCCGCCTGAAGCGAGTACCAGCGGCGGGAGTGTTTCATTTTCCTTGGCGGTAATAAAGAAATAGATCACCAGGCAAACAGCGGCGGCCATGCCCCAGAGGACACCAATAAAGTCCACCTTCACAGAACCCGTCAGGTCGAGTACCAGAACCAGGCCACCCAACGACAACAAGGCGCCCGCAGCAGTGAGGGCGCGCGGGCGTCGTCGGCTGGCGATCCACAACCACAGCACGATCATCACCGGGGCAAGGTACTCAAGCAGCAGGGCCACCCCCACGGACAGGCGGGCAACGGCGTTGAAATAGAAGAGCTGGCAGCCTGCGACTCCGATAAGCCCGAAAAGCAGGATGGTGAGCCAGTTGTCCTTGAGTTGGTGCCAACGGCCGCGAAGAACCACGACGGCGGGAATCACCAGGATCAGGGCGGCGCCGGTCAGTCGCACGGCAACCGCGGCCCCGGGTGACCATCCGGTCTCCAGCATGGATTTCGCGAACGATCCGGATGTACCGAAAACGGCGGAAGAAAAGAGCGCGATGCCGAGTCCTGATGCCAGGAATCCCTTTGCATCAGCCTTCGTCGTTGGAGCTGACACAGCAGCCTCCTGTCAGGAGTAAAGTGGGCTTATGGTCATGACAGTACTCCCGAGCCTTGTAAGGAGTCAAAGTGCTTTTTGCGCCTGACACCGAGGTTGCCCTGCGTAGCGTCGTCAATCTGATCAATACCGCGGCCAACGGTGAAGAAGCGCTGGCTACATTGGAGGACCTCGACGCGTTCCTGGACGCCGAAGAATTCACGGGCTCCCGCACCAACTCACCCGCGGAACTGAGCAGCATCAAACGGCTCCGGAGCGAGTTGGCTGCACTCTGGAGTTCCGACGAAGACACGGCGGCCAAGTCCGTCAACAAGCTTCTCACCGACGCCAAAGCACTCCCCCAACTGGTGAAGCATGACCATTGGGATTGGCACCTCCACGCCACCACCCCGGAAGCTCCCCTGGCCGACCGAATGGGGACCGAGGCCGCCATGGCCATCATTGATGTGATCCGCAGCAAGGAAATGGAGCGGATGCGGGTGTGCGCAGCAGAGGACTGCGACGCTGCCGTGCTGGACCTTAGCCGCAACCGCTCCAAGCTCTACTGCGATACGGGCAATTGCGCCAACCGCGCCCATGTTGCGGCGTATCGGGCGCGTAAGGCCGCCGGAAGCGATTAGGTCCCGGCGGGGGTCAAACCGACCTCTCTCACCTGTGACCAAGGTCACATTTATTACTGCATCACGATTCCCCACCCCGCCCTACCTACCCCTCAGAAAGAAAATTCGGGCGGCTCCCAGAAGCGCGCCCGGCGAGGGTGCCAGGGAAAAGGAATCGTATGCGGAAGCAATCGGAGCACACACATGCTCGCGTTCGGGGCAGGCGGGGTGGTGAGACTGCGCATGCGGTGCTTGGCTTCCTTGCCTGCCTGCTTCTCGTCCTTGTAGGGATGACAGCGTACGGAGTGGTCAACCCGTCCGTGCCCGCGTCGGCGGCCCCTGGCTCGCCCGGGGTCACCCAACCGGGCAGCCTCATCTACAGCGAAGACTTTTCCAACCAGAACGCAGCCGCAGCCCCCATCCCCCTCGGTTCCTATGCCGGCGGGACTGCCGCGGGTAACGAGCAATACACGGCAGATGCGGCATGGCTTCCGGGGGCACAGGCGTGTAACGGCTGGATCCTGCGGCAAGGTACGCCCGTGCCAACCAACGGCGGCCTCCTGAACATCCTGACGAACGACCAGTGCGCGCGCAACAGCGCCTTCACTATTTTGGGCAACATGGCCTTCGCCATGGGCAAGTACCAGGGCATGACCGACGCCCAGGCTGCCCAGAACCAGATCCTCAGCGAGTACACGAACAGCACCACTGGCATCCAAACCGCAGGCCTGCAGCTTCAAACAACCAAGAACAGCATCCCCACCATTGCCGGCCATTTCTACGCGGTCTCCGGCATCTTTGGCGAAACAAATTGCTTCTCCAACCACGCCCGCCAGGAGTTCTCCATCCTGGTCAACGGCGTGGCCACGGTGGTCGGCACCAACTTGGACCCCTGCACGGACCCCAGCCGCCAGACCATCACCATCAACGCAACCGATTTCAGCATCGCGAAGCTCCAGTCCGGGGCCATCCAGGTACCGGTCACCGGCACCACGCCCACCCTGGGCATCCGGGTGCGGAACCTGACCGCCAACGGCAACGGCAACGACGTCGGCTTCGATCTCCCGCAATTGGTTGACGTCACGCCGCAACTGGACAAGGCGTTCAACCCGACGAGCATGTACCAAGGTCAAAACACCACCTTGACCTACACGGTGACCAACACCAGCGACTTGATGGCCAAGAACGGCTGGCACTTCGTTGATACGCTCCCCACCGGCCTGACGGCTGTTGGCTCGCTCGGTGGCACCTGTGTGCGCACAGCCGGAACCGTCTCGGGCCGCACCGTCGATGTGACCGGAAACCTGGCTCAGGGCAGCGCTTCCTGCACCATTACGGTGACGGTCACCAGCAACACCCCCGGCGTTTACAACAACTCCGGATGCGTGGCCAACAACGGCTCCGCCGTTCCCAACTGCACCAACAACTTCCCCACCATCACGGGGCTGTACTCCCCAGGAACCGCGCCCCTTACGGTTCTTCCCGTGGTTGACCTGTCCATCACCAAGAGCGTCAACCTGACGGCATACATCCCGGGCCAGCCCATCACGTACACCGTTGTTGTCCACAACAATGGGCCCAGCGATGCCGTCAACGCCGTGTTTACTGATCCCCTGCCCGCTTCCATAACCGGCGCTGCGTGGACCTGTGCCGTGACGGCAGCAGGAACCTCGAACCTGCCGCCGGCCGGTCCCACAGCCTGCAATGCGCCCAACGGCACCGGCAGCATCTCCGGCACGGTTCGGATCAACATCGGCGGAACCCTGACATACACCGTCAAGGGAACCGTGGCACCCGGCACAACGGGAACCATTTCCAATACAGCCACGATTGTTCCGGCCGCGACGACAGCCGTGCCGAACATGCCGGGCGGCGGCCCCATTCCCGTTGCGGGTTCGACCACCAACGTTCCCACAGTCGACACCGCCTGCCCGCCTTCACCCGGCGTGGGCTGTTCAGCGACCGTGACCACTCCGGTAGATCCGCAGTGGACCATCGCTAAGACGGCCACCGTCAACGGAACCACCTCCGACAACCCGTCCGTGAAGCCCGGCGACACGATCACGTACACCGTGACCGCCACCAGCAACCGCGGGCAAATCAACAACGTCGTCCTCACCGATAACCTGGCCGATGTCCTGGACCAGGCAACCTTTGTTCCCGGCTCCGCTGTCCTGACCATCGGTACGGCCGCCCCGGTGCCGGTAGCAAACCCGGTAGCGCCTTCGACCACCCTGACGACACAACCGTTCACGCTTCCTGCCGGGCAGGTCGCCACTCTCACCTACAAGGTGACCGTCAAGCAGGATGCCTGGAGCTCCCAGCTGGTCAACTTCGCCACCGGGTCAGGCAGCGTCACCCCGGCCCGATGCGCCACTGGCAGCACCCCCTTGGCACCTGAGTGCTCCACCACGCACCACACCCCAGCCAAGATCCTCATCGAGAAAGTCGGCGAGTCATCCGCTGGAACGTGGCTGCCGATGTCTGGTTCCACGTGGGCCATCTTCAATGACGCGGCCGGGGCTCCCGGCACCGTCATCAACAGCTACACGGTGTCACCCATCGCGGCCCAGACCGGGCAGTTCCAACTCGAAGGCATCGAGCCAGGCGTCTATTGGCTGGAAGAAACAGCTGCCCCGAAGGGATTCAGCCTGCTGGCGGAGGCCGTGCAGTTCACGGTGGCTGCCAACGGTTCCGTGACGCTGGGCCAAGGCAGCGGATCCGGTGTCGTTACAGCGAGCGATACCGACGCCAACGGCATCTACCTGGTAACCGTCCGGGACGTGCCGGCCCTGAAACTGCCGGAATCAGGAGGGATTGGGTGGTGGCCCTTCACTGCGGGCGGAGCGTCCCTGCTTCTGGTCGCCGTCGCCCTGGCTTACCGGAACCTGCGCCGCACCCGAATCCACAACTCAGCATGACTTCAATCACGGCCCGCCGCAGATAGGCGTGGCCACCACCCCGGAATGTTCGCTCCCGAGCATCGCACCATCACAAGAAAGAGGAAAAAGTGAGTAATCACAGCTCCCGGCGTCTTTGGAAGACCGCCGCCGCCACCATTGCCGGGGCGGTGTTGGCAATCTCCTTCTCCGTGGCTCCCGCAACGGCGGCACCACTGGTTGACAACACCAAGACCGGCTCAATCACCGTCCACAAGTTTGAGCGCCCTTCCACGCCCACCGGACTCCCCAACAATGGCACGGCTGTTGACACCACCGGCCTCAAGCCGTTGGCAGGAATCCAGTTCACCATCCAGCAGGTCAACACCATCGACCTCTCCACCAACGCTGGCTGGGACAAAGCAAACAACCTGAGCAGTTCCTTTACCCCGTCCAACCCCACGGGCTCCATCACCAGCGCCGGCTACACCTTGGGCACGGCTCAGGCCAAGACCACCGACGCCGCGGGAACCGCGGCATTCGGCACCCTGCCGCTGGGCCTCTACCTCGTCACTGAAACCAACTACCCTGCCGGCGTAACGCCGTCAGCTCCGTTCTTGGTTTCCGTGCCGTTGACGGACCCGAACAACAAGAACAACTGGATCTACGACGTCAACGTCTACCCGAAAAACTCCGTGACCGGTGCACAGAAGACCGTCACCGATGCCCCCGCGGTCAAGTTCGGCGACCAGGTCAACTTCACCATCACAGGTGACATCCCCAACGAGGCCGTCATCGACGGTTACAAGGTCACGGATAAGCTTGATTCCAAACTGACCTACGTCGGCGCTACCGCCACTCTGGTTGACGGAACCGTCATCACCAACGGGACCGATTACACCGTTGCTTTCGACGCTGCCACCAACACCGTCTCGGTTGTGTTCACCCCCGCAGGCCGCCTGATCCTCGCAGCCCACAACACCACCAGCGTTCAGGTTGTTGTCAACACCACCGTCAACACCATCGGTGAAATCGAAAACGTCGCTGTGGTCTACCCCAATGCGGGTAGCTTCACCGGGACCCCGGGCCAGCCCGGCGGCCCCATCGTCACTCCCCCGGTCGTCACCAAGTGGGGTGCCCTGACTCTCCAGAAGGTCGACCAGAACGGGGCAGCCCTGTCCGGCGCTTCCTTCTCGGTGTACGCCAACCAGGCTGACGCCAAGGCAGGCACCAACCCCATCAACCTCGGCGGCAAGACCACGTTCACCGTGGCCGCTGACGGCACGCTGACCCTGACCGGCCTGCGTTACTCGGACTGGGCCAACGGCGCTGCTGTAGCTCCGGGCTCCGCCGATTACCGGACCTACTACCTGGTTGAAACCACCGCCCCGGCAGGATATGAACTGCTCGCTGAGCCGATCTCCTTCCTGATCAACCAGGCTTCCACCGCCGTCGGCGTTGACCTGCAGGTCAAGAACATCCCGTCCAACGGCGGCTTCCAGCTGCCGCTGACCGGTGGCGTCGGTACCGGTGTCCTGTATGCCGCTGGCGCACTCCTTGTCGTCGGCGCGGCTCTCCTGCTGGTTCGTTCACGCCGGAGCACCAATAACAGCTAGTAACTGAGGACCGTGGGTCCCCAGCCTGAACACCAAAGTGGGGAAGAACGCCGGTTAAGCGCTCTTCCCCACTTTGCTTCCCCAGAGCACAACCCTCCCCAGGATCTTCATGTCAAAGCCTCAAACCTCCAAGCCGCGGGCGCGGCGGACCCTCCGCGACACGTGGAGCACACAGCGAATCCTCATCGTGGCGGCCGCGATGTTGGGCGTCGGGATCCTTCTGTATCCCACTGCTGCCGCCTGGTTCTCGGACCGCGTCCACGCCACGGAGATCAGCGGCTACGTGAACACCGTGGAAAGCCTGTCGCCGTCCGCGCAGGAAGCCCTTCTGGATGAGGCACGACAGTTCAACAAGGAACTGCCTTCAGGACCACTCCGTGATCCCTACTCACTGAATGAAAACGGCGAGCAGACAGTGGTTGGCGCAGGCTCCGAGGCGTATAAGAAACTGCTCGACGTCGGCCCCGAAGGCATGATGGGACGCATCAGCATTCCCTCCATCCACGCAGACCTGCCCATCTTCCACGACACGGATGACGAAACCCTGTCCAAGGGCGCCGGACACCTCTTCGGGTCCGGGCTTCCGGTGGGCGGGCCTGACACGCATAGTGTCCTCACCGCCCACTCCGGTTTCGTCAACGCCACGCTTTTCGACAATTTGGACAAAGTTGTGGAAGGCGACGTCTTCTCTGTGACCGTGCTCGGAGAAACCATCTACTACAAAGTCGATCAAATCCTGAAAGTGCTCCCGGAGGACACCGACGCACTCCGAAAGGTCCCCGGCAAGGATTTGATCACCTTGGTCACGTGCACGCCCAAAGGCATCAACAGCCACCGCCTACTGGTCCGCGGACAGCGCATCGACCCCCCTTCGGGTGACTCCGCGCAAGCGGTTCCCAGCCAGGCGCTGGACCCCGGGTTCCCCTGGTGGGCTCTTGGCCTGCTCGGCAGCTCCATCGTGATGGTGGTGGTTACCAAGCCACGAGAGGCTCCGTCAGAAGAATCGGAGGAATCCTCAACGCCGGACACCCCCACGGATGACCTCGCGGACACGCTGCTGGGCTAAGCCGCATTCTCCGGCCAGGTGACGCGGTCCCCTGCCACCAAGGACATTCGTCCAAGGCTTACGTCCCTGCCTGGAACCAGGAGGTATGGCTGAACCAGTCCCAGAGCAAAGCCGGCTGAGTGTTCCAAGGCAAAATGCATGGCGTCACCGCCCATCCCCGCAAGCCGGACGTCTGAAACAACGACGGCGGCCCGTAGGTCCTCCCGCTGCGCGGCGAGTGCGTCGTAGCACTCCGCGATCACGGACGTGGCCGGTAGGTGCTGATCGGCCAACATTGCTTCCGTGGCAAGGTATACCTGGTCGCCGTCTTCCTTTATCGCTGCCGCGAACGGATACAGCTCCCCGTAGGCAGAGAGACAGCGAACGGCAAATGGAAGGGCAGCACTGAGCAGGCAATCCACATCATCCTGCGCTGTCTGATCTGCGGTTTCCCGCCATGAAGCCATCGGTTCCCCCAAGAAACGTCATCCGGCCGGTTGCCGTGCGGCTCACCCTACTCCCGGTGGTCCTTCAAGAAAATGCCTTGCGGAACCAGGATGTCAGGGCGGGCGCAGATCCAGCCTGCCAAGGGAGATCGTGCGCGCAACAAAAACGCTCCCCCACCTCGGTGGGGAAGCGCTTGAAACTTAGCGTCCGGCGTCGGGCGTTTCCGTGTCATCGGGCGAGTTGGGGACATCGGACACACCGTGGCCCCGTTTGGAACTGAGGTTCACGCCCGAACCCTTGCCGAGATAGTCGGCGTTCTCTTTATGGCTCATGGACAGCATGGCCGCGACAACCAGGCTCACGATGAACGCGATGCCGGCGCCGGTGAAGGCGAGATCGAACCGGGGCGCCCGTGCGCTGCCCCCCGAAGCGAAGATGAGTACGGCAACGAAGGCCAGCACTGCAAAGAACGCGGAGAACATGAGGGGTCCCTTGACCGAGGTCCGCATCTTGCGCGGTTCTCCTGGTGTCTGGTCTGCCACGGTCATTCCTCCAATGGTGGCGGTGGGTGTCCCGCCGGTCTGCAAAAGTTCTACAACGAGTAGAACGTCCAGCTACTAGTTTACGGCCTCCGGCGAAGCTCCCGACGCAGAGGCCGTCGCAGCCCCAGGGTTAGCCGTCCGGGCGTCGTGCCTCAGGGTCAAACCGGAGAGCATCCACAGCACTCCCGAAAGGATGGCGCCGCCCCCGGCCACACCAAGCAACGCGTGGGCACCCAAGGCGGTGAAGAACGGCAGCAGCACAGCGGTGCCGACGGAAATAATGCCGGAAAAGAGCCAGTCGCGGGCCACAACATCCCGCTTACGGAAACCGTGGACCAGCTCAAGCAGGCCCATAACCAGCAACGCCAGCATTGCCGACAAAGCGACGCCCGCATCCGACTGGGTGGCCAACGCACCCGCACCACCAGCAGCGACAACCACGGGTACGGCAATCGGCAGGGCCCGCGACATCCACAGGGCCGCTGCTGTACCCAGCAGGTACAACCCCACCGCCCAGGCAAGGACCTGCACAGACGGCGAAGCCCAGAAGATCGTGACGGCCCCGAAGACCAGCGCAACCGTGGCACGGATCAGCACGGGTTTCCAGAGCCCCGCCGCAGCGTCAGAGGGAGTCTTGGCGGGAGTTGTTGGAAGAGTCACCCATCCAGTTTAGTGCGAACCCAACACCATCCAGCGATCGGTCCGCGCCCGCAATCCCAACGTCACTCCACGGGCCAGCATGTAGCCCAGCGCAAAGGCGGCCCACAGCCACAGCAGCCCCGCCTCGCCGTCGGGCCTTACTTGGTGGATGACGTACAGGAGCGGCAAGTAGACGGCCAGGTTTACGACGCCGGCAATCGCCAGATAGCGCGCGTCACCGGCACCGATAAGGACCCCGTCGAGAACGAACACATATCCGGCCAACGGCTGCCCGAGCGCCAGTACCCAGAGCGCAACAGTCAAAGCGGAGCGCACCCCGGCATCGGAGGTGAAAAGATAACCCGCCCAAGGGGCCGCCACAGCGAGCAAGACCCCCGTGATCACGCCGAATCCGAGCCCCCAGCGGACCATGGTGCGCGTCAACTCCCGGACCCGGCCAGCGTTCCCGGCGCCGAGTTCCTTGCCAATCAGGGCCTGCGCGGCAATTGCCAGGGCATCGAGGGCAAAAGCAAGGAAGGAAAAGATCGTCATGGCCAACTGGTGCGCGGCCAGGTTGACAGCCCCTTGGGCGGTGACGACAAGAACTGTCGCGAGGATGGCGAGCCGCAAGCTGAGCGTTCGCAACATGAGCCAGGAGCCGACCCTGGTCATGGCCCTGATTCCGTGCCAGTCGGGTCGCAGGGAAACGCCGTGTCGCCGCGCGTTCCGGCCGACCATCACCAGATAGACGGCGGCCATGGCCCACTGGGCGATGCTGGTGCCGATCGCCGAGCCCGCAACGGACAGGTTCAACCCATAGACCAGGAACCAGTTGAGGGCGATGTTCAGCGCAAACCCCGCCGTTGCTACCAGCAAAGGCGTGCGGGTGTCCTGGAGTCCGCGGAGAACGCCTGTCCCGGCAAAGATCAGGAGCATGGCGGCCAAGCCGGGCATGGACCACCGCAGGTAATCTACGGCGAATACGCGCACATCCCCGGTGGCACCCATGAAACCCACCAGGGGCTCGGCGGCAACAAAGCCGACCACCGCGAGCGCCAAACCGAGCAGCAGCGCCAGCCAGACTCCGTCGCGCCCTGCTGCCAAAGCCTTTCCCAGCTTGCCGTCGCCGATCGCCCGGGCGACTGCCGGCGTCGTCGAGTAGGCCAGGAAGACCATGAGACCCACTGCAGTGTGCAAAACAGTGGACGCGAGCCCGACGCCAGCCAGCTGGTCGACCCCCAAATGTCCCACGATCGCGGAGTCGGCCAGGAGGAACAGGGGCTCGGCGATCAGTGCGCCAAAGGCGGGAACAGCCAGGCGCAGGATCTCGCGGGCGTTGGAGCGAGGTGTGGTGGTTGTGGTCTCAGGCACTAAACCAGCCTAGTGGGCCGTGTGGCGGGTACATTTGAGGCCGTGTCCAACGAGCATCCCGTCACAGTTTCCGTGGCCCGCACTATCCTTCCCGGCTATACCCGACAGGCGAATGCGTGGGCGCACGCCGGCCAGGAATTGGCACGCGAATGGCCGGGCTACCTCGGATCCGGGTGGGTGCGGAACGGCGAGGACTCGAATGAGTGGCACATGCTGTACCGCTTCGCGGATGCCGGCGCGCTGCAGGCTTGGGAGGATTCCGAGGAGCGTCGCTGGTGGATAGACAGCGCCAGGGACATGATGGAGACAACCCGGGTGGAACGGCACACGGGAATCGAGGGCTGGTTTTCCCGGCCGGGCGATGTTTCGGTGGTGATCCCCGAGACCGTTGCGCCACCCCGCTGGAAGCAGGCCATCAGCATCTTCCTGCCGTTCTTTCCGCTCAGCCTGCTGGCGAATTTCCTGCTCCACCCGGTCACCCAACATTGGCCGTTGGTGCTCGCGGTACTGCTCAACATCGTCATCCTGACCCCGCTGATGACGTATATTTTCCTGCCAATAACTACTCGTTTGCTTCAACCGTGGCTTCAGAAGCCGCCACGGAAGCGCCGGGCACGGCTGAATTCCTAGTTCGCGGCGTTAGTCACAATCGGCCACGATTAGTTGACACTTCAACTTATCTTCGGAAGTGTTGAAGATATGAACAAGTCCAGCTTGACCACCACAGCCCTGACCATCCTGCGCGTTATTGCAGGATTCCTCTTCGCCGCGCACGGTTGGCAGAAGTTCAACGAATTCACCATCGCCGGCACCCAGGCATCCTTCGCCCAAATGGGCGTTCCGGGTGCTTCCGCAGTCGCCCCAATCGTCGCGACCCTCGAGCTCGTAGGCGGCATCGCGCTGCTCATCGGCTTCCTGACACGCGTCTTCGCCGCCCTCCTGGCCGTCGACATGCTCGGCGCACTGTTCCTGGTACACGCCCCGGCCGGCATCTTTGTCGGCAACGGTGGGTACGAGCTGGTGCTGCTCTTCGCGGGCGCCGCCTTGGCACTGGCACTGGCAGGCGCGGGCCGGATCTCAGCCGACGCCGCACTCTTCGGCCGAAAGGGATCGAAGCTCCGCGTCCTCGCGTAAGCCCCCCGACGCTCTCTCACGAAACACCCCATTCCCCCAGACGCTCTCTCACGAAACACCCCATTCCCCCAGACGCTCTCTCACGAAACAACCCCTTCCCCCGGACGCTCTCTCACTCCCGGGCGGGACGTGAGGGAGCGTCGGCGGTTAACGGGCGGGACGTGAGGGAGCGTCGGCGGTTAACGGGCGGGACGTGAGGGAGCGTCCTAGCCCGTGACCCCCGTGAGCTCGTTGGGGACGTGGTCGAGTTTCACGGACCTGGTCACCTTGCCGGCGTTCAGGTCCACGGCATGAACTGACTGCGAGGCAGGTTCGGTGACGAACGCCGTCGAGCCTTGAACGAAGAGCGTGGGTCGCGGGTCCTGCCACGTTGCCGACTCTTCCCACGCGGCCACGACCGGGATGTTGGCGGTGACGGCGCCGGAGAGCGGGTCGATGACCCGCAGCCCACCATCAGTGCCGAGCACCAGCGCCTCGCCTGCAGGACCGCGACCCAAGGAGCGGAACGAGTAGCTGGTGCCGATGTCCACGAGCTGCATGGTGGCAGTTTCGGTGTTGACCAGCGAGATCCGGGTGGGTCGTTCGGGCTTTGCGGCCTTGTCCACCTTGTAGTCGCCCAGGATCACCGGGGATTTTTCCGACCCGGCTTGGTTCCCCAACCTCCCGTAGGCATCAGGACTGGGCACCTTGGTGATGGCGCCGTCTTTGTAGATCAGCATGCCGTTTTCGCACCCCACCACAACTGCTTCACCTGCGGCGACGGCCTCGCCATGAACACCAGGGCAGTCCTCGTTACGCACGATTTCCTGCCGCTCCTGCCCGGCGCCGGCGGAGAGCACGGCGATTCCGGAGCGGCTTTCCTCGTTGCCAAGGGTCACCAGCAGCTTGCCGCCCTCCAGTTCGACCGCCACGCCGTGGTGCGGCTCCGGCGTGACGTAGCTATCCGTGGCGGGCAATTTTCCGCCTTCCGCCGCAGCGCCCAGCGCGGATGTCGTGAAGCTTTCCACCTTGCCCGAGCCGTCATTGAATAACACGGTCCTGTTCGCATGCACCACCACATGTCCCGCCTTGTCTGCGGCGAAGGCCAAGTCCGTCAGCTTGGGATCCGCCACGTAATGATGGCTGTGGTCGCCATGGCGTTCGGTCCAGGCGCCGGCGTCGAACAGGCGGAAGGAATCACCGGTAGAGACGAACACGTGCCTGCCGTCGCCGGCCGGGTTGAGGCGGTTGAAGCCTGTCATTTCCGCACTTCCCACCCGCTCAAGGGAGGCGGCATCGAGAACCTCAATGCCGGCGTCGTGGGTATAGACGAGACGCGGCGTCGGCGCGCCGGCCTCTTTCGGGGCGGCATCCGAAGCGGCTGAAGGGGATGCCTCGCCTGCACTGCCGCCGGGGGCGGCGCAAGCGGTGAGCAAAAGAGCGGAAAGTCCGACGGCGGCTAATGGCCGCACGTGCGTACGGCGCCGTCGGGAGGTGAGGACAGGGGTCATGAGGGTTGCGTGATGAGACATGGCTTAAATGATATTGATTCTCATTTAGACCGCAACTTGTGGGGTTGTATTCGTGCTGCCAGTGCCATCCAGCGCGGGCAATGACGCGTCTGCTGGCGGAGACACCAGGCGCCGACTTAGTCACGTAACAGAAACCTGCCGACAGTAAACTTCGGAACATGAGCGATGATGCCGCCAATTCAGTGACCCTCCGCTTCCTCGCGGCCCCCATGGACATCGGACACAGCGGGTCTGTCGACGCCGGAACGGTCCTCGAGTGGGTGGATAAGGCTGCCTATGCGGCCGCGGTGGGCTGGGCCAAGTCCTATTGCGTCACGGCCTACGTGGGCAACATCCATTTCACCGATCCCGTGAACAGCGGAGACATGGCGGAAGTAACCTCCACGATTGTTTACACCGGCCGGTCCTCCATGCACATCCACACTGTGGTCAGCTCCCGGGATCCCAAAGGCGGGCCCGAGACGATGCACAGCCAGTGCATGGTGATCTTCGTGGCTGTTGGTCCTGACGGCAAGCCGATCCCGGTCCCGCAGTTTGAGCCGTCCACGCCTGCGGAAATTGAGCAGCGCGATCACGCGCTGGCGCGCATCGAGGTCCGTGAGCAGATCGTTAACGCGATGAACGCGCAGGAATATACCGATGCCGGGACAGCCGAGCGCGTCGTGTTGCGGTTCATGGCATCCCCCACGGATGTGAACTGGGGCGGCAAGGTCCACGGCGGCATCGTGATGAAGTGGATTGACGAGGCAGCGTACGTTTGCGCCTCACGCTACTGCGGCAAGGATACTGTGGCAGTTTTCTCCGGCGGTGTGCGCTTTTACCGCCCACTGTTGATCGGCCACGTCGTCGAAGTCGAAGCACGCTTGGTCTACACGGGCGCAAAGGGAATGCACATCGCGGTGCACGTCCGGTCCGGTGATCCAAAGACCCGCGAGATGAACCTGACCACGTACTGCCTCACCGTGATGGTGGCACGCGATGAAACCGGGACGGCCGTGCCCATCCCCGCTTGGGAACCGGTGACGGAAGAGGACAAGAAGTTGCATGCGCATGCCCGGGAACTGCTGGAAATCCGTGGCCGCGCACCGGGAAACCGTCTGCCGG
Source organism: Paenarthrobacter sp. UW852 (assembly GCF_024608385.1). Taxonomy (NCBI): domain Bacteria; kingdom Bacillati; phylum Actinomycetota; class Actinomycetes; order Micrococcales; family Micrococcaceae; genus Paenarthrobacter; species Paenarthrobacter sp. UW852. Next base: position 116,389 of record NZ_JAMSGY010000005.1, read on the forward strand.
ATCACCTGCTGAAGGCCGCCGGCGCCTAAGCCCGTCGCTCCCCCGCTCCTACGTCGTTGCCCAACAACGGCAAAGCGGGTTAGGAACGCGCTAGAGCTCAGCCGACCAAATTCTCCGCGGCACCATCCATGTGCGCGATGATCGTCTCGCGTGCTTTGGCCGCATTCCCGGTCTCAATGGCCGCAACAATGTCGTGATGCCGCCCGACACTCATGTTCCGGGTTGCGCGTTCCAGGCCGGCGAACATGATGGACATCCGGATGGAGCCTTCCAAGGATTCCCACGAGTGCAGCAGGGTTTCGTTTCCGGACAAGCGGCAGAGGGTGCGGTGGAATTCGAGGTCGGATTCGATCCGCTCCTCCAAGGACGATTTGGCGGCCTTTTCCATACTGTCGACGGCGGCACGCAACTCTGCCAGCGCGGCTTCCTTGTCGGGCATATCGCTCAAGGTCCGGGCAGCGAGGGATTCCAGGACGCCACGAACAGCGAAGATGTCCCGGATTTCCTTGACGTCCAGGTGCCGGACGGACATCCGGCCGCGCGCCCCGGCCGAAATCAGGCCTTCCTGCTCCAGTTGACGCAGGGCTTCGCGCAGGGTGCCGCGGCTGATCTGGAGCATCTCGGACAGTTCGGTTTCGACGAGGTGCCGCCCCGGTTCAAGTTCCCCGCTGGTGATCGCGGTCCGCAACGCAGCGAGTGCTTGCTCGCGCAGGCTCTTCTTCTCGAGTCCCAGCAGGGATGCGGTGGCCATGGTGTGTCCTCGGTTCTATGGGCGACTGCTGACAGTCCGGTGTTAACTGTTGATACTACGGGCAGCAGGGCGGGACCGGCATCACAAACCAGCCCCGCCACTTCACGAAAGTCAGCCGAGTTCCGCCAGCACCTTGGCCACAATCCGGTCCACGGACAGGCCGTACCGTTCGTGCAGCGTAGGCAGCGCGCCGGCGTCGAGGAACTGGTCCGGAAGGCCGATGGGCACCACACGCTTCCCGAGACCGGCGGTGACGACGGCGGATGCAACGGTTTCGAACAGACCGCCAACAACCGTGTGGTTCTCCAGCGTGACGGCAAGACGGTCCGTGTTCAGTTCTGCAAGCACGGTGGCGGCGTCGAAGGGTTTGATGGTGGGAGTGTGCACCACGGCCACATCCACGTTGTGCTTCGCCAACGCATCCGCCGCCTGCAAGGCACGCATGGTCATCAGGCCGGACGATACGAAGACGACGTCGTTGCCGCCGCGCAGGACCTTGGCTTTGCCGAGCTCGAACGTGTAGTCGTACTCGTCCAGCACTGTGGGCACGTTCCCTCGGAGCAGGCGCAGGTACGTCGGCCCTTCAGATGCAGCGAGTTGGGGAACTGCCTGCTCGATGTCCACGGAATCGCAGGGGTCCACGATGGTCAGGTTGGGCATGCCGCGGAAGATCGCCATGTCTTCCGTGGCCTGGTGGCTTGGACCGTAGCCCGTGGTGAGGCCAGGCAGTCCGCCTATGATGTTGACGTTCAGGTTCGGTTCGGCGATGTCCAGGCACAGGAAATCGTAGGCACGTCGGGCGGCGAACACAGAGTAGGTGGATGCGAACGGAATGAGGCCGGTTTCTGCCATGCCGGCTGCTGCTCCGAAGAGCAGTTGTTCGGCCATGCCCATTTGGAAGAACCTCTCCGGGAAGGCCTTCGCGAAGATGTGCATGTCGGTGTATTTGCCCAGGTCTGCGGTCAACCCGACTATCGCAGGGTTGGCCTCGGCCGCTGCAACCAGTGCGTGGCCGAACGGAGCGGACGTGGTCTTCTGCCCCGGGTCGGCAAAGGACGCGATCATGGCCGAGGTCTTGAGCTTCGGCTTCCCCACTGAAACCGCGCCCGCCGCCGTCGTAACTGTGCTCATGCTGAAGCCGTCCCTTCGTATCCTGCGGTCAACTGGTCGCGGCAGATCTGCCATTCGTTTTCTTCGATGCGCATGAAATGCGCCTTTTCGCGGGTTTCCAGGAGCGGGACGCCCCGCCCCACCTTGGTGTCGCAGAGGATCACGGAAGGTCGCCCGACCGCACCGGAAACCGAGGCGATGTTGTCGAACGCCGCCAGCAACGCCCCGACGTCGTTCCCGTCCACGCGCTGGGTGTACCAGCCGAACGATTCCCATTTCTCGGTGACCGGTTCGGTGCGCAGCACCGTGTTGGTTGCACCATCGGCCTGCAGGGCGTTGATGTCCACCATGGCGGTCAGGTTTCCAAGCTGGTGGTGGTGCGCCCCCATAGCGGCTTCCCACGTGGAGCCCTCGTCAAGTTCACCATCGGAAAGGAAGTTGATGACACGGGATGCGGACCCCTGAAGACGCAGCCCCAACGCCATGCCGACAGCGATTGTGAGGCCGTGTCCCAGCGAACCGCCGGAGATTTCCATGCCGGGCGTGTAGGTGGACATGCCGGACATGGGCAGGCGGGAATCGTCGGAACCGTACGTTTCGAGTTCGGCCACCGGAACGATACCGGCTTCGGCCAGCGCCGCGTAATGCCCGATCGCGTAGTGCCCGGTGGAGAGCAGGAACCGGTCGCGGTCAGCCCAATGCGGGTCCTCGGCGCGGTAGTTGAGCTGGTCGGCGTAGACGGCGGCGAGCATGTCTGCCGCTCCGAGCGCCTGGCCAACGTACCCCTGACCTTGGACCTCGCCCATGTTCAGGGCGTGGTGCCGGATTCGGTAGGCGGCGGCACGGAGGCGGTCAACGCGTTCGCGGGTGGGAGCGGACGCGGTGGCCGCTTCGACTGATGAGAGTGTCACGTGGAATTCCTTTCGGAGCCGGGCGTGTACCGCTGGGGTGACGCCCGACGTCGAGGGCTGCTTTAGGCGTTTATGGTCTGGGGAGTTTTGCTGGCGGCTTCTTCGGCGAGCTTCCGCTCACGCTTGCCCCAGGTTTCCCTCGTGGAAAGCGCTGCCCACAGGCCGATGGCTGCGTAGGCGCTGAAGAGCAAGGCCGGCCCCATCCACCCCATGCTGACGAAGAGCAAGGTGGTGATGAACGGGGTGAAGCCGGACACCATGGCGGAGATCTGGTAGGCCAGTGAAGCACCGGAGGACCGGGTCTTGGCCTGGAAGAGTTCCGGGAACCATGCGCCCTGTGCGCCGGCCAGGGAGTTCTGGCACACGGCGTAGGCCACCACGATGGTGGCGATGATCAGGAGGAACAATCCGGTGTTCACCAGCATGAACATGGGGATGCCAAAGACAACCGCGAACGCTGTGGACCAGATGTAGACGGGTCGGCGGCCTACTTTGTCGGTGAGCTTGCCCCAGTAGTAGGTTGCGAAGATGCCTATGCCTGCCGCGATGCAGAGGGCCACCAGCGTTTCGGTCTTGTCTGCCAGCTTGTTGGTGTGGAGATAGGAGATCATGTATGTCACAGACACTGCGTATCCGGCGGTTTCTGCGATGCGCAGGCCGATGCCCCGGACGATGTTGCGCCAATCGGTCCTGATGACCTCGATAATGGGGGACTTCACGATGTCACCCTTGGACTTGACGTCCTCGAACACCGGGGACTCCGGAACCTTGGAACGGATGATCAGGCCGACTGCCACCAGGACGATGCTGGCAAGGAACGGAACACGCCAGGCCCACTCGGAGCCGAGGCCCACACTGCTCAGGAACACCAGGTTGGCGAGCAGGAGGCCAACGGGGAAGCCGGCCTGCACGATGCCCGTGAACTGGCCCTTCTTGCGCCACGGTGCGTGCTCGTAGCTCATCAGGATGGCTCCACCCCACTCAGCGCCGAAAGCCAGACCTTGGATCACACGGACCAGTACCAACAGCGCTGGCGCCAACAGGCCCACCTGCTGGTAGGTGGGCAGCAGGCCGATGGCAAAGGTAGCCAGGCCCATGAGGACCAGGGACGCCACCAGCACAGGTTTGCGGCCCAGCTTGTCGCCGAGATGGCCACCGATAATACCGCCCAGGGGACGGGCAGCGAAGCCGACGCCGAGGGTCGCGAAGGAGGCCAGGGTGCCGGTCACCGGGTCGGCGCCCGGGAAGAATGCCGTACCGAAATACAGTGCAGCCGCGGTGCCGAAACCGATGAAGTCATAGGTTTCGATGACTGCGCCAACGCCGGATCCGACGGCGACGCGCTTTGCTTCCTTGGTTCCATGAACCGGACCACGCATGGTCAGAGCTTCGTTGCTCATAGTGTCTTTCCCTTTCAAGAGTGCGGCGCTTCTTCGGCTACCCCACTGTCGACAGTCAACATAATACGTCAACTGTGACCCACGACACCAGCAATGTCAACAGTCGACTCTAAAGGTTGACTGTTGACAGTCAACGGCCTTAACGTGGTTTACATCACTAAGGCGTCTCACCGATGAGGCCCCGACTTAGAGGATCAACGACGATGTTTCATCAACGACTGGGCTGTTCGTCCATCAGCTTCCGCCACCAGGAGCTGGCCACCGCCCTGCAAACCATGCGCAACGCAGGCTTCGAGGAGATCGACCTCGGCGCCCTCCCTGGCGTGTGCGACCATGTGTCCTACGTGCTGGACTCCGGGGCAGTCGAGGCAGTTACCGCCGTCGTTTTTCAATCAGGCATGAGCGTCCGTTCGGTGAACGGCGATGTCGGGGACCTGAACGCAACGCTCGACGCCGGGGCCCGGGAAGGCCGGGAACGTCACCTCGAGATGTTGCTGGCTTTGGCCTCGAAGACCGGGGCGAAGGCACTGGTCCTCCCTTGTGGGGCAATAGACCACGAGCCCAAGCGCGGCCTGAGTGAAGATATCGAGCTCGTAGCCGCCGAACTGATCCACGCCTCGCAGCGTGCGGCGGAGTTCGGCGTCGAACTCTGGACGGAGTCCCTCCACTACTTCCGGCTCTGCTGGAACACCGAACGCGCGCAACTGCTCGCGGACCGGTTGGCCGGTTCCGACGTCGGAATCGTCATGGACTTCAGCCACATCGTCGCCTCAGGCGGGGACCCTGTAGATTTTGTGTCCCGCTTCGGCGAGCGCATCAAACACGTCCACCTCCGTGACGCCGTGCCGGCAACAGACACCGAGCCCGGCAACATCCACCTCAGCATCGGCAACGGCAACGCCGACTTCGCCGCGGGGCTTTCCGCGCTTCGGGACATCGGCTACACCGGCCATTTCTCGCTGGAACTCGAAACCCGCGACGTCACCCACGACGAGCGGCCGGCTGCCGCAGCAAAAGCCGCCAGCTACATCACAGACCTCATCTAAACCCTTCTCATTCCATCCAAGGAGCACCATGACCACCATCCAGCGCACCGCCGTCCTCACCGGAGCCACCTCCGATCGCGGTATCGGCCTGACCACCGCCCGCCGCTACGCCACCCAGGGCTGGGGCGTAGTCATCCTGGACCTCGACGGCGAGAAGTCCGCCAAGGTTGCCGCCGAGATCGCCAACGAATTCAACGTTCCGGCGTTCGGCTACGAAATCGACGTCGCCAACGAGGCATCCGTCACCGCAGCCCAGGCGGCCGTCGCCGCAGAGGTTGCCGCCGGAAACCTCCCTCCCGTCGGGGCCCTGGCCAACATCGCAGGCATCACCTCACCGGTTCCCTTCCTGGAAACCACGCTTGAGCTGTGGCACAAGGTCATGGACGTCAACGCCACAGGCACCTACCTGGTCACCAAGGCCTTCCTGCCGGACATGATCGCCAACGGCTGGGGCCGCATCGTCAACATGTCCTCGGTCTCAGCGCAGCGTGGCGGGGGCGTGTTCGGCAAGGTTCCCTACTCTGCAGCAAAGGCCGCCATCCTCGGCTTCACCAAGGCACTCGCCCGCGAAATCGGTGAGACCGGCGTGACCGTCAACGCCATCACCCCCGGCGCCGTGGACACCAACATCCGGGTTGGCAGCACTGAAGAGCAGGAAGCCGCCATCAATGCAGGCATCCCCCTGGGACGGAATGCCACCACCGAGGAAGTCGCCGCGGTCATCACTTTCCTGTCCTCCGAGGACTCTGCGTACCTCACCGGCACCACCATCGACATCAACGGCGGCAGCCACATCCACTAAATCCCCGGCCGCCGGAAACCAGAACCAGGACCCACCATGACCAGAATCTTCAACGATCCCGCCGACTTCGCTGACGAAGCCCTCGCCGGTTTCTGTGACGCCCACTCGGACCTCGTCCGCCAGGTGGAGGGTGGCGCAGTCCGCCGCGGCCGCCCTTCCACGCCCAAAGTGGCTGTCGTCACCGGCGGCGGCTCAGGACACTACCCGGCATTCGCAGGCATCATCGGGCCGGGATTCGCTGACGGTGCCGTGGTGGGCAACATCTTCACCTCACCCTCCACCCAGCAGGCCTACTCCGTGGCCAAGGCGGCAAACTCCGGCGCCGGCTTGGTGTTCACCTACGGCAACTACGCCGGGGACGTCATGAACTTCGGCATGGCCAGCGAACGGCTCAACGCCGAGGGCATAGCGACGGAAAACGTGCTGGTCACCGACGATATTGCCAGCGCTTCCCCCGCCGAGGTCGAAAAACGACGCGGTATCGCCGGTGACTTCGTGGTCTTCAAAGTCATGGGCGCCGCTGCCGAAGCCGGCTTGGACCTTGCTTCCGTTGTCCAGGTGGGACGGAAGGCCAACGATGCCACGCGGACCATCGGCACGGCATTCAGCGGTTGCACCTTCCCGGGGTCCGAGCAGCCGTTGTTCCGCCTTCCCAAGGGGAAGATGGGCCTGGGCCTTGGGATCCACGGCGAGCCGGGACTGTTCGATACCGAGCTGCCGTCCGCCGTCGAACTTGGCCGGGAACTGGTGCGTCGTGTGCTGGCGGAGACTCCGGCATCCGGTTCGACGCGACTGGCCGTGATCCTCAACGGCCTTGGCTCCACCAAACACGAAGAACTCTTCGTCCTGTGGCGGACCGTTGCTCCCCTGCTGCGCGAGGCCGGTTACACCCTGGTAATGCCGGAGGTAGGCGAGTTGGTGACGTCCCTGGACATGGCCGGTGCCTCGCTGACGCTCACCTGGTTGGATGACGAGCTCGAGCGGTACTGGACGGCTCCGGCACTGACGCCGGCCTACCGCCGCGGTGCGGTTGGTTTCGAGGCCTCTTCCGCTGTATACACCGAAGCCGATCCCGACCACGTCGCGGAGGCTGACTACTCCTCCACGGCCGAATCCCGCGCCTACGCCGCCCAGTGCCTCCAGGCCCTGGACACGGCGGCGGCACTGCTTCGCGATTCGGAATCGATGCTAGGTGACATGGATGCGATTGCCGGCGACGGCGACCATGGTCGCGGCATGGTGCGCGGGTCGGCTGCAGCGTTGGACGCTGCACGCGGGGCCTTCGAACTCGGCGCCGGAGCCGGATCACTGCTCGCTGCCGCCGGCGACGCGTGGGCCGATAAGGCAGGCGGCACGTCAGGCGTCCTGTGGGGTGCCGGATTGCGGGCCTTGGGCCAGCGGCTCGGAGACGCAGAAACCCCGACGCCGGCGGCCCTCGCCGAATCTGTCCGCGCCTTTGCCGAGCGGCTCTCCAGCCTGGGCAAGGCTGAAATCGGCGACAAGACCATGATGGACGCCCTGCTGCCCTTCGCTGCCTCGCTTGAGGACCGCGTTGGATCAGGCACCGCAGTGGAAGAGGCCTGGTCCGCTGCTGCCGCCGATGCCACCGCAGCAGCCGAGGCAACCGCCGAACTGCGTCCTTTGAAGGGGCGCGCCCGGCCGCTTGCCGAGAAGAGCATCGGCACACCCGACCCCGGGGCGACCTCGCTCGCCATGGTGTTTGCCGCCGTCGGGCCCCATTTCACCGCAGTTCCCGTACCCGCTGCAGCAAATAACTAGGAGAATTCCATGCGCATCATTGTGGGCGCCGACGAAGCCGGCGTTGACTACAAAGACCGAATCCTGGCCGACCTCCAGACCGACTCCCGGATCACCGAAGTGATCGATATCGGTGTCAACAGGGCAGACGAGGACTTCACCAGGCCCTACCCGTATGTGGGCATTGCGGCAGGCGAGATGATCCGCGATGGCAAAGCAGAGCGGGCCATCCTCTTCTGCGGGACGGGTATCGGCGTGGCCATTGCCGCCAACAAGGTTCCTGGGATCCGCGCCACGGCGGCCCACGATTCGTTCTCGGTGGAACGCTCCATCCTCTCCAACGACTGCCAGGTGCTCACCATGGGCCAGCGAGTGGTGGGCGTGGAGCTGGCACGACGCTTGGCCAAGGAGTGGATCGGCTACGCATTCGATCCGTCATCCGGGTCTGCCGCCAAAGTGAAGGTCTTGAGCGACTTCGAAGGCTGCTAGGCACCCGATTCGAAGGCCAGGGCCCTGCGCTAAGCGTGAGGCCCTGGCCTTTGGCGGACTCCAGCCCAGGCAGTTGCCGGTCCTCGATTGAAGTACAACCGTCCTAGAACCCGCCGCCACCACCGGCGTCGCCCGCCATGTTGGCAAAGCGCGAGTAGTGGCCCTGGAATGCGACAACGATGTCCTTGGTAGGACCGTTACGGTGCTTGGCGATGAGGATGTCCGCTTCACCGGCCCTGGGTGATTCTTTGTCGTAGACGTCTTCACGGTGCAACAGGATGACCATGTCGGCGTCCTGCTCGATGGAGCCCGATTCACGGAGGTCGGACACCATGGGGCGCTTGTCCTGACGCTGCTCCGAACCACGGTTCAGCTGCGAGAGCGCAATAACGGGAACCTGCAGCTCCTTGGCCAGCAGCTTGAGCGCACGCGAGAACTCGGAGACTTCCTGCTGGCGGGACTCCACCTTCTTACCCGAGCTCATGAGCTGAAGGTAGTCAAGGATCACGAGCTTGAGGTCGTGCTGCTGCTTGAGGCGGCGGCATTTGGCCCGGATCTCCATGAGCGACATGTTGGGGCTGTCATCAATGAACAGCGGAGCATCGTTCATGCGGCCCATGGTGGTGGCGATCTTGGACCACTGCTCGTCCTTGATGGTTCCCTTGCGGAGATCCTGCAGGCCGATGGTGGCTTCTGCCGACAGCAGGCGCATGGCGATTTCGTTCCGGCCCATTTCGAGCGAGAACATTACTGTGGCCAGGTTGTTCTTGATGGCGGCCGAGCGGGCAAAGTCAAGGGCGAAGGTGGATTTACCAACGGCAGGGCGTGCCGCGATAACGATCATCTGGCCCGGGTGCAGGCCGTGGGTCAGTTCGTCCAGTTCGTAGAATCCCGTAGGAACACCGGTCATGCCTTCGCCGCGATGGCCGGAGGCCTCGATCTCGTCGACGGTGGACTCCATGACGTCCTTCAACGCCACGTAGTCCTCAGCGGTGCGCTTTTCGGCAACCGCGTAGACCTCGGCCTGGGCCTGGTTGACGAGGTCCTCCACTTCGCCGTCCTGGCCATAGCCCATCTGGACGATCTTGGTGCCGGCGTTGACCAAGCGGCGGAGCACTGCGCGTTCTGCCACGATCTCGGCGTAGTAGCCGGCATTGGCAGCCGTGGGGACTGTCTGGATGAGCTCGTGAAGGTAAGCGGGACCGCCGATCCTGTTGATCTCACCGCGCTTGGTCAGCTCATCGGAGACCGTGACGGCATCGGCAGGTTCGCCACGCCCGTAGAGGTCGATGATGGATTCGTAAATGGTCTCGTGCGCCGGACGGTAGAAGTCGTGCCCGCGGACGATTTCGACGACGTCGGCGATCGCGTCCTTGGACAGCATCATGCCGCCCAGCACGGACTGTTCAGCCGGGATGTCCTGCGGGGGTTTCCGGCTCGAGTCTGAAGCGCGTGTGCCCTCGATTGAGTCCAAGTGCGTAACTGACAAGGCCGTCCTCCATTTGTGTACCGCTGCAGGTGTGCAATCCCGGCGGTCCGTAAAGCGCTGTATGCGGGTAGGGATCCCGCCGGTTGCTCCTGACCCTGTCAGGCACGTCCGACAAAATAGCGTTCCGTATCCACAAGTTATCCACAGCTAGCTCCGCAGAGGCGCTTCAATCGTTCATGATTTCGGGGCCCGGGGATCCCGGCAGTGAATAACGTGCCCAAAATGGACACTTCAGACACGTTACAGCAGGTGCCGGAACACCCCTGTGGATAACCTGTGGAATAGCGCCGCCACGTTGTGCACAGACTGTGGGTTACTCTGTGGATAGAGAAATTCTTTCTGCGGAAACCAGCCTCTGACCTGCGGAAACATCGGAATCCGGCTGTGGACTAAAGAAAGATTTGGCACAAAATCATCCACAGCCAATCGGCCGCTTCGAGCCCATCAAGCACCAATGCGTCGCTAAACATGCCGAAAATGTGATGCATCTTACAGTCGCGCATCGAATTTGACAGAGCTCTCTCGGAAGCCTATGCCCGAAACGGAATGTGCTGTGGATAACCAACTTCTGGCATAAGCTCTAGGCATGGGGATGAACTTTGGTGACGTGCTGACGATTGTCCTTCCACTCCTGATCCTGGTGGGCCTGCTCTGGGCCTTGACTGCGGCCTTCAAACCCCGCGATACCGGGCTCTCGGACGCTGAGAGGTATCAGCGCGAACTGGCCGCCCGCTCGGCTGCGCACCAAGCTTCCCAGGTGCAGGCTGCACTGGCTCTGCGGGCCCGCATCGAGGCGACAACAAAGCCGAGTCAGAACGAGGCCCAGCAGAGCCAGCAAACGGAACAGAACCGGTCAGCTCTCCAGGCCCAAGCTGCCCGATCCCACGCGGCCGGCCAGACGGGACACCAGCCCGCGGTACTTCCCAATGGACAACTGAACCCGCAGCTTGCTTTCGAGCTGCAGAATTTGGTCCGCAGCGGGAAGAAGATCGAGGCCATCAAAGTCTTGCGCCAAGCTACCCACTCAGACCTGCTCACCGCCAAGAACTACGTAGATCGGCTCTGACAACGCCATGGATTCCATCCTCATCCCGCTTCTGATCCTCATAGCGGTCATTGCGGGCGTACTCCTGCTTATTCGCTCGTTCACCAAGCGCTCCGCCGAGTCCAGGGCGGACGCAGCAACGTCGAAGCCGCCCAGGGACCCGGTGGAATTGGCGAGGGAATCCGCCGCCAAGCTCAACCAGGAGCAGCACCGGCAGCTCTACTCGCTCATCGCGCGGGGACAAGGCATGGCAGCCATCAAGCTCTACCTCCAGGCGACCGGCGAGGGCCTGCGCGCGTCGCGTGACGCGGTGGGCGCCCTGGCCGCGCACCCCCAGCCGTTCACGCCGGAGGCTCCCGCCAAGGACCTGCTGGCGGACGACGATGACGAGCCGGAGCGTTTCCCCTACCGGTACCGCGCCATCGTCAGCAAAGGCGAGGTGACCCGGGAAGTGAGCAGCAACATGCTCAACGACGAGATTTACGGACGGATCCGGACGCTCGCAAAAAGCGGTGATGTTGAGGGCGCTGCCGTCGCTTTGACGCGCCACTCAGACATCACCATCAAACAGGCCCGCGAGTTCATCGAACTGTTGGACGACTAGCAAACCCTAGAAGTCGAACAGGTCCCCCAGGAAACCTTCTTTTTTCTTGCGCTTGCGCCCATAGCCATCGCGATCGTAGCCATCACGCCGGTTTCCATCACGGCGGTCATAGTCTCCACGGCCGTCACGCCTGTCCCGGTCGTCGTACCGTGGCTGCTGCGGACGGGACTCGAAAGGGTTGTAGAGGGGCGGCGGGGCAATCGGAGGTTGGGACGGAGCAGCTGCCGGTCGCGTGGCGGGTCCGGAGTCGGCCGCCACGCGATCGATGATCTTGTCCAGTTCCCCGCGGTCCAGCCACACTCCCCTGCATTGGGGGCAGTAGTCGATCTCGACGCCGCTTCGTTCGCTCATCACCAGGTCAATGGAATCCACAGGACATTTCATGTTTGCCCCAACGTTCGGCGGAACGGAATAGTTCGGATCCACCAAGGCCAGGTCGGCCCGCTTGTTCGGGTTACCTGCCCGCTGAGATCCCGGCCAGGAGCTGTTCAAAAGGCAGCGACTCCAAAACCGGAGCCTTACGCCCGGGCTGTGGACCGCTGAGCAACTGCACCAGCTCGCCCGCTGCCCTGTCCACCCGCGCCGAGAGGGGCGAGCCGCCGTCGTCGGTGTTTCCCCAGTCCTGCGGCCCCGCGAAGACGCCGGTGGCCGCAATCCTGGTACGCAGGTAGCTGAACAAGGGGCGCATGGCGTAATCGAGGACCATCTGGTGGCGGTCAGTGCCGCCGGTGGCGCCGAGCAGCACGGCCTTGCCGTCCAAGGACTTGGGGTCAAGAACGTCGATGAACGACTTGAACAGTCCGCTGTAGGAGGCGCTGAAGACGGGGGTGACGGCAATGATGGCGTCGGAATTCTCGACGCCGGCAATCACCTCAGCGAGGCGTGGCGCAGCATAGCCGGTGACAAAGTTATTGGCGATGTCCACGGCGAGGTCGCGCAGTTCAACCACGTCGATCTTCGCGTCGTACCCTGCCGCCCGCAGCTGACGCTCGGCGGAGGCGGCCAGTTGATCGGCCAGCAGACGGCTCGACGACGGGACACCGAGTCCGGCGGAAAGGACGGTGATGCGGCGGGTTTCCATGGCATTCTCCTGTTGCTTGTTCATCCAGTTTACATGCGTTTGCATCTACATCAATGAACGGGGGCACGTCCGGAAGTATTCCCGGGAAGCCTCAGCGCCCCTCACGTTGGGTCAAAAATGCCACCGTGGCCTGGGAAATCTGCTGCTGGGCAACATCGCGACCCATAGAAGGTTCGCCGTCACCAGGTTGGGGTCCGTAGTTCCCGAAGAACGCATGGTTACCGCCCTGGACCTCCACGAACGTGGCATCCACGGGCAACAGCTCCCGGGAAGCATCGATCTTTTCCGGCGTACTGAGGCCGTCTTCCGATCCGGAGACGGACAGGACCTCCAGTCCTACCCGGTCACGCATGGAATCCAGCGGGTAGGAGGCGTACAACAGCAGGCCGTTAACATCCTGGTTCGCCAACGCGAAAGAGCTCGCACTGACTCCTCCCAGCGAATGACCCCCTACCGTCCATGTGGAGATTTCCGGATGGTCCGACATGGCGCCCCTGGCCTGGTTGCCGTCAAGCAGGCTGAGATTCAGGGGCGTCTTCAGGATGACCACCAGGAATCCGGCATCCACTGCAGGCTTGAGGATATCCGCATAGGCCCGGGCCTCCACCTTCGCGCCCGGATAGAAGACCAGGCCCTCCGTAGCTTGCTCTCCGTCCGGCAACATGGTGATCGCCGTCGGGGAGTCAACCACGGAAATTTCCGCTGTGGGACCCGCGTTGGCCGCGCCCGCCTGATAGGCGAAGGGATTGAGCCAGGCCAGGATTGCCACCAGCACCAGGATGGCGGCCCTCCCCAACCATGCCCCGACAGCACGAAGAGTGGAGCGGCGCAGGCGCACATTGCGCCCTCGCCAGAGCAGGGCGGCCCAAAGAAGTCCGACGACGGCAGCAGTCACCAATACCGCTGGCAGCAGCGGGTGGCCACGCAGGACAGCCGGGTTCCCGATCAGCATTACTGCGGGCACCAATATCAGGGCTGCCGCGCAAAGCCAGGAGGCCCAGAAGAGGGCCGTGCGGCGAGTGGTGACTTCTGACTGAGCCGAACGTAGAACCATACCTCAAGGATAGTTCCATGATGGAGATAATTTTGAACATGGCGGCCAGCCGCCGAACCTACTGCTTCCTGGCGGCGTTCGTGGACAGGAAATCGAGCAGCTTGTCGCGGGCCTCCCGGGCCTCGGCAAAGTTCAGATGGAACTGGTACTCATGGGGAAGTTCTGGCTGATGGTCAGCAGGCCAGAACAGCTCCGTCACCGGAACGCCGGCATCTTTCAAACGATTGCTGTACGGAACCGACTGAAGCCACGTCAGGCCGTCTCCGTTTCCGCCACTGATGAACGTCGGTGGAAAGTCGCTCTGGACAAAGTCGATTGTGGACATGGTGGCACCTGCATAGGTTGCGGACCAGTCCTTGGTGCCGGTGTAGGCCCAGAGGGAGGTCTTGAAGCCCCAGGCAACAATGCCGTTCAAATCTGCCATCGCCCGGAGATCGTAGACACCACAGTGCAGGATGGTGGCAGCCAGGTCCGACTTCTGCAGGGCCGGCTCAATTCCCAAGAGGTTCGCGTACTCGGGATTCACAGTGAGCGTTGTCAGTTGGCTGGCCAACTGTGCGCCGGCAGAGTCCCCCGCCAGAACGATGCGAACCGGGTCCACGTTCAGCTCCGCTGCGTGCGCCTTGATGTAGGCGAGCGCATCGTTGATGTCACGAACGGCTGTGGGATACGTCGCCTCAGGCGCGATCGGGTAACTCAAGCCGATGGTGGTGTAGCCCTCTGCTGCCAGAATCCGAAGATAGGGCTCAACGTCCCTCTGCGCGCCGGAGATCCAGGCACCTCCGTGGATCCACACGATGGTCGGAAGCGCTGCGGCAGTCCCGGCAGGACTAAAGGCATCAAAGGTGGATCCGGGTTTGTAGGCGATACCTGTTTGGGCCTGCAGCGGAGTATCGGGAACGTACGGGGTCATCTCGTCGATGGTGGACTGCGCACCGCGTTCAAAGACGCTTCGAATCAACATCGCCGACGGCCAGGGCGTTGCCGATAGCACCAAAAGCACAACCAGCAGCACGAGGATCGCCAGGTCCAGTTTCCTCAGGCGCAACGAGCGCTTTCGGGGTGCGCGCGGACCGGCACCCGTTCCTGTTGCTACACGCTCCCCCGCGCTGGCCTGGATCGATTCCAACGGTCCCATCACACACTCCCCCGGTCGGTGCACCTGTGGACCATGCTAAGGGCAAAGACTGCCCCTCAGGGGACACCCGCCGCAGTCATGTTTCCGGTCTGGCCGGGATGAAACCTTGCGGTACGGGCCCAAGATCATAGTCTGGGAGGCATGACACAGGAAGCAATCGCCCCGCTGGACGGCGTCCGGGTCCTTGAGCTCGGAAATTACATAGCCGCCCCCACCGCCGGCAGGCTGCTGGCCGATTTCGGCGCGGAAGTCATCAAGGTGGAGCGCCCGGGGACCGGCGATGAGCTCCGCAACTGGCGCCTCCACAAGGGCACCACGTCCATGCTGTACCGCACGTTGAACCGCAACAAGAAGTCCGTGGTCCTGGACCTGCGCACTGAGGCGGGAAAGCGAGCCGTGCTGGAGCTCGTTGCCCACTCCGACATACTGCTGGAAAACTTTCGGCCCGGCACCTTGGAAAGGTGGGGTCTGGGGCCTGAGGTCCTCAACGAGGCCAACCCGGACCTCATCGTCACCCGCATCTCTGCCTTCGGACAGACGGGGCCACTGTCAGGACGGCCCGGTTTTGCCGCCGTCGCCGAAGCATACGGCGGGTTCCGCAACCTGGTGGGCGACCCGGACCGGGCACCAGTTAGGGTGGGCGTCTCCATTGGCGACTCGATCGCCGGCCTCTATGCCGCCTTCGGCTCCGTGATGAGCCTGTACCAGCGTGAAGCACGACGCCGGGACGCGGCTGGTGCGGTTCCGCTCGCCGAACGCATCATCGACGTCGCGCTCAATGAGGCAATGTTCTCCATGATGGAGTCACTGATCCCGGACTACCAGGCCTACGGCGTGGACCGGCAACGCGTCGGTGGCCGCATGGAAGGTATTGCCCCCTCGAATGCCTACGTGTGCGGGGACGGGGCGAGCATCGTGGTGGCGGGAAATGGCGACTCGATTTTCCAGCGGTACATGCACACCATCGGGCGGCCCGACCTTGCCGAGGATCCCGGGCTGCAGTCCAATGCCGGGCGCTGGGCCAAGCGTGAAGAGCTGGACCAGGCGATCGGCGAGTGGGCCTCCACTCTGGACGCTCCGGATGCCCTTGCCGCCCTTGAAGCGGCCGGGGTCCCTGCCGGACCAATTTATACAGCGGCCGATATCAGTGCGGACGGCCAGTACGCAGCACGCAACATGATCCAGAAATTCGACGTCTCCACAGGCGAGGAAATCCTCCCCGATGTAGGTTTTCCCGGCATTGTTCCCGTGATTGGTGAGCAGTCCTTGCCCATCCGGAACCTGGGCCCGGACCTCGGCGAGCATACCCAGGAGGTACTGGGTGGCCTCCTGAACATGGACGCGGCCCAGATCAAAGCGGCTTCAGGAAGCGACGAGGTAATGCAGCCATGAACTCCCTCTCCAGCCCGTTCGGCAACGCGATCCTGCGGGATGTGACGCTGCGCGACGGACTCCAACTCACCGGTAAAATCCTGCCGACGGAACGGAAGATCGAGACGGTCCGGGAGCTCCTGCGCCTGGGCGTACCAGCGATCGAGCTGGGTTCAATGGCGCGGGCCGACCTGGTGCCCACCATGGCCAACACCCTTGAAGTTGTCCAAGCACTGACCACTGACGAACTGGAAAAGTGCTGGATCTGGGTGGCGACGCCTGGCCATGTAGCAAAGGCATCGGCTGCGGGAGCACGCAATTTCCAGTACTGCCTGTCGGCCTCGGATTCCCACAACAAGGCAAACATTGGCCGGACCACCGACCAGAGCCTGGCTGCCTTGCCGGAAGCCGTCGACATCGCCACATCGGTCGGCGGAGCGATTCAACTGTGCATCGCAACGTCTTTCACGTGCCCGTTCGAAGGATATGTTCCGGAAGAGCGCGTCCTGTCGATCGCCAACGACCCCCGGGCGGCGGGCACCACGGACATCGTCATTTGCGACACCCTGGGCCAAGCAGTTCCGGCCCAGGTGGCCCAACTGGTCGCCCGGGTCCGGGACCAATCCCCTGCCCGCCGGATCGTCTACCACGGCCACGACACCTGGGGGCTGGGCGTGGCCAACACGCTCGCAGCGATCCAAGCCGGTGCCGCGATGGTGGACGGCGCACTCGGCGGTTTGGGAGGCTGCCCGTTTGCACCAGGCGCCAGCGGCAACACCTCCAGCGAGGACATCCTGTTTGCCACCCGGCCCGGCTGGTTGAACCCGGAGGTCTTCGGCGAACTGGTGCTCCTGTCCGGTAAGTTGCTGGAGGAGCTGGGAGAACCCAACCGCTCCAAGGCAGCACAAGGTGCCCGATCCAAAGCCGCAGCGTTCGAATGGGTAATGCCCGGACTTTAGCCTTTGCGTCCAGCTCCGCCCACGGCCATCAATCCCAGGCGCTTGAGTGTTTCACGGTTCCGAACGCCGATCACGGGATCCCGTAACGCCTTGGGCATGAACTTTCCGGGGCCACGGACGGCGTCTTCGGAGATGGAGACCCTGCATTGGCCGCTTCCGATGGGCTCCAAAGTAATGAGCACCTCCGCCTCGCCCATGGGCCACCCCCTTGCCAGGAGCTTGAGTTCTTTGGCGGGCTCCATGGCGGTGACGCTGGTGTTGTCGTCGATGAGGAACGGCCAGGAGCCGACCGAGTGGTGGAGCCGGGCACCTACCTGCGGCCATTGATCGTCCACGGCGCGGATCCGCGATGCGCCTACCACCCAGCCGGAGTAGAGCCACCCGTCGGCCATCACATCCCAAATGCGGTCAGCCGATGAGTCAAGTACTTCGGTCACTGTTGACATCTGTAGCCCCTCCACGCATTGCCCCGCATCATCGGTACGACAAGCTAAGCATGCTTAGTGTTCGCCTGCCAGCGATTGCCCATTTACGGTGAGGGCTTGCTGGCCTTTCCATCGAGCCAGAGCAGGTCCGAGTCGTCACGGTGCGGGCCATCCGAGCCCACGTGCTTGCTGTCGATTTTCGGGCCGTTCTTGATGACATGAACTATCGCCATCCCGTGTCCACGCCCCAGACCATAATCAGCCTTCAACCATTCAAGGATGGTTCCCGCCTTAACGGACGGGTCGTTGAAGCCCTTGCTTTCCGCGATCTCCACCAATTGCCTCGGCGTCAGCCCTGTCTTGTCCTCGACGGCGTCGAGGTATGCCTGGAAGGACATGAATAGTGCCTTTCGTCAGTCGCGGCTGCCCTCGTGGCGAGGTCCGCGGGGAAGAAAATTCCAAGTACGCGCGACTCTACTGGATGCCGCCGACAACGAGACAGAAGAGGGTGTCCGCGAGCATGCAACCGCCTACACTGGCAGCATGCGCGGAGAGCTGACCATGCGGGCTTCGGCTTTAGTCATGGTCTTCTTCAGCACCGTGGCCCTCCTGGCCGGATGCACCGGACCTGGCACCGGCGCACCTGCCGTTGAAACACCCTCCGCCACCCCGCAGAAAGCCATCACTGTTGAGGTCAACCAGTCCCGGGACCAGTACGGCAAACAGGCGATCCAAATCCAGCTGACCAACACCACGGATGCGTCGCTCACCGTGAGCAGCGCCCGGCTGAAATCACCCCTGTTCGAGCAGGATATCGTGTGGAGGCCGTCGGAGGGCGGACTGGTCCTGCCGCCCAAGCAACCCAAGAGTGTTCCCACGGCCCTGCCCGCGCCGGCCTGCGACACACCAAAAGACACCAGCACGGATCTCACCGCGAAAATCGACTATGCCGAAGCAGGCAAGGACCCCGTTCCGCAAACCTCCGACGCATCCGACCCCTTCGGCGTCCTCCCCCGGAACGCAGGCGAGCTGTGCCTCGC
Source organism: Paenarthrobacter sp. UW852 (assembly GCF_024608385.1). Taxonomy (NCBI): domain Bacteria; kingdom Bacillati; phylum Actinomycetota; class Actinomycetes; order Micrococcales; family Micrococcaceae; genus Paenarthrobacter; species Paenarthrobacter sp. UW852. The sequence goes on from NZ_JAMSGY010000005.1 coordinate 134,862, forward strand.
AGCCCAAGCAGCCGACGTCGCCAGCATGGTCCTGGACCCGGAACTGGAGGTTGCAGCTGACGGCGGCACCGCCGTCGTACGCCTTCTGATAACGCCAGCAGCCGACGGCGGCTCCCATCGGACGCTGACCATCCAGGGCATCGACGGCACACCCCTGCTGGCCGAAGCCGACAACCAGCCGTGGCCGCGGGACGTCAAAATCAGGCAAGGCACTGCGCTCATGGAACTCGCATTGGGAATCCGTCCGGCACGCTGCGATCCACACGCCGTGGCGGAGGACAAAGTAGGGACATTGCTGCCACTCAGGGTCAAAGTGGGTGACCGCGAAGGCCTGCTGAAAATCGCGGCGTCAGTTGACCTGCGGGGCCGCATCTACGACTTCGTTACTGCTGCGTGCGGTGACGGATAACGCGGATTCAGTCGTCGAAGTGGGCCACGACATCCGGCTGCCCGGAAATACGGTCCACCATCGACTGCGCAACGGAATGGAGTTTTTGGTTGCGATCGCTCGAAGCCCGCCGCAGTACCTCGAATGCCTCACCCTGGGTGCATCGGTTTTGGGCCATGATCATTCCGCAGGCGAGATCTATGACTGTCCTGGTGTCCATGGCGGCTTTTAGATCGTCCCCGCGCTGATCAGCGGCCGCAATCCTGATGGCCAGCCGCATTGCTTTACTCGACATCTCCACGAAAAGCACAGCATCGGCAATTCTCTCCTCCGTGAAGACCCCCGGGGTAGGAGAGAAGAAATTCAACACCGCGGCCGAATCCGGGCCCAAGGTCATGGGGACGCCCAGAGCACTTTTGATCCCTGCCGCGTCCAGCGCGCTCCGATACTCCGGCCAGCGCGGATCGGAATCAACATCTCCGAGAAGGACCGGCACACCACTGTCCAGGGCGTCGACGCACGGCCCCGAACCCAAGGACTGTTCAATCCGGTCCAACATCAGGGCACGTTCGCTGCTGCCTCCAATCGTGGCAGTCCGTTTACGGCGCCTCAGTGTCACCGCACACTCAATGTGCGTGGCGCACACCCTGGTCATCATGCCTGCGGCGAAGCCGGTCAGTCCGTCCAGGAACGCCTTGACGTCCTCGGTCCCGGCAATGAGGTCGACCAACCGCTCGAATTCTCCCGCCCAGTCTCCTTCACCCATGACCTCAATCTAGAGAACCCCGCCGCTTGCCACAACAGTCCGGCAGGAATGCTTGGCTAGCCGATGATCGGGAGCGCTAATGGCGCGCTTTCCACCCTGACAGTAACGTTCGCTTCCACCCTCTTGACTTCACCGTCCATTTGGTACGGCAACGGCTTGAGGGTGGTGAACTCGTAGCTGCTGACGCTCGGTTGATCCCCCAAACCCTGGGTGGTGGCACGCAGCGCTGTCAGCAGGACGCGCCACTTGGGCATGTGCGGAAAAACGATGACCTCGAATTTACCGTCCTTGGGCAGGTTGTCCGCTTCGCTCAGCGTGGCGTACTTGGCCATCTCCGGAATGTTGGCGAAAACCAGGCTATCGAATTTATGCCGCTTACCATCCTCCAGGCGGATGGCGAAAGGCTCGAATTTGGAGAAAGTCTGTATTACCGTGACCATTTCCTTGAGCGCGCCCTTGCTGCCTTTTTCCAGTTCGGTGGCCACAACCGGGGTCAGGCCAAATCCGATATAGGAGTGCGCATATTCCAGGGGTTCATGGTCTTTTTGGCCCGTGTGGATCCGGAGAAGGTCGATCGAGTGGACCCGACCCTCGGCAATGGCCTCTTCCAAGGGTTTTGAGGCGGTAATCCGGCTATGGTCGTTGGCATTGCCTGCAGCCCTCACGGCACAAACGGCCCGCGGGTTGCCGGCCTGCATGACACCGTTCACCACCTCGTTGTATCCGCCGTCCCCACTGACGGAAACCACAAGGACGTCCCCTCCCTTCGCCGCTGCTTCGCGCGCCAAATCAACTGCGTGGCCTGCATGCTCCGTGGGCTGGAGGATGATCTCGGGCTGGTATGTGAGGAGACTCTTTAACTTGTCGTGCAGCTGCTGCGCCAACTCAGGCGCGTCCCCCGTGCTGTTGGGATTGAAAATAATGACGATCGACTCAAAGGTCCGGGCAGAATCCACGATGTGCTCCTGATTCATTGCGAGGGCCTTACTGGCGGCTGTTTTCCTCGAAGCTCCCATAGTATTCGCAAACATGATGGGGTTCCGGATGGAGCGTGAACGTGAAAGCATGAAACGTGCCGTAGAAGCCGGGGTACACGACAATCAGCCTGACGCAGTCCGGTGCTGTGTCAGCGGTGGGGGGCTCGAATGCAAGACTCACGGGAAACAGCGAGATCGCTTGTCCTGGATCATGAAATCGCCCTTGAGGATTTATGGGCCTGGTACTGGGCCAATGGTGGAAATGCCAAACAGTGGGACTTTGACGCCTACCTGTTCGGAATCGAAGAGCGCGATCCGTTCGACTTGAAGATTCTTGCCTGGGCCATGGAAGACCTCGAGGCCCGACCAGTGCTGTGACCTGGCAACCGGGACCAAACACCCCCGGTAGGGTTACACCATGGGGACGGTTCTTGAGGTTGAAAGCCTGAGTGTGGGCTATGCCGGCGATCCTGTATGTGGCGAGGTATCGGCCTCTGTGGCGGCCGGAGAAGTACTGGGAATCGTAGGCGTCAACGGCGCAGGGAAGTCGACCGTGGCACGGACCATCGCCGGCCGGCAGTCTCCGCTTGCAGGGGACGTCAAGGTCAATGGCCTCCTGATTGATCCGGACGCCGTTCCGTTCCGCCGCCAGGTCGCGGCCGTCTTCGATGACGACCTCTTCTTTCCCTCCCTCACAGTCCGGGAGCACCTGCTCCTGATCGCCCGCGGGCATTCGCTGGAGAACCCCGAGACCAGGGTTGCCGAGGAATTGGAGTTCTTCGGCCTCCTGGGAAGGGCCCACGCGATACCCGACGCCTTGTCATCGGGCCAGCGACGGCGACTGCTCCTGGCTGCCGGTTTGATCCGCCCGTCGTCCCTCCTGATCCTGGACGAGCCCGAACAGCGGCTCGATCCCCAGATGCGCGTCGCCGTGGGTGCGCGCATCGCGGAACACGCCGATCAGGGTGGAGCTGTGGTCCTTGTCACCCATGATCCGCAACTGCTGCTCGCCATTGCTTCCACCTGCCTGGTTATTGGTGATGAGGTCCGGGAACTCGATCCTGAGCACGGCGCTTCGGTCATTTCCGGATCCTGACGCGATGAGTACTGACGTCTCCCGGCAGGGCCGAATACTCTCGGCCGAGATCGTGCGGTTCACCCGCCGGTCCGCCCGACGCTACCGGCGCAGTCGATCCTCGTGGGGTGACCGCTTCGTTGACGCCTACAGCTGGGGCCTGGGCATAGGTGTTTCCCTGACTATTGCGGCCTCCTTTGTCCTGGCGCTGCGCAACGAAATTGCCGGCAGGGCCTCGACCTCGGGCAGCATCGTCCGAGAACATTGGCTCATCCTGCCGGAACCAGTCCTGTGGACATGCCTGACCTTCGTTGTCCTCCTCGCTGTGGGCAACCTCGCCGGGAAGCTTGGCCCATTGGCAGTCAACGGACCAGAGAGCTCCTGGTGGCTACCCCTCCCCCTGGACCGCCGCCCCATGGTCCTGCCTCCATTCCTCCGCAAGACTGCCCTTGCCGCCGCCGGTTCCGTGATCGCCTACGTACCCTTCAGCATGGTGACAGCCGCGGACCGGAACCCCCTGGAGCACCTTTGCTCTGCGCTGACTTTCGGAGCAGCAGCCGTTATCGCCGTGGTCATGGCCGCCGTTAAGCAGCTCGGTTTGCTGGGTCGCTGGACCGGCTGGATAGTGGCAGCGGTGCTACTTGCGGCCTGCTCGGCCGCCACGTTGATATCGGCCTCACCATGGCCGGCAGCGTTAGCCGCCGTCGTCGCCGTCGGACTCGTCGTCGTGGTGGGGCCGCGCGCCGGCAGGGTGCCCGGTGAGGAGCTGGTGCGGGGCGGTGCCGTCGCCGGCCACGCCGGCGCATCGTTGTTCATGATGGATTCCAATGAGGTACTCCGTGCCCTCGGCGCCGGGCGGAAGAAGGTCGACGGCGGCCGTGCGGCCAGGTTCTATACCCGCCCGCCGCGTGGCCCGCTCGGGGCATTGATCCGAGCCGATGTTGTCGCCTTCCTCAGGCTGAACCCGCCACTGGTCCCGCCGGTCATGTGGTTTGCAGGCAGCGTTGCGTTGCTCCTGGCGGAAGGCGGGCTGCCCGGGTTCGTTCAACTGGCAGTGCTGGTCATCGCCGGCTGCGCCACGGCTTCGGGCATGGGGACGGTGGCGCGCAAGACGGCCATGCTTCCCGAAATCGACGCGCTGTTGCCTCTCCACCCGGCGCTGGTACGAATCAGTCGGATGCTCATGCCGTGCTTGGCCATGGCCGCCTGGATGGGCCTCCTGAGCGTCGTCCTGGTCTTCCTGGGCGCCTCCACTCCAGCATTGATTGCAGTGGGTGCCATGGCAGGAATCGGCATGGGCGCCGGCAGTATCCGGGCGGCGATCCGCACACAGCCGGACTGGTCCGCACCACCGGTGGAGACCCCCTTTGGTCCCGTCCCCCGCGCCCAGCTGGGATCCCTGCTCCGGGGACTGGACGTGACCATCCTGGCCATGATTCCGCTTATGGTGGCTTTGTACCTTGGATACGTACCGTCACTCGTGGCTGGTGCGCAGCTGGTGTTCAGTGCGGGCATAGTCCTGGTGGTTGCGCTATCCCGCCCTAAGCACTCGTAAACGACGCATTACAAGAGCACGGTCCCTTGGATGCAAGTAGCTGAGGCCCCGCCAACCCAAATTTCGCCGTCTTCAGCCTTGACGTGGACGCGTCCAGCGCGGCCCAACGCCGTGCCCTGAGCCGCTGTGTACTCGTCCGGTGCGCGCCCGCTGCCTATCAACCATTGGGCTGCGCCCGCATTAAAACTGCCCGTCACCGGGTCTTCGGTCATCGCGTCGTGGGCAATGAAAGTCCGGACTTCAAAATCGACGTCGGAACCCGCCTCGTGCGGGCCGATCACGCCCACCTTCAAATCACCCATTGCTGCGAGGTCGGGCTCGATGCCCAACACCTGCCCGGCCGATTCCAGGAGCACGCCGATCCACGCCGGACCGTTGACCAGCCACGACGTATCCAGCAGCGCTTCCTCAGGAAGCCGCAAACCGGCTGCGAGCTGCGCGCGTACCTCGTCCGAAACCGGCCCGGAGCGCGTCAGCGGCGGCGCAGCAAAAGCCAACCGTCCGGCGTCGTGCTTCACCCGGACCAACCCTGCCCCGCACTCCTGCACCACCACGCCATCCGTCTTGGGCACTCCCCCGGCTTGGAGCCATGTATGCGCGGATCCCAGGGTGGGGTGCCCGGCAAAGGGGAACTCCTCGCTGGCTGTGAAGATCCGAACCTTGTAGTCGGCAGCGGGGTCGCTGGGCGGCAGGAGGAACGTGGTCTCGGAAAGGTTGGTCCAGTTGGCGAAGTGCTGCATGGTCTCGCCGCTGAGCCCTTCCGCATCCACGACGACGGCGAGGGGGTTGCCGAGGTAAGGACGGTCGGAGAAAACATCTACCTGGTGGAATGGTCTGTTACGGGGGGCGCCGGAAGTCACTGATGCAGGCTACCACCGGGTGGTGGCCGGTCCACGCATGGTCTGGGAGACTACGGGCATGGCAGAGAACAAGACACAGCCCACGGACGTCTCCGTGGAAAACTTCCTGGCAGCGGTGGAACATCCCCAACGGCGGAAAGACGGCTTGGAATTGCTGGACATGATGCGCCAGGCCACCGGCCAGGAAGCGATGATGTGGGGGCCAACGATCGTAGGATTTGGCAGCTACCACTACAGATACAGCAGTGGCCGCGAGGGCGACGCCGCCGCCGTCGGCTTTTCTCCCCGCAAGGCGAACCTGGTGGTGTACGGACTCACCGGCAGCCCCGAGGCGGAGGATCTGTTGCCGAAACTTGGGAAATACAAAACAAGCACTGCCTGTGTCTACATCAACAAGCTGGACGACGTGGACCGGAGCGTCTTGTCAGAACTGGTCCACGCCGGCTACCAGCACGTCATGACCGAACTGCACGCCCCCTGACATCCCGCGCCCCTGCCCCGCCACCCCCGCCGAGATATAGGGGCACAGAAAAGCCCCCACCACCGGAAACCGGAAGTGGGGGCCTTCTTTGTAGTCAGGGACTACTTGCTGGCTACGACCTCGAGGTCGATGACAGCGGAAACGTCCTCGTGCAGGCGAACGTTGGCCTGGTACGAACCGACAGACTTGATGTGGTTCGGCAGTTCAACGTTGCGCTTGTCGATGGAGCCGAGGCCAGCGGCCTCAACAGCAGCAGCGACATCAGCAGGCTTGACGGTGCCGAAGAGACGACCGGACTCGCCGGCCTTCACCTCGAGCTTGACCTTCTTGGAGGACAGTGCCTGAGCCTGGGCCTGTGCAGCTTCAACGGAAGCGTGCGCACGAGCAGCGCGTGCAGCCTTGATGGACTCAACCTGCTTCTCGCCACCCTTGGACCAGGTCAGAGCGAAGCCGCGGGGCAGCAGGAAGTTACGTGCGTAACCGTCCTTGACCTCGACAACGTCGCCAGCAGCACCGAGACCGGTTACTTCGTGGGTCAGAATGAGCTTTGCCATGTTAGTTAATCCCTTCCCTTAGCCGCGGCCAGCGCCGGAGTAAGGCAGCAGAGCAACTTCGCGGGCGTTCTTGATTGCCTGGGCGATCTTGCGCTGTTCCTGAACGGTAACGCCAGTGACGCGACGAGCGCGGATCTTTCCGCGGTCGGAGATGAACTTGCGCAGCAGTGCTACGTCCTTGTAGTCGATGACAGTGATGTCAGCGGCCTTCAAGGGGTTGGACTTTGGTTTGGGCTTACGGAGTTCAGCCTTAGCCATCGTGGAGCTCCTTTTCTATGGAGCCCGTGGATATTGATCCACGGGATGGTGGTGTTCGACGGCGGTGATCGCCAAGGTGCCTTTCGGCAGTCCCGGTGAGCGACCGGCGTCGGACGTTTATGTGTTGTTTAGAAGGGAGGTTCGGAATCCGGGCCGTTGCCCCAACCGCCGCCTGCATTGCTGACCCCGGGCGTGGCCCAAGGATCATCCTGCTGTGCGGGCTGGTTGTTGCCGCCCCAGTTTCCACCGGAGTTGCCGCCGCCCTGGTTTCCACCAGGAGCGCCACCTCCAAAGCCACCGGAATTACCGGCGTTACCGCCACCGAAGCCGCCCTGGCCACCGCCGGAGCGCTGGGTACGGTTGACTTTGGCGTTGGCGTAACGCAGGCTGGGGCCGATTTCGTCGACCTCAAGCTCGATAACGGTGCGCTTCTCGCCTTCTTTGGTTTCGTAGGAACGGCTCTTCAAACGGCCGGAAACGATGACGCGCATACCCTTTGTCAGGGATTCGGCCACGTTCTCGGCTGCTTCGCGCCATACCGATGCTCGGAGGAACAGGGTTTCCCCGTCCTTCCATTCATTGGACTGGCGGTCAAAGGTCCGGGGAGTAGAAGCGATGGTGAAGTTCGCTACTGCTGAGCCAGACGGGGTGAACCGCAGCTCGGGGTCATTGGTGAGATTACCGATGACCGTAATAGTGGTTTCGCCTGCCATCTACTGCCTCCTTGTTCGTTCCTGCGGGGTAAAGATCTGAAAGGGGCTGATTACTCAGCAACAACCTTCTGGTCTTCAGGGCGGATGATCTTGGTGCGCATGATCGTCTCGTTGAGAGACAGCTGGCGATCAAGTTCCTTGGCGGTAGCCGGAGCAGCGGTGAAGTTCACCACGGCGTAGATACCTTCGGACTTCTTCTTGATGTCGTACGCCAGACGGCGACGGCCCCAGATGTCTACCTTTTCGATGGTTCCACCATCGGTGGTGATGACATTGAGGAACTTCTGAAGCGACGACTCTACGGTACGTTCTTCGACCTCGGGGTCGATGATTACCATCAATTCGTAAGGACGCATATGTGAACCCACCTCCTTTGGGCTAAGCGGTTACGGTATTTCCGTAACAGGAGGTTCATTTGCGATGCCGTGCCAGCTTCCCACCGAAAATTCCGCGGGAGGGCGTAACACAGACTTCAATATCTTAGTGCATCTCCTGCACTCAAAGCTATTCGGCCGGATCCTCGGCGGAAACCGGGAAGCTGTCCTATGTGGATAACACCGGTGGCCATGCAGTGAATACTGGATCCATGACCGTCCTGAAGCCGATTGTTCTGTTCGTTTTGGCCGCTGTCGCAGAGATCGGCGGAGCCTGGCTGATCTGGCAGGCCGTTCGTGAAGGACGCGCGTGGTGGTGGGCCGGGCTGGGGATCATCGCGCTGGGAATCTACGGATTCTTCGCAGCCTTCCAGCCGGACGCCCACTTCGGTCGGGTCCTTGCCGCGTACGGCGGCGTCTTCATCATCGGCTCGTTGGCATGGGGCATGCTGGTTGACGGCTTCCGCCCCGACCGCTGGGACGTCATCGGAGCCGCAGTCTGCCTTGTGGGGGTGGGCGTGATCATGTTCGCACCCCGCTCCGGCGCCTAGGCGCATCGAGGCGCGCGGCGCATAGAGGCGCGCGCCCACGCGCATGCCGCGGCATGGAACGACAAAACCCCCGGTCCGAAGACCGGGGGTTCATTGTGCGCGGAGGGGGACTTGAACCCCCACCCCCTTTCGAGGACTAGCACCTCAAGCTAGCGCGTCTGCCATTCCGCCACCCGCGCAAGGTGATCAGGAGGAAAACAGTGTTTCGTTTTTCTCCTCGACAGCGACAAAGACACTAACACGAGGAACGCCAATACGTGGATTCCTGCTCGTTTGATGGCATCCGGTCGGGCGTGGTTCGCGCGGGGGTCCGCAGCGGCTAACTATGGTGGGCAAATGAGCAACGTCAGAGTCAGACGCAGCAGGTTGCGCTTCCTCGTCATGATCATCGCTGGAGCGGCAGCTGTTATTGCCACGGGTATCGCTGGGAATTGGGTGGACGCCCCTGCAGTCGGATGGGCCACGGCCGCGTTCATCTACGTCGCATGGGTGTGGCTGGTGATCGGCCGCATGGATCCCGATGACACCCGCCGGCACGCCACCAGTGAAGACCCGTCCCGCGGCGTCACCGACCTGCTGATCCTGGTGGCGAACCTTGCCAGCATCGCGGCTGCTGCGGCCGTAATCGTCAATTCACACGCTGAGTCCGACAGCAGCAGACTGGGCTCCGGTGCACTTGCCTTGGCCTGCGTCGCCTTCTCCTGGATGCTCGTCCAGACTCTTTTCACCCTGCGCTATGCCGAGCTCTACTACAGCCCCAAACCTGATGCCGGAGGTGCGGTGGGTGGCATCGGCTTTAACCAGGACAGGCCACCCCAGTACACGGATTTTGCCTACCTCGCCACCAGCTTGGGCATGACCTACCAGGTGTCCGACACCAACCTGGGCAACCACCGGATCCGCGTCGAGGCGTTGAAACACAGCTTGTTGTCGTACCTGTTCGGCACTGTCATCCTGGCCGCAACCATCAACCTGGTTATCGGGCTGGCCCAGTAGACGGCCACCCAGGCCTACGTTAACCACAAAATGGGGCAGCCGCCGTCGGATGCTGACGGTGGCTGCCCCACTGCGGAAAGACTGTTACGACGCCGGCCCGGAACCGATGTCTGCGCGCTCGGCTTCGGTGGTGGTCGCCTCGAGGCCGGCGGCCCCACGCTTGCGGTACCGCCACACGCCGATGGCAACGACTACCGCGGCCAGCCCCAGCGAGAGGAACAGCGACTCACGCGTGGATTCGATGATGACCATGCCGATGACGAGGGCCACGATGGCACCAATGGCAATCCAGGTGAGGTAGGGGAAGAACCACATTTTGAGTTCCAGGTCCTTCGCGGCAGCGCCCATGCGGCGCCGAAGGATCAGCTGCGACACCGAAATGACCAGCCATACGAACAGGGCGATGGCACCGGAGGTGTTCACCAGGAAAAGGAACACGGTGTCAGGAGCGATGTAGTTCAGGCCCACGGTGATGAATCCGACCACGGTGGATGCCAGCACTGCTGCGGCCGGAACACCCCGCTTGGAGATCTTCATCCAGGACTTGGGGGCATCGCCCCGCTGTGAGAGTGAGAACAGCATGCGGCTTGCCGTGTAAAGGCCGGAGTTCAAGCAGGAGAGAACGGACGTGAGGACAACGATGTCCATGATGGTGCCGGCGCCCGGAATTCCGTACAGCTCTATGACTGCAACGTAGGGGCTCTTGGCAACGGAGGCGTCATTCCAGGGCAGGAGGGTGACCACTATGGCGATGGAACCGATGTAGAAGATCAGGATGCGCCATACGGTGGACTTCACGGCCTTTTTGACGGCGTCCACGGGGTTCTCGGATTCACCAGCGGCGATCGTGGCGATTTCCGCGCCGAAGAACGAGAAGACCACCACGAGGATGCCCGCCAATACGGCGCCGGGGCCGTTGGGCATGAATCCACCCTGGTCCAGGAGGTTGCTCACGCCCGGTGCGGACACGCCCGGCATCAGCCCAAGGATCGCGGCGATGCCCGCCAGCAGGAAGATGACAATGGCTGCGACCTTGATGGAAGCGAACCAGAATTCGAACTCACCGTAGGACTTCACCGAACCGAGGTTGGTCAGTGTCAGCAGGACCATGAGGACCAACGCCCAGACCCATTGATCGACGCCGGGAACCCAGCGGTGCATGATGGCGGCACCCGCCGTCGCTTCGATACCGAGAACAATGATCCAGAACCACGCATAGAGCCAGCCAATACTGAAGCCCGCCCAGCGGCCAAGGGCCTTGTCGGCGTATGTGGAAAACGAGCCTGTTTCCGGGTTCGCCGCAGCCATTTCACCGAGCATGCGCATGACGAGGATGACCACCAGGCCTGCGGCCAGGTACGCCACGAGGATGCCCGGGCCGGCCTGTTGGATGGCAGCGCCGGAGCCGACGAACAAACCGGCTCCGATGACGCCGGCGATGGCGATCATGGAGAGGTGTCGGGGCTTCAGGGACTTCGATAGTTGTTGGTCAGCGTGCATGGATCGGCGCCGTCCTTCAGGTCTTGGAGGTTGGCCACTGTGGTGTGCCACGGGCCACATGACTCAATCACGTTAACCTGCTACACCGACTACTTTCCTGTGCAACCGAACATTTTGTGCTTCCCGAAAACAGAGAGACGCACAAAATGTAAACCTTTAGGCAACCAAAGTTTCCTGCAGGAAACATCCGCAACACCCTTGAAATGAGTGCTTGAGGCTTTAGCTTAGAGGGTGGCCCCAAAGAACAATTGCGAAACTGCCGCGAGGCTCTTGGGATCTTCCACGCCGCAGAGCTCCCGCGCCGAGTGCATGGAGAGCAGCGGAATGCCCACGTCCACAGTCCTGATGCCGAGTCGGGTGGCGGTCAGCGGACCGATGGTGGAACCGCAGGGCAGATCGTTGTTTGACACGTATTCCTGGTACGGCACGTTGGATTCCTTGCACAGACGGGCCCACAGGGCGGCGCCGGTGGCATCCGTGGCGTAACGCTGGTTGGCGTTGATCTTCAACAAAGGACCGCCGTTGAGTACCGGCTTGTTGGCGGGATCGTGCTTTTCCGCGTAGTTCGGGTGGACGGCGTGGCCCGCATCCGCGGAAACGCAGAACGACGCCGCCAGCGCCTGTCGCCGCTGGCTCACCGAAGCGCCAAGAGCGTCGGAGATGCGCACCAGGATGTCCTCCAGCAACGGCCCGCAGGCACCTGAGCGGGAGTTGGACCCGATCTCTTCATGGTCAAAGGCTGCAAGGACGGCAATCGGGCCGTCACTCGGGGTGGCTGCAGCATGCCCCATCAAGGCCACTAGGCCAGCGTGTGTGGAGGAAAGGTTGTCCATCCGCCCTGACGCAAAGAACTCATTCCTGGCCCCAAAGACCGCAGGGGCTTGCGTGTCTGCCACCACGACGTCGTATCCGCCGATGTCCGCGGCATCAACAGTGGCGCCCTCGACGCGTTCGGCCAGCAGTGCCAGGAGATCCTCGCCCGCAGGGTCTCCTTGCCCAAAGACGGGATTCATGTGTTGCTGCTTGGACAGGTGCAGGCCGTTGTCGTTGACCCCACGGTCCAGGTGAATGGCCAATTGCGGGAAGCGCAGAAGGGGTCCCGTGGCGGTCAGGTGCTGCGTGCCATCGTGCAGGACCAAACGGCCCGCGAGCTGCAATTCCCGGTCCAGCCAGGAGTTCAGGAGCGGCCCGCCATAAACCTCGACGCCGGCCTGGAGCCATCCGTATTTTCCCGTAGTGGGCTTGGGCTTGAGCTTGAAGGAAGGCGAGTCGGTGTGTGCACCGAGGATGTTGAATCCGGTGGTGGGGCCTGCGTTTTCGGGGGTCACCCACGCGATGAGTGCACCATCCCGGATCACATAGAACCTGCCAGCGCCCCCCTCCCACGGTTGCAGTTCGTCCAGGGAAGTAAAGCCGGCATCGTCCAGCCGCCGCGCGGCCTCGTGCACGGCGTGGAAGCTCGAGGGAGACGCCGAAACGTAAGCGCCAAGGTCCTTGATGTGGTCAACTGCGGCTGAGGCATTCGAAGGCATGCCCCCGAGTCTAGCCCCGCTTGGGACGACGGCTTGGGCGGCTGTGCGGGGGATGCGACCCCTCCTTGAGCCCCGAATCGAAGTGTGTGCAATATAAGCAAATTCATATGCTTGTAATGAACGTTACCTTGTGCCACTATGGCTCTCAGAAGGCACACCCACGGAAGGCTCCTCCCATGAAGATCCAATTGAAACCGGTGCGAAAGCTCCGCATCCACTGGCCCATCCCGGTCGAAACCATGACCCAGCTGGCCAGAGGCAACCTCGCCGCCTTGGAAGCGGACAGCGGTATCTCATCCCTCCTGCAGGAGCTTACGGAGTGCCCCGAGCTGGGCGGGTTCGGAAACTACCACCACGTCTTCGAGTCCTCCGCGGGTTACGAGGGCTTCACCGTTGCGGAAGGGGCAAACCCCACGCTGGGCAGCGTGGGCCAACGGACCATCTCGCCGACCTTCGTCTTCACCTCCTACTTTGATGATTGCCTGGATGAAGACGCTGTCCACCGCCTGGTCCAACGGATTGTGGACATCCACCCCTGGGAGGTCCCGGTGATCGAAGTGTCCGGTCCCCTGAACGTCTCCAGCAGCGTCCTGACCCCCGTAGGCGAAAGCCAGGTGGCGTCATGACCACAGGACTCTGGCAGGAACTCGCGCCGCTGCTCCGCGACCGAACGTTCACGGACCTCACCCACGCGTTCCATCCCGGCCAGCCCCGGTTTGCTGCTTTCCCGGATGAATCCCGCGAGGCCCTCTTCGATATGGAGAAGGGCGACGGCTTCACGGCCCACCGCTACTCAATAGTGGGCCAATGGGGTACCCACGTGGATCCGCCATCGCATTTTGTGCGTGGTGGCCGGACGCTGGACCAGATACCCGTGGACCAGATGGTGCTTCCGCTGGTTGTCCTGGACATCAGCCACCGCGTGCGCAGGGACCCTGATGCGACGCCCACACTGGGCGACATTAAGGATTGGGAATCACGATACGGCACCATTCCCGCTGGTTCGTTCGTCGCCCTCCGCACAGGATGGAGCCAACGGTGGCCCGACCCTGAGGCCATGGCCAACAAGGACGAATCCGGAACGAGCCATACTCCCGGGTGGTCGCAAGAGGTCCTCCAGTGCCTGATCGAAGAGCGGGGAGTGGCTGCGGTTGGACACGAACAGACCGACACGGACCCTGGCATGGCCACGTCCCGGCAGGACTTCAGCCTGGAAACCTACGTCCTTGCACAGGACAAATGGCAGATCGAACTCCTGGCGCATCTTGACGGCCTGCCGGAATCCGGTGGCGTCCTGGTGGCTAGCTGGGCCAAACCTCTGGGCGGGAGCGGCTTCCCGGCAAGGGTCTTCGCCATTCACTAGGGCTGCGGGTCGCTAGAATCGTTCCATGTCAAAGACCTCCAGCATGGGCCGCGGGATGATGGCAATCCTCGCGGTGGGGGCGCGCCACGCGCAAGGGCACGACGGCGGTACGGTTGCCGACGTCGCGGCCCACCTGGAGAAGGACCGCAGCCAGGTTTCCCGAAGCCTCAAGGGGGCTTTGCAGGAGGGCTTCCTTGCCCGCACCGACAACAGGGAATACCGCTTGGACTGGTCAGTCCTGGCCGACGCCCAACTGGTCACCGAGCAACGGCTGAAGACCGACGGACTCACCGCGCTGGAAGGATTGGCCGCCGAAACCAACGAAGCCTGCTTCCTGGGCGTGCTGAGCGGAAACAGTACGGTCACCATCGGCGAGCAGGTACCTGCCAGCGCCAACCTGGTGGGTTCCTGGCTGGGCCGGCCCTATCCGGCCTACTGCAGTGACGCCGGCCAGGCGCTCCTTTGGGATGCGCCGGATGAGGAAGTCCGGACGCTTTTCAAGACCGTGGAATTCGTCAAGCACGGACCCAACACGCCCTCATCCGTGGACGACTTCCTGGACCGGCTCAACCAAGCCCGGGCACGCGGGTACTCGATCGTTGATGAAGAGGCCGAACCCGGACTCTATTCACTGGCCGCGCCAGTCCGCGATTTCAAGAATGAGATCGTTGCCGCGCTCCAGATCGTTGGCCCCAGGACGAGGGTTGAGCCGCAACGTGAAAGCCACGCCATGGCACTCCGCTCATGGTGCGAGTGGCTGGAAGCAATGGTGGGTGGCCGGGCCACGTCTCCACACCGGCCCTAGGTCAGTACCGTGCCGTGGGCACCAAGTCCTTGGGATGTTTCATGGAGCACCCCGGCGATCTCCGGCGCCGCCTTCTCGATACTGGAACGGTTGCCCAGGACGCTGAGGGCGGCGACGATGTTCCCGCCGTCGGCCCGGACCGGTACGGCCAATTCCCACACGTCATGTTCGAATTCCTCGCCGGCGACAACAAATCCGCGGGACTTGTCACGGTCCATAAGGTCACGGACTTCCGGCGCGGAATGTGCCGCCGCGGGACCGCCCACACCGATGAAATTCACGTCGCGGAGAAGGGATTCCAGCTCATTGGGCGCGTGATCCCACAGCAAGGCCCTGCCCGCTCCCGTGCACCAGACGGGCGTCACCATACCCGGCTTTGCGTAGCCGCCCGGGAATGAGTTGTTCGTGGATGCACGCAAGAGGAGGACCCTGACGCCGTCGCGGACGGAGAGCCGCGATCGCAAGCCAAAGGCGGACACCAGCTCCTCCAGCTTTGCCCGTGACTTCTGCACCCAGCCACTGTTGAGCGAAGCTGCCAGGCCCAGGAAGCCCGAACCTGTGCGGAAGGGGCCCCTGTCCACCCGTTCCAACAAGCCCAGATCACACAACTCCTGGGCCAAGCGGGAGACCCTGCTTTGCTCCATGTCCAATTCGGCGGCCAGTTGGGAGACACCCAAAAGCTGACGGCCCTGCTTTTCGCGGTCCGTGATCAGGCGCACGAGGCGAAGGCCTTGGGCCAAAGAGGACGCTTCGGGTGACGTATCCACAAATCCACTCCTTCCACCACGCGCTCACGCCATTCTCACATGGGCGTGTCTGCCACAAGGATTCGGGAGTCCTTCGCCCACACCGTGTACAGGTCCGCGAGTATCCCGCGATTTGCCGACTCCAGTTCCCCTGCGGAAATTTCCACGCCATCCTGGCTGCCGAACAGCACCACCTCGTCACCTGGCCGCGCCTCCGGCACTGCGGAGACGTCGATCACCATGGAATTCATGGAGATCGCATCAACAACCGGCACCCGCTGGCCCCGCACCACAACGGATCCGCCCACGCCAAGTGCACGCCGGTATCCGTCGCCGTACCCCGCCGTGACGGTGGCCAGCTTTGAATCCGTTTGCAGGGTATGAGTGTGGCCGTAGCCCACCCTGCTTCCCGCCGGATAATGGTTTACGGATCCGATCCGCGCCTTGAAGGCCAGGCAGCGCCGGAACCCCGGGTGGCTTGGGTCCGAATCGCCGTATAGAACGGCTCCTGTCCGCACCATGTCCAGCCAGGTTGCCGGCGCATTCAGCGTGGCAAACGAATTTGCTGCATGGAGCAGAACCTGGCTGCGGGGCACCTTTGCCAATCGCAAAACGGACATGGCCTCGGCCTTGAAGCGCGAAAGCCCTTGCTCAATGTGTTCAACATCGTCCAAGGGGAAATGCGTCATGATCCCAGCGAGCTCCAGCTGCGGATGGCCAACTACTGCCACGGCACTTGCCCGGCCCAGCGGCGACGATACGTCCAGGCTGTGCCTGCTCATGCCGGAGGAGTTGATGTCCAGGTGGATCCTGATCTTCCGTCCGGTCTCGGCGGCAATCCGGCTCATTTCCCAAGCACTCTGAGGATCCGCCACAAGTCTTCCACATCATGGGCCATGGCCGCGGCTATTTCCTGGGGCGCAGCAGCGCGGACCCGCAACAACCTCCCTGTGTAGCCATTGGCGCGAGCCGCCTCTGCTTCGGAATTCGAGCCCACACCGATGTACGGCACGTCAAGGCGCACCAGGAAAGGAATCAGGAGGCCGGCCCCGTGGCCGTACGCATCGGACTTGAGCACGGCGCAGAGCATGGCCCGGTCCTGCAGGATTCCCGGCACTGTCCGGACATTGGACTCGAAGGCGTTGCCGTTGATTTCGAGCCAGCTGGCAAGGTTTTCGATCCTTGGCTGGTGGTTCACGACCTGCATCGTCAATTCCCCCGAATCAGCACCTTGCGGCCGGGCCAAGGACCCGGCCGCAAGGCTCAGTGGATGTGGATTCACGACGCCGGACTGGACTTCGCCGGGCGGCGGTACCGGAAGTGGAAGTAGGCGTAGCAAGCCCCGACAAAAGGAACACCAAAGTACAAGGCGGCGACCTGCTGTGGGTCAAACGCAATACCCACCAGCGAAAACAAGCAGAGCGCGAAGGCCAGGATCGGGACCAATGGGAAGAGGGGCGCTTTGTAAGCAAGGTCCTTCACGCTTCCGCCGTTGCGCACAAAGGCCCGGCGGTGGAAGAAGTGGGACGCAGTGATGGACATCCACACACCGACGACCGCGAAACCGGCCACGGAGACCAAGGCGAGGTACACGGTTTCCGGTGCAACCACGCTGCTGATCAGCGATGCAAGGCCGCCAACCATGCTGACCGAGAGAGCTACAAGCGGTATGCCCCGGCGGGTGAGCCTTTTCAAAGCCTTCGGCGCATGTCCCTCGTCTGCCAAGGAGTAGAGCATCCGGGCACAGGAGAATAATCCGCTGTTCCCGGCCGACAGCAACGCCGTGATGATGACGAAGTTCATGATGTCAGCGGCGTAGGGAATTCCAACGGACGAGAACACTGTCACGAAGGGGCTCTCGTCCAGTCCCACCTGGTCAAACGGGACGGTTGCGGCAATGACCGCGATGGCACCAACAAAGAAGATCAGCAGCCGGATGACTGTGCTGCGCATGGCCTTGGGAATGTTCCGCGCGGGATCAGTTGTCTCCCCGGCCGCCACGCCAATGAGTTCAGATCCGGAGAAGGCGTAGAAGACCGCCAGGGCTGTCACCAGGACTCCGGTAAAGCCGTTGGGGAACAATCCCCCGGAGGTGTTGAAGTTCTCAAGCAGGAAGGGATGGTTGCCGGAATCGGAGAGGGGATGGAATCCAAAAAGGGCTGCGCCACCCAACACGATCAGGGCAATGATCGCGCCCACTTTGATGATGGCGAACCAGAACTCGGATTCCCCGAAGAACTTGGAAGATACGGCATTGAATCCGAACAGCATGGCTGCGAAGACGAGGCACCACACCCACACCTCGACGTCCGGAAACCAGCGCTGCATGAGGAGCCCTGATGCCGTGAATTCGGAGCCGATGGCCACTGCCCAGCAGAGCCAGTAGAGCCAAGCCGTGGCAAATCCGGTGGCTGGGCCGATGGATCGGGATGCGTAAATGTGGAAGGCACCTGAGACGGGGTAGGCGATGGCCAACTCGCCAAGGCATGCCATCACGAGGTAGACCACGAATGCACCCACCAAGTACGCGATGACAGCCCCGAGGGGACCGGCCTGGGAGATCGTGTAGCCGGAGCTCAGGAACAAACCGGATCCAATGACACCTCCCATCGCGATCATGATGAGGTGTCGTGGCCCCATCGATCGGCGCAGTCCGGTTTCGGCCGGAGCGTCGACCGCCTCAGGTTGATGGTCAAGTTGCACGGGTGCTGAAGATTCCATGTGGTGTCTCCGGGATATGAGTCGGATGCGAACGGTACGCCCTGAAGTCCGGGGTCGGGGTGCCGGGATGGCGTTTGTAGTGATGAAGGTAACACAGAATCCCGCTGAGTGGTCATTAAAAACATTTGTTAATGCGTATAGCGCACATAGATCCCGGCAGAGCCCGCAGTCAGATCGGCAGTCAAATGGTCAGATTGCCCATTCTTTAGGGCGATTCAGCATGGCTGGACGGACATCAGGGGCCCGCAGGATGGAAGCATCACCCCTCCACCTACCTGAGGAGCACCATGAAAACCTACGACCTCGCGCTGATCGGCTTTGGCGGCGTCAACCGGACCCTCGCCGAAATCATCGCCACCCGCGGAGATGCCCTCCGCTCGGAGCTGGGATTCGGCCTCAGGGTTGTGGCCATCACCGATCTCAGGCTCGGCTCCCTGGTCCAGGCCGAAGGCATCGACATTGAGATGGCACTCAACCTTGGCGCCAACGAAACGTTTGCAGACCACGGCGGCTCCCGGGACACCAACAACGAAGCCGTGATCCGTTCCTGCACGGCAGATATCGTCTGCGAAGCCACCTTCACAAATCCCGACGACGGCGAACCCGCCGTTTCGCACGTCCGCTGGGCCCTGGAATCAGGCAAAAGCGTCTGCACAACCAACAAGGGACCCGTCGCACTCCGAGGCCCTGAACTTACTGCGCTGGCCGCCAGCAATGGGGTCCACTTCGAATTCGAAGGCGCAGTCATGAGTGGCACCCCCGTCATCCGCCTCGCCAAGAAGATGTTTGCCGGCTTGAAGGTAGACGGCTTCGAAGGAATCCTGAACGGAACCAGCAACTACGTGCTCGGTCGCATGGAATCAGGCCTGGACCTGGACGCCGCTATTCGGGAAGCCCAGGACCTGGGGTACGCAGAAGCCAACCCTGCGGCAGACATCGAGGGCTACGACGTCCGGCTCAAAGTGCTCATCCTGGCCAACCAACTGCTCGGGGCAGACATCACCTTGCAGGACGTCTCCTGCGAGGGCATCTCCTCCCTTAGCCGCGATGACATTGAACATGCTGCCAGCCAAGGACTCCGCTGGAAGCTCATCGGCTCCGCGAAGAGGTCCGCGAACGGGGCAGTGACAGCCGGCGTGAAGGCCGTTGCTGTGCCCTTGGCCCATGAACTTGCCGGAATCTCCGGCGCCACCAACGCGGTTTCGTTCAACACCGATCTTTTGGGCCCTGTGATGGTTTCCGGGCCCGGGGCCGGACGCGTCGAAACTGCCTACGCCTTGCTCTCTGACATCATCGCCATGCACCACACCTCGGAGGTTCTCTCCCATGCCTAAGTCCGCACCCAGCACCGTTGAGGCATCAGCCCTGCCGATGTTCCAGAATGTCACCAGCCCCTACGACCAGCGCGTTGTTGGCGCCGTTCCGCTGACCGATGCCACCGCCGTCGACAGTGTCCTGGACGCTGCCCGTGCGGGTGCCAAAGTGGCAGCGGAACTGTCCCGGGACGCGCGCGGAAAAATACTCGACCGGGCCGCCAACCTGGTGGAAGACCGTCGGGAGCTCTTTGCCGAAACCATCGTCGCTGAGGCCGGCAAGACCATAAGGCAGGCCCGCAAGGAGGTTCTCCGTGCAATCAACACACTGCGGCTGTCGGCGGCAGAAACGCGCCGCAATGCCGGTGAAGTCGTTCCTTTCGACGCCTACGAAGGATCGGAGGACCGACTCGGCTGGTTCTCCCGCGAGCCGTTGGGCATCATCCTTGCAATCACGCCCTTCAACGACCCCCTCAACCTTGTAGCCCACAAGATCGGGCCCGCCATCGCAGGCGGAAATTCCGTTATTCTCAAGCCCTCGGCCCTTACGCCCCTTTCGGCACAGCTGCTCACCGAGGCACTCCTGGAGGCCGGACTCCCGCAGGAAGTCCTCACAGTTGTTCATGGGGACCGAGACATTGCCCAGAAAATCATCGCTGCACGGGACGTGCGCATGGTGTCATTTACCGGCGGCTTCTCCACCGGAGAGGCCATCGCCTCGACAGCCGGACTCAAGAAGCTCTCCATGGACCTGGGCGGCAACGCTCCGGTCATCATCATGGCGGACGCAGACCTCCAGGAAGCGGTGGCGTCCTGCGTTTCCGGTGCGTTCTGGGCCGCCGGACAGAACTGCGTCGGTGTTCAGAGGATCCTGGTGGACAAGCTTGTCTACGCCGAATTCCGGGAGCTCTTCATCGCCGCGACCAAGGAACTGGTGGTTGGCGACCCGTCCGACGAACTGACGGACGTGGGACCCATGATCACCCCACGGTCCCTGCAGGATGTCCAGGTGAAAGTCCACGAGGCACTGGAGCGCGGCGCAGTTGTCCTGGCAGGCAACGTGGCTACGGGGAACATCCTCCACCCCACGGTTCTTGAGGAGGTGCCGGAAGACAGCCGGTTGTGGTCTGAGGAAGTATTCGGCCCTCTGGTGATGCTCCGCCCTGTGGACAGCCTCGAGGAGGCGATCGGGATCGCCAACTCCATCGACTTCAGTCTCCATGCAGGAATCTTCACTGCATCCCTTGGGGACGCGATGAAGGCAGCCAAGGAGATCCAGGCCGGTGGTGTCATGATCAACGACTCGTCGGACTACCGCTTCGACGGCATGCCCTTTGGCGGGTTCAAGTACGGAAGCCTGGGCCGTGAAGGCGTTCACTTCGCCTACGAGGAAATGACCCAGCCCAAGGTCATCTGCATCAAGAACAGCACGGCCCGGCTATGACGAATCGCCTCGAATCAGATTCCCTTGGGTCCATGCGCATACCCGCCGACGCCCTGTGGGGAGTGCACACTGCCCGGGCCCTGGACAATTTCCCCATCAGCGGGACCCCTGTCTCACGGTATCCCGGGCTGGTAGTAGCCCTGGCGCAGGTAAAACGGGCAGCGGCACGCGCCAACTCCAGCCTCGGGGTGCTGGAACCCGCCGTGGCCGACGCGATCGGCCTTGCTTGCCAGGACATCGAAGAAGGGCAACACCACCAGCACTTCTGCGTGGACATGATTCAGGGCGGCGCGGGGACCAGCACCAACATGAACGCCAACGAAGTGATCGCAAACCTGGCGCTGGAAACCATGGGGCATCCCCGTGGCAGCTACCAGCATCTGCACCCCATCGACCACGTGAACAAATGCCAGTCAACCAACGATGTCTACCCCACGGCCATCAAGCTCGCACTGATCACCGCCGTCCAGGAGCTCGACCACGAACTCGGCCACTTGACGGAGTCCATGCGGGAGAAGGGAGCAGCATTCGCCCACGTGGCCAAAATAGGGCGCACCCAACTGCAGGACGCCGTCCCCATGACGTTGGGTCAAGAGTTTGGGGCCTTCGCCGCCACGATTGAAGAAGACAGATGCAGGTTGCGGGAGTCCGCGGCGCTCATGCTCGAATGCAGTCTGGGAGCCACCGCGATCGGCACAGGGATTACTGCCGAGCCCGGTTACCGGGAGCGGGCCATTGAAGCCCTCGCCGAAATTACCGGACTGCCCCTGGTACCGGCGGCCGACCTGCTCGAGGCGACATCCGACGTCGGGGTTTTCATGCATGTGTCCGGGATGCTGAAGCGCTCCGCCATCAAGATCTCCAAAATCAGCAGCGACCTGAGGTTGCTGTCCAGCGGACCGCAAAATGGCTTCGGGGAGATCCAACTGCCACCCCGCCAGGCTGGATCATCGATCATGCCCGGCAAGGTAAATCCGGTTATTCCTGAGACCCTGAACCAGATCGCCTTTGCTGTCGCGGGCGCGGACACTACGGTCACCATGGCCGCGGACAACGGCCAATTGCAACTAAATGCCTTTGAACCCGTCATGGCTCACGCGTTGCTGCAGGGCTTTTCCTGGCTCACCAACGGCGCGCGGATCCTCAGGACCCACTGCATTCAGGGCATCACGGCAAACGAGGACCTGCTTGGCGGGCGAGCCGCGGGATCGGCGGGTCTGGCCACCGCGCTGATACCCGCCCTGGGCTACGCCGCCGCGGCGGAGGTGGCCAACAGGGCGCTGACGGGACGCGTAACGGTGATCGACGCCGTCACGTCGATGGGACTCATGGAACGGGACGCCGCCGCACTGATTCTGGAGGGAGCTTCAACGCGTGCACGCTGAGTTACTGCGACACCCGCCGGATCACATTCGATAACGTCATGGCCGTGACGGTGTCCGTGACACCGGGGAGGGAAGAAATCTGTTCCCAAATTTCCTGCACCCTGCCGTGGGATCGGGCTTCGACGCGAACCATCAAATCAAAGTCACCGCTGAGGACATCACAGAGAACGACTTCGGGGATCGCCCTGAGCTCACTCAGGACATCGGCCCCCCGCATGCGGTCCTTGCGGTAAACCATCAGGAAGGCGGACACAAGATCCTGGGTCTCGGCTCCGGCGACGATGGTATAGCCCTGGATGTAACCCTGCCGCTCCATGCGCTCGATCCGCTGACGGACAGCGTTCCTGGAAAGCAGGACCTTCCCTGCCAGCTCCGCGTGCGGTACGCGGGCGTTCCTGGTGAGTTCTGAAAGGATCTTCTGATCGATGCCGTCGAGGCCCGCTCGCTCCATGAATCCCTTCCAAAAAATAACCCGCCAGGAGCCCCGAGGCTCCTGTCTTTTGACCGAAAGGCCACGAAGAAGATGATACGTCCCGAGCACCACAAACCACTCCCGGAACGCTACTCATGCGTCTTGTTCGACATGGATGGAACACTGGTGGACTCGGCCAGGGGCGTCACGGCAAGTGCGGCGGAAGCGCTGACGTCCGTAGGAGCAACCGTCCCGGGTCCGGACCAGTTGCGCCGGTTCGTTGGCCCACCAATGATCGACTCTTTCCGGACCGTTGTGGGGCTGGACGAGGACCGGGCGAACGCAGCGCTGCAACACTATCGGGTCGCCTACGCCAAGGCCGGAGCGCTCCAGGCCCGGCTCTATGAAGGCGTTGAGGGACTCCTTCAGCAGTTGCACTCACTGGGCATGCCGATGGCCGTGGCTACGTCAAAAGTGGAAGATCAAGCCATCCGGCTCACCCGGCATTTCGGTGTGGACCATTACTTTACGGATGTCTGCGGCGCCTCGGATGCCTTGGGGCGGTCTCGGAAGGACGCTGTGATCGCGGAGTCGCTGCGGAGGCTCCGCTCACGCGGCGTCGACACCTCGCGGCCCGTCATGGTGGGCGACCGCATATACGACGTCGAGGGAGCGGCCACACTCGGGATGCCAACCGTTTTTGCGCTCTGGGGCTACGGCGAGCCACACGAATCCGCGAACGCCATTGCTGCAGCGTCGTCTCCCAGCGGGCTCTTACCGTTGCTCCAAGGAACCATGCAGCATTCGACGACGGGTCAGTAGTCCGGGTTGCTCGGCACCACCAGGCCCGTTTCGTAGGCATAGACCACCACCTGCACCCGATCCCGCAGTTGCAGCTTGCTCAGGATCCGCCGGACGTGGGTTTTGACCGTGGCCTCGGAGAGGAAGAACTTGTGGGCGATCTCCGCGTTGGACAGGCCCTCGGCGATGGTAGTGAGGATCTCGGTTTCGCGCGGGGTGAGCTCGTCCAGGAGCGGGTCACGGTGCGGGCTGGCTGAATGGCCGGGCAGGGCTCCTCCACGGACGTACGTCTCCAGGAGTCTCTGGGTCACCCGCGGGGCCACCACGGCATCGCCGCTGGCTACGAGGCGCACAGCGTGAACCAACTCAGCCGGGGCCACGTCCTTGAGCAGGAATGCCGATGCCCCGGCCTGCAGGCCGCTGAAGGCGTATTCGTCGAGATCGAAAGTGGTGAGGATGATGACCCGTGCATCCGACCCCGAACTGGAGATGCGACGCGTCGCCTCAATCCCGTCCATGGCGGGCATGCGGACATCCATCAGCACAACGTCGGGCTGAAGCGCCTCAACCTGCCGGACGGCCTCCAGGCCATCCGAAGCCTCGCCCACTACCGTGAAGTCGGCTTCGCCTTCCAGGATGAGCCGGAAGCCCATCCGCAGCAGCGGCTGATCGTCCACCAGCAGCACTTTGATGATGTCACCTGTCATGATTCCCCCTTGTCGCCGTTCCAGCGGAGCTCGGCGTGGACCGCCCAGCCACCCCTTTTTCCTGGACCGGCAGTAACGATTCCAGCATAGATTCCGGCGCGTTCATTCATTCCGGCGATTCCTTGCCCAGTGCCCAGGCTGCCCGCGGATTCGCTGCCGCCGTCGCGGGTTCCGCGGCCGTCGTCGTTGACGTCGATGGTGACCAAATCGCCGTCGCGCGCCACCTGCACGTCGACCCGGCTGAGCGAGCGGCCGTATCGCAGGACGTTGGTGAGCGACTCCTGCACGATCCTGTAGACGGTGATCTGGAACGCCGGATCGGATGGCAATCCCGGACCCGTGTGCGCGTAATGCAGCGGGAGCCCGGCGGTCCGGAATCCCTCCAGGAGGTTGGCCAGGTTATGACCCGACTCCAGTGGCGAGAGGGGCGCCGGCCGTCCCGAATCGTCACGCAGTACACCCAACACGCGACGCATGTCAGCCAGGGCCGCCCGACCGGTCCGCGACAGTTCGTTCAGGACTTCGCCCGCCCGTTCCGGGTCTTTCTTGACCACTACGGCTGCGCCGTCGGACAGGCTGATCATCACCGTCAGGGAGTGGGCCACGACGTCGTGCATCTCGCGCGCTATCCGGTTTCGTTCAGTAACTTTGCCCAACTGGGTGGTCCTTGCAGCCCAGGCGGCAATCTCTCCCTCGTGTTCCCTGCGTTGGCGCACTGAAATGCCGATCCCGGTAGCCAGGAGGTTGGAGAGCATGATGGTTATTGCCGTGGCAATGTTGTTGATCAGGTGGAAGTTCTCGGGCACTTCCTGCAGCGTGTTCATCTGGCTCGGACTTGTCCACATGAACAGGTAGAGCAGGCTGAGCGGCAGGCTGGCAACGGCAAAAACCACCAGCGCAACCGCCCGGCGCTTGAGCGATGCCAGCGCATAAAGGGCAAACCATAGCCCCACCGAGACGTTCGAACCCCACGGATTCACGATGGCTGCCGCAACTTCCAGAAGTGCGACGGCGGCTACCACCGGCACGGGGTATCGGCGCCTGAAGACCAAGGCCACGGCGATCATCAGCAACAGCGCCACCACGAACCATTTGGAGTCGATGACCGAGGTGATGATGGTGGGGAGGGCAAGCAACACGTAGCAGAGCACCACCACGGCATCCATCGCCAGTGGGTGCTTGTAGAAGTACCGGCGGAGCCTGCCCCTGCGGCGCTGGGCGATTTCAGCGAAGGACGCGTCAGCCAGGGTGGCCGACGCGTCCTTCGCCTGCAGAGCTTCAGTCATGGATCGAGCCTAGACGTCCCGCTTCTTCAGCAGGATCATCGCCAAGGCCACCGGCACCACTACCCAAGCGCCCAGGACCAGTCCGGCCTGCCACGCCTCAAGCGTGTCCGGGACGTGCTCGACGGCGGTCAGCGGGCTGATGGTGTTGCCGGGAAGGTACTTGCTGGCCTCTTTGAAGAAATCGCCGGGGATCAGCTGGAAGGCGATGGGCGCCACGAAGAACAGTCCCACCAGGCTCATGATGCCGCCGGCGGAGTTCCGGACCAGGGTGCCAAGGGCCATGCCGATGGCTGCCACGGCCGCCACGTAGATGCTGTTGACCAGCAGGAGCTTGACCGATTGCGAGCTGCCGAGGTCAAGTTTGAGATCGTAGTTGTTCAGGATGGGCAGCGCCACAAGTCCGGCAACGTAGGTCGCCACTGCGGTGAGGACGAAAGCGCTCACCATCACCACAATGAGCTTTGCCAGGAACGGCGACATCCGCCGGGGTACGGCAGCGAACGTGGAGCGGGCCATGCCCGTGGTGAACTCGGAGCTCATGAGCAGCACACCCAGGGAACCGAGAATCAACTGGGCAAACACGATGCCGGATGTAGGTACCGTGACAGCCAGGTCCCCACCCTGCGCGGCGATCGCTGCAGCGGCCTGGGGATCCTCCGCCGCCTGCCGGGTGATTTGGCCGGTTCCCCACGCGCCGAGGGCGGAGAAGCCCACCATCACCACGGCGGTGGAAGCCAGCAGGATCAGCGTGGACATCAAGGTGCGGAACTTGATGAATTCGGAGTTCAGGACGCGGTGGAAGGCCGGTCCCGGACCCACGGAGTTGCGGATGGACTTACGGTCCAAAGTGGTGGTGCTCATGTCTATTTCCCTCCGGCCTGAGCGGGAACCGAGGCCCCGGTGGTGATGTGCGAGTGGTATTCGACCTCGTCCTTGGTCAGTTCCATGTAAGCCTCTTCCAGGCTCGCCTGGAGCGGGGTCAGCTCATAGACCATGACCTGGTTGTCCAGGGCCGCCCGGGCGATCCCACGGGGATCCAGACCGGAAACTTCCAGGAGCTCGCGTTCGTGGACTTCCACGGAGACTCCGGTTCCGGCGAGCAGCTGCATGAGCCGTTCCGGCTGGTCGGTGCGGACACGTGTCCGTACCTGGCCCTTGCCCGAGATAATGTCCGCGATGGGGGCGTCGGCAATGATTTTGCCGCGGCCGATGACGATCAGGTGGTCTGCCGTGAGCGCCATTTCACTCATGAGGTGGCTGGACAGGAAGACTGTGCGGCCTTCCGAGGCCAGGTACTTGACCAGATTGCGGACCCAGACCACACCTTCAGGATCGAGGCCATTCACCGGCTCATCCAGGATGATGGTCTGCGGATCGCCCAGCAGCGCGGCGGCGATCCCGAGGCGCTGACCCATTCCGAGCGAGAAGCCTTTGACCTTCTTCTTGGCAACGTCACCCAAACCGGTCATTTCGATGACTTCGCGCACCCGGCTTTTCGGAATGCTGTGCGTCGCGGCCATCGCAAGCAGGTGGTTGTAGGCGGTGCGGCTGGTGTGGACTGCCTTGGCGTCCAGGAGGGCACCGATCTCGCGCAATGGTGCCTTGTGCTGTACGAACGGCTCACCGTTCACCGTCACGGAACCCGACGTCGGAGCATCCAGTCCCATGATCATGCGCATGGTGGTGGACTTGCCGGCACCGTTCGGGCCCAGGAAGCCCGTCACACGTCCGGCCTGGACAGTGAAACTGACACCGCCGACGGCGGTCTTCTCGCCGTAGACCTTGGTCAGGCCTTTTGCTTCGATCATGGAAGCGTTCCCTCCTCGGAGCACAACACTTGTGTGCAGATGAGTTTTGAATGTACTCACCACGCTACTCACGAAGGGAGCGCAAATCGCCTGTCTCAGGGATGATTCAGGGTCCAGTCAGGGTAGTCCTCCCGGATGACTCCTGACAGCGCTACTCTGCAGGCAGCGGTGAGTACACCCGGAGTTCCCGCTGCTTGACGCTGAACGTGGCGCTGCGAACGCCAGGTTTGGGTTCGCCGTCGACCGCCAGGACCAGCGGCTGTCCAATTGCTTCCACGGTGACCTCGGTGGCTTCGGTGAGGTGGGTGACCTTTGAGGCGGAGACTGTGCCGGTCACGACCGCCCACAGCAGCCGCGCCCGGGCGAAGGGCTCGTCCGCTGTGATCATCCGCAGGTCGAATACCCCGTCATCCAGAACCGGCCTGCGAAGTGGTGCATGGTCCCTGGGGTAGAACCTTCCCCGGCCCATGTAGAGAATCCAGAGTTTGTGTTTCACGCCATCCACAGTGAGGGTGGTTGGCGAGTTCACGCCGAACGTGCGCAGTGACGCCACCACACCGGCCAAGGGCTTTCCCATGGCCGGTTCGAGCCGCTCCCTGCGGCGCACAAGGTTGGGATAGACGCCTACGCTGGCGGTGTTCAGCATGGCCACCTCGGAGGTCTCCGGCGTGTCGGGCAAGCCGCGCTGGACCACCACGTGCCCAAGGTCGACGGCTGCTGCCTGCCCTTTGGTCACGGCTTCAAGGGCGTCATCGATCGAGCTGGTTCCGAGGTCCCTGGCGAAATGGTTCAGGGTTCCGCCCGGGAGTACCAGGAGTGGGAGTGAATGCTCGACGGCGACAGCGGCCGCAGTGCCCACCGTTCCGTCTCCGCCCCACACACCCAGCGCTACGGTGCCGGGCCGGGCGGCCGCGGCTTCCATCTCGGCAGCTATGTCCTCACCTTCGGAAATTTCCTGTATATAAGCTTTGGGGAATATTTCCCTTAGGAGTTCTCCCGTTTCAGGGGTGTACGAACCGCCCATGACGTTGACCCCGATGCTGAGCCCTTCGCCGTCGCTGATTGCGGGGGCCTCAACCGGCGTGCGGTGGGGGGTCGGTTCGGCAGGCCGCGCCGGCCACCATTTGCGGGTTGCCCATGCGGCGCCTGCCCCCAAGGCGGAACCCAGGACCACATCGGAGGGCCAGTGGGCACCTGTGTGAACGCGGGAGTACGCCACCCCTGCTGCGATCGGGGCCAAGCCAAGTCCAATGGCAGGAGACACAATGCCGGCACCGACAGCGAAGGCTACCGCGGACGCGGAGTGGCCGGACGGCATCGATGAACTGGTCGGCTGCGGGTTCACAAAACGGAAGAGCGGCAGGTGCTCAGGAAGCGGGCGCCTCCGGGGGAGTAGCCGCTTGAAGATCACGTTGGTGACGCCGGAAGCAACGCCCAAGGCAAGCACGCCATGAAGGGCTGCCCTGCGTGGTTTACCGGGAAACGCGGCCATGACTCCCGCAATACCAAACCACAGCTTGCCCTTGGTCGCCGCCGCTGAGAGCCGCCGGAAGAAGACGTCGTGATCGCCTTGGGGTTGCCGGGACACAGCCCCCACCAGGAAGCGGTCCAACAGTGCCACCTTTTTGGGGCCTTTGCCCACGAAGCCTCGCATCCCAACACACTAACGCCCGATCCACCCGAAAGGGGAACGGCGCGATGACTACCATTAGGCATGATTCGTGTCCTTCACCCAAGCGAGCGGCCGGGCTGGCAACCGGCCCTCACTGGCGCCCTTCTCTTCAGCGCCTTCACCGTCCTTGGGATCATGCTCATGGTTGGGCACGCTGAGCCCATTTTTAAACCCGTGGACGTCTGGTGGCAGGCCTTCGTCTCGACGCTTCACTCGCCGTTTTGGGACGGACTCAACGCCTTCCTCAACAGCATCGGGTATGTAGGCATGTTGGTGCTCAACGCGCTGCTGGCCGCAGCACTCCTGGTATGGCGCCGGCCGCTGACGGCCACTTTCGCCCTGACCTCAGGAGTGGCTGCGCTGGCACTCACCCAACTGGCCAAGGTCCTGGTGGGCAGGCAGCGGCCGGAGGGCGCCAGAGTCCTGACAGATACGGGTTCATACCCTTCCGGGCATGTATCGGCAACCACCGCGTTCCTGGTGGTTGTGGTGATCCTGCTCGGACGCTGGTGGGTGACCCTGCTGGCAATGATTGGGGTGATCGCCATGATGATCAGCCGGACCTACCTCTCCGCCCACTGGCTCAGTGATGTGCTTGGTGCAGCCTGCTTGGCCTCTGGGGTGGTGCTCCTTTTGTGGTGGCGGTTCGGCCGTTCATGCATTGCCGAGAATGCAGGATCGGACGGGAAAGCTATTTGGTCCGCAGGGGCTTTGCGACGCCAGCCAGGAGCAGGGCAAGCAGAATAGGTGCTCCGATGGCCAGGAGGGCCAGATGGATTCCCGTATGGTCGCCGAGGTAACCAAGGAGCGGTGGTCCGGCGAGGAATGCGACGTACCCGATGGTGGACACCACGGAAACACGGGCGGCGGCATGCTTGGGGTCGTCAGCTGCCGCGGACATTCCCATGGGGAAGGCCAGTGCCGCACCGACACCCCACAACGCCGCCCCGACGCCTGCGAGGAACACGTTGTCCGCGAAAACAAACAACGCCAGGCCTGCTGCGGCTGCAGCCATGCTTGCACGAAGGACAGCAACCCGGCCGAATTTGTCGATCGCTTTCCCGCCCAGGAACCGCATCAGTGTCATTGCCGCCACGAAGAGGGCAAAGAGGAGTGCTCCGGTTGATTCGGTAGCTCCCAGACCGTCCACGGTTGCCTTGGCGATCCAGTCGTTGCCGGCGCCTTCGGTCAGCGTCGCACCCAGGACCACGATGCCTATGAGCAGCGTCCTGCCATCCCGCCAAGCCGAGGGTCCCTTCTCAAGGCGAGCGCCGTCGTCGTGCGTTTCCGCGACCTCGTGCGGCAGGAAGAACCTGGGGACCGTCAGCGCGAGGGCGACGGCGATGGCCGCGATAACCAGCAGGTGTTCCGGAAGCCCGACACCAAGCTTCGAGAGACCGGCGCCGATCAACGCCCCCACGAACGCGCCCCCGCTGAACGCCGCATGGAACTGGGGCATGATGGTGCGCTTGAGCCTGTGCTCGACATCTGCGCCTTCAATGTTCTGGGCGACGTCCCACAGGCCGATTCCGATGCCGAAGAAGAACAGCGCAATGGCGGTTGCCGGGACTGAGGCGGCCATCAGCGAGAAAGCAATGGCTGCTCCCGCGGCGCCAGCCACGATGCCGGCCACCCGGACCGTGTTCGCTGTCCCGATCCTGCCAACCACCCAGCCCGCGGAGGGCAGCGCAAGCAAAGATCCGACGGCGGTGCAGAGCAGCAAGGTGCCCATTTGACCCGATGTGAGGCTGAGGGCTTCGGTAACGGCCGGAATGCGGGCGGCCCAACTGGCAAAGACCAGGCCGTTCATGCCGAAGATGAGGAACGTCGCCACCGCGGCGGCGTTGACGCTTTTGGAGCTTTTGATGCTGGTGGTCATGCAATCACAACTTCCACGGAGAGTTTGTTGAGCCGGGCAAGATCTTCGGGGGATGGTGCAAGGTCTGTGACGATGACGTCCACGGTGTCCATGGCGGCAACCAGGGCCACGGCGCTGGCATTCCATTTGCTGCCGGCTGATGCCACGATCACACGCGCCGCCGACTCCAGGCCGGCACGCTTCACGGCCGCATCGTCAAGGTCGTGGGCCAGGAGCCCGTCCTTGAGGTTGAGGGCACACGGGGTTACGACGGCGGTGTCGAACCTCAGCGAGCGGATGTTGGCTTCCGTCATGGGTCCACGGAAGGATTGCTCACCCGGGACGAGGCTGCCGCCGGGGAGGATGAGCCCGGGTGAGCGCCCACCCTTGACGCTGGTCAGGGCATCAACGCCGTGAAGGGACATGGGCATGACAGTAAGCTCGCGCGTGCTGAGGCTGCGTGCGATCTCCGTGGCTGTCGAGCCGCTGTCCAGCCACACGTGCTCCCTGTCCTTCAGGAGTGCGTCCACTGCTGCAGCGATGCGGATTTTGGCGTCGTGGTCTTCCAGTTCGCGTTGCCCGTAACTGGGGTTGTCTCCGCGCGCCAGCAAGCTGCGGGCTCCGCCGTGGACGCGCTTTAGGACACCGTTGGCTGCGAGGATCTCCAGGTCGCGGCGGATCGTGGCGCCCGACGCCCCTGTGGCCTCCACGAGCTCATCGACTGTGGCTTCTTCGCGTGTGCGGAGCAGTTCGCCAATGAGGCGGTGGCGGTCGGCAGTTCCCATTCATCAACCGTAGCAAGGTGTGCGCATTTAATCACCCCGAGTGATCATTTGAGCAGAAACGCT
Source organism: Paenarthrobacter sp. UW852 (assembly GCF_024608385.1). Taxonomy (NCBI): domain Bacteria; kingdom Bacillati; phylum Actinomycetota; class Actinomycetes; order Micrococcales; family Micrococcaceae; genus Paenarthrobacter; species Paenarthrobacter sp. UW852. The sequence continues at coordinate 166,611 of NZ_JAMSGY010000005.1, forward strand.
CCATCACATCCCCTCCCTTAAAACAAAACGCTCTCTCACATCCCACCCGTTAGACCCGAACGCTCCTGCAGCTGCTGCAGGAGCGTTCGGGTGAAGGGGGCGGGATGTGAGAGAGCGTCCGGGGTCAGCGGGCCCGCTCTACTCGCTTCTCGTCCCACACGGGTTCCTCGGACTCGTAGACCTTGCCGTCCGAACCAAAAATGAGGAAGCGGTCAAAGGACTTGGCGAACCAGCGGTCGTGCGTCACGGCGAGGACCGTTCCCTCGAAAGCGTCGATGGCCCGCTCCAAGGCTTCCCCGGAATGCAGGTCCAGGTTGTCCGTAGGCTCGTCGAGCAGCAGGAGCGTGGCACCAGAGAGCTGCAGGAGCAGGATCTGGAAACGTGCTTGCTGGCCACCGGAGAGTGACTCGTACTTCTGCTCGGACTGGCCGGCCAAACCGTAGGAGTCCAAAGCTCCGGCAGCTGCTTCACGTGGAAGTCCGCTCCGGTGCTCATCGCCGCGGTGCAGGATCTCCAGCAAGGTCCGGCCCAGGAGGTCAGGGCGGACATGTGTCTGCGCGAAGAAACCCGGGCGGATTCGGGCGCCGAGTTTCACCACGCCCTCGTGCGGGACCTCAGCGATGACGACGTCGGACACCGGCAGGTGTTCCCGCTCCGGATCCGTGCCACCGGTGGCGAGCAGGCGGAGGAAGTGGCTTTTGCCCGAACCATTGGAGCCCAGGACACCCACACGGTCTCCGAACCAGATCTCCGTGGAGAACGGCTTCATCAGTCCGGTCAGCTCAAGCTTCTCGGCCACGACTGCGCGCTTGGCGGTACGCCCACCCTTGAGGCGCATCTTGACGTTCTGCTCGATCGGCAGGGCTTCGGGCGGGCCAGCCTCAAGGAACTTAGCCAGGCGGGTCTGCGCTGCCTGGTACCTGTTGGCCATGTCAGAGCGGAAAGCAGCCTTGTTCTTGTACATGTTGACGAGTTCCTTAAGCTTGATGTGCTCCTCGTCCCAACGCTTCCGCAGCTCCTCGAAACGCGCATTGCGGTCTGCCCGGGCCTCGACATAGGAGCCGAAACCTCCGCCGTGGATCCAGGCACCCGCACCGTTGATGCCCGGTTCGAGCGTGACGATGCGCCCGGCGGCGTTGTTGAGCAGCTCGCGGTCGTGGCTGATGAACAGCACGGTCTTCTTGGACTCGTTGAGCTTGGTTTCCAACCAGCGCTTGCCAGGCACGTCCAGGTAGTTGTCAGGCTCATCGAGGAGCAGCAATTCATCAGGCCCGGCAAACAGTGCTTCGAGGACAAGGCGCTTCTGCTCGCCGCCGGACAGGGTAGAGGCCCGCCGGAACTGGGCCTTGTCGAAGGAAATCCCCAAGGCGGCCATGCAGACTTCGTCCCAGACGGTCTCCACGTCGTATCCGCCCGCGTCGCCCCAGTCCACGATCGCTTGGGCGTACTTCATTTGTGTGGGCTCGTCATCGTGTTCCATCATGGCGAGCTCGGCTTCCTCCACGGCCTTGGCCGCGGCCGCGAGACCTGCTTGTGCGGTAGAGACCAGGAGGTCGCGGACAGTGGATTCATCGCGGACCTGGCCCACGAACTGGCGCATGATGCCCATGTTCCCGGACCGGCCCACGGCTCCCTCATCCGGTGTGAGATCGCCGGAAATGATCTTGAACAGCGTGGTCTTGCCCGTTCCGTTGGGTCCGATCAACGCAGTCTTGGTGCCGTCGGGCACCTTGAACGTCACCCCGTTAAGCAGTTGGGTGCCGTCGGAGAGGAAGTAGTCAATGCCTGAAACGTCAATATGGGCCACGTTTCAATCCTCCCACGGCACGGTATTAACGCTCGACGGCGGCCTGCCGCCGTCGAGCGTCTGCCGTGTCAGCCTGCTGCGGTGAGGAAGGACTTCAAGAGCGGCCCGCTGGTGGTAGCACCAAGCCCACCGTCCTCCACGAACACGGCGACGGCCAGGTCACCGTGCGTGGCCACGATCCACGCGTGCGTCTTGGGCGGATCCTCGTTGCCGAACTCCGCCGTGCCCGTCTTGGCCCCGACCGGGAGGCCGGGCACCTGTGCCAGGAAGCCGGCGTGCCCGGAGGTCACCACGGCACGCATCATGTCCGCCAACGAAGCGGCTTCTTCCTTGGTAATCGGCTTGGTGGATGCCGGAGACGCAGGGAGTGCACTGGCCGTGGTGGAATCCGGCGACGGCGATGCGCTGCCACTTTCGGTCGGGGAAGCACTGGCACTGGGGTTCTGGGCAGCATCAGCGTTGAGGACCAGTTGGGGCGACACGGGAGCGCCGTTGGCCACGGAAGCAGCCATGACAGCGGCTGAGAGCGGCGAGAAAAGTACCTTGCCTTGGCCGATCATGGAGGCGGCGTGCTCAGTGCCTTCAGCAGCACCGGGAACCGATCCCAGGAACGCATCGGCGCCAAGCTTGGGGGCTTCCACGGCGACTCCGAGGGCCTGGGCAGCCGACTCGAGTTGGTCCTGGCTGACGGTATCGCGGACATTGATGAAGGCTGTGTTGCACGAGTGCGCGAAGGCCTCCCGCAAGGCAACGGTGCCCAGCGAACCGGCCGGGTACCCTTCGGCGTTCTTGAATGTGCGCCCATCAACGGTGACCGTCGGAGTGCACTCCACCTTGGAATCGGGCGTGGCACCGTTCCGGAACATCGCCAGCGAATCAACGATCTTGAACGTTGAGCCCGGTGCGTACTGTCCCAACATGGCGGTGTTGTACCCGTTGCTGCCCGGTCCTGAGGCGGCGGCGAGAACGGCACCGGTTGAGGGTTTCAGCGCAACGATAGCCGAGGCCGGCCCAACTTTAGCCAGCGTGTCCTCGGCCAATTGCTGGAGTTTCAGGTCGAGCGTGGTCTTGAGGGTGGTGCCCGGTGCGGGGAGGGACGAGAAGAACACTTTGGTAGCGGGGGTTTCACCCTGGGACTTGGCGCTGGCGATGACCTCCACGCCGTCCTTGCCGCGCAGCAGGGAGTCGTACTTCTGCTGCAGGCCCCCGGTTCCGGTGGTGTCCCCGGCACGCAGCGCGCCGTTGGACTTCTCGATCTGCTCTGCGCTGGCTTGACCGACGCTGCCCAAAAGAGCACGGGCGAAGGTCCTTGTGGGAGCCAGGGCCATGGAGTCCAGGATGCTCACGCCACCCGGGATGGCGTTGATCTTGGCTTCGTTGATGTCGGCTGTGTAGGCGCGGAGGACGAGTCCCTCCACAAACGCCTGCGGGCCGGATGCAGCAACCTGCTTGGCGTACTCCTCAACGTCCAGCCCCAGCAGGGCCGCCATGGCCCGGGCCGAGGCGTCGGCTTGCTCTGCGGGAACCTTGGTCTTGTCGATGCCAACCCGGAACACGGGCCTGTCTTCAACGATCGGGGCGTCGCCGGCACCCAGGATCTGGCCGCGCTGGGCCGGAACTGTCTTAACGGAGAGGGTCTCGCCATCGGAGAGCTGTGGTGCCAGGAGGGCGGGGCTCCACTGAACCGCCCATTTTCCGGAGGACTTCTTCAGCGTGGCGTCCAAGGTGTACTCCCACTTGGCAGAGCCGACGTTCCAGCTGTAGTTCAGGGGGAACGTGGCGCTATCGCCGTCGAGCTTCACGTCGCCGGACTGCACCGAGGGTTTGGCGCCGAGGCCTTCGAAGACAGCCTTGAGTTCATCGTTGGCCGTGGCAGCGTCCTTGCCCTCGACGGCGAGCGACCCGACGTCGAGCGCTTCCAAGGAAGACGCCAGCTGCTTTGCGGCACCTTCCGCGCCGGATCGGCCATCATCACAAGCGGCCAGCGAGCCAGCCATTACTAAACTGACGAGTCCAACGACAAAACCCTGCTTCTTTTTCAGTTTCCCCATTTGCGACATTATGCCCCGTTCCACCGACAGTTTCTTGTTGTGCCCGGTCAGCGGACAGCCGCCGCCTGCCACCCCGGGGAGAGGCGGCAAACGGCGGCCGTCAGGACATCGGCGCTACGGAGCGCAGGTGAACTTGGCGTCACCCCACACCCCGTGGGCACCGTTGATGGATCCGGAGGGATCCACCACCAACTCCACGTAGGCCGCTCCGGTGAGGTCAACCGTCACGGATTCGGGAGCGAACCCCGGCGTGTACGTGCGCGACTGGTACTTGTTCACGCCGTCGGCGTTGACCTTGAAGATAATGTTGCCGCCGAAGCCGCTCTCAAGGCCCACCTGAGAGGTGAACTTTGAACACTTTCCACCCAGGTAGTAGGTGATTTTTGACGCTGCGTGCACGCCGAGGCCCTTACTGAACACGGGCTCCTTGCCTGTGGCGGGATCCGTGTAGTTGATGGCCAACGGCTTGTCCGGGGAGGACGCCGAATCTTTGTTGGCCACGTTCTTGCCGATCACACCGTAGCCGTTCAGCGCCTGGACCCACGGGGTTTCAGAGGCATACACGGAGCCGACAGGGACAGCCGGAAGAGGCTGCGAGGTCACCTTCCAGTCGAAGAACTTCACCCGTGTATCCGTAGGCAGCGTGACGGATGCCAGCTCCTTGGTGGGGTTGAGCCGCACCGTGTTGGAGAACGCCTGATACTTGTACTGCGTGTACTCAGGTGACGGGCCTGAGGCGTTGTTGCGGCCCTGTTCCGAAACCGCCAGCACGGCTCCGTTGAGGACCGAGGGCTGCAGCCAGTTGGGGAAGAAGATGGACTGCTGCTCCGAGGAACCGTCCGCGTAGGTCAAGGTCAGCGTCGGGCTGGTTCCATTACCCACAGCGGCAGATCCGAGGACCGCAAGATGCGTGCCCTTGCCCTTGACCGAGATGGTTTGTGCGGACAACGCCACGGAGTTGGGGACATCAGGTCCCACGGCCGGCCACGTGTAATCCACCTGCGTAGGTTTCCCGGCATCGACCGTCACCGTGCTGCCTGGCCGGACACCGCCCGCCGGAACCGCTGCGGCAGCCAGCTGTTCGGCAGCGAAGGTGGCCCCGCCGCCGTCGAAGTTTCCGAGCGCCTTGCCGGCCACGGTGGTGACCGAAACGGTGTTGTAGGCCGCAGCCAGCGAACCGTAGGCGACGTAGATCTGGTTGCCACCGGTCACCGACTGGTTGGAGCCGGAAGCAGCGTACGACGCCGACACCCGCACGGTCTGTTGGCCCGCCTTCGCGCTGGAGCCGGGTTTGATGACGAAGGTGGCAGTGGCGCTCGCTCCACCGTCCACCTTGGCTGCGGTTGCGCCGGAGGACGAAACAACGGTCCACCCCTCGGGCAGGACGGGAGCCAGGACCACGTTGGTCTTGGCCTTGGTTCCAGTGTTCACGAAAGCAGCGGTGACTGTTGTTTCCTGGTCCTGGAAGACCTGTTGGCCGGTGGTCACGCGGACTTCGGCGGCGGTGTCTTCCTGGCTTTTCCCGCCCAGCGGACCTGCCTGCTGGAGCTGAACCGTGGCTGACTGGTTGGAGGCGATGGATCCCGTCTTGACCCAGATGGTGCCGTTGTTGGCCTCATCGAAGAACCACCCCGTGGTTGCAGCGGCATAGGCGGCCTGGGTTGGCTGTTGGGTGAGCTTGGTGCCGCCGATCTTCACGTCCTTGGGGGCCGCGCCGGCGTGGACTTTCAGTTCGTAGGGTCGGGCAGCCGCCTTGCCTGTGTACTCGCCCTTCCGCTCACCGATGGACACCTTGACGCTGCTGTTGCCCTTGCCGGGCGCATCCACTGCGAAGATCTGGCTGGAGGACTTTCCATCCTTGAATTCACGGGTGACCTTGTCGTCCTCATAGAGCGTGAAGGTGTCCTGGCCTTGGGCGTAAACGTCCAGGGTGATCATGGAATCTTCGGGTACCAAGGAGGCGTTGCGGGCCACGATGCCTTGCGGGATCACCGCACCGGCACGAACGAATACCGGCAGTTTGTCCAGGGGTGCGTTGTAACCGTTGAGGATCTGGCCGCCCTGGTAGAGCTTGCCGGTCCAGTAATCCACCCACTGCTGGCCGGCGGGAAGGAATATGCCGTTTCGGACATTTGTCTGGGTGAAAACTGGTGCCACCAGGAAATCGGAGCCCAGCATGAATTGGTTATTGGCCTCGGCACCGTATGACCACTGCTGGTCAGGGAACTCCAGGGCCATGGATCGCATCATCGAAACACCGCTGGTGGAGGATTCCTGGGCAAGGGTGTAGATGAAGGGCATGAGTTGCTGCCTAAGCTGCAGGTACTGGCGGTTGATGGCCGTAGCTTGGTCGCCGTAGAGCCACGGGCGCTTGTCCGTCGCGGCCCAGCCGGACATGGAGTACAGCGCCGGGGCGAAGGCCTTCCACTGGAGGTCGCGGACGTACGATTCGGCCGAGCCGCCGAAGATCCCGTCAACATCGCCGGTGGTGAACGCCAAACCCGAGTTGCCCGCACCGGTGAGGGCCGAGACCTGCCAGCGAACGGCGTCGAGATTGCCTGAATGGTCACCGGTCCACTGCATGCCGCAACGCTGGGCGCCGGCCCACCCTTCCACCATCAGCGAGGTGCCCCGCGCGTTCGAGTACTGCTCGATGCCGCCGTGTGCGGCCTCGCAACCGGTGAGTGCCTGCCGGTAGCCCTGCCCAACCCACGCAACGTCGAGCTTGCGGAGCCGGACTCCGGCCTCGCCTACTTCGTATTCCTGGTTGGTCAGGGAGCGCTGGGTCCACAGGCCAACTTTGAGGTCGGTTTCTTTCTCGATGTTGCTCACGGTTTCCGGGAGTTGCTGGTATTCGCAGCCGTAGCCGTCGTTGACCAGCATCCAGCCGGCCGGCATGTCGTTTTCAACGAACTTCCGTGCGGTTTTGATGGCGTCCGGCGTGCGCTGCTTAGCGCCGTCAGGATCGCCATAGCCGGAGGAGGAATAGCCCGGATTGGAACGGTTGTAGCAGTCGGCGTCGCCGTATTCCAAGGCGTAGACCGGGGGCATGATCGGCTTTCCGGTCAGCGTGGTGTACGCGCCAAGGGACTGTTTGTAGTCGCCCACGAAGTAGTAGGCGTCGAACCGCTTTTCCTCATGCGTGGTGGTGGGTTGGTCCTTGAAGTCGTACGAGCCGCGGGCGAACGTGTCGCGGAGGACACCGTAGCCCTTGGATGACATGTAGTACGGCACGGCGTTGGGGTAGCCGTCGTCGTCCCAGTCGAAGTTCTTGGCGATGTTGATCAGCGCGCCGGTGTGCACGGAGCGGCCGTTTTGCATGCCGCCGCCGATGAACTGCTCGCCGTCCTGATGGGCAAGGTGCTGAGTGGCCGAGTTGGAGCCGAACGTCATGGGTGCCGACTCCTCCAGCACCAGTGATCCGTCGGCCCGGGTCACGCGGAGTTGGGTAGTGGACTTGTTGATCGCGACGCTGATCTTGTCCGTCTTCAACGTCAGCCAGTCGCCGTCGACGATGGTGGGTGTGGTGCCGGGAAATCTGTCTTTGCCCACCACGATGTTGGCGGTCCTGGCCGGGTCGCCTTGGTCGCTGTTGGCGGGATCCGTGAAGGTGCCGTTTGGATCGGCTTCGAGGCGGAAGGTGCCGCCATCCAGGAACGTAACCCGGACGGCACCTTTGGCGGTGGAAAGGCCGACGACGTTGCCGGACTGGGTGTATCCGGTCACCGCGCCGAGGGGTACTCCCGCGGCGTCGACAGGTACCTCGGGAGTGACGGCTTTGACGGGGGCGGGGTCGCCGGGCGCGGAATTCGCGGCCGATGCCGCCGATGCGAAGGTCAGTGCGGGGATGGTCCCTGCGAGGAGGAGCGAGGCAAGGCCGAGGGATGCGGCCTTCCTGGCTATCTTTGTGGCTCGTCCGGGGCTGTGGGGAGCAGCACTGGACAGGCCCAAGGAGGGTGCGGACATGGGGGCCAACTTTCGACGAGTGACTTTTTGTGATCTAACTCATGGCGAAACGTGCACTAATCGTCACTGCTGCGAGGCCAAAGGTCAACCGTTTAACCAAAATTAACAAGCAAAATGAGCCTCACCCGTCGGCCCAGAGGGGTCCAGCGCGAGGTTTGCTGAGGGCCTGATCCGCGAGGTTCAGCGCCCGCGGATGATTCGTCGCTGGGTCGCCGCAGCAATCGCCGCCGTCCGGTTGTCGACCCCCAGCTTCGAGTAGATGTGCACCAGATGCGTCTTTACCGTGGCCTCCGAAATGAAGAGCTGCTTCGCCATGGCGCGGTTGCTCATGCCAGTAGCCAGCAACTCCAGCAGCTCCACCTCCCTGGCGCTCAACGCGGGCGACGGGTTTCGGATCCGCCCCATGAGCCGCGCCGCGACCTCCGGTGCCAGCGCGGTCTGCCCTGCAGCCGCGGACAGGACAGCTTGCCGGATTTGCTCGGGCGGGGCGTCTTTAAGCATGTAACCGCTGGCGCCGGCTTCAACGGCAGCGAGGATGTCGGCGTCGGTGTCGTAGGTGGTGAGGATCAGAACCGGGGGCGGGGGGCTCCCGGCCTCGCCCGCCTTGATCTTTCCCGTAGCCGTCACCCCATCCATGCCGGCCCCCATCTGCAGGTCCATGAGGACCAGGTCCACCGGCTCGCCGAGCGTGTGCAGCCTGCGCAGCTCAACCAACGCGGCATCACCATCCGCCGCCTCGGCCACCACGGTGACGCCCGGGAAGTCCGCCAACATGGCACGCAGGCCTGCCCTGACTACCGGGTGGTCATCCACCAACAGAATGCGGATATCGCTCATGCCTCATCATCTCCCACAGGCAAGGGCACCCGGATGGCAACCACCGTTCCCTCGCCCGGAGCCGACTCGATCTCCAGGCTGCCCTCCAGCGCGGCCAGCCGTTCGCGCAAACTCAACAGCCCGACGCCGGTGCCGTCACCGCGCACGGTGGCCACCGCCGTCGACGGCTCAAAACCAATACCGTCGTCAAAAACGTCCAACGTCACCTCGGACCCGAGAAAGGACAGGGTCACGACGGCGGCCCGCGCCTTTGCGTGCGCCCACACGTTCGCGAGGGAGGCCTGGGCGGCCCGAAGCAGGGTGGTCTGGTAGGTATTGGGCAGCTCAACGGGGGAACCCACCAACTCGAAACGGCAGCGCAGCGCGGTCCCACGGGCGGCGGCTTCAGTCTCGGTTTTCTCACAGAGGCGGCGCAACGTATCCACCAAGCCGGCTTGTTCCAGGTCAGGGGAACGGAGGCCGCGAACAAAGCTGCGGGCTTCGGCCAGGTTCGCCGAGGCAGTTTCCTGGACGATCCGCAGTCGCTCCCTTGCAGCCCCTGAATCCCCGTCATCCAAGGCTTTCTCGGCTGACCGCCCCATCAGGACGATGCTGGAGAAGCCCTGTGCCAGGGTGTCGTGGATTTCCCGGGCGAGCCGTTCACGCTCGGCCGTGATCCCAGCGTCGTGCTGTGTTTTGGCCAGTTCCGCCCGCGTCCGACGCAGGTCCTCGGCCACCACCCGCTGGTTTTCGGCCTCAAGGAACAAGGCCTGGTAGGCCAGCCCGGTGACCACGGCGAAACCGGCCCCAAACACCGGGCCCAGGACCATCGCGAGCTGCAGGCCGCCGTCGGACGTGCCGCGGCTATGGAACCACAGCGCACCGATCAGCAGGACCGTGCTCAGCGCAATCATGGGCAACGCCAGGCGCCGGGGGAGCAGATGAAGCTGCAGGAAGAAGAGGGGGAAGGCCACCCAGGCGAAATCTCCGCTGACCAGAAGGAGCAGCAGCCACAGGAACATCACTGCACCCAGCCACCACGCTGCGTAGCGGGAGGGGTTGAAACGGGAAGGGTCGCTTGCGTGCCGTTTTTCCAGGATTGTTCCCGCCAGGTACACCGCCGCCAGAAGGGCCGAAAGGCCTAAGCCGGCAGCCAACGCCGTGGATGACGGTGATCCGGAAGTGTCGACTCCGGTCAGCAGGCGAATGACGGCGACCAGCAGCAGCACGGCGAAACCGACGTGCAAACTCACGCGCAGGACGCGGAGGATCGTGACGGCTCCGGTGGGGGATTGCATGCTTTCCAGCGTATCTCCGGCCCTCCCTCGTTCCGCCGTTTTCCGCGCCGCACACCCGGAATCAACCATTTGGATGACTCGCCGCTCAACCCCACGGAGTCCGCCAATCCATCCACCTCCCGATGTCCGGGAGGGCCTTCGCCGGAAGAGTTGGTAATACCGGGAACAACCCCGCAACTACCGAAGGAATCCGATGTTTCTCGCCATCCGCGACATCCGCTTCGCCAAGGGCCGTTTTGCGCTCATGGGCAGCGTGGTCGCCTTGATCACTTTGCTGCTCGTGATGTTGTCCGGGCTGACGGCCGGACTGGGAAACCAGTCGACGTCGGCCATTGCCTCATTGCCGGCGCAGCAGGTCGTCTTCGGGGCTCCCGCGGGAAGTGACGCCAAAGCGTCCTACACCGAGTCTGAGGTTTCCTCAGCCCAGCTCCAGACGTGGCGCGAGCAGCCGGGGGTCAGTTCTGCGCAGGCAGTGGGAATCAGCCAGTCGCGTTTCCAGTCACTGGGTGCTGGTGGCACTCCAAGTGGTACAGCGACCGTCGCCGTCTTTGGCGGATCCATCGCTCCCCAGGCCGTGGAGGACGGGGCGGTGGTTGTCGGCGAAACGTTGGCGAAGGACCTGTCCCTGACCCCCGGTAGCCGGGTGCGCGTAGGCGGCACCGACCTCACTGTCTCGTCCATTGTGGGGGACCAGTGGTACTCCCACACTGGCGTCGTCTGGACCACCCTGGACACCTGGCGGTCCATCGCGCACGCGGCCCCCGGCACGGCAACCGTCCTCGCCGTACAGTACGACGCCGGAACCTCCCTGGACGTCGACGCCGCCAACGCATCGGCCGGCACAGTCAGCACGGATCCCGTGGGTTCCTTCCAGGCCTTGGCCTCGTACAAGAGCGAAAACGGCTCCCTCATGCTCATGCAGGCGTTCCTCTACGGCATCTCCGCATTGGTGATCGTCGCGTTCCTGACCGTGTGGACGGTGCAGCGGACCCGGGATATCGCGGTGCTCAAGGCACTTGGAGCTTCCTCCGGTTATGTCCTGCGCGATGCCCTGGCCCAAGCGACCTTGGTATTGGTGTCCGGAGCGGCTCTTGGTGGTTTGTTGGGCCTTGCCGGGGGAGCCTTCGCAGCCCAGGCTGCACCCTTTTTGATCACTCCCCTGACCACGCTGCTCCCAGTGGTTGGAATTGTCCTGCTCGGGCTCGCCGGCGCGGTGCTTGCCGTCCGCAAAGTCACCAAAGTGGACCCCTTGCTGGCCCTCGGCGGCAACTGATTCCGTACATTCTTCGAAAGGCATACACCGTGACTACTGCACTCAACCTCGTCAACGTCTCGCTCGAATATCCCGATGGTGGCTCCACCCTGAAGGCCCTGGACTCCGTGAACCTCGCGGTCAGCAAAGGGGAATTCCTCTCCTTGGTAGGCCCGTCGGGCTCAGGGAAGTCGTCACTGCTCGCCGTGGCGGCCACCCTCATCCGGCCAACATCCGGCGTAGTGGTCATCAACGGGCAGGATGTCGCCGCACTTCCGGAAGCCGAACGAACTGCGCTGCGCCGGGACAGCGTGGGCATCATCTTCCAGCAACCCAACCTGCTGCCGGCGCTGACCGCCGTCGAGCAGTTGGTGATTCGTGAGCACCTGCGTGGCAACCCGCTGAAGGAAGCCCGCCGGAAAGCCGTCGAGCTGCTGGACGTAGTTGGCCTGTCAGGCGCCGAACACAAGCGGCCGCACCAGCTCTCCGGCGGCCAGCGCCAGCGGGTGAACATAGCGCGGGCATTGATGGGCAGCCCTTCGGTACTGCTGGTGGACGAGCCCACTGCGGCGCTTGACCATGAACGCAGCGAATCCGTTGTCCGGCTGCTCCGTCGGGTGACGGACGAGTTCAACACAGCCACCGTCATGGTCACGCACGATACCGAGTTCCTGCCCCTGACGGATGCCGTCGCGACCATGCGGGACGGACGGATCAGCCGCGCCCTCGTCCCATCACAGTAAACCTAGGTGGCTGTGCCGAGGACCGCGGAGTCCTGCGCGTCGTCGTAGGCTTCGCGGGCTTCCAGGATGATGGGCACGTGGCTTTCGGCCCATTCGCGGAGCAGGGACAACGGCTGCAACAGGGATTCGCCCATCGCCGTCAGTTCATAGTCCACACGTGGGGGGACCTGGGCATGGACAGTCCGGGTGATCAGGCCGTCCCGCTCCAGCGCCCTCAGCGTCTGGGTCAGGACTTTGGGCGTCACGACGTTGACCATCTTCCGCAACTCGGAGAACCGTACCGGACCGGCGCCCAACACCTGGATGACCAGCGAGGCCCATTTGTCGCCGATTCGTTGGAAGATCACGCGGGAGGGACAGTTGGGGTCCAGGATGTTCGCGGGGAGGTTGTTGGTTTCCATCAGGTAACTAGGTTCCTTTGAAGCTATCAGTATCCAATGGATACCTTTGTTGTATTGCAAGGATAACAACCCTAAGGAGAGCAATGAAAATCGCAGTCTACGGCGCAACGGGCATGGTCGGCAGCCAGATCGTCAACGAATCCATCACCCGCGGCCACCAGGTCACGGCCATCTCCCGCAAGGGCGCTGAAGTTCCCGGCGCAGCCACTCAGGCTGCAGACCAGGCTGACGCGCAAACCTTTGCGTCCGTTGCCAAGGACCACGACGTCGTTGTGCTGGCGACGGGCCCCAGCCGCACCGGCGGCGACCACTCCGAGTGGCTCGAAGCCATGTCCACCGCTTACAGCAACGCAGAAGGAACCCGGCTGATGATTGTCGGCGGCGCCGGGACACTGGAAATCGACGGTGTCCGCCTGCTCGACTCCCCGGACTTCCCTGAGGCTTATAAGGCCGAGGCCACCACCGCCGCCAAGGCCCTGGAAGCCGTCAAGCAGGCCCCCGAGTCCCTCGACTGGACCGTCCTGGCCCCCGCGCCGGTTATCCAGCCCGGTGAGCGCACTGGCGAGTACTCCGTGGCAAAGGATTCGCCGGCGGGCAACACCATCTCCACGCAGGACTACGCCGTAGCCATGCTGGACGAGATCGAAAGCCCGGCCCACCGCCGCGCACGCTTTACCGCCGCCAACTAGGACGGCGGACTAAACGCCCAGCCCGGGTACCCGCAATTTGAATATGTCCTTAAGGGCATATTTTGCCGCGTGGTACCCGGGCATTCCAGTCACTCCGGGACCTGGCGGCGTTGAGGACGAACAGAGGTAGACACCCGGCATCGGCGTCCGCCAAGGCGCATTGGACACCACGGGCCGCTGCACCAGCCCACGGAGATCGAGGATGCCTGCGCTGAAGTCGCCACCCACATAGTTTTCGTTGTACGCAGCCAGTTCTGCCGCCGTCGTGGTCTTTGACGCCACCACGACGTCCCTGAAACCGGGCGCATATCGCTCGATGCGGGCCGTTACCGCCTCCGCCATATCCACGGTGGAGTTGGCAGGGACGTGGCAGTAGGACCACAGGATGTGGCGGCCTTCAGGTGCGCGGGTCGGGTCCAGCAGGGACGGCTGGGAAACCAGGACGTAGGGCTGCGGTGGATACTTGCCCATCGCTACCAGATTCTCGGATTCGGCCATGGCAAGCCGTGAACCGCCCACGTGGACCGTGCCTGCCTTGGCCAGGCCTGGATCCAACCAAGGCACAGGCCCGGAGAGAATAAAGTCCACTTTGCATGCTGCATTCCCGAACCGGAATGCTTCCAGTGCCCGGCGGTAGCGATCGGGTACTTCCGCGCCGCCGATCCGGGCCAGGGTCGGGGGAGCAACATCCAACAGGATGGCGTCCGCGGGCCGAACCTGGTCCAGGGAGTCCACTCGTTCACCTACGTGGATGGTTCCTCCGTGGGCGGTCACGTCATCCGCCATCGCCTGGGCAATGGACATTGACCCCCCTACGGGAATCGGCCAACCGCCGGCGTGGGCAAGAACCCCGAGCAGGAGCCCGGCGCCGGTTGAGCTCAGGGACGGTTGCGAACCCAGCGCGTGCGACATCACCCCGGTCAGGAGCGCGGGCGCTGCCTCCTCCCGGAAGCGGCGGCCCCACATGGGCGTGCCCTGATCCAGCGTGGCAAGACCAAAGCCCACGGCGGCCAACGGGTCTTTCGGTATGCGCAGCAGCTGGTTGGACGTAAATTCCACCACCCCGGAGACCCGCTCCAGCAGGGGTTCCATGAGTCGGCGGTATGCCGGTCCATCCACGCCCAAGCCCTGGACGGTCCGGTCCAGCGACTGGTAAGCCAACGCGGCACCGCCCACGTCCAGGGGTGTTCCGTGCTGAACTTCCGGGACCCGCAGTTCAATTCGTTTGGACAGCTCGAAGGCACGGAAGAAGGGCGACGCCAATGCCATGGGGTGTACCGCGGAGCAGATGTCGTAGAAATGCCCGGGTTCCATCAGCTCGCTGGTGCGCGAACCTCCGCCAATGGCGTTCGCGGCCTCGTAAACGTGTACCTTCAGGCCCGCACGGGCCATGACCACTGCTGCCGCCAGACCGTTGGGGCCCGCGCCGACGACGGCGACATCACCCATTGCTGCCTCCCTCCACCGTGGGGGCTGCTTGAGCTTCGGCTACCCGATGCCCTCCGGGCAAGACCGACCCGGCCCGGTGGAAGAAGTCGATCCTGAGCCAGTCCGTGGCGCCGTCGAAGGGACCGCCATGTGGGTCATCGTCGCCGTGGATGCGCACGGGGTCCTGGACCGGATCCCAGATATCCATAACAACCCTCGCCATCAGGTAGGCCGTGGCGGCCATGTGCAGGACCACCGCCATCACGTAATAGGACATGTCGATGTTGTGCTGGACAGGTCCGCCACTGGTCGCCTGGCCAAGGTACATCCAAATTGCCGCCCAGTGCAGCCCTTCGGCAGCCTGCCACAGTAGGAAGTCGCGCCAGCGGGGCCGCGCAAGGGCAAGGAGCGGGATCAGCCAGAGAACGAATTGGGGCGAGTAGACCTTGTTGGTCAGGATGAACGCGGCGACAATCAGGAAGACGAGCTGGGCGATCCGTGGCCGCCGCGGCGCACACAGGGCCACCACGGCAATGAGGATGCACGCCAGGACAAACAGGGCCAACGCAACCACGTTGATGCTGGCCGCATCCATCTGCATCCAGTGCAGCCGGTCCGCTACCAGGTTGTAGGAAAACCACGGCGAGCTGTAGCCGGCGGGCCGGTCCTGGGTGAACTCGAAGAAGTACTGCCAGCCGGTAGGGTTCAGGGCCGCGAACGGAAGGTTGACTACCAGCCAGGACACCAGGGCAGCCCCTGCGGTGACAATGAACGGCCGGAACTTTCCGGTCCGAAGGGCCAGCAGTAGCACGGCACCGAGGAACAGGACCGGGTAGAGCTTGGTGGCAGTGCCCAGCCCGATGCAGACACCGGCGAAGATCAGTTTGTCCCTGGAGAAGAAGTACATTCCCAAGGCGAGCAGAGCCACCGCCCACATGTCCCAGTTGATCAGGCTGGCCAGGATAATCCCGGGTGCCAAGGCCACCATGGCGGCATCCCAAGGGCGGCGCTTGTTGATTCTGGCGGTGAGGAGGACGGTAACAATCCACATGGCCACAATCAACGTGGCGTTCACATCGAAGTAGCCCAACACCCGATCATTGTTGACCCCCTGGCCGGGCACCAGCAGGGCAGTGATCCCAGCGATGATCCCCATCAGCACGGGGTATTCAAACTGGCTGCCTTGGGTGAACAGGGGGATGACCCCGTCTCCGAGTCCGCGGTTCTTAAAGAGTTCGGGGAAGTCGGAGTAGCAGGTGGAGTAGAACTGGCCGGGAGTTTCCCAACCGTTGACCCGGCAGTAGTCCTTGGCGAGCACGGCCAGCAGCGCCGCCAGCACGGTGAGGAGGATCAGGGCCCGTTCCACAGTGAACGGGCCGGAAGAAGCTTCGCCTGGCGATGAGTGCCTGCCCAGCGGACCGCCTATGAGCTCTGTGAAGTTCCGGAGCAGGCTGTCACTGCGGCTGGGAACCACCACGCGGGCACGTTTCTGAGGCCGGTGAGGCTTCGTCTCCTGCATGGCTCGAGCTTACAGTCACCACTTGGAACAGGGCATCAGGTTCCGCCCCGACTCCCTGGATAAACCAATGCGCTTAAAAGGCGGAAGCCCACGCGTAGCCGCGCGGGCTCCCGGAGGTTCAACAAAGTCGTGTGGCATCCGTGTCTCCTTCGGACAGGCTGAAGGACATCAGCGGATCAGTCCCATCTGGTGCAGGGCAACGTAAACGTCTTCACGGCGTTGGTCCAGCAGCTGGCCGTTGAACAGGGTGCGGTCCTTGGGCGCTGTGACGCTCTTGAAGAAACGCATGTCTTCTGGGCGCTTTCGCATGGTTCACCTCCTTTCAGGGGGATTATGCCGGGAATTTAGGCGCAACAATTAGGGCCATTTGAAGATAAAGAATTCAGAGGGCCAAAAGGGTGCGAAAAACCGAGGCTGGTTTAAGGGTAATTAGCGGACCGAATCAGGAATTCCTGAAACGTCATTGCATCATTGCGCGGGCTTCCGGCAGTCGACCCAACAAGAAGCTGGTTCCGAACTTTGGGAAAACTGCGCACCCGCGGCATGCTGCGTGGGTCCGCGCCTACAACTGACTACTCAGCCATCCAAGGAAATGAAGGCTGTCATGAACACCGCCGGCAACAGGCCGGTCCGGTGGATCAGGAGTGGGTCAGAGAGCAAAAATGGCGTCGATCATCAGCAGAGGCCGGGGCAGCATTGACGGTCAACTTCCGTCCGCTAGTCAAAGTAATCATTTTTCCCAACCTCCTTCCGGCCTTTACAGCCTGCTGTGGCATTCACCCGGGTGACTAATCGGAAGAATGCGCGCCTTTTTCCCGGCGGATCGCTCTGGGAACAAGATATAAGCTACCCCATGAACAGGGAGTTTGGCCAGCACAATTCGCTGTTTCGCCAAAACTTTTTCTTAATGAATGTTTCTAGAGGCCCCAGCGCACAATTGCGGGCGTGCGCTTATCCCATCCGAGCGTGCAGACTTTAGCTGTTCCGAGGACGAAATGCCGGCCTTCACGGGCGTCCATTTCCAGCCAACGTGCGGTGAGGATTCGGGAGAAATGCCCGTGTGCCACCACCAGGACGTTGTCCATTCCGGATTCCAGGACGCGCCCAATGATCTTGTCTGCACGGGCAGCCACCTCGTCCAGGGTCTCCCCGTTGGGAACACCATCCGTCCAGATGAGGTAATCCGGGTTGTCCTTACGGATCAGGTCCGAGCTGATGCCTTCGTAGTCGCCATAGTTCCATTCGACGGCCAGCGGCTCGTGCACCGCTTCAGGGTAGCCGGCCAGTTCGGCTGTACGGCGGGCACGTCGCAGCGGTGAGGTCAACACCAGGTCGAAGTCGATGCCCTCCAGGACCTTTCGTGCTTCAACAGCCTGCTGCTCACCCTCAACAGTGAGGGGCAGATCGGTCAGGCCCGTGTACTGGCCGCTCTTGGACCACTCCGTCTCGCCGTGGCGAAGGATCCAGAGTTGCGGGCGCGGGGAAGTCGCAGCATTCATGAGGGCTCCTCAGTTTCAGTCAAAGGCTCGACGGCGGCGGACTCGGGTTGCGTGGCCCACCACGCCAACAGCTTCTGCTCGGCTTCCTCCGGGGACAGCGGTCCGTGTTCCATGCGCTCTT
Source organism: Paenarthrobacter sp. UW852 (assembly GCF_024608385.1). Taxonomy (NCBI): domain Bacteria; kingdom Bacillati; phylum Actinomycetota; class Actinomycetes; order Micrococcales; family Micrococcaceae; genus Paenarthrobacter; species Paenarthrobacter sp. UW852. The sequence goes on from NZ_JAMSGY010000005.1 coordinate 184,201, forward strand.
CCAGGAGGAACTTGTAGGCCTTGCCCACCACCGGTCCCGGCTTGAGTCCCAGAAGGGCCATGATCTGCGCTCCATCGAGGTCAGGCCGGACGGCTGCCAGCGATTCCTGCTCCAAGAGCACCGCGATGCGATGCTCAAGGTCATCGTAGGCGAAGGACAAGCGGTCGGCCTTGCGCTGGTTACGCGTGGTGACATCGGAGCGGGTGAGCCGATGCAGGCGTTCCAGCAGGGGACCGGCGTCCGTAACGTACCGGCGGACAGCCGAGTCGCTCCAGCCAGCATCGCCGTAACCGTAGAAGCGCATGTGGAGTTCCACCAAGCGGGCAACGGCCTTGATCGAGTCGTTGTCGAAGCGCAGGGCTTTCATGCGCTTGGCCACCAGCTTGGCACCCACCACGTCATGGTGGCGGAAGCTTACTGCGCCGCCCGGTTCAAAACGGCGCGTAGCCGGCTTGCCGACGTCGTGCATCAACGCAGCGAACCGCAGCACGAAGTCCGGCCCGGGCACGGGGCCATCGGGACCCGTTTCGAGTGCGGCGGCCTGCTCCAGGACCTGGAGGGAATGCTGGTACACGTCCTTGTGACGGTGGTGTTCGTCGGCTTCCAGGCGCAACGCGGAGACCTCGGGGAGCACGAACTCAGCCAGTCCTGTATCCACCAGGAGGTCGATGCCCACTCGCGGGTGGGCTCCGTTGATGAGTTTGACCAGCTCTTCGCGGACGCGCTCGGCGGAAATGATCTTGATGCGGTCGGCCATTTGGGTCATGGCGAGCCGAACGTCGTCGTGAACCGACACGCCGAGCTGCGACGCGAACCGGGCCGCACGCATCATTCGCAGGGGGTCATCCGAGAATGACGCCTCGGGGGCGCCGGGTGTTGCCAGCTCGGAGGCGTGGAGGTCGCGGACGCCGCCGAAGGGGTCCACGAGTTCAAGGCTGGGCAGCCGGAGGGCCATGGCGTTGATGGTGAAGTCGCGGCGGAGCAGGTCATCCGTCAGGGAGTTCCCAAAGGCCACCACGGGCTTTCGCGAATCGGGGTCGTACGCCTCGGCGCGGTACGTGGTGATTTCGATCTGGAAGCCACTCTTACGCATCCCGATGGTACCGAAGGCCCTGCCGATTTCCCAGAAGTTGTCAGCCCACTTCTTGATGACCGCGATGGTCTGGTCCGGCGTGGCGTCCGTGGTGAAGTCGAGGTCCGGGGAGGTCCTCCCGAGGAAGAGGTCGCGGACAGGCCCACCCACCAAGGACAGCTCGTAGCCGGCGTCGACAAAGCGCTGCCCGAGGTCGAGCACCACCGGATCGATGGTGAAGTTAACTGAAGAGCTGTCCAATACGTGCGCCATAGTCCCTTAAGCTTGGCAGATTTTTACCCGGGAGTGGGCCACTGTTCCATGCAATATCAGGCATGCGTCCGCGGACCGTCTCCTGCAGTCCATCTTGTAGCCATGTCCCGGTCATCACTCGAGGGCAAGAGTCGTTAGAGTGGACCTCATGGCCAACCCGATCCCGAGCGCTCCTGGCAGGAGGACAAACGCACCGTTGCCGTCGGCAATCGGTGCCCACGTCGCGCCTGCTCCGCAGCACCCGGTACAGGCCTCACTTCCCACGGTTGAGGAAGTGTCAGCCGGCGGCGTTGTTGTGGACACGTCCGACGGCGAACTCCGGGTTGCGATTATCGCCCGCCTTAATAGGGGTGGCCGGCTCGAATGGTGCCTGCCCAAGGGCCATCCCGAGGGCCGCGAAAACAACGAGGAAGCAGCTGTCCGCGAGATCGCCGAGGAAACCGGCATCGAAGGCAGCATCCTTGCACCCCTGGGCAGCATTGACTACTGGTTCACTGTGAGCGGCCACCGCGTCCATAAAACCGTCCACCATTTCCTGCTCCAGGCAACGGGCGGTGAGCTGACCATCGAGAACGATCCTGACCAGGAGGCCGTGGATGCCGCGTGGGTTCCCATCCAGGAGCTGGCCCGCAAACTGTCCTTCCCGAATGAACGCCGCATCGCCGATCTGGCACGGGAAGTGCTGCCCGAACACCTCTGACCCGGGTACATGGGACGATAAAGGCGATGTCTGAAGCCAAAACAACCCAGTCCGTTCAATCCGGAGAAGCACGTTCCAGCGCCATCATGGCCGCAGGGACGCTCGTTTCCCGGTTCCTTGGCTTCGCCAAAACGTGGATGCTCGGTACAGCCCTCGGGCTTGGTTCAACCATTAATGACACCTTCATTAATGCCAACAACCTGCCGAACCTGATCTTCCTGCTGGTGGCCGGTGGCGTATTCAACGCCGTCCTGGTGCCGCAGATCATCAAGGCGAGTAAAGCCCCGGACCGAGGAGCTGACTACCTCAGTCGGCTGCTGACCCTTGCGGTGTTGGTGCTCTTTGCCCTGACCGCGTTGGTAACCCTTGCAGCACCACTGGTCATCGACCTCACCACGCAGGGGTATTCCGAGCAACAAAAGGCCCTGGCGGTCACCTTTGCCTTCTGGTGCCTCCCACAGATCTTCTTCTACGGGCTCTACGCCCTTCTGACACAGGTGTTGAACGCCCACGGAGCGTTTGGGCCCGCCATGTGGGCCCCTATCCTGAACAACTTGGTGGCCATCGTCGGCCTGGGGATGTTCATTTGGATCCTCGGAGAGAATCTCAGCAACCCCCACACCCTGGACAACTGGGGTCCCACCCAGACGTTGCTGATCGCAGGGTTCTCAACCTTTGGCGTCATTGCGCAGACAGCCATTCTGTTGGTTCCCGTCTTCCGGCTGCGCCTTGGCCTCCGTCCCCGTTTCGGGTGGCGCGGGGTCGGACTGGGCCAGGCTGCCAAGCTGAGCGTCTGGACCCTGGCGACTGCCGCCGTCGGGCAGTTGGCCTTCCTCTACATCATGAGGATCGCGACGATTCCCGGCGCCGAGCGGCTCCGGCTGAACAATGCGGGGGACACGGCCGCTGCTGCTGTCCTGCCCGGTAACGCCGTCCTGGAAGTCGCCAGCCAGCTGTACCTGCTGCCGCACTCGATCATCGCGTTGTCCTTGGCAACCGTCCTCTTTAACCGCATGACCCGCGCGTCGCAGGACGGCAACAAAGCCGAGCTTCGCGATGCCCTCTCCCATGGTCTCCGGACCATGGCTGTTGCCACGGTCTTCGGTGCCTTGGCGCTGTTTGCCTTGGCCGGCCCGCTGGGCATGTTCTTCTCGGGTGGCAACTCGCAGGACGGCGTCATGCTCGCACAGACGCTCACCATCCTGGCTTTGAGCACCCCGTTCCTGAGCGCCAACTTCATGATGTCCCGTGTGTTCTACGCCAACGAGGACGCCCGCACGCCCCTGTATGTGCAGCTGTGGCTGGCGGTGATCTACGTAGTGGGCGCGTTCTTCATCCAGTTCCTCCCCGTCGGCCAGATCATTTATGCCATCGCGATCCTCTACACGCTGGGCAATATCCTTTCCGTGGTCATCAGCGTGGTGTTCCTGCGTCGCTTGCTGGGCCACCTCGACGGACCACGGATCGCGAACTCGTACATCCGCATGGGCTACGCCGGTCTCGGCTCCGCGCTGGCCGGCGCCGCGGCCCTTTGGCTGCTGGGGAGCTACCGCGCCGACGGCTTCGCATGGAGCAGCCGCCCGGCCGCCCTGGTGACGGTGGTCGTCGTCGGGCCTGTCATGTTGCTCGCCTACCTGGTCCTGCTGCGCGTCTTCCACGTCACCGAGCTTCGCGACCTCCTGCGCCCGCTCATGGGCCGCTTGGGCCGCGGCGCGCCGGAACCGGCCGTCGAAGGAACCGCAGAAACCTCGACGCCGGAACGCGCCACAGTCTCGGACGACACTGGTCTGATCCCTCGCATCTCGGGCGAGTTCGACGCCGCCTCATTCAGGGCCGGGCCGGCTGTCGGGGCCCCGCGCACCGCTCCAGCGCCCGCCACGGACGCTCCGAAGTCCTACCTGCCCGACGAAGAAGTGCCCAGCACAGCCCTGGGTGGCAGGTTCCGCCCGCAGGTCCCGTTGCCGGGCCGGCGAACATATCAAGGCGACGCGGGTCGCAATCCATACTTCCCGAGCAGGCAAAACAAGAAGTAAGCCGGTGCCGCCAACACGGGCGGCTGGAACCAATCGGCTAGGCTAGAAACGAATATAGGTAGTTGCAAAAGCGGTTTGTCCGGCTCGCCGGGCCAGCCATGTGCAGGACCCGCAACTCCCGGACAGCCTAGGAGGAACACGTGTCCCACCCGATCGACGTCGGATCAGTACTTGGCGGCCGCTACAAGGTCACGGCCAATGTGTTGACCTCGCATGACCAAGATCAGGTGCTCGACGGCGTGGACCAGGTCCTCAACCGTCCCGTGAGCATCCTCGTCGCTGGACCCGGAAATGCCGAGCAGGTTGCGCAGAGCGCCCGCGAAGTGGCCACCGGGGAGCGCCCCGGCCACGTCCAGATTCTGGACCTCGGCATCAGCGACAACACCACGTACCTCATCACCAACCACAGCTCCGCACCGGACCTGCTGGACCTCGTTGTTGCCACAAACCCGCCGTACATCGAGCCTTTTTTCACGGAGACGCTCGGCAGCGAGATCTTTGGGCAGCCGCGCACGTACGAGCCCGAAACCTACGACGGCCTCTACGAGGATGACGAGCACGACGCCGAGTACATTCAGTATGACGAAAACGGCTACCCCATCCCGTCCGAGGCTGATACCGAGCAGACAACCGCTGGTTCCGAAGCGGGGAACGTACCTCCGAGGCCTGCCTCGAACCCCTCATCCGCCAAGAGTGGCATCGCCGGCAAACTGGCTGCAGCTGCTGCCGGAGCCGGTGCTGCGGGTCTGGCTGCCGCTGCAGCGTTGAAGAACCAGGGTTCAAGGAATCACGACGCCGACGCTGCCGCCCCTGCTGCTTCCGGGGGAGCGTCGCCTGCGGCATCCGCCCAGCCGCCCACCCAGGCTGTTACTTCCCAACCGACTCCGCCGCCGGCCCGGCCCGCCGCTCCGACGCAACCGCCTACCCAGGCCGTGAGCTCCCAGTCAGCACCCGTCAGCGAACCGGCCAAGCCCGCTGAGGCCGCTGAACCCAAGGTCTCGCTCTGGTCCGAAGAAGATTACGGCTTTGCAGGAGCCGGCGCCGCTGCCGGGGGAGCTGCCGCTGCGGGCAGTGCCTCAGACACTGGTTACGACCGTGCCCCCACCAGCTTCCCGGCGTCGGCCGCTGTCCAGGAAACCTACGAGGACGACGAGGTATACGAAGACGAGGCTCCCGAGAAGGAACCCCGCTCGCTTCGCTGGCTGGTTGGTGGCCTGCTGGCTGTCGTCCTGGTGGTCGGCCTGGTCCTGGCTGTTACCAACCTTGGCAGCCTCTTCCCGAGCAGCGCGCCCGCGGCAAGCCAGAGCACGCCGGCACCGCCGTCCACCGAAACCAAAACTGAAGAACCGGCCCCCACGCAGGCTCCGCCGCCCGCCACGCCACCGGCGATCGACAGCATCACCCGACTGGGAGATTTCCCCTTCGCGGCCACCTACGACAAGGACCTTGCACGAGCCTTCGATGGCAACGCTGCAAGTTACTGGTCAGACATGGAATTTGCGACCGCAGACTGGGGTGGCCTGGTCACGAACATGCCGCTGGTCATCAAGCTCAAGGAAAAGACCGAGGTCAAGTCCATTGTGCTGAACCAGCTGGGTGGATCGGGTGGCAGCATCAGCGTCTACACCAATGACCGTCCTGCCATGGACGGAGCGAAGCTCGTTGGTACCAACAGCTTTACCTCGCCTGAATTGACCCTGCCCCTGGCAGCGCCGACGCAGACGCAGTACATCATTGTGGATATCAAGACGCTCCCCAAGTTGGCCGCCCCGAAGACGCGGTTCGGTTTCGGTCTGCGCTTGGCTGAGGTTGGGGTCCAGTAGTCCGCACCAGCCATGACAGTAGGGGCCGTTCTGACTTGTCAGGGCGGCCCCTACTGTTATGTGCGCGGGCGTCACCACTTCGATGTGGCCCGCGTCCAGAAGGTACCCTGAATGTTGGTGGCTTTTAGGGCCGACAAACTCCAACGGAATATTTGGGGCTTAACTGGGGTTGAGTCAGGTGGCTGCCCCGAGAGCCGCAGCATCGACTAAGGAAGAGGTTCACGCCACGTGAGCATTGCAGAAAACGGCGCATCGCAGGTGCGCGACGTCATCATCGTAGGTTCAGGCCCCGCTGGCTACACAGCCGCTGTTTATACCGCCCGTGCCAACATGAATCCTCTGCTCATTGCCGGTTCTGTCACCGCTGGTGGCGAATTGATGAACACCACGGACGTGGAGAACTACCCCGGATTCCCGGAAGGCATCATGGGTCCGGATCTGATGGAGAACTTCGAAAAGCAGGCCGCCCGATTCGGCACCGAGATCCAGTTCGAGGACGTCACCGAGCTGGACCTCGACGGCGACATCAAGACGGTCACCATTGGTACGGGGGAGACCTTCCAGGCGAAGGCCATCATTCTGTCCACGGGATCGGCTTACCGGGAACTCGGTTTGGCTAACGAAAAGAGGCTCTCAGGCCACGGCGTTAGCTGGTGTGCAACCTGCGACGGTTTCTTCTTCAAGGACCAGGACATCGCAGTTATCGGCGGCGGTGACTCGGCAATGGAAGAAGCACTGTTCCTCACCAAGTTCGCCAAGTCCGTCACGGTCGTCCACCGCCGCGACACCCTCAAGGCATCGAAGATCATGGGCGACCGCGCCCAGGCACACGAAAAGATCAAGTTTGTCTGGAACACGGCCGTTGAAGACGTCCTCGGCGAGGACAAGGTCACGGGCCTGAAGCTGAAGAACCTGGTGGACGGCACTGAGTCCGAGCTCGCTGTCACCGGTGTGTTCGTGGCCATCGGCAACGATCCCCGCACGGACCTGGTCAAGGGCAAGGTGGAACTTACACCTGAAGGAACCATCGCCGTCGAGGGCCGCAGCTCCAAGACGAACATCAAGGGTGTCTTCGCCGCAGGCGACGTTATCGACCCCACCTACCGCCAAGCCATCACGGCTTCGGGCTCCGGCTGTGTGGCTGCTCTTGACGTAGAGCACTACCTCGCGGACCTGAACTCCTAAGCTGCATCCAAGCAACCACACGAAGGGAAAAGTTATGAGCAACGCAAAAGACGTTACTGACGCAAGCTTCAGCACGGATGTCCTGGCTTCCGAGAAGCCGGTCATCGTGGACTTCTGGGCAGAGTGGTGTGGCCCCTGCCGCAAACTCGGCCCCATCCTCGACGAGATCTCGGTCGAGTACAGCGACAAGGTTGAGGTCGTGAAACTCAACGTTGACGACAACCCTGCCATCGCAGCTGAGTACGGCATCACTTCCATCCCTGCCGTCTACCTGTTCAGCGGGGGAGAAGTGAAGAACACCGTCATCGGTGCCAAGCCGAAGCAGTTCTTCGAAAAGGAATTCTCGGACGTACTGTCCTAACCTTCCGCCCAAGGTCTAGGCCGGCGGTTCCTGCTCCTCACGGAGCGGGAGCCGCCGGCTTTTTTGTTGATTTCCTTGAAATGAACCTTGAAGGGATGCATTGGCGGCTTATGTGCGTGTAGCGACGTCCGGTGTGCTCCAGAACGGTAATGCGGCTTCCCGCTCACTGGGGTAGGGGCAATGCGACCCTCACTCACATCCCGGCCCCTTCCCGCCAACCCTCACCCACATCCCAGCCCCTTCAGCCCGACGCTCGCTCACATCCCGGCCCCTTCCCGCCAACCCTCACCCACACCCCGGCCCCTTCCCGCCAACCCTCACTCACGTCCCGGCCCCTAGGATGCGATACCGCCACTGGAAGGGCGATGACTGCTGTGGACCCAGAGGCAACTTCTTCTGCTTCCGTTTCGCTGCGGTTTGACGCAACAGATGTGGGCACAACCAATGGTTTACATAGGTCGTGTGGGGATTGGTGAGAGTGCTGATGGCAGAACGGTACAAGTCTTGCAATCTCGCCGTCGTAGGCCCGTTGTCATCGGCGTCGAAGGATGTTTCACGTGAAACCGATCCATCCATCCGTGACTCGGGGCGGAACCCGCCGGAGCCAGATCTCGCCGGCGGTGCTCCCGAGACCCTGTTTCAGGGATTCGACTCGAGTCGACTGGATACCGCCGACGTGACCCAAGAACCAGCGAAGAGGGTGACCAGCGCGCTGGCAAGCACACTAAGCTGCGTCTTGTGGTTGGCAGCTAGGAAGTAGTGCCCGGTTCCTGCACTTGGGAACCCTGCATCCGCGCTCGTTGCTTCAAAACAACAACACCCTGACAGTGGAGTCGCTCTGCTATCACCAAGTGCCTCAGCGAGGCTTCGGTCAACTCTCGGCGTCTGTGTTCCTTCAGCAATGCTTAGGCGTTGAGACACGCAGAACGAGTCAGACACCGGAAGGGGAATCCGACGACCTACACGCCTCCGGTACAACGTGACTCTATTAGGCTGTTCGCTCTGCAACCGCAAGGCTCCAGGGACCGCCCACCCACGAGACACCACACCTACCGCAGACGTGGGCAGGGTGTGCCCTGACCTCAAGGCCGCCCACTAAACAGTGATGGCCCGTGAACCTACCCCTGGATGGTTGCTGACCCCTCGCAGCACTTACCTGCTGCCTAGCCCTCCCCACCCTTCACAGATCATCGCAGAGCATCAGCAGTTCCGTTCCAGACGGGCGTCCAAGAACAAAACACCGTCAGACATCCATGTTTCACGTGAAACAGACCCTTGGTGAAGCTTCAGGGGGCCTTCCGCAGAGCAGCTACGGTGATCTCCCCGTACTCCTGCGTGTATCGAAAGCTCATTTGCGCAACAGGAAAGCTCCCAAACGTACGCATCGTGCATGTCACCTACAAGGAGCTCTGGGGGAAGGGAGCTGTTGTGCCGTTCCGTACGCAGGTGAGCCCCTTTCCGAAACATCGGCAGCATCGGGCCTTGCCGGCAGCCACAGTTCTCCGTCGTTCCATTGATAGTCGGCTCCCGCGGCCGAGCCCGACTCCACTACAGCCGGCTCTCGCAGTTTCTGATGCGATGTCGAGCCTTGCGCCACAGTTCCAGCTTCTGGACCACCGGCGTGGCATACACGGCCCCAGTGCACTTGGCTCGCAAGCCTCCGTCGGAATTGGGCACTGTCGGAACGCCGACACAGGAGGCAGACCCCTGCGTCGTGTGCCCTCTTGCCCTTGACCCTTTGCTTCGGGCTCCGTGCCCATGACTGGAGAGCTGCGCTAGGTAGTCAGCGGCGGAAGGTCCACAACAATAGATATAGGGGAGACAGTTAGATCAGCGGATCTGCTCCGGTCGGCACGGTCCGGAAGGATTGCAGCGGACGCATCGATCCTCCACCAACTCTTTGGCATCACCGCCAATTCGAAGCCACTAAGCACCTTCGAACATGCGCTCGGAGAGCAACATTGTGTCGTTCCACGATTCGTCTTTCTTACCAAAAGCAGTCATGCCAGCTCTCAGCAGGTATGCACAGCAGCCATGGGGGGCCGGTCAGGTACCACACGGGACACCCTTCCAGCCTAGACGGCAGGTCGGTCCCTTTTGCATGCCATCCAGGAACAAAAGTCACGATGGGTCGTTCTTGGTGATCCGTCCGCCAGGCAGTCCGGTTACAGTCGAGCAACGTAGGTCTTCGTGTCAGAACATGCCCGTTGTTTCGCTCAAGGGGGCTTCCCGTCAGGGGATGAGCGCGACGATAACGTGACTGTTTCACGTGAAACGGAACAGCCCAAGTGCGCATGGCCCGTGCAGCCTAGGAAGAGCCGGCAGCTGCTCCGCTACCGAGCTAGGCCCCGAGCAAGGTTCCTTTCGTCGGGCCGCGTAAGACCTTCCGCCGAGCACCACCACTCTAGAGCATCTGTCTTCACACCGTGGCCGCTTAGGAGGTCCCTCTCCATATAGGGGCTTGCCGCAAAGTCATGCCATGAGCCCTGCAGGACCTGCGCTGCGCCCTAACGCATACCGACGGGCAACGCCCTATCAGGTCCACGCAAACCGGCTAGCGGTTCACTTGCCTGGCTACTGACTGATTTCAGTGCTACCGGCCAGAAGCCAAATACGCTGCCCGCCACCGGGGCCTGGAGCAGGAACTCAAGGCAAATTCTGTGCCCCTCAAGACATCCGATCAATAGGCTCCGATCTTGGCCCAAAGGATCCGTCCTCGAAGGTGGAGAATTGATGCACCTGGAACGTTTGCACCAATTGCGAGAACTAACATCCGGTCTCATGTGAGCGCCTTGCCGCGCGCAGTGTCTCTCAGGCAGCCAGGCGCCGGGGCCTTCGAAACGGAACGTCCGTTCGCCTTATGCTCTCTCAAAGGCTATGGAGCTGCGCCGGGGGCCCCGCAGGTTTGCGCCGAGGGTGAAGTTGTTCACAAGGTTATCCACAGGCTTTTCCACCGCCCATGAGATTGCCCACAGAATGCCGGGAGACGCATGCTGGACGTTGGCGGAAAGCGCCTCGTACCAGGAGAAGCAGACGACCCTCCGCTACCGCCTTCGCGGGGCTGAGCCTCAGTCAAAATTCCGCAGATTCAATAGGAATTGGGACATTTTGAACCCCTGTAGGGAAACATCTGGTCCAGCAAAAGGGCACTTCGCGGTTCTGGCGAGTGTACGGGTCTAATCGCACTGCGAGTTTAGCGTCAACGCCCGGAGCCCAGGCTCCTGGGCTGCTAGTGCTGCACTTGAATGAGTAAGTTATCCCCATGGTTATCCACAGCGATATCCACCGGCTTTTCCACAAGCTGTATTCCCCGGTTTGACTTTCTTTCGCCGTAGACTTCGACCACTCATAGCCACCGTTTCACGTGAAACATGACGGTCGACCAGCATGGTCCGGGCACTTGATTGCGGCACTGAGCTTCTAGGGCACGCCATCTCCTCTGGCCGTGGGTTCAGGGTCCCCTGACGGTGGCAGTGCGGTTTCGAAGAATGCTGACTGGAACGGAACCCAACATCGGATCAATCGGTCGGTGGGCTAGGGCAGGGGAGCGTCAGCTAGTTGCTTGAAATCTACGAGCAATGGCCTCGCCAGACAGATCTGTCCGGCCCGAGGTACGGTGAATTTTGGTCTCATCCCTGGGTAACCAGGCACGTTCAGGGTCCCACTACGGGAGGCATTGCCACTCGACGCCCCGCAGGACCAAGAAGCTGCACTTCGCAGGCCATCGTCCCCAGCATCAGATCAAACGCACACGCGGCCAACCGCGATGTATCACATTCATAGGCAGGCAGTCATGAGGTCTGCTGGAGAGGCGAACAAGATCTGTCAGGTACGGGCACCACGATAGGCTCCACGGCGCCTCAGTCCCTTTAGATCCCCACCCTCGACTCTGATCCGAAGGCCGAAGAGTCGGTTGCTCAATCGTTGAGTCGCCCGGACCACGAACGGCGCCGCGGCGCCGCGTGCCCCTCATGCGGGCACATACGCAGTCCACAGTCGTTGCACTGACTAGCGCCCGAACTTAGGGCCTTTTACGTCGGCGCCAGTCCTACCGAGCCGCTTTCAGCTTCGAACTTCACCGATACGTGGGGATTCAATAGCTAACTATCTTTTTCACCTGCCGAGACCGGAAATGCCTTTGATTGATGCCTTAGTGCCGCGTCGCGGAGTCGCCTACGTTGCTTCCATCTAGCAGCCCCCGGGCGACTCTGGTGCCCCTTGGACGACTCTTGGACATCATGCCCGGCCTTCCCGGCCGTGCACTTCTGCCCATCTATGGTCCCTTCGGAGCGCCCCTCACATTTGGTCTCAGTGCTGTCCGCCCCCACGGATCTTATAAGCGGGAAGCCCCTACATACAGTGGTGTTGGTGACCCTTACAAGAGAAGCTGGTGCGAACAGACGCAGCGGCTTGCCCCACTAAGGCTTGCGTGCCAGATCGACCCCTCCTAGGGGACATTGCCGAAGACTGCTCACCTGGCGTTGGAGCACCGTATTTGCTGCAGCCTTAACGGGCTTGGAGACTGGCCCATTCTCCTTGAAGACCTATCAGCAGCGGGGCCGACTCGGACAAACACGACCTAAACGAACACGAAATAGTCGACTAGTGCCAGCGTTTCACGTGAAACATGTCGAGCGGCCCCGGCAGAACGTATGGCCACCAAAAGGAATGCAGCAAGGTCCTAGGGAACCGATACTGGGATGGTGGGTCCATATAAGGGCTTCTGCATATCGAACGGGCCCTTTACGCAGAATCGAATTGGTAGAGGGCCGTTTCACGTGAAACATCATCGATGAGTTCCACAGGCTCAGCTCCAAGCGGAACGGTCATCTCCGTCTGTACCGCGGATGGGGGGGCGAAGCCGCCACTGCGATGGCCATCTTGCCTCGGCACCTACCTACCCTTTGGGGACCGACCACATATGGAGACCTGCAGGCTTGATTTGAGGGCGTCATTGGTTCAATGGTTGGGCTCGTTGAAGCCCCGCTTCAACGGGCGTGTATCTTCCTGTTTCACGTGAAACAACTCGGATATTTGGCATTCCCACTCACTATCCAGCGCCGGGGACATACTGGCCACGCAGGGTGCGAGTAGTTTGAGATCAAGAGTACGAACGATCAGCGAGTAAAACGGAGACCAAAGAGAGATGAAAATACCGAAATGTGGCCCACCGGCCTCCCGCGTCGATTAGCCGGGCCACGGCGGGAGGACAGAGAATGCTGTAATACCTACCAGACTCATCCAATCAGACTCGGTAGTGGGCCACATTGAGTTCCCGAACGCACGTCCGAGGGAATGGCTAAGTCGGAGGCCCAGACGCAGCGAGAGTAGCGCTCCCCAGGCCACTGTTTCACGTGAAACGCAGATCCTCCAAGGCCCAGGCGCACCCCACACAACAGACGCAACAGCTCCATATTCCAAGCAACAAAAATGGGGCCTGCTCTAGGAGCAGACCCCATCACTTGGGTGACCCAGTGCTAATCCTCAGACCCAGGTCCCAGAACATCCATAATTCGGTTCAAATCTTCAACACTCGCAAATTCAATACTGACCCGACCCTTGCGAGCACCCAAAGTAATCTTCACGTTGGTGTCCAAACGATCCGAGAGCGACGAAGCCAGGTAATCCAAGCGTTCGTGGCGAGCATTTGGCTTGGGAATGGAATTCTTCGCTGGCGCGGCGGGGTCTTGATACAGTGCCACGGCTTCTTCCGTAGCACGGACCGACATCCCTTCAGCGACAATCTTCTGCGCCAGGCGCTCCATTGCTGCTGCATCAGGAAGGGACAGCAGGGCGCGTGCGTGGCCGGCAGAAAGAACACTGGCAGCGACACGTCGCTGGACCAACGGGGGCAGCTTCAGCAGACGAAGAGTGTTGGAGACCTGGGGACGGGACCGGCCAATGCGATCTGCCAACTGTTCATGGGTGGTACCGAAGTCTTCAAGGAGTTGCTGGTAGGCCGCCGCTTCTTCCAACGGGTTCAGTTGGCTGCGGTGCAGGTTTTCGAGGAGCGCATCGCGGAGAAGGTCGTCATCCGTGGTGTCACGAACGATTGCAGGAATAGTCTCCAGTCCAGCGGCCTGCACAGCCCGCCAACGACGCTCGCCCATAACCAGTTCATACGGTTCTCCACCCTTTTCGGTTGAAGTCCGTACGACAATTGGCTGGAGGACGCCTATTTCCTTGACGGAGTGCACCAGCTCAGCCATGTCGTCCTCATCGAAGACGGATCTAGGCTGCTTGCGGTTTGGATGAATGTCTCCAACAGGAATTTCAGCGAAACGCGCACCGGGAACCTCTACCAGCTCAACGCTTGACGAGGCAGCAACTGAAGGCGCGTCCGCCGTCGAGCCTTCTTCAACCTCTACGGCATCGGAGGCAGCTGCGCGTTTCGTAGCCGGCTTGCTGGGCGAAGTCTTGGCTGACGACGAAGTCGCCTTAGCGGCGGGCTTTGTCCGTGCTGTGGCGGAAGACCTGGCGCCGGACGCTTTTGGCTCATCAACGGGTACGTCGGCGTGTGAGGTGGCAGCCTCAGGTTCTGCAGCCTTCCGTGCCTCCGGAAAGAACAAGTCCACTGGACGGGAAGCGGCGGCACCATTTCCCTGGGCAGCACCAGGCGCGCTGGGAATGAGAGCCCCAAGACCCCTGCCGAGGCCCCTTCGCTTTTCGCTCATTGATTCATCCCTCCGATGGATAGCCAAGCACGGTCCGGCTCAGGCTGTTGCAGTGTTTCAAAAATTCTAGCGTTCAGCGATTTCGGCGGCGGCTTCCATGTAAGACAACGCGCCGCTCGACGAAGGATCGTAGGTCATAACTGTCTGCTGATAACTCGGAGCCTCGGAGATACGGACCGACCGGGGTACCACGGCGCTCAGTACTTGATCGGGGAAGTGCTGTCTCACCTCAGAAGCTACCTGGGCGGCGAGGTTGGTGCGTCCGTCGTACATGGTCAACAGGATGGTGGATACAACGAGGTCGGCGTTCAGGTGCTTCTGGATCATTTCGATGTTCTTGAGCAACTGGCTCAAGCCCTCAAGTGCGTAGTACTCGCACTGGATCGGGATAAGTACTTCACTGGCAGCACAGAATGCATTGACTGTCAGCAGGCCGAGGCTTGGAGGGCAGTCGATAAAGATGAAGTCGAGGCGACCTTCACCGTTCTTTTCCCGTTCCTTGGCGTAGACATCGATGGCACGGCGGAGACGCTGTTCGCGAGCTACCAAAGAAACCAGCTCAATCTCGGCCCCGGCCAGGTGAATCGTGGCGGGGGCGCAGATGAGGTTGGGGATGTCCGGGCACGGGGCCACGACATCCTTGAGGGGCAGGTCGTTGATCAGGACGTCATAGATGCTGTCGACGTCGGCATGGTGTTCAATGCCGAGCGCCGTAGAGGCGTTGCCCTGGGGGTCGATATCGATGACCAGGACATTGAGTCCTGCCGAGGCCAAGGCCGCTGCGATGTTGACTGTGGTTGTGGTCTTGCCAACGCCACCCTTTTGATTGGATACCGTGAAGATACGGGTTCCTTCGGGCTTAGGCAGTTCGCGTCCAATAAGACGCTCGCGCCGGCGCGTTTCATTGGCCAACTGGCGGGCAATGGGGCTGGAATCATCAATGGAATCCATGACGTTTCGCCCTCCATCTGTGACAGTTTCACGTGAAACGGCGTTCTCAACCGAATGAGGGCGCACTATTGCGGATTGAAGGGACGCAGAGGGTGTGGCCATTGCCCGCGCGGAACCCAAAGACATAAACGGCGGGATCCGCTGCGTGGAGGTTTCACTACTGCCCACTGGTCACACTCTCACTCTCATTTGGCGCTTGCTGCCGTTCTCTAGCCTAACCGCTCGGCCGCCGACACGCGGGAAACAGGGCGGTAGCTACGCGCTCTTTCCCGGCTTGTTGACGATGATCCGCACCACGGTGGTGGGTTCCTCCAAAAGTTCCTGTCCACAAACCACAACGGACGTTTCCACGCCCCCGAGCTTGCGGATAACTTTCTTGGCCTTCTCTATCTCTTCGCCTGCGCTTCGGCCCTTAATGGCCACCACTTCACCACGGCCATTCAAGAGCGGAATGGTCAGCCCGGCAAGGTTGGTCAGTGCCGAGACTGCCCGTGCCGTTACAACGTCGGCGTCAACCAGGCCCACTGCCAGTTCAGCCCGGGTCCGCATGATGGTGACGTTGTCCAGCCCAAGGTCATCCACGACCTCCTGAAGCCAAATGACGCGGCGTTCCAAGGGCTCAATCAAGGTAAGTTCAAGATCCGGCCGCGCGATTGCCAGGCACAAGCCCGGAAGGCCCGCACCGGACCCTACGTCGGCAACGTGGCTGTCCATGGCGATGGCCGATTCGATGACCGCGCAGTTCAAGACGTGACGGCTCCACAAGCGAGGGATCTCGCGGGGACCGATCAACCCCCGTTCAGTACCGGATGTAGCCAGGTGTTCAACATAGCGCTTGGCAAGATCCAAGCGCTCCCCAAAGATCTTCTCTGCCGCTTCCTGTTCAGCTGCGGTGATATCAACCATGAGCTTCTAGTCAGCCGAGACGACGATGTGGCGGCCGGCGCCTTCGCCCTCGGATTCTGAAACCAGCCCGAGATCAGCGACGACGTCGTGGACAATCTTGCGTTCGTAGGCGCTCATGGGTTCCAGGGCGACCGTCCCGCCATCCGCCTTGACCTTGGCCACGGCATCCTCGGCAATCTGCTGGAGTACGCCTGCGCGCTCCTTGCGGTATCCGTTGATGTCCAGCACCAGGCGGGACCGGTTCTCGGTAGCGGACAGCACCGAAAGGCGTGCCAGCTCCTGCAATGCTTCGAGCACCTCGCCGTCGCGGCCTACGAGGCTGTCCAGGGCTGCGGACTCCTCGTCTGCACCGATGGAGATATAGGTGCGCCCGTTGCGTACCTCAATGTCGATGTCGCCGTCGATGTCGGCGATGTCCAGGAGCTCCTCGAGGTAGTCGGCAGCGATGTCGCCTTCCTCTTCCAAGCGGCTGGCCGTCTTGGACTGGGTTTCTTCCTGGGAGTCGTCCTGGTCTTCAGTTACGGCGCTGGTAACTTCTTCGGTGCTCTCGGCAGACATTACTTCTTCTTCCTGTTCTTACGTTGTGGCTGGACGCGCTGGGCACGGGCTTCGGCGGCTGCAACCGCCGCAGCTTCGGCCTCGGCAGCGGCGTCAGCGGCTGAAGTCTTCTTTCCACCCAACAGCGGCGGGAGGCCCTTCGCAGCACGGCGCTCCTCCAGCGCCTTTGCAGCGGGTGAACCCGGCGTAGGCATGCGGCGGATGACGAAGAACTGCTGGCCCATGGTCCAGAGGTTCGTGGTGGTCCAGTAAATAAGGACACCAATCGGGAAGTTAATGCCACCGATGCCGAACACGAGGGGCAGGATGTACAGCATCATCTTCTGCTGACGCATGAACGGGCTGGCCATGGCCTCTTCGGACATGTTCTTGGCCATGATCTGCTTCTGGGTGATGAACTGCGAGGCCGTCATGGCAACGATCATGATGATGCTCAGGACCACGACGGAGACGTTTCCCGCGCCACCGTGAAGCAGCGCGGAAGACAACGGGGCACCGAAGATGCTCGACTCATCGAACTCCACGACTTGCTGGGCACTCATGGCCCCAATACCGTTGCCGGCATTCTTCGCGTTGGAGATACCGGAAAGCACCTGGAACAGGGCGAAGAAGAACGGCATCTGGATCAGCATCGGCAAACATGCCGAGAACGGGTTGGTCCCGTGCTTCTTGTACATCGCCATCTGCTCCTGCGCCATGGCCTGGCGGGAGAGCTGGTCGGTTTTGCCCTTGTACTTCGCCTGCAGCTTCTTCAGATCCGGCTGCAGGAGCTGCATGCCGCGCTGGGCCTTGATCTGCTTGACGAACACAGGAATCAGGGCTGCACGGATCACCAGCACGAGGCCAATGATGGACAGAGTCCAGGTCCAGCCATTTGCGGCGGGCAGGCCAATGAAGCTCAGTCCCTCGTGGAAGCCGACCATGATGATCGACACCAGCCACTTGAACGGGAACATGATTGTCCCAAAGAAGTCATCCATTAGTTATCCCTATTCGTTAGGCCGCCGTGCGGCCTTCTTCATCAGCCCGAGCAGCCAGGAACTGGTCCGGGTTGTTCAGTACAACAATTGTGGGCGTCCGGCCTTCAGGCCAATGACGATGTCCAGCGGGGACATGGTCCACTCCGCCAGCGTTCCACGGGTGGCATTTGGCGAGCCTCTTGGCTGCGAGCCAGCTACCCTTCACAGCGCCGTGCACCGTGACTGCTTCCAAGGCATAAGCCGAGCAGGAGGGGAAGAACCGGCAAACCTGGCCGTACAGGGGCGAGACGACCTTGCGGTACGCCTTCAGCAAAAGGATGAGGATATTCCGCGGCAGCTCCCACAAGAAGATACCCACCGCTGCGCGCAGGGTCCTGTTGGAGGGCACACTTGAGGAAGGAACGACGGCGGTGCTTATGTCATGCACGCGGTGTCCCTTCCGTAGTGGTGCCGTTGCCGTCCGGCGAAGCGTTGCGTGGATTGGAGCCACCCAGTCGCTTCGTCGTCACTGCCAATGCGGCGTTGTAGTCGGAGAGCAACTGCTCCCAGCTGGCAGATGCAGCTGCGGGCAGAGCCCGGACCACCACCGCCAGGCCAGTTCCATGCGTGTGCAAGGAAAGTGCGCCTGCTTCTCTCAGTCTCCTCTTAACGAGGTTCCTGGTCACGGCGTTCCCGACGGCTTTGGAGACAATGAAGCCGATTCGACTCGGCTCCCCGGCCCCGATAGAGGCCGTATATAACACTAAGTTCCGGCGTCCATTGCGGACGCCGGAACGTACAGTTGTTGAAAAGTCGGTAGACGTCCGCAGACGGTTAGGGGTGGCTAGCACCGTCGAATCCGCAAAAAGACCCTGACCGACAAGTCAGTTATTTACGCCGACAGTTCGACGCGGCCCTTGCCGCGACGGGCAGCCAGGATGGCGCGGCCGGCACGGGTGCGCATACGAAGGCGGAAGCCGTGCTTCTTGGCCCGACGGCGGTTATTCGGCTGAAAAGTCCGCTTGCTCACGTTAGTTACTCCAGTGGATCAAAGGTGCGCCCACCCGATCAAAAAAGGGGAAGAACTGGCCGACGCTAAGTTTTGTATGTGCCGCCGCCGTTGCCTCCCGCACGATGAACGTACGGAGTTACAACTGATCTCAAAAGCGGACACAAAGGACTTCACAACGTTAGGGCAAAAAGGGACCCACAGTCAAACCGGCAGCCTGCCGCACACGTATCCACAGCTGTGTCCAGACCCTGCTTGCAGCCTGTGGATGAAGTGGCTCACAAGCCGTATTCCGGAACCACAACGGTGTAATTATCCACAGGCAACTTCCCAGCTATCTTCTGGCGATTGCATCCCCTAGAGTGGCTCAGTAGCCCATTGTCCACCCGCTGTGCATAACTCTGTGGATTATCACCCGGAACAAGCAACGCCGGAGACACTTCGGCTGCCAGCAACGCCGGCAAGCAAGTATTTAGGAACTGATTGATGACAGTAGACGAAGCCAACCACGCCAACACTGTCGGAAGTTCCTGGCGCAGGGTGCTGACCCTCCTGGAACAGGACGATCGGGTCACTCCCCGTCAGCGTGGTTTCGTCATCCTGGCCCAGGCACAAGGCCTCATAGGTTCGACCCTCCTGGTGGCAGTTCCCAACGAGCTCACCCGCGAAGTCCTGCAAACGCAGGTCAAGGATGCCCTCGACGATGCCCTGCGGAGCGTCTTTTCGGATGACATCCGCTGTGCAATCGACGTAGACACCGATCTGGTGCCGGTCCATGCAGAGCCGGAACCCGCCGTCGAGCTTTCCGCAGTACCGGACTTTGCAGAGCCGAAGCCCCAGCCGACTCCGCCGAGCACATCGCACGAGTTCGGCCGCCTGAACCCGAAATACATCTTCGACACGTTCGTGATCGGCTCCTCCAACCGCTTCGCCCATGCGGCCGCGGTTGCCGTCGCGGAAGCGCCGGCCAAGGCATACAACCCGCTCTTCATCTACGGTGACTCCGGACTGGGCAAGACCCACCTGTTGCACGCCATCGGGCACTATGCACGCCGTCTCTACAGTGGTATTCGCGTCCGCTACGTGAACTCCGAAGAGTTCACCAATGACTTCATCAACTCCATCCGCGACGACGAGGGCACGAGTTTCAAGACCACGTACCGCAACGTGGATGTGCTGCTGATCGACGACATCCAGTTCCTGGCAGGCAAGGACCGTACCCAGGAAGAGTTCTTCCACACGTTCAACGCCCTGCACAACGCCAACAAGCAGGTGGTTATCACCTCCGACCAGCCACCCAAGATGCTTGCGGGATTCGAAGACCGTATGACGTCGCGCTTCGAATGGGGCCTGCTGACGGACATCCAGCCGCCGGAGCTTGAGACCCGTATCGCCATCCTCCGCAAGAAGGGCCTCAGCGAGGGCCTGTCAGCGCCGGATGACGCCCTGGAGTACATCGCTTCGAAGATTTCCAGCAACATCCGCGAACTTGAGGGCGCCTTGATCCGTGTCACTGCGTTTGCGAGCCTCAACCGCCAGCCGGTTGACGTTGCCCTCGCCGAGATGGTCCTCAAAGACCTCATTACGGATGACGGCGCCCAGGAAATCACGGCGAAGCAAATCCTCGACCAGACGGCGGACTACTTCAAGCTCAGCATGGAAGAGCTTTGCAGCAAGTCCCGCACGCGGACGCTTGTGACAGCCCGGCAGATCGCCATGTACCTGTGCCGGGAGCTGACGGATATGTCCCTGCCTAAGATCGGCCAGGAGCTGGGCGGCCGCGACCACACCACAGTGATCCACGCGGACCGCAAGATCCGTGAGCTGATGGCTGAGCGTCGTGTGATTTACAACCAGGTCACCGAACTGACCAACCGCATCAAGCAGCAGCAGCGCGACTCCTGAATCCACATCGCGACCGCCACTACATACCTTATTAACAGGTGCATGTGGATAAGCCTGTGGATACTTAAGGGGACAAGCGTGCTTAATGGGCTTAAAACCCTTAAGCCGCCTGTGGATCGTTAAAAACGGTCCTGGGAGTTGTCCCCATCCACACCCTGTTTAAAACCCAGTTAACGCACACTCCGTGAACAGGGCTTAACAGCGGAACTGCGCGGCGAGATGGGGTTATCCACAGTTTCCACAGCAGTTATTAACACTACGAATCCCAAAAAATTGAAATCCCTCAAATAACAATCTCGTTCTGCCACACTCCGAGCCCGGCCAACGGCCAGGCCGAGGCCAGCCTGCGGCTGTCCACATACGAGGGGTCCGGCCGATCGGGGATGGGTTAATCGCGGATCTTCCGGCTAAGCTGTCAGCAGCGCTCCCATCCTCGGGTCTGTTTGTAGTTCGCTCAGTGCGGACCATGCAGGTTCCGGTGCGGGAGTGCGGAGATTTAGCGGCTTCCAAGCAGGAATCCGCAGCTACTACATGGCAGCAGCAATGAAAGGCGGCACCCCTCCGTGAAGTTCAGAGTCGACCGCGACGTCCTGGCAGAAGCCGTTACGTGGACCGCGCGATCGTTGTCTCCGCGGCCGCCTGTTCCGGTGCTTTCCGGTCTCCTCCTCAAAGCCGAGGCGGGAACGGTAAGTCTGTCGAGCTTCGATTACGAGACGTCGGCGCGCCTGGAAATCCCGGCAGACATCGCTGTTGAGGGCACCATCCTGGTATCCGGGCGCTTGTTGGCTGACATTTGCCGAAGCCTCCCCTCCGCACCGGTCGAGGTGGAAACCGATGGCAGCAAAGTCACGCTGACCTGCCGCCGAAGCAGCTTCCACCTGGCCACCATGCCCGAATCCGAATACCCGGCCTTGCCGGCTTTGCCTGCAATCAGCGGCACCTTGCCTGGTGACGCTTTTGCGCAAGCCGTTTCGCAGGTCATCATCGCTGCGAGCAAGGACGACACCTTGCCGATCCTCACCGGCGTACGTATGGAGATCGAAGACGATCTGATCACGCTCCTAGCCACAGACCGTTACCGCCTCGCGATGCGCGAAGTTCCCTGGAAGCCTGTTACACCGGGAATTTCCACCAGCGCACTGGTTAAGTCCAAAACCCTGAACGAGGTTGCCAAGACCCTCGGTGGCAGCGGCGACATCAACCTCGCCCTCGCGGACGATGACAGCCGCCTGATCGGCTTCGAAAGTGGAGGACGTACCACCACGTCACTCCTGGTGGACGGCGACTACCCCAAGATCCGTTCCCTGTTCCCGGACTCCACCCCTATCCACGCGACAGTCCAGACCCAGGAACTCGTCGAGGCCGTACGCCGTGTATCGCTCGTTGCTGAACGGAACACTCCGGTCCGCCTCGCCTTCACCCAAGGTCTGCTGAACCTCGACGCCGGTACGGGCGAGGATGCGCAGGCTTCGGAAGAGCTCGAAGCCCAGCTTTCCGGCGAGGACATCACCGTTGCGTTCAACCCGCACTACCTGGTTGAGGGCCTCAGCGTTATCGAAACCAAGTACGTTCGCTTCTCGTTCACCACAGCTCCCAAGCCGGCCATGATTACTGCCCAGGCGGAAGCCGATGGTGAAGACCAGGACGACTACCGGTACCTCGTGATGCCGGTCCGCCTGCCCAACTAGCAGACGCCACGGACACATCAACCCTCATTCCCAGAAAAGAGTTCACACTGTGCACATCGGACTGATCGGCCTCGGAAAAATGGGTTTCAACATGCGGGAACGCATGCGGAACGGCGGTATCGAAGTCACTGGTTTCGACCGGAATCCGGACATCACGGATGTCTCTTCCGTCGATGAACTCATTGCGGCCCTGCCCACCCCGAGGCTGGTCTGGGTGATGGTCCCATCTGGTGCCATCACTGACGCTGTGATCACAGAGCTTGGTGAAAAGCTCAGCCCCGGCGACATGGTCATCGACGGCGGCAACTCACGTTTCACCGAGGACCAGAAGCACGCCGCGGCACTCGCCGAAAAGAGCATTCGCTTTGCGGACTGCGGCGTTTCCGGTGGCGTGTGGGGCCTGCAGAACGGCTACGGCCTGATGGCCGGCGGAGCGGACGAGGACATTGAACTGGCAATGCCTGTGTTCGACGCACTCCGCCCTGAGGGTGAGCGCGCCGACAGTTTCGTCCACGTCGGCGGTGTCGGCGCAGGTCACTACGCCAAAATGGTCCACAACGGCATCGAGTACGGCCTCATGCAGGCATACGCCGAGGGCTACGAATTGCTCGCCGCCAAGGACATTGTGAAGGACCTCCCAGGTACCTTCCGTGCTTGGCAAAAGGGCACCGTGGTCCGCTCCTGGCTGCTGGACCTCATGGTCAAGGCATTGGACGAGGATCCGGGCCTTGCATCCATTGACGATTACGTTGAGGATTCGGGAGAGGGACGCTGGACCGTGGAAGAGGCAATCGCCAACGCCGTACCGGCCCCGGCAATTACCGCAGCGTTGTTTGCCCGGTTCGCTTCCCGCGAGGACAACTCTCCGGCCATGAAAATGGTCTCCGCCCTGCGTCATCAGTTCGGTGGACACGCCACCCGTCCGGCCAGCTAGGCCGCAGGAGTCCTGCGAACGGCGTGTACCTCGAACATCTTTCACTGACGGATTTCCGCAGTTATGCACAGGTTGACCTGAAGCTTGGCCCAGGTGTGACCGTGCTGGTGGGTTCCAACGGGATCGGCAAGACCAACCTGATGGAGGCCATCGGGTACCTTGCCACGCTGAGCTCGCACCGTGTGAGCACCGACGGCCCGCTGCTCCGCTTTGGCACCGAGCGCGCCATGGTCCGGGCGCGGCTTGTCAGTGGCGAGCAGTCGACTGTCATTGAGCTGGAAATCAATGCCGGCCGCGCGAACCGAGGCCGTATCAACCGCAGTAACCCAGTGCGGGCGCGGGACATCCTGGGCATCTGCCAAACAGTGCTTTTCGCTCCGGAAGACCTGGCTCTGGTGAAGGGTGACCCTTCGAACCGTCGCCGATTCCTTGATGAGCTGTTGGTAAGCCTGGTTCCGCGGCATGCCGCCACACGAAGCGATTACGATCGTGTCCTTAAGCAGCGCAACGCGCTCCTGAAGTCTGCACGCACAGGTAAGTTCACTGCGGGCCATGAAGCAACCCTCGACGTTTGGGACCAGCACATGGCGCGGGCAGGTGCTGAACTCCTGCACGCCCGCCTTGAGCTCGTGGAGCGGCTGCGTCCGCACCTCAACAATGCCTACGCACAGCTGACCGATGGTTCCAAGGAAGCCGGCGCCATCTACCGTTCCACTATCCAGGACATCCTGGATGACGACGGCGGTCCGGCGGATCGCGCAACGGAACCGTCGTCGTCGGCGGAGGACCTCCGGGTACTGTCCGTGGACGATCTCACCGAACGGTACATCCAGGCCTTCGCTGCGTCGCGGAAGAAGGAACTGGAACGGGGGATCTCCTTGGTGGGGCCGCACCGGGACGAGCTGGAACTCGTTTTGGGTCAAGCGCCCGCAAAGGGCTACGCCTCCCATGGCGAGACCTGGTCCATGTGCCTTTCACTGCGGCTTGCTTCCTACTACGTCATGCTGGACGACTCCCGTACGGGAGGGACCGCGCCGATCCTTATCCTGGACGACGTCTTTGCCGAACTTGATGTTCAACGCCGGCGTAAACTGGCAGCAATAGTTGCCGGCGCCGAGCAGGTGCTGGTGACGGCCGCCGTCGACGCCGATATCCCTGAGGAGCTGGCCGGACGGCGCGTTACCGTTGTTCCGGGAGGCATCGATGGCGAAGGATAGCGACGACGGACTCCAACCCGGCCGGGATCCCGATGAAATTGACGCGGCCCAGGCTGCCCTGAACCGCATGCGCGAGGCTGCAGCCGCGCGGGGCGAAGTCAGGCAGCGGGCGCCCCGCCCCGGATCGGCCCCCCAACGCAAGGGCCTGCGCAATACCAGGGGTTTCACGCAGTTCCATGGCAGTGGCCGGGATCCTTTGGGCTTGGGCAAAGTTGTTGGGCGCTTGGTGGCTGAGCGGGGATGGACGTCACCGGTTGCCGTAGGGTCCGTGATGGCTGAATGGGAAACCTTGGTTGGTCCGGACATCTCGTCCCACTGCACTCCGGAGAGCTTCACGGACACGACGCTCCACGTCCGCTGCGACTCCACTGCATGGGCCACCCAACTGCGGTTGCTCAGTTCCAGCCTGCTCGAGATGTTCCGGAATGAACTCGGCGAAGGCGTAGTAACGAGCATTCAGGTTTTGGGACCGTCGGCTCCAAGTTGGCGAAAAGGCGGGCGAAGTGTCAACGGGCGGGGCCCCAGGGACACTTACGGCTGAAAGGCGTGCAGGGCGATTCAACGCCCCTGGGCCGTATGGACCCCCATCGGGACCACCGCAGGGCCATTGAAGATAGGGCCAGCGGCCTCCCACGGGCATATTCAGCTCTCGGCTGCCCCCGTATTTGCAAGGATTCGAGCGTATCCACGATAGAATTGGCGTAGATCACTGAGCGCCGGTGAAACGTCGTCCAGGTCCTGAATCCACTCTTGTGGTCTCAGGGACCCCTTCGTCGGAGTAGTCGGCGCAATCAGTCACGTGCCCGTTGACGGCCTCGGTTCGCCGTGGACAACACCGGGAACGGCCGACATCGAGTACAGAGGAGTCGAAAGCGCCTGTGGCTAACGACAATGCAGAGACCTTGGCAGTAGAGCCCGAAGAGGAGACTGTTCCCACGCCTGACACGCCCGCCGAGGCGCCCAGGGAGTACGGTGCCAGCGATATCACCGTGCTGGAGGGCCTCGAAGCCGTGCGCAAACGCCCGGGTATGTATATCGGTTCCACCGGTCCCCGTGGTTTGCACCACCTTGTTTACGAAGTGGTGGACAACTCCGTCGATGAAGCCCTGGCCGGCTACTGCAGCCACATCGAAGTTACTCTTCGCGCGGATGGTGGCGTCCGGGTAGTGGACGACGGCCGCGGTATCCCCGTGGACATCCACCCCACCGAAGGCAAGCCGACAGTCGAAGTCGTCATGACCATCCTGCACGCCGGTGGCAAGTTCGGTGGCGGCGGATACGCGGTCTCCGGCGGCCTTCACGGTGTGGGCATCTCCGTGGTCAACGCTTTGTCGCGTCGTGTGGACACGGAAGTCCGCCGCCAGGGCCACGTTTGGCGGATGACCTTCGCAGACGGCGGTAAGCCACAGGGCGAACTCGTCCAAGGCGAGGCTACGGAAGAGACCGGTACTTCCCAGACGTTCTACCCCGATGGCACCATCTTCGAGTCCACTGAGTTCGACTTCGAGACGCTGCGCGCCCGGTTCCAGCAGATGGCCTTCCTTAACAAGGGCCTGAAAATCACGCTGACCGACGAACGCCCCGTCACGCGGGACGGTGACGACGACCTTGACCTTGACGCCGTGGCGACCGAGGGTGAAGTCAGCGCCGAGCACCGCACGGTGGTGTACCAGTACCCTGACGGCCTGCTGGACTACGTGAAGCACCTGAACTCGAACAAAAAGGTTGAAATCGTCCACGAGGACGTCATCGCCTTCGAAACAGAAGACACTGAGCGGCACATCGCCGTTGAAGTTGCCATGCAGTGGACAACCGCCTACTCGGAAAGTGTCCACACCTACGCCAACACCATCAATACCCACGAGGGCGGAACCCACGAAGAGGGTTTCCGCGCTGCGATGACCTCGCTGATCAACCGCTATGCGCGGGAGAAGAGCATCATCAAGGAAAAGGATGACAACCTCACCGGTGACGACATCCGCGAAGGCCTGACGGCCGTTATTTCCGTCAAGCTTTCCGAGCCACAGTTCGAAGGCCAGACGAAGACCAAACTGGGTAATTCCGAGGTCAAGGGATTCGTCCAGCGCGTGGTCACCGACCAGTTGGGTGACTGGTTGGAGCGGAACCCCGGCCCCGCCCGCGACGTGATCCGCAAAGCCATCTCGGCTGCCCAAGCACGTATGGCAGCACGCAAGGCCCGCGATAACGCCCGCCGGAAGAGCCCGCTGGAATCGTTTGGCATGCCGGGTAAGTTGTCAGACTGCTCCTCCAAGGATCCTTCGCGTTGTGAGGTCTACCTCGTGGAGGGTGACTCGGCCGGTGGTTCGGCCAAGCGTGGCCGCAACCCGGAAACCCAAGCCATCCTGCCCCTGCGCGGCAAGATCCTGAATGTGGAGCGCGCCCGGCTGGACAAGGCCTTGGGGAACGCCGAAGTCCAGTCCATGATCACGGCTTTCGGTACGGGCATTGGCGAGGACTTCGACATCGCCAAGCTCCGCTATCACAAGATCGTCCTGATGGCCGATGCCGACGTTGACGGCCAGCACATCACCACCCTCTTGATGACGCTGCTGTTCCGCTACATGCGTCCCCTTATCGAGAACGGTTACGTCTACCTGGCCCAGCCGCCGTTGTACAGGATCAAGTGGTCCAACGCTGCTCACGACTACGTTTACAGCGATCGTGAACGTGATGAGACCATCCGCAAGGGCGCTGCCATGAACAAGCGGCTTCCCAAGGACAACGGCATCCAGCGCTACAAGGGTTTGGGCGAGATGGACTACACGGAGCTGTGGGACACCACCATGGATCCCGAGCGCCGCACGCTTTTGCAGGTCACCATGGACGACGCGCTGGCCGCTGACCAGACCTTCTCCGTCCTGATGGGCGAGGACGTGGAGTCGCGGCGAAACTTCATCCAGCAGAACGCCAAGGACGTCAGGTTCCTCGATATCTAGCGGCCCACCGGCCACTTAGATATTCCAGAACCGACATATACCTGAAACGGAAACTTAGATTATGAGTGACGAAACTCCCGAAGTCCCGGCCTCGAACGACGCCGAGGATGTAGTTCTTGAGGGTGATGTGCTGACTGACCGCGTCGAACAGGTGGACCTGCAGACGGAAATGCAGCGGTCCTACCTGGACTACGCAATGGCCGTGATTGTCGGCCGTGCCCTTCCGGACGTCCGGGACGGGCTCAAGCCGGTTCACCGCCGTGTCCTGTACGCAATGTTCGACGGCGGCTACCGCCCGGACCGCTCTTTCAACAAGTGCGCCCGCGTGGTCGGCGATGTCATGGGTACCTATCACCCGCACGGTGACATGGCGATCTACGACGCCTTGGTCCGCCTCATCCAGGACTGGACCATGCGCTACCCGCTGGCGCTTGGCCAGGGCAACTTCGGTTCCCCCGGTAACGACGGCGCCGCTGCGCCGCGTTACACCGAAACCAAAATGGCCCAGCTGGCCATGGAAATGGTCCGGGATATCGACGAGGAAACCGTCGACTTCCAGGACAACTACGACGGCAAGAACCAGGAACCCACCATCCTTCCGGCCCGGTTCCCCAACCTGCTGGTCAACGGTTCCTCAGGCATCGCCGTCGGCATGGCCACCAACATTCCGCCGCATAACCTCCGCGAAGTCGCCGACGGCGTGCAATGGGCGCTCGAAAACCCCACGGCTACCCGGGAAGAGCTTCTTGAAGCACTGTTGCTCCGCATCAAGGGACCCGACTTCCCGACCGGTGCCACGATCCTCGGCCACAAGGGCATCGAGGATGCCTACCGCACGGGCCGCGGCTCCATCACCATGCGCGCGGTGGTCAACGTCGAGGAACTCCAGGGCCGCACCTGCCTGGTAGTCACTGAGCTTCCCTACCAGGCAAACCCGGACAACCTGGCCATCAAGATTGCCGAACTGGTCAAGGACGGCAAGATCCAGGGCATCGCGGACCTCCGCGATGAAACCTCTGGACGCACGGGCCAGCGCCTGGTGATCGTGCTGAAGCGCGATGCCGTCGCCAAGGTGGTCCTCAACAACCTGTACAAGCACACGCAGCTGCAGGACAACTTCTCGGCGAACATGCTTGCCATTGTCGACGGCGTTCCGCGCACCTTGAGCCTGGATGCATTCATCCGGCACTGGGTTGCGCACCAGATGGACGTCATCGCCCGTCGCACCAGGTACCGCCTGCGTAAGGCCGAGGAAGAAGCACACATTCTGCGTGCACTCCTGAAGGCACTGGACATGTTGGACGAGGTCATCGCCCTCATTCGCGCGTCCAACACCACGGAGGCCGCCCGCGAGGGTCTCATGGAGCTTCTGGAGATCGACGAGCTCCAGGCCCGGGCCATCCTGGACATGCAGTTGCGCCGTTTGGCTGCCCTGGAACGCCAGAAGATCCAGGACCGCCATTCCGAGCTCGAAGCGATGATCCAGGAATACAACGCGATCCTGGCTTCCGAGGAACGGCAGCGTCAGATCATCAGCGAAGAACTCGCCGAGATCGTGGCCAAGCACGGCGACGACCGCCGCACCCACATCCTGATGGGCTTCGACGGTGACATGTCCATGGAGGACCTGATCCCCGAAGAGGAAATGGTCGTCACGATTACCCGCGGCGGATACGTCAAGCGGACCCGCAGCGACAACTACCGTTCGCAGCAACGCGGCGGCAAGGGAATTAAGGGCGCGCAGCTGCGCGGGGACGACGTCGTGGAGCATTTCTTTGTGACCACCACGCACCACTGGCTGTTGTTCTTCACCAACCTGGGACGGGTCTACCGTGCCAAGGCTTACGAACTGGCGGAAGCCGGCCGGGATGCCAAGGGCCAGCACGTTGCCAACCTCCTTGCCTTCCAGCCGGACGAGCACATCGCGCAGGTCCTGGATCTGCGCGACTACCAGCAAGCGCCGTACCTTGTCCTCGCAACCAAGAACGGCCTGGTCAAGAAGACAAGGCTGGAGGACTACGACACCAACCGCACGGCCGGCGTCATCGCCATCAACCTGCGTGACGAAGACGAACTCGTTTCCGCCCAGCTGGTGAGCGAAACCGACGACCTCCTCCTCGTGTCACGCAAGGGCCAGTCGATCCGCTTCACGGCAACAGATGACGCTCTGCGCCCCATGGGCCGTGCAACGTCGGGTGTGACCGGTATGAAGTTCCGTGAAGACGACGAGCTCTTGGCTGCTGACGTGGTCCAGGATGGTTCATTCGTATTTGTGGTGACGGAGGGCGGCTACGCCAAGAGGACCGCCGTCGACGAATACAGGCTTCAGGGCCGCGGCGGCCTGGGCATCAAGGTGGCCAAGCTTGCAGAAGACCGTGGCGACCTCGTAGGTGCCTTGATCGTGCAGGAAGAAGACGAAGTTCTGGTGGTCATGGAGGGCGGCAAGGTAGTCCGCTCTGCCGTCACCGGAGTCCCTGCAAAGGGTCGCGACACCATGGGCGTCATTTTTGCCAAACCTGACAAGAATGACCGCATCATCGAAGTGGCACGCAACAGCGAACGTGGTTTGGAAGTCGAAGAATCTGAGGACGGACTCGACCATGACGTAACGTTGGCTGAAGACGACGGCGCCGTTGAGGCAACCGTCACGCCCGAAACGGAAAACGACGCAGACCCGGAAACCGATACGGGCGCGGAGCTGAACGAAGACAATACCGGAGGTAACGAGTGAGTAATTCCGACTCATATCCCAAGCCGAGCACAGGTGTCCCCGGCGGACTCCGGCAGCCCTCGGGCAGCGCGCAGGCAGGAACCCCTGCACGGCCACAGCAGCGTCCAGGCGCCGCAGCCGGCGAAACGGGGGCACGCCCTGCAGGCGGCGCCAACTCAGCCCAGCGGCCCGCTGGAGCTCCCGGCCAGCGCCCTGCACAGCCGGGCCAGCGTCCCGCAGGAGCAGGCGGGCAGCGACCCGCAGGTGCTCCCGGACAGCGGCCCGCACAGGCTGGACAGCGTCCGGCAGCAGCAGGCGGCCAGCGCCCCGCCCAGGGCGGACCCGGTTTGGTGAAGCCCGCGCCCAAGGCCAAGGTTCGCCGCGCACGGTTGCTTGTCAGCAAGGTCGACCCCTGGTCGGTCCTGAAGATGGCATTCCTTTTGTCGGTCGCACTGGGCATTGTCACAGTGGTGGCCGCGATCGTGCTTTGGACCGTCCTGGACCTGACTGGCATCTTCAACCAGGTGGATAGCCTCCTGGGTACCCTGGCCGGTTCTGAAGGCAGCGGATTCGAATTGAAGAAGATCGCTTCCCTGGGACAGGTGGCTTCCTTCGCCACCATCATTGCTGTGGTGAACGTGGTCCTGCTGACCGCCCTCTCCATGCTCTCCGCCGTGCTGTATAACATTTCGGCAACGTTGGTTGGTGGCGTCGGCGTCACCTTGACCGACGACTAGCAAAAAACCGCGGAAATACGCTGAAAAAGGCTGAAATCCGTGGTGGGAAAGCCTCGATTTGAGATCGGGCCGGGATGTGCTGTACAGTCATATCTCGGCCCGATGAGGCATCGGGGCGTATAGCTCAGGCGGTTAGAGCGCTTCGCTGATAACGAAGAGGTCCCAGGTTCAAGTCCTGGTACGCCCACGGAACCAAAAGTGGTTCAGGTAAAACTGAACTGGAATGAGGTACTTGTGAAGAAGTTGCTTGTTGTACTGGCAGCAGCGGTCGCAGGTGTTCTGGCCTATAAAAAGGCGCAGGAATCCGAAGCCCGGAAGAATGTCTGGAGCCAGTCGACCGATAAGGTCGATTAGCCGAAGAGCCCGGTTTGGACTGGTAATTGACAGTCAAAAATTAGGGTATGATAGACGGGTTGCTTCTTATGGGGGCATGGCGCAATTGGTAGCGCACCTGCTTTGCAAGCAGGGGGTTCGGGGTTCGAGTCCCCGTGCCTCCACCATAAGAAAAGTCCCGGTCAGAAATGACCGGGACTTTTGCATTTAACCTCGTTGCTTTCCCGACCGGGAACATAGCGGGGGCAGTATTCGCTCCACAACGGACAGGGCGTCCCTCGGGTGAGTCGCCGTCACACTAAGGTTGATCCGTGACCCTTCTCATCGCCGCCCTCGGGGTACTGGGAGTCGCCTCCTCCGGCCCGCTGATGGCCGGCACCTTGGGGGCCACCTCCGTGACCGCCCTGGCCATCGCCTTTTGGCGCAACGCAATCGGGGCTTTGGTCATGGCCACTCCTGTGGTTGTCCGCGAGCCCAAGGCTTTCGGGAAGATCACACGCAGGGAGCTTGGCTGGTCCGTGACGGCCGCTGTCGCTCTGGCCTTCCACTTCGCCTGCTTCATCACGGCCCTGCAACTGACGTCCGTTGCGGCGGCTACGGCCTTGGTATGCCTGCAATCGGCGTGGATCGCCGTTTTCCAGTTGTTCCGCGGCACCAGGCACCGTTGGCCGGTGCTGCTGGGCCTGGGGATTGCGTTTGGCGGGGTGGTGGCCATTACCGGGTTCGATATGGGTTCCTCGCCCGAGGCGCTGCTGGGCGACCTCCTGGCGCTTGCTGGCGGTGCGCTGGCGGGGCTCTACACGCTGGCGGGCGGGAAAGCCCGCCAGTCGATGGGTATTGGCACTTACACCACCCTCTGCTATGGCATCTGCGCGGCGATCGTTGCGGTGCTGGCTACCTTCAGCGGCCAGGCCCTTGTAGGGTTCGACGCCGGAGGCTGGCTGGGGATTATTGCCATCACCGTCTGCGCGCAGCTGGTGGGACATACAGCCTTCAACCACCTGCTGGCCACGATGAGTCCGTTGCTGGTGTCGATGATTATCCTGTTGGAGATTCCGGGTGCGGCGATCCTCGCAGCAGTCTTCCTGAATGAAACGCTGCCGGCCGGCACATACGCGGGATTGGCCCTGATTCTTGTTGGACTGGCAGTGGTGGTGGCCGGTCAGCGCCGTGGACGGCCCGAAGCAGACCGGCGCGAAGCTGAGCTGGGAACCGACTAGCCTCCCGGCGTCGTGCGTTAAATCCCGCCGCGCCGAACGCCCTGGGCGGAGTTGGCAGTGTGGATGGCGCGTAACAGCTTTGCCGGGAAGTACACGGAAAAGAACACCACCATGGGTGCTTTCAGGGCCATCTTTTTCACATTGTGGGCTTTGTACGTGCGATCAAACCGCTGGACGTAGTAGCGATAGTCGCGCGGCGAGTCCTCAAGCCGGCGTGCGGACATGCCGGAGACCATCTGCGGCAGGTACTGCACTTTGAGGTCGTGATCGAAAAGATGCAGCGACAGATCGATGTCCTCGTGCATCTCGTCCTTGGGATCCAGGCAAGCCTCATCGCGGATGGTTTCCCATGCGGAGCGGCGAAGGGCCATGTTTGAACCGAAGAGGAAATGGTACTGGTGCTTGGCCAGCCGCAACATGAGTTGGCGCATCTTGTCGTCGGCTTTGAGTCCGAAGCGCCGCATGGGCATGTCGTAGTAGACCACGGGGCCGGTCGCGGCGGCGACGGTCGGATCCGTGAATGCCTTCTGGACCTGCTCAACCCAGTCGGGTTCGAGGACGGAGTCGGCATCGATCCGTCCCACTACTTCTCCGGTGGCGTGATTAAGGCCAAAGTTCCGGGTGGGAATGAGTCCCTGCGAGGCAGACTGCTGGAGAAGGATGATGGGGCTTTCCGGGTACTCCTGCTGCATCTGCCGCACGATCCTGGCCGTTCGATCCGTGGACAGATTGTCAACGACGATGATTTCGGCTGCCGGGACTGATTGATAAATGGCCGCAATGAGGCACTGGCGAATAACGCTTTCCTCGTTATACGCCGGGATGACAATGGATACGTCCGGCGGCTCCGGAGCATCCTTGAGGGAACCCGCAACGGGTCTATCGGCTGACATCCCTCCAAATCTAACACCCACGGCAGGTGCACCGAAGGAGGCTTTGGTGACATGCGGGGAAACACTAAGGGGACCCCGGCATTGGCCGGGATCCCCTTAGAGAGGGTAAGAACAGCTTGAGTTAGCTGTGGGTGCCCTTGCTTTCGGAGTCCGAAGCATCAGTGTCCTTGTGCAGGCTCGCAGCGATGTTCTTGACCGCAGTCTTGGCGTCGGTTGCGACCTTGGCGCCGGCGTCCCCAACATTCTCGAGGGCGTCCTTGGTGGCCTGCTCAGCCTCGGCAGTGGCGTCCTCGGAGTTGGTTTCCGGGGCCTTGGCCTCGCTCGCGGTGGATGCGGTGGCCGAAGCTGCAGCGTCAGCGGGAACAGGAGAAGGAGTCACCGGTGACGGCGTCTTCCACGGATCCTCGACAGGCTTGGAAGCCTTCCAGGCAGCCACGCCTGCAGCCACAGCGGCTGCGATGACGGTGACGATCAACCAGCCACGCTTCTTGGGCTTTGGTTCCTTGCCAAGCTTGGTGCTGACAGCCTTGCCGGCTTCGTCCGCGACAGCCTTGATCTGCTTGCCAGTGGCTTGGGCCTGCTCCTGCACGCTGTGGACAACTCCGGAGTCCACCAGCTTCTGGGCTACGGCATCAACCTGCGCAGGGGCGTTCTCCAGGGCGTGGTGGACGGCAACAGACGCTTGACCGAGCTGCTCGGACAACTTGGGGAGGTATTCATCCACCACTTTGTCCCGGGCCTGGCCCAAAACGGGGGTTGCCTTGTTGAGGGCTTCCTGAATCCTGGGAGTGGCATCTTCCACTGCGTCATGGATCTTCGGCGCCAACTGCGCAAGGCCGTCCTGGAGCCGGGGCGTCACAACAGCAACCCCGTCTGCGGCCTTGTGTGCAGCAGTCTTCAGCCCCTCCTGGATCTTGGGGGAAGCGGTATCAATGCCGTGCTGGATGCGAGGAACAGCCCAATTCACGGCAGCCTCCACGCGGGGTGCGGCCCAGTCGCGGGCGTTTTCCACACCGTCCGCTACGGATTGTTCGATGTCGCGGGCAA
Organism: Paenarthrobacter sp. UW852; assembly: GCF_024608385.1. Lineage (NCBI taxonomy): Bacteria > Bacillati > Actinomycetota > Actinomycetes > Micrococcales > Micrococcaceae > Paenarthrobacter > Paenarthrobacter sp. UW852. The sequence goes on from NZ_JAMSGY010000005.1 coordinate 218,346, forward strand.
TACGGTCTGATTTCTTCACAACTACCTCCCGATACACATGCTGGTTTGTTGCTAGCCTACGTCGCTCGGCGAACACCGGCTATTCATCTGCCGGATTAGGCTCGGATTTCACCGAGCGCGGAACCGGCTTTACAACTCCAAAGGCGTTGACCCTGCATGGAAGAATGGGGCCATGACCATCGCAACCGCAAAAGCAACGATCCACACGACCCTCGGCGATATCAAGGTTGACCTCTTCGGCAACCACGCGCCCAAGACGGTCGCCAACTTCATTGGCTTGGCCACGGGCGAAAAGTCCTGGAACCACCCGGAAACGGGCGAGGACAAGACCGGCACGCCGCTGTACAACGGCACGATTTTCCACCGCATCATCAAGGACTTCATGATCCAGGGTGGCGATCCCCTGGGCCGCGGCGTCGGCGGACCGGGCTACCAGTTCGACGATGAAATCCACCCGGAACTGACCTTCAACGCCCCGTACAAGCTGGCCATGGCCAACGCCGGTATCCAGATGGGCAAGGGCACCAACGGGTCACAGTTCTTCATCACCACCGTTAACACCGACTGGCTGTTCGGCAAGCACAGCATCTTCGGCGAGGTGACGGACGAAGAATCCCGCAAGGTTGTGGACTCCATCGAAGCCGTCCGTACGGGCATGGGCGACCGCCCCGTTGAGGACGTCGTCATCAACAGCATCGATATCGAACAGCTCTAGCCTGCATTCATGAGTTACGGAATCCCGTCGGCTGAGCCGTCTGCTGATGTTCCGGTGTGCCCCAGGCACCCGGACAGGCCCTCCTACGTGCGGTGCCAGCGCTGCGGGCGCCCCGCGTGCCCGGAGTGCCAGCGGGCGGCCGCCGTCGGGTTCCAATGCGTTGACTGCGTCAACGAACAAAAACGTTCGACGCCGGAGTACAAGTCGCCCTATGGCGGCACCTTGGCCGTTGGCCGCCCACTGGTGACGTACCTGATCATCGGTGTGTGCGTGCTGGTCTACATCCTCCAGTGGGTGCTGCCGGGCGAGGTCATCTTCCAAAATTTCGCGTTCGCCAACATCTTCGCGGACACCGAACCCTGGCGGATGCTGACATCGGCATTCCTGCACTCGCAGGGATTCCTCCTGCACATTGTCCTGAACATGTACACGCTCTGGATCTTTGGGCAAGCCCTTGAGCCTTTGCTCGGGCGCATCCGATTCCTTGCGGTGTATCTCATCTCAGCAGTTGGTGGCTCCGTGGGCTATCTGCTGCTCACGCCAAGCTTCCCTGTAGTGGGCGTGGTCGGAGCATCCGGGGCCATCTTCGGACTCTTCGGAGCCATGCTGGTGGTGCAACGCCACAGAGGTGGCGAAACCAAGCAACTGTGGGTTCTGATCGCCATCAACGGCGCCATTGGGTTCTTTGTTCCAACCATCGCCTGGCAAGCACACCTGGGCGGCTTGATCGCCGGAGGTCTGGCCGCCGGTGTCATTGCCTACGCCCCGCGGGGTAAGAACCAGGCCCTGCTTCAAACAGGTGGACTTGTCCTCGTGGTGGCACTGTTGGCCATTGCCACGTTGGTCCGGGTCACTGCCGGCTGACACCACCGTCCTTATCGGCGGCGACTGGTTGCCGCAGAATCGTCCGGAGCTTCCCTGGAGCAGTGCGCCGTGGATCGCTCAGATAGATCTCGTGATGCCGCCCCGTCATGGTCAGGGATTTCTTGGGGATAAAGCTGTTATGCATTTCCTCGAGCACCGGTCCTTCATGGTCATAAGGCCCTATATGCAGCGTCTGCACGCTGAGGCCTTCATGACGGATTCCAGGCGGACTTCCTTCACCACTGCCCTGCCTCTCTTCCTGGTGAGCGTTTCCTGAGCCCTTTCCATGTGCTCCGCGCCGAGCCAGTCCGGAACCATGGTCATCAGGGTCCAGTCCCACCACGAGTTATCCCGAGCGTCGGTGAAGGAAAACATGAAGTGGGTTTTCACCGTGGGCATCTCCAGTCGTCTGTCATGGACGGCCGATGCGGGCTTGGTGTCAGTTTTCCACAGCACTTATCCACACTGTGAGTAACTTACAGGCTTGTAGTTCCATGCCAATGGCACTCTGCGGGCGGTAAAAGAGCTAGATATCCCCCGAATGGCATGAATCTGTCCACACCTGTGGATAACTTTGTCCCCGACTGCCCCCTGAATGTGGACAAGTAAAGGTATTTCGGACCGCATGTGGACAACCCTGTTAATTGCGGCGTTGTGCTGTATCTATCAACAGGCTTATCAACACTGTTAATAACTTACATCGCTGTAGTTCAGGCCTTAAGGGGCAGCGAAAACCCCGGATTGCCGGGGCTAACCCGGGTGAAACCCACACGTTGTCCCCAACTGTGGATAACGTGTGGGTACTGGCCTGTTGTTAAGTGGGTAAGTGTTCCAGTGATGGGACCGGGCTCGCCCTCCAAGGCAGCGGCAACGAATCGGCGTCCACGACGGACTCATTCACTTGCGTGCAATCGAACCTGGTTTTGGCAACGCCGGCAATGCGGAGTGGTTGAACTTTCGGTGAAGCTTGGAGCACTATCCACAGCTCGATGCACAGTGGGTATAACTGTCCCCCGGAGTGCGGCCGACCGCCGATCGGCAGCATCGCAAGGATAAACAGCGTAAGTCCGTGGATGTCCACAGAAGTTATCCACGCCTGTGGATAAAGTTACGCACTTCTGTGGAAAGCAGAATGGGGTTGGTGCTGTGGTGGCCCCGGCATGCCTGCCTCCTGGGACCACACTCCGGAAGTGCCCCGCCGGTGACTGTCCATCAGGTGAGTGTCGATAATTCCTATCGCCTCCATGAGTGCATACATGGTGGTTGGGCCGACGAAGGCGAAGCCCTTTTTCCTCAATGCCTTGGATAAGGCAATCGACTCCGGAGACGTCGTGGGGATATCGGCGAAGGTACGCGGCGCTGGGGTACTTGCCGGTTGGAAGGACCAAACGAAGTCCACCAGGCCGCCTTCTTCGCGTAATGCGATAGTGGCTTTTGCGTTGGTGATGGCAGCCTTGATCTTCAGCCTGTTACGGACAATCCCTGCGTCCAGCATGAGCCGTTCAACGTCCGCTTCCGTAAAGGCCGCCACGCTCTCCGGGTGGAAATCCAGGAAGGCCCTCCTGAACGCATCCCGCTTCCGGAGGATAGTGGCCCACGAGAGACCAGCCTGGAAAGCTTCGAGGCTGATCCGCTCATACAAACCTTGTTCATCGCGGACCGGCATACCCCATTCATGGTCGTAGTAAGCCTGCATGAGGGGATCCGAGGCGGCCCACAGGGGACGGGCCAGGCCGTCCTCACCGATGATGGTGCCGGTGTCCGGGGTCATGAACGCTCCTCTGCGGCCGCGCCGGCCACACGGCCGGCAGGTAATCTAGCTTCCAGGGATATTCTGCCCCTACGCACTGACATTGAAGCGTTGCCCCTGCTCCGGGCTTACGACAATCCTGTAACCCGCATGGTGATGTTGATCCGGCCATGAGTGAGGCCGCAATCCGCGGGGGCAGTGCCAGGCAGGACCTTGGGTATGCCGTGATAGGCGAACCTGGACGGACCGCCAAAGACGAAGAGGTCCCCGGATCGAAGTTCGACGTCGGTGTAGGGCTTTGTGCGTGTTTTCGTGTTGCCGAAACGGAAGATACACGAGTCCCCAATGCTGAGGGACACCACCGGAGCGTCCGAACGCTCGTCCTTGTCCTGGTGCATGCCCATGGCAGCACCGTCATCGTAGAAATTCACCAAGGCCGCATCGGGAGCGTAAGCCTCTGCAGGAGCCGACCCGTTCTCCACGCCATCGGTGGAATAGGCAGCAGTGACCGCCTTCCGGCCCAGGCGCACCATCCAGTCCGGAAACTCGAGGACAGGTCGACCGTTAACGTCAGTAGCTTCCCGCGTGTACTTGTAGGGTTGCCAATGCCAACCCAGGCAAACGGTACGCACGGACATTTGGTGACCACCGGGCAGGGTGGCCGCGCGCAGGGGCACCGGTCCCTGGGTCCATTCAGCGAAGCGCGCGACTATCCACCGTTGCTGTTCCTCCGTAAGCCAGCCAGGGACGTGGACTGCACCGGGCGCGACCAGGCGGGGACCGGCGTCGTGCGTTTCCGGCTGTACCAGCTCCAACGGGAACAGGGCGTCGTCGTCGTTCACGCGGCCTCCAAGGAGAGCAGTGCGCGTTTGGCCTCCGAACCCCCGAGGTAGCCGCCAAAGCTGCCGTCGGATTTCACGACGCGGTGACACGGAACAATCACCGGCAACGGGTTGGTAGCGCACGCGCTTCCGACGGCGCGCACGGCGTTGGGGCTGCCTGCGGCCCGGGCCACTTCGGCGTAGCTCTCAGTCTCCCCGTACGCGATCCTGGGCAGGTGCTGGAGCACGTTGAGGCGGAACCCCCGGGACAGCCGGAAATCCAGCACAAGGTCAAACTCCTTGCGGATTCCGCTGAAGTACTCGTCGAGTTGCCGTGCAGCGTTGTCCAGGCGCGCCGGCGCCTCGAGGATGCGGGGACTGATGGTGTTCGCGAGGACCTGCAGGATGTCAGTATGGTTTTCCCGTTCGAAGGCCACCCGTACGATTCCACGGTCTGTTGCTGCCAGCAAGAGCTTTCCCACCGGCGAATCAACCACCCGGTAGGCAACGTCCAAGGTGTGGAGCAGCTGGGCATCGCGGGCCAACCTCGCGTGAAGACTGGCGAGGGCAGGCTCCACGTCTCCGAACGTGGGTGTCAGGAGCTGGTTGACCTCGGTAAGGTCCGGGCTTGGATCCAGGGTCATTTGCTGTCTCCCTTCGGGGATGAATGTGCCAGCACTGGTTTGGGGGCAAGCGCCGCGCGGAGGGCTTTCACGCCGTCCGCTCCGGCCCGGCGCGCGGCTTCAGGGGTTACGCCAAGGAGTTCCGCGATGTCCTTGTACGGCATCCCCGCTATGTAGTGGTAGGCCACTGCTTGCCGTTGTTTCGGGGGCAAGTGGGCGACGGCGTCGAGGAGTTCCGGGTGGCCTCCACCCGGAATGCCCAGGCGGGACGACTGCTCAGGAGGGTTGTCGGTTGGCAAAGCACGACGCTTACTGGCCCGCAGGTGGTCGACGCATTTGCGATGTGCGATGGTTACCAGCCAGGCCTGCACATTGGCTCCCGCCGGGAGTGCCGGATAGGACTGAAGGGCTGCCAGGAAAGTGTCGGACCAGGCGTCGTCAGCGTCATGAACACCCAGGACTGCGCGGCACACCCGGAGTACGGTGGCGCCCTGTTCCTGGACGACTGCTTCGAACGGCTTCTTGGTGGCCAACTGCCGGGGCTGCATCAGAAAAGCTTGCCTTCCCTGACCACTGACGGCTCCTCGAGGTCCAAAAGGTAACGCTTGTTGCGAAGACCGCCGGCGTATCCGGTCAGTTGTCCATTCCGGCCCACCACCCGGTGGCACGGAATGATGATGCTTATGGGGTTGCGGCCGACAGCTGATCCAACAGCTTGGGCAAGGTGGGGGTCGCCAAGCTCAGCCGCGAGCTCGCCGTAGGTCACTCTTTCCCCGAAAGGTATATGTTTCAACCGGTCCCAGACCCTCTGCTGGAAGGCGTTTCCGCCGGCGTCATAAGGGATGTCAAAATCCGTCCGGCTGCCGCCAAGGTATTCTTCGAGCTCTACCCGGGCCTGGGCGAATACTGGATCTTCGACGCCAGTGGGAACGCCAAAGTACTCCTGTGGGGGCATATGCCAGTGCCCTTCGTAGAAGATACCCGTCAGGAACTCCCCGCGTGCAGTCAGGGTCAACTGCCCCAACGGGGACTCCATGGTGGTGTGCCGGTTACTCATATCCTGTAGACGTTCACGGGCACGGAAATGTGAGGTGCGGGTTCCTAGGAGCGCCAGCGGGTGGTCATCAGGAAGCCCACAATCGCAATACCGAAGCCGGCCACGATGTTCCATGACGCCCAGTCCCGAACCGGGAACTGACCCTGAGTGATGTAGAAAGTGATGATCCAGAGAAGTCCGAGGATCATGAGTCCGAACATCACGGCCTTGTACCAAACCGGGTTGGGCTTGTACTGCTTCGCGGCCGAAGTCTGCGGGGCCTGACTGGTGGGCCGCTTGCGGGGCTTGGACTCGGGCACGGATCCTCCTGCTGTTCGGTTGGCACCCGTTTCGGCCAGCCTTGGTATCCTGCAGGAAGGAAATTTCCAGCGGTTATCGGCCACACGGCGTTCCGGGTTCGTTCTAGCTGTCAAGTCTAGCCGCAACTCAGGTGCAGCCCGCGCCGCCCGTGCACTATCCGAGGAGACCCTGTGGCGCACCAGCAGACGACGGCTGACCCGGCCGTGCCGTCCCGCCGCAGCGACAAGGGAAGCCATCCCAAAAAACGGCTCCGCGCTTCCGATGTTATCCGGAAGATCAGCCAGATCCTGGGCGAACTCCTGATTACGGCAGGGGTCGTCCTGTTGCTGTTCGTTGGCTGGGAACTATGGTGGACCAACGTGGAAGCTGACGCCAAGCAGACTGAAGCGATCCACGACTTCGCGCAGGAATTCAAGGGCCCCCTGGCACCCACCGCTCCTGCTGATCCCGTGAATTTTGGTCAACCCGTAGTGGGAACTGCGCCCGGATACGGCAAGACGATCGGCATCATGTACGTCCCCCGTTTCGGCGCGGACTACACGAGGCCAATCATCGAGGGAACCGATTCCGGTGTGCTGGACACGCTGGGGCTGGGCCACTATGGAAGCACCAGCATGCCCGGCGCCCTGGGCAACTTCGCCGTTGCGGGCCACCGGCAAACCCACGGCGCCGTCCTCGATAACATCCACACCCTTGTTCCCGGGGACAAGATCTATGTGCAAACGGCCGACGGGTACTACACCTACGCTTTCCGGAACAACCAGATCGTCACGCCGGACCGAACGGATGTCCTGATGCCTGTCCCTACCCAGCCGGGTGCGCAGCCCAAGGAGAGTATCCTCACCATGACCAGCTGCAACCCCCGCTTCGGGTCCCAGGAAAGAATCATCGCCTACTCGTTGCTGGACAGCTGGCAACCTGCCTCCGCCGGTCCGCCGTCGGAAATCGCCGCCCAAGTAGCCAAGGCAAACGGAAAGGGGTAGCGGATGTACGCGTGGATCTTCCGTAACCTGCCCGGGCCCGTGTGGGTCAGGATCGTGACATGCTTGGTACTGGTGGCCGTAGCACTGGTACTGATGGTGGAGTTCCTCTTTCCTTGGTTTTCCCAATTCACCGCTTTGACTGACTCAACGATTGGTTTACTGCAACAGCCATGAGCACAACAAAAATCCTTGTAGTGGATAACTACGACAGCTTCGTTTACACCCTGGTGGGATATCTGCAGGAGCTTGGGGCAGAGACCACGGTTGTCCGCAATGACGACGTCACACTTGCTGAGGCAATCGAGCTCGCCTCTACCCGCGACGGCGTCCTCGTCTCGCCGGGTCCCGGCACCCCTGCTGAGGCCGGCGTCTGCATCGAGCTCATTAAATGGTGCGGTGAAGCCGGCAAACCCATGTTCGGCGTGTGCTTGGGACACCAGGCCCTCGCCGAGGCCTACGGCGGTGTGGTGACGCACGCGCCCGAGCTCATGCACGGCAAGACTTCTCCGGTGCGGCACGAAGGCAAAAGCGTGTTCGCTGGCCTCCCGTCGCCCGTCACGGCAACGCGCTACCACTCCCTGGCGGCTGTGCGTGAGTCCATCCCCGATGTCCTGGAAATCACCGCTGAAACCACCAACGGCGTCGTGATGGGACTGCAGCACAAGACTGCTCCGCTGTGCGGCGTCCAGTTCCACCCCGAATCCGTGCTGACCGAGGGCGGCTACCAGATGCTGGGCAACTGGCTCGAGTCCTTGGGCATGACTGGAGCCGCGGAACGCGCAGCCAAGCTGAGCCCGCTGATCAAGCAGTAAGTACGTAAAGTGGCCGACGCCCCCGCTACTTCTTGGTGGGCGTCGGCTTCGGCGTGGCTTTGTCCGTGTCGGTCGGAGTCGGCGTTGGCGTCGGGGTGGGTGTAGGCACTACCGGAGCCTTGGCTACTGTCACGATGACCGTCTTGCCCTGGTCCACTTCGGTATTGGACACTTCGCTCTGACCCGTTACGGTGCCGGCTGCCACCTCGGAGTTTTCCTGCTCCACCACCTGCATGACCAAGCCGTTGGCTTTGAGGGCGCCTTCTGCCTCTGCCAGCGGAAGTCCGATCAGCTGGGGCATGAGGACCTTGCCCGAAGAAATCTGCAGTTCCACCTTGGATGACGCGGCGATGGCTCCGCCGGGTGCTGGTCCTGTGTTGATGACCAGGCCCACGGGAACGGTGGCGCTGTGCGTGCGGACCGAAACGATGTCTCCGGTAATGCCCAGTTTGCGCAGGGCTTCCCGGGCGTCGCCTTCGGTGCGACCCACGATGTTCGCTGGGATGGTTACCGAACTGGGCCCGCTGGAGATCTTCAGGATCACCTCGGCGTTCTGGTCCAGCATGGCTCCGGCTACCGGTGCCGTGCCGATTGCGATGTCCTTGGCGACACTGTCGCTGGGTTCGCGCACGCTCTTGGGAACCAGCTTTGCCGAGTAGATCTCCTGGATTGCCTGGGACTCGGTCATGTTGGTCACCGCAGGAACAGAAATCTTTGCCGGGGGCGGTGGCTGCATATTCATGAGGCTGTAAAGCCAAAAACCGCCGCCGGCAAGCACCAGGAGCGTGAAGATTACCAACGTGGCGGTCCAGGCCCGACGGCGGGACTTCTGCCGTGCTGTCGGCTCACGTTCTGCAGGGAGGCCCAGGGGCAGTGCTTCCTCTTGGGCTTGCTCCACAGGTTCGTCCTTGAACTGGTCCACGTCAAGGAAACCCACGGCCGTGGCACTCAGGAGCTGTGTGGCAGGGTCTTCCGGTTCCACGAGGTCGTTCGGGTCCGTGGGGGCCTCGCTGGCCGGCAGGACCGGAACGGGGATGCCGTTGCTGGCTGCGCGCAGTGCTCGTCGGAAGGATGCGGCGTCCTGGAAACGGTCTGTCCGGTTCTTCTGCAGGGCCTTGGCCAGGACGGAGTCCAGTGCCTCGGAAACGTCAGGATTGTGGGCGCTGGCAGGGTCAGGGGTTTCGCGGACGTGCTGGTAGGCAACGGATACGGGACTGTCGCCGACAAAAGGGGGCCTGCTGGTCAGCAGCTCGTACAAGAGGCACCCGGCCGAGTAGAGATCGCTCCGGGCATCCACCGTCTCGCCCCGGGCCTGCTCCGGTGAAAGGTACTGTGCTGTCCCCACCACGGCCTGGGTCTGCGTCATGGTGGCCGCAGAATCAGCCATGGCCCGGGCAATGCCGAAGTCCATGACCTTCACATCCCCGGTATCCGCACAGACCATGACGTTGGCCGGCTTGATGTCCCGGTGGACGATTCCTGCCCGGTGGCTGTACTCCAGCGCTCCAAGGACTCCAAGCGTGTAGCCGATGGAGTCCTCGACGCCCAGTTCGTTCGCCTTGATCATGTCGCGCAGGGTCCGTCCGGAAACGAACTCCATTACGATGTAGGGCACCCGGACGTCCTCCCCGGGGCCGCCCGGCACGGAGTATTCGCCCGTATCGAAGATGGCCACGATGGAGGGATGGTTGAGCGCCGCGACAGCCTGGGCTTCGCGCTTGAAACGAGCCTGGAACTGGGGATCGCGGGCAAGATCGGCACGCAGCACCTTCACGGCGATGGTCCGACCCAGAACAGTGTCCGTGCCGCGATAGACGTCTGCCATGCCACCCCGGCCTATGAGCTCACCGAGCTCATAGCGGGAATTGAGGATGCGCTGTGAAGACACAGGTGTGCTCTCCTCTCGATGTGCAGGACCGGGCCGGGGCGTGGACATGATGGCTTACTTAGTTCTTCGGGTTTCCGGAAGCGCTGGGGTTGGCGCTCGGGGTGTTGGGGTTGGTGGGAGCTACGTTCTTGGCAAGGAAGTAGGTGACGGTGGAACCTGCATTAACCTCGGTTCCTGCTGCCGGGGACGACCGAACAAAGGTGCCAGGCTGCTGGCCCACGGCGCCGTTGACGGGATCTCCCGGGATCCACTTGAGGCCCGCGCCCTCCAAGGTAGCCCTGACCTGTGCTTCGCTGGCACCGGGAGCGATGGTGGGAACAGCAACCGTCGGCGGAGCTTGCGGACCCTTGGAGTACTGGACGGTGATGACCTCGCCCGGCTGGACGGCACCTGACGGGTCAATGCCGGTCACGATCCCTACAGCAGCTTGGTCGTCGAAGACCTGCTCCCCTCGGACCTGCAGGCCGAGTGCACCGAGTTGTGCACTGACCGTGTCGAAAGGCTTGCCGAGGTATTCCGCAGGGATGAGGTTGATGGTCTGCGGCGTTGACTGCGTGGGTGAGGGCGCCTCGGACGTCGGCGTAGTCGAAGGCTTAGGGGAAGCCGACGTCGGTGTGGGACTTGCACTGCGGCTGGGGCTTGTGGAGGTGATCTCGCTGGGTGCGGGGCTGGGTGAGAAGAATCCGGACTGTGAGATCAGGAAGCCAACCAGCGCGAAAAGCACCAACAGGATCAGGGCAACGAGCGGCCACGTCCACGGGCTGCGCTTCTTGCGTTCCGGCTCGGGGTCGTCGAAGTTTTCGTCATCGGTGTAGATGACTTCCTCTTCGTCGTTCAGTTGGCGTTCTGCCTCCAGCGCGTTGGCACGAGTCAGGGCGTTATCAGAGGATGCAGCCGCAGCCCCCAGTGCGGCACCGGCGGCACCGGCGCCCAGCACCGGAAGCGCGGAAGTCGCCGTCGACGATTGCTCCTTGCCGTAAGGCGAGGTGACGACGCCGGTGGGTGCCGTTGCGGTATCGACGGGCGCCGTGATGGGGCCAGTGGTGCTTTCGAAGAACAGCATCCCGGGAACGGCAGCGTGGGCGGTGGCGATGTCGCCATTGCGGATGGCTTCGGCGGCTTCGGCCAGCTTAATGGCGTTGGCCGGGCGGTTCTTGGGGTCCTTGGCCAGCATGGACATCAGGAGTGCGCGGACAGGCGTCGGCAGCGTCTCCGGCAGGGGCGGCGGTGCGTCGTTGACCTGGGCGAGGGCAATGGCGATCTGTGATTCCCCGGAGAACGGACGGTGACCCGTCAGGCACTCGTAACCGATAACACCCAGCGAGTAGATATCCGAGGAGCCGGTGGCAGTCTGGCCGGTGGCCTGCTCAGGCGCCAAGTACTGGGCGGTACCCATGACCTGGCCCGTCTGGGTCAGCGGCACCTGGTCAGCCAGGCGGGCGATGCCGAAGTCGGTGACTTTGACGCGGTTGTCCGGGGTGATCAGCAGGTTGCCCGGCTTGATGTCGCGGTGAACCAGGCCCTGGGCATGCGCAACCGCGAGGGCGCGGGCAGTCTGGGCGATGATCGAAAGAGTCATGTCCGGGGACAGAACCTGCTCGCGTTCCAGGATGCCGCTCAAGGGGTGGCCCGGTACGAGCTCCATGACGAGATACGCCGAACCGGCTTCCTCGCCGTAATCGAAGACGTTGGCGATGCCTACGTGGTTGAGGAGTGCGGTGTGGCGCGCCTCGGCACGGAAGCGCTGAAGGAAGCCGGGGTCTCCCGTGTACTCCTCTTTCAGTACCTTGATGGCTACGATCCTGCCCAGGATCTGGTCCTTGGCCTTCCAGACCTCGCCCATGCCGCCAATCGCAATGCGACTGGTCAGCTGGAACCTGCCGCCGAGTGTGATTCCCGAAGTAGGCCTCACTTATTCAACACCGCCTCAAAAATCTTCTTTGCGTTCGGACTGGTTAGCTTGGCACCGCTGAGCACATCCACACCTTCCATGACGATGGTGACGGCCACTTGCGGGTCGTTTGCCGGGGCGAACCCGGTAAACCATGAGTTGTTCAAACCTGAATCCCCCAGCTCCGCGGTTCCGGTCTTGCCGGCCACCTTCACACCGGGAACGGCTGCACCCTTGGCAATGCCGTTGTCCACCGCACTGGTCATCCACTCAGTGATCTGGCTTGCGATGGGGGCCGTGGTGCTGGTGCGCAGGGCCTCGGGTTTGGCTTCGCTGATGACGCGAAGGTCCGGAGCGCGAACAGTCTTCACCAGGCTGGGCTTCATCTGCACCCCCCCGTTGGCGATGGCCGCCGTCATCAGGTTGATCTGGAGCGGGGTGGCCTTGACGTCGCGCTGGCCTACAGCCGACTGGGCGAGCTGTGCCTGGTCGAGGTCCTGGGGGAAGATGCTGGGTGCCATCTGGAGCTTGAGTTGATCGCCGAAGTTCTCGCCGAAGCCGAATTTCTTGGCTTGGTCGCGGATGGCATCCTGGCCAAGGTCCAGCGCGATGCTGGCGAATGGCGTGTTGCAGGACTGCTCCAAAGCAAAGACGAACGACGCCGTCTCCCGGACGTTGCAGTTACCGCCGGCATAGTTGGGGAGGCTCGCGCTGGAACCCGGCAACGGCAGGCTGGACGGGTTGGGAAGTTCGCTGTCTTTGTTGTACTTGCCCGAGTTCAGTGCCGCTGCGGTGTCGATGAGCTTGAAAACGGACCCGGGCGATAGCAGGTTGCCGGTAGGTCCACTGACGTTCTGGTTCAGGTTGATCCCTGGAATCTGGTTCAGCTGGGCCATGTTTGCATCTGCTGCTTTGGAATCATGGGTAGCTATCAGGTTGGGATCATAGGAGGGCTTAGAGACCATCGCCAGAATCGCACCGGTCTTGGGATTGGTCACGACGATGGAGCCGCGCTGGCCGTCCGGAATGAGATCGTAGGCCAGCTTTTGGATCTCCGGATCCAATGTCAGCTCCACGGAAGCACCCTTGGGCTCGTTGCCAAGGAACATCTGGCTGAGGCGATCCAGGAACAACTGGTCCGAGTTGCCGGCCAGGACATCGCCCATGGACTGCTCAAGGCCGGTGGAACCATAGCCACGGGAGAAGTATCCAGTGACCCCCGCGTAAAGCTCAGGCTGGTTGTACTTGCGCTGGAACGCGCAGGTCTCTGTCCCGGGAACGGACTCTGCCACCGGCTTCCCGCCCACAATAATGGCGCCGCGGTCGTTGCAATACGAGGCCAGGATGGCGCGCTGGTTCCACGGGTTGGAGTTGAGGTCATCGGCCCCAATGACCTGGACGTAGCTGATGGCACCGAGGATCAGCGCGAACATGGCGACGGCGGCCATCCAGGAACTGCGGATTGCCTGGTTCATTGTTGCTTCACCGCCTCTGTTGGTGCGCTGGGTGTCTGGCCTGTGGCCGGTTTACGGACGACTGGGTTGCTGCCGGTGGCTGGGGGTTTGTTGACCATGGGGGTTGTATCCACGGGGCCGCGGGCGGTATTGGAAATCATCAGGAGCAAACCGACGATGATCCAGTTGGCCAGCAACGAGGAACCACCCGCAGCCAGGAACGGCGTGGTGAGGCCCGTCAGGGGTATCAGGCGGGTGACGCCGCCGATGACGACGAAGCACTGGAGGGCAATGGCAAAGGACAAGCCGCAGGCCAGCAGTTTTCCGAAAGCATCGCGTGTTCCCAATGCGGCGCGGAAACCGCGGGTGAAGAGCAGGAGATACAACATCACCACGGCGAACAGGCCGATCAAGCCGAGTTCTTCGCCGATAAGCGCCACGATCATGTCGCTGTTGGCGAAGGGCACCAGATCCGGTCGGCCCTGTCCAAGTCCTGTGCCTACCAGACCGCCGTCAGCCATGCCGAAGAGGCCTTGGACAATCTGCCCACTGCCGCCGGGCGATCTGCCGAAGACTTCCGGGGTGAATGCGTTGATCCAGCTGTCGATGCGGAATGCCACGTGGGAGAAAATCTGCGAGGCGACGAAGCCGCCGCCCAAGATCAGCAGGACGCCGATAACCACCCAGGAGATACGGCTGGTGGCCACGTAGATCATGACAATGAACAGGCCGAAGAAGAGGATGGAGGAACCGAGGTCGCGCTGGAAAACCAACACGCCGATGCTCACCAGCCAAGCGGTAATCATGGGGCCGAGGTCCTTGAACCGCGGGAACTGCATGGGACCGATCTTCCGGCCGGCCAGGAGGATCAGGTCACGGTTGGACGAAAGATACCCGGCGAAGAATATAGCCAAGGTGATCTTGGCGATTTCACCCGGCTGGAAGGTCATGGGTCCAAGCCGGATCCAAACGCGTGCGCCCAGGATCTCACCGGCAGAAATGCCAGGGATCAACGGCATAAGCAGCAAGAGCGCACTCACTGCCAGCGAAATATAGGTGAAGCGGCGCAGGACACGGTGGTCCTTAAGGAACCAGATCACGGCAATGGACACAGCCATCGCGATGAGGGTCCAACGCAGTTGATTATTGCCAGTGTCATCCCCGGGTCCGTCCATCCGGTGGATGAGGGCCAAGCCGAGGCCGTTCAGGGCCACGACGATGGGAAGTATTACCGGGTCTGCATATTGGGCGCGCAGCCTCAGCACCACGTGGAAGGCCAGGGCAGCCACCGCGAGAAGGCTGGACTGGAACCAGAAATCGCTGTCCAGCCCAACTTTCGAGTTGATACTTACCAAGGCGCTGGCACCGATACCCACGGAAAGTGCCAGGACGAGGAGGATCAGCTCAACATTCCTGCGGGGCTTGGGGGCGGTTTCAACCTGCGTCATTTGGCCGCCTCACAGGATGTGGGGATGGGCGAGGGGCTCGGGGTCGCGACTGCGGCGGTACTGGGTACGGGAACGCTGATGGTCGGCGACGGCGTCGGTTTGGGACCCTTTGTGGGGCAGTTTGCTGAAGCGCTGCCCGTATTCTTCAAGTTCTCCACAATGCCCTGGGCATCGTGGAGGTCGCCCGCGGGCACGGTCTGGCGTACGCTCTGCTGGCCGTATTCCGGCAATGAATCCACCCTGATATCTGTGACGGCTTCAAGCCGGGAAAGCTGAATGGGGCCGAGCCTCTGCGAAATTCCGTTGAAGATGGCTACCCGCTGGTCGTATTCGCCCACGTAGTACCGGGTTTGGGTCCACGCATAGCCGAGCCAAAGTCCTACCACGACGCCAAGGACAACGACGGCGGCAACCGCGGGCATCAGCCATCGAACGCGACGACGAGGCGGCTCCTCAGCGTCCGCACGGTCCTGTTCGGCTTTGTGGGTCAGGACCGTTGCCGCGCGACGGGCCACCGTTCGGCCCGCGACAGTTGGAATTGATCCGGTCTCCGCTGCCGTGGCCGCTGCTCCAACCAGCTCGTGGGGGCGGCTGGCGAGTTCCTCGCGCAAAACCTCCGCAGACAGGTGCTCGCCAAGGTGGGGATCGGTAGTGGCCGGGGGTTCCCCCGAGTCGGACGATTCGGATGATTCCGCATCCTTGTCCGTCGTGGTCGGGTCACTCGCGCTGAAGGAAGATCCAGGCTCTGCGTCCCGGGCAGCCTTCGCTGGGGAGCTGTCATGAGATTCCTCAGCAGCTTTGCTTGCGGCGGGGCCGTCCGGCGACTTGGAGGCGGTCAGTGAGTCGGCTTCGTCGTCGAACGAGGCAAGCGCCGCTGCCGGGACGATGTCGACGGCGGCCGTGCTGACGTCGTCGTCAGTTTCTTCCGCTATTTCCAGCATCACTACGGTGACGTTGTCCGGTGCGCCGGCTTCCAACGTGAGGTCAACCAGGATGTCGGCGCATTCGCGCAGGTCCTTGGTCTCGCGCACCATGCGTTCCACTACGTGGCCCGCAACGTAATTGAGGCCATCGGAGCACAGGAGCCAGCGTTCGCCGGGTTCGACGTCCAGGACATCCAGATCCAGTTCGGGACTGGCATCGACGTCGCCGAGTACGCGCATCAGGACGTTCTTGTGGGGATGTGTTTCTGCTTCTTCAGGGCGAAGGCGGCCTTCATCGATGAGGCGCTGCACAAACGTGTGGTCAACGCTGACTTGCTCAAATTTCTTGTTGCGCAGGCGGTACGCGCGGGAGTCGCCAATGTGGGCGAAGTGGAGCTTGCGGTCCTCGAGCAGCAGGGCGGTGACCGTGGTGCCCATGCCGGAAAGCTTGGGGTTTTGGTGGACGAGCTCGGACAGCAGCGAGTTTGCCGTCTGGATCTCGTCGGCGAGGACGGTGTCTGCGCCCTCCGGATAGTTGTCATGATCAAGGTGGATCATGTCCAGGACCGTTGAGGCTGAGGCGACGTCACCGCCGGCGTGGCCACCCATGCCATCGGCCACGACAGCAAGATGGCGGCCCACGTATGCGGAGTCGTCATTCTTGGAGCGGATCCGACCGACATCCGAACGCGCGGCGTAGCGCATGATGAGCGGGCGCTCCGCGGGCGTGTCCTTGCCGTCGAGGGTCTCGGGGGCGGGCATGGACTACGGCCTCAATTCAATGACCGTCTTGCCGATCCTCACGGGGACGCCAAGTTCAACCGGCAACGCGCGGGTGAGCTGTTGATCGGCCAGGTAGGTGCCGTTGGTGGAGCCCAGGTCCTCGATGAACCAGCGGCTGCCCTGCGGGAAGAGGCGGGCATGCCGTCCTGAGGCGTAATCGTCCTCGAGGACCAACGTGGCTTCCTGCGCACGGCCGAGCAAGATGGGGCTCGCGGCCAAGGGGACCGTGGTGCCCTTGAGGGGGCCTTCCGTGACCACCAAAGTGCGTGCGTGCTGGATTGGCGGGGGCGGTGACGCAGCCAGTTCCGGGTGCTTGCGGACTTCCCGGGCTGTGGGAACGCCCGTCACGGCTTTGCGGCCGATCTGGAAGTCGCGGCGCATGGTGGACACGATGCTGAAGATCAGGATCCAGAGCAGCAGGAGGAACCCAAAGCGAAGCGCTGTAATGGTCAGTTCGCTGATGTCGTTCACGCGTGGCCACCCGGGGCTTGGGGGAGGAGGCGGAAAATGATCTTGGTACGTCCCATCGTGATGGTTGAGCCGTCAGTTAGCTCTACGCTGCCGTTTACCTTGTGTCCGTTGACGTAGCTGCCATTGGTGGAACCCATATCGACGGCCCACGTGCTGCCATTCTCGGTGCGGATCTCAAGATGCTTCCGCGAAACGCCGGTGTCATCCACAAGAATGTCGGCTTCCGATGAACGGCCAAGCACTACTGACCGGGCATTGAGGGAATATCGCTGTCCACCGATGTCGAGGACGGGCTGGAGGCGGGTGGGCTGCCGGGCGGGAGCAGCGGGAACGTGGCTGCGAGGGGCCTGGGCAGCCGGTGCTGCATCATTGGATTGCTTCTCGGTCCGGGAGGTGATTTCAAAATGGCCGGCGCGTTCCTCGTCGTTACGACGGAACGAAATCCGGACAGATCCCTGAAGCGTGTAGCCCTGGCTGCGGACGTGCTGGATCACAACATCGCACAGTTCCTCGGCCAGGGGAGTTCCCCACTCCTGCGCCCTTGCGAAATCCTCATCGCTTAGGAGGACATCGAAAACATTGGGAGCCAGGGTGCGGCCGGCGGCGATGGTGATGGACTGGTTGTCCAGTTCGCGCCTTAGCTTGCTCGCGATCTCCACCGGTTCAACACGTGCCCGCGACCCCGTGGAGAAGACGTTTCGGACGGCTTTTTCAATGCCGCGCTCGACTTTGTCCAGCAAACCCATGGTCGTTCTCCTTTCCTTGCCGCGGCACCTGTTGTGCCTGTCCGATAGTCCGAGTGCGCACACAGCGAAGTGCGCGCCTGACGGCCCTTCCACTCCCCGATACTACTGGGACTGACTGGGAATGGCCTTAATCCACAACGCCCTACGACCCGGAAAAGTTCTCTCCGGGCCCTTGCTGGCGCGGCTGCCGGGGCGAGAAATTTCCATGGAATTCAGCCGTTGTTGAGGGAATTTTGCCGGGTGAGAGTGGCGTGCGGGACCCGCTTGGCGCCCCGATTGGTGTTTTCCAGCGAATGTCCGTTATGCTTGATCTCGCTGCTTTTGAAGGAAACAAAGCTGGGAAGCCCGCTGAAGTCCGGAAAAAGAAGTTGCGCGCGAGTGGCGGAACGGCAGACGCGCTGGCTTCAGGTGCCAGTATCCGAAAGGGTGTGGGGGTTCAAATCCCCCCTCGCGCACGCAAAGGAAAGAGCCCCGGTCTTAGGATCGGGGCTCTTTTGTTTTGTCCTCTCACCTTTTACGCTCACAAGGTCGTTGGCGACCCGCATATCCGTTGCTGGGCAACAACGGATATGCGGGCCAGCCGCGGGGATGCAGCGCAGGGATTTCGAACAAGGGCCGGATTTGATCGTCCCAGGTGGGCCAAGGGTGCGGGGTGAGCCCCGCGGAACCGTTAGCTGCGTGCGGATCCGGTGAACCGGCGTCGTGAGTTATTCAGGTGCACGCGCATTGCTGCCGCGGCGGCCACCGGATCTCGCTCAGCGATTGCGGTGTATATAGAGGTGTGCTCGTGGACCACCTCCGCGAAGCGCTCCGGGGAGTCCCGGTCCTCGGAGGCGACCAGGCGCGGGCGGGGCATCGTGATCATGGTTTGTCCCAGTGCTGAGATGCAGTCCGTATAAAAGGGGTTGCCGGTGGCTGCCGCGATGGCCCTGTGGAATTCGAAGTCGGCCTTCATGGAGTGGGCCGGGTGGCCTGCGCTGGCGATGAATTGCTCCAAGGCGCCGTGCGCGGCCTTGAGCTGGCGTTCGGTGTGGTTGCGTGCGGCCAGGGAAGCGGCTTCTGTTTCCACCCCAACGCGGAAGTCCAGCATTTGCAAGCGGTCCTCCATGCTGGAGACCGGGCGGGTTCCGGGCGCCTGCGACGGACCCTCGGCGGGCGGAGTCAGCGCAAAGCTGCCCCGCCCACGTTCGGTTTCAACAAGTCCCTCGGCCTGCAGCCGGGTCAGGGCCGAACGGACGACCGTCCGGCTCACCCCGAATTCGCTGATGAGGGTGTTTTCGCTGGGCAGCTTCTCACCTGGCTGGATGGCGCCGTCGACGATGCGGTTGCGAAGGTCGGCGGCGAGGTCCGCGGTCAGGTTTCGGCTCATGGGTTCAAGATTACGCGCCGAATTCCACGGATTCGGTGGTCCAGGCGCGGGCCTGTCCGCTGAGGGTTACGCCTAGTCCGGGGCGGTCCGGGACGATCATGCGGCCGTTCTTGGTTTCGAGGCGCTCCTCGAACAGCGGGTCCAGCCAGTCGAAGTGTTCCACCCAGGGCTCGCGGGGATACGCCGCGGCCAAGTGGAGGTGGATTTCCATGGCAAAGTGGGGCGCGAGGCCCAGGCCTCTCTCATCCGCCAGGGCCACGAGCCGGAGGAACTGGGTGATGCCTCCGACCCGGGGCGCGTCCGGCTGGATGATGTCGCAGCTGTTCGCGTTGATAAGGCCCTTGTGTTCGGCCACGGAGGCCAGCATTTCGCCCGTGGCGATGGGGGTGTCCAGCACCTGGGCCAAGTGCGCGTGGCCTTCAAAGTCGTAGGCGTCCAGGGGTTCCTCAATCCAGACCAGGTTGAATTCCTCCAACTGGCGGCCCATGCGCAGGGCGGTGGCCCTGTCCCACTGCTGGTTGGCATCCACCATGAGTGGCACGTCCCAACCGATGTGTTCGCGGATTCCAGCGACGCGGCGCAGGTCTTCCTTGGAATCGGGCAGGCCCACCTTGATCTTGATGCCGCCGATTCCGTCGTCGATGGATTGCGTGGCGCGTTCCTTGACCTCGTCCAGGGTGGCATTGAGGAAGCCGCCGGAGGTGTTGTATGTCTGGACGGAGTCCCGGTATGACCCCAGCAGCTTGGCCAAGGGGAGTCCGGCACGCTTGGCTTTGAGGTCGTAGAGCGCGATGTCAATGGCGGCGAGGGCCTGGGTTGCCACCCCCGAGCGTCCCACCGAGGCGCCGGCCCAAAGGAGCTTGGTGTAGATCTTGCCGATGTCGTTGGGGTCCTCGCCGATGATTCCTTCTGCCACTTCCTTGGCGTGGGCATACTGCGCAGGGCCGCCCGCACGCTTGGAGTAGCTGAAGCCCAGGCCAGTGTGTCCCTGTTCCGTGGTGATCTCGGCGAAAAGGAACACCACTTCGGTCATCGGTTTCTGACGGCCTGTGAAGACCTTGGCGTCGCTGATCGGCACGGTAAGGGGAAGCGTAGCGGTGGACAGCTTGATGTGGCGGATCAGATCTACGGTGCTCATGGTTCTCCTAAGTGGTTTTACTTAGAATACAAGTTGGCTACTTGTTCTACAAGCTTTCCTGCCGATCAAAACCCACTGCGCCTTCACTGGGCAGGCGCAGCCCTAAGACTGGGGGGGCCGCGGGCGACGCCGGAACGTCAGTCGTCATCGTCGGCGTGGGAGACCGGCGGCCACCTTGCTGCGCCGCAGTCCCCGCAACCACAACCAGGGCGACCCCAACAAGCTGCAGGACGCTGGGCGCCTGGGCCAGAACGAGCACGCCGATCAGCACGCCAAACGCCGGTTCAATGGACAGCAGCGTGCCAAAAGCGGTGTGCGTCATGCGCCGGAGGGCAAGCATCTCCAGCCCGAAAGCAATCACCGGAGTTATCAGCGCAATCCCGGCTGCTACAGGCAGCACCCACCACTCAAGAGATCCTCCGAGGACCTGCGGCAAGCCAAGGGGCAGCGTGGCCAGGGCGGCGACCGGAATGGTGAGCGAGAGTCCGCTGATGCCACCGAAACGATCGCCAACATGTTGGGTGAGTACGTTGTACAGCCCCCAGCATGTCCCGGCCGCAAGGGCGAATCCCACGCCGGCCATGTCGATGGTGCCGTGCCACGGCTCCGTCAGCAGTACCACACCCATGAAGGCGAGGAGCGGCCAGATAAGCGCCTTCCGGCGCTTGCTCATGAGGCCGGCCACGGTGAGGGGACCCAGGAACTCGATGGCGACGGCGGTTCCCAGTGGGATGCGCTCGACGGCGGCAAGGAAGAATGTGGTCATGAAGCCCGTGACCACTCCGAGTGCGATCAATGCGGGCAGGTCGCGGCGTCGCAGTGACCGGATGGCCGGACGGCTCACCAGCCACAAAAACACGACGCCAAAGCACATGCGCAACCAGGCCGTGCCTGCGGGTCCCGCCTGGTGAATGACTGCAACAGACAGGGCATTCGAGAGCTGTACCGCCATCATCGCTGCAACGGCCATTGACCATGGAGGAAGGCCGCCGATGGTGCCGGACAAGCGGTCACGCATTCGGGGTCTCCGTCCGATGTGCTGCGCCGACCCCTGGTTCCAGGACGGTCAGGGTGAACCGAGTGCGCTGCTGGGAGTCATTGGAGTACGCATGGCCGACGTCGCCAAAGAAGGTTAAGGCGTCGCCCATGCTGAGTACGTGGATTTCCTCCGAGACGCTCACCGTCAGCGAGCCTTCCAGAACCTGCAGCAACTCGCGGGTACCTGCGGAGTGCGCTTCGCTTTGGTGCCGTTCGCCGGGCGCCAGTGTCCAGTCCCAAAGCTCGACGACGTCGGGAGACTCGGTGCCTGCGACCAGGACGCCGCGGCCTCCGGAGGGACCGGTCCAGAGTACGGCGCCCTCACCGGACCGGGTGATCTTCGCCGACCGGGATGCTGGAGGCTCAACCAGGGCGGGCAGCCCGACACCCAAGGCATCGCTGAGTCGCAGCAGGGTTCCGATGCTCGGATTAACCGCACCCTGCTCGACATTGACCACCATGCGGCGGCTGACCCCCGCAATTTCGGCCAGCTGGTCGAGGGTCCAGTCCCGGCCCTTGCGTTCCTGTTTTACGCGCTCGCCAATTGCCCGCGCTAAAGTTTCTGCATTGTCTTCCACAAAGTGCAGCATAGTGCACTATCTTGGCAATGAGTATTCCGTGGTGGATCTGAAGGGGCGGCCCCTTCGGTAAACGTCAGGCACGCAACGCTCCGAAGCCGCTGATCAGCGCCTCGAGTCCCAGGCTGAACGCAACATCCGTCGGCCGCGGGTGATTCTCCAGTGCCAGTCGGTCCACGGCCGCGGTGAAGTTGGGGACCTGGCTGGCGAGGCTGCCGGCGTCGAAAATGTCGTCCGGAGCGGTGACGTCGTACGCGGCGCCGAACACAAACGCTTCAAGCGCTACGATCGCGGAAATGATGCGGTCCTCGGGGAACCCGGCTTCGCGGAAGCCCGCAGTGACGGACTCGTACATGGCGAGTGTCTTGGGGGCGTTCGCAACGGGCAGCACCGCGATGATCGGAATCAGGGGAGTGTGCTCAGAGAAGACATCGCGGTAGGACCAGGCCCAGCGACGAACGGCGGATTCCCATGGTTCGCTGCCGAATGCCGAGACGTCCACCATCGCGGCCAGGTGGTCCATGAGCAGGATGAGCACGTCGTCCTTCGAGGAGACGTGGTTGTACAGGGCGGATGGCGCGACGCCCAATGAGCGGGCCAACGCGGCCATGGTGAGTCCGTTGTAACCCTTGGTGCCGATCAACTCCAGGGCCGCCGTCGTGATGCCGCCTTGGTCCAGGACCGCCGCCGTAGGCCTGCCGGCGCGGCGGCGTACAGGGCGCGCCGGAGTGGCGGACGTTGCTGGAGTCGGTGCGGGCATCGGGAGCCTTTCTGCTGCCTGTGTCCCCAGCATTATTCCACCGGGTCTTCACAGCCGGGGTCAGGGCGGCTACTATTGGATATAAATGAATGGCATTCATTTATTGGTCAGCCGCCAACGGACGGCCACGGAGAGGACATCATGCAGAATCTTGATCGCGACGTTGTAATCGTCGGTGCCGGACCGTCAGGGTTGACGGCGGCACGCGAATTGAAGAAGGCCGGACTCAGCGTCGCAGTGCTCGAAGCACGCGACCGCGTGGGCGGCCGCACCTGGACCGACACCATCGACGGCGCCATGCTGGAGATCGGCGGCCAGTGGGTTTCACCGGACCAAACGGCCCTCATGGCCCTGCTGGATGAGCTTGGACTGGAGATGTACTCGCGCTACCGCGACGGCGAGTCCGTCTACATCGGCGCCGACGGCAAGCGCACCCGGTACACCGGCGACTCCTTCCCGGTCAACGACACCACCAAGGTCGAAATGGACAAGCTGGTGGCCATCCTTGACGAACTGGCGGCCGAAATCGGCCCCACCGAGCCCTGGGCCCACCCCAAGGCCCGCGAGCTGGACACCATCTCCTTCCACCACTGGCTCCGCCAGAACTCCAGCGACGAGGAAGCCTGCAACAACATCGGCCTCTTCATCGCCGGTGGCATGCTCACCAAGCCCGCCCACGCCTTCTCCGCACTTCAGGCAGTCCTGATGGCGGCTTCGGCTGGCAGCTTCAGCCACCTGACGGATGAGGACTTCATCCTGGACAAGCGCGTTGTGGGCGGCATGCAGCAGGTTTCGTTGCTGCAGGCAGCAGAACTGGGTTCCGATGTCATCCTCAACAGCCCTGTCCGCACCATCAACTGGGAAGACAACAACGTGACCGTTGTGTCCGAGCAGGCTACTGTCAACGCGCGCTACGTGATCATGGCTGTTCCGCCGAACCTCTACTCGCGTGTCTCCTTCAACCCGCCGCTGCCGCGCCGCCAGCACCAGATGCACCAGCACCAGTCGCTGGGCCTGGTCATCAAGGTGCACGCCGTCTACGAGACCCCCTTCTGGCGTGAAGACGGACTCTCCGGCACCGGCTTCAGCGCCGGCGCACTGGTCCAGGAGGTCTACGACAACACCAACCACGGCGACACCCGCGGCACCCTGGTGGGCTTCGTCTCCGACGAAAAGGCCGACGCCGTGTTCGAGCTGAGCGCCGAGGACCGCAAGAAGGCCATCCTCGAATCCATCGCCGGATTCCTGGGCGACAAGGCCCTCACGCCCGAGGTCTACTACGAGTCCGACTGGGGCTCCGAGGAATGGACCCGCGGTGCCTACGCCTCCAGCTACGACCTGGGCGGCCTGCACCGCTACGGCAAGGACCAGCACGCCAACGTCGGCCCGATCTACTGGTCCTCCTCGGACCTGGCAGCCGAGGGCTACCAGCACGTGGATGGCGCAGTCCGGATGGGCCAGGCGACCGCCGCGCGCATCGTCGAAGCCAACAAGCTGGCGTCGGTCAGCGTCTAAGCACCCTGTGGTAATCACACCGGCAGGCCGGGGGAGCAGCATTTCCCGGCCTGCCGGCAGCACCGTTTAAGAGCAGATCCAAGGAGAGCCATGCGCTACGTAGTGGGGTACACCGCCAACGCGAGGGGGCACGACGCCGTCCACCTCGCCGTGGCGCTTGCCCGGAACCACGATGTGAGCCTTGACCTGGTCCTGGTGATCCCCGAGGACTCTCCCTTCAACGCCGTCTACCCGCCGGAGACCGGCTACGACGACATCCTCAACGAGCAAGCGCAGCGTTGGCTGGACGAAGGCCTGGCCCTGGTCCCCGCGGACATTACCGCGCGGGGCCACATCCGCCGCGGCGATTCCGAAGCCCGGACGTTGATTGATGCCTCCGTGGAGATGGATGCTGCGGCGCTGGTGATCGGAGCCACCAACAGTGGCCTGCTCAAGCGCTTCACGATTGGTTCGGTGGCTGGTGCGTTGCTCCATTCGGCGCCGTTGCCGGTTGCCTTGGCGCCGCACGGATACCGTCGCACGGAACCGATCACCCGGATGAGCTGCGGTTTCGGCACGCGACCCGGGGCCGATGAGCTCCTGGACCTTGCTGTGGAGTCTGCGCGTGATCGCGGCCTTCCGCTGCGGCTCGTCTCCCTGTTGGCGCTCGACGGCGGTGACTCGCCTGAGTTGCTCGACGCGGCCTGGATGCATGCCGCCCAGCGGATTGCCGCCGTCGAAAGTTCATCCGCGGATGAGCTGCTGCCTGAACCCGAGATCGTGGTGGCCAAGGGCCGAACCATCGAGGAAGCTGTGGACCGGCTTGACTGGGAAGACGGCGAAATCCTGTTGATCGGCTCCAGCCGCCTCGCCCAGCACCGGGCTACTTTCCTTGGCACCACCGCAAACCGGATCCTGCGTGCCCTACCCGTTCCCATGATTGTGGTCCCCCGCGACTACACGCGACAAAGCTCATAGCAATCGCCTGAGAGGCAATACCCATGTCAACTGCACCAAAGACGGTCCAGTCGAAAGAATCTTCCCTGAGTGAAAAGGGACTGAAAGCCGGATCGGTGGGCCTGATCGGCGCCGTCGTGATCGGTGTTTCCTGCATCGCGCCCGCCTATACCCTCACCGCAGCGTTGGGCCCCACGGTCTCGGAAGTGGGCGTGCATCTTCCCGCCATCTTCCTGGTGGGCTTCATCCCCATGCTGCTGGTGGCGCTCGGCTACCGCGAACTGAACAACGCCATGCCAGACGCCGGTACCTCCTTCACGTGGGCGACGCGCGCCTTCGGTCCGTGGATCGGCTGGATGGGTGGTTGGGGGCTGATCGCAGCGACCATCATCGTGTTGTCCAACCTTGCGGCCGTTGCAGTGGACTTCTTCTACCTGATGCTCGGCCAGCTTTTCAGTAATCCGGAACTGGCCGGCCTCAGCAAGATCCTGCCCCTGAATATCGCCACCACGTTGGTGTTCATCGCCATTGCGTGTTGGATTTCCTATCGTGGAATGGAGACCACCAAGGGCGTCCAGTACGTATTGGTGGCCTTCCAGTTGCTGGTCCTGGGCTGGTTCGCAGTATCGGCGTTCGCGCACGTTGCCAACGGAACCGCGTTTGATGCCACAGCCATTTCACCCGACTGGTTCAACCCTTTCGCGGTGGACTCGTTCTCGCAGTTCGCAGCAGGCGTTTCGCTCTCGATCTTCATTTACTGGGGCTGGGACGTCACCCTGACCATGAATGAGGAAACCAAGAATCCGGAGAAGACCCCGGGCCGTGCAGCGACCATCACTGTGCTGGTCATCGTGATCATCTACATGACCGTCGCGCTGGCCACCCTGTCCTTCGCGGGCGTCGGCGACACCGGATTGGGTGCCGGGAACCCGGAAAACCAGTCCAGCATTTTCGCCGTCCTGGCGGGCCCGGTGATGGGGCCGTTCGCGATCCTCATGTCGTTGGCCATCCTGAGCAGCTCGGCGGCATCCCTGCAGTCCACGTTTGTTTCGCCAGCCCGGACCATGCTGGCCATGGGCCACTACCGTGCCATCTCACCGCGGTTCGGGCGCATCAGCCCCACGTACAAGTCGCCCAGCTTCGCCACGATTGCTGCTGCAATCGCCGCAGCGGCGTTCTACGTGATCACCCGGACGGTGTCGGAAAACGCCCTCTGGGACACCATTACGGCGCTGGGCATGATGATCTGCTTCTACTACGGCATCACGGCCCTGGCCTGCGTCTGGTTCTTCCGGGCCGTGGCTTTCAGCAGCGTGCGCGCCTTCTTCTTCAAGCTCCTGGCGCCTCTGGTGGGCGGGGTGATCCTGTTGGTGATGTTCGTAAAGACCGCCATGGACTCGATGGATCCGGAATATGGTTCCGGATCATCGGTTGGCGGGGTGGGCCTGGTGTTCATCCTGGGCATGGGCGTGATTCTGCTGGGCGTGGCGATCATGTTGGTGATGTACCGGCTGCGGCCCGAGTTCTTCAAGGGCAAGGTGCTGACCCGGGCGTAAACCTGGGGCGCGCCCGCCTTTACGTGCGCGTTGTGGGGCCCGCTCTGCGCGCTAAATCCACGCTTCGGGGCGCAGAGTGGGCCTCACAACGTAGGTTCTGGGACTCCCGCAGCCCGTTCTGCCGCAGCCAGTGCTTGGGCCAGGCGTTCGACGGCGGATCTGTAGTCCGTGCCGGCGGTCACCTTGCAGTATTCCGCCTCGCGCAGGGCCCGGGCGAGCATCGCCGTTTCGGTGATCCTGACGTCCGACATGGCCGGAAAGTCGATGGTCCGGCCGGGGTCAAGCTCGTAGCTCTGCCACTGCTGGAGGAGGTTCTGGTGGCGGGCGGTGTCCTGGACAAAACCAGCACGACGCCGGGGTTCGGCTGCGTGGATCCGCTCCACTTTGCGGATACTCGCCAGGGTTCCGCCAACGGTAGCCACTCCTACCAGGACCATGATGAGGCCGGCGGGGGACCACTGGACTGCCGGGACCAGGATGGCGGGAAGGATCACCACCGACCCTCCGAAAACGTCCCAGAAGATCCCGTCCGGCTCCGGGTCGCGACCATGCATTAGTTTCCTGTGCAGGGCGTACGTGGTTGCTGCGGTTGCAAGAACCAGGGCTGCACCCCACAGGAGCATCATGGCGGGCATCGGACCACCTCCAGGCGACATCACATGGCTTTGATTTCAGTATGCGCCAGTGCCTGCGTGGGCGCGAGGGGCCAGGTTGTCTGACCCGGCGCGTAGCCTAGGCGCATGAGACTGAAAATGTGCAGCATCCATGTCAAGGACCCCGCAGCAGCTCACGCGTTCTACACGGAGACCCTGGGCTTTGAGACGCTCATGGCCATGCCGGAGTACAACCTGTTCATTATCAAGGATCCCGGGGCGGACAACAACAGCTCGCCCGGGTTGTTGCTGGAACCGAGTGACAACCCCATTGGTGCCAACTACATGAACGCCGTCTATCAGGCAGGGATGCCCGCAGTGGTTTTGGGCGTGCCCGATGTGCGGGCCGAGTACCAGCGGTTGCTCGCGGCCGGTGTGACCTTCAAGGGGGAGCCCGCTGAGGACCCGTCCGGTGTCAGCGCAGTCTTTGACGACGGTTGCGGCAACTTCGTCCAGCTTCATCAGGATTAGTTCGGCTTAAAAAGCAGTGGCCTTAAAAAGCAGTGGCCGGGACCCAGGTCCCGGCCACTGAATGCTAAACCTTACGCGTGGTCCCGCTTGGAGGCCTTGGGGGCGTCGCGCTTGGCGGCGGCGTTCTCCCTGGCTTCCTTGGTTGCTGCTTTCTTGTGGGCTTCGTCCTTGACGCGCTGGGCTTCGCTGCGGACCGCGGCGTGCGTGGCCCGTTCGGTGACCAGCCACTGCGGGGGAGACTGCAGCAGCTCGCTGATTTCCGCCGTCGTGAGCGCTTCTTCCACGCCGCCGCGGGCGAGGCCACTGATGGAGATGTTCAGCTTCTGCGCTACAACTGGCCGCGGGTGGGGGCCGTTGCGGCGCAGTTCGGCGAGCCACTCCGGCGGGTTGGCCTGAAGTTCGGCGAATTCGTCGCGGGAGATCGATGAATCCTGGAACTCCTGCGGTGTCGCCGGCAGGTAGATGCCGAGTTTCTTGGCAACTGTTGCCGGCTTCATGGACTGGGAGTCTTTGGGGGTCATGCTTCAAGGGTATCTGGCCGGTACTGTGAGTGTGTGCCAGCCACTGAAGAAACCCCAGAATCCGCCGAACCCCAACCGGGCCTCCGGTTCGCCTACGTTGCAGGGGTGACACCTGGGAAATGGATCCGTCGGTGGGAAGAGCGGATGCCGGAATACCCGTTGCACGCGTTCATGTCCGACGACGCCGCCCAGCTTTCGGTGCTGCGTGATGGTTCAGCGGACCTTAGTTTTGTTCGGTTGCCCGTGGATCGTGAAGGCCTCAACGTTATCCCCTTGTATGAAGAGCAGCCAGTGGTGGTGGCTCCCAAAGGTCACGAGATCTCCGTGTTCGAGGAAGTCGCCCTGGATGACCTTGCCGCGGAAAACTTCCTGGACATTGAAGAAATGGGCGGCCCGGACATGGCGCTGCAGGTTGTCGCTTCGGGCGCGGGATTGGCGATCCTGCCGATGTCCGTGGCCAGGCACCTCAACCAGAAGGACACGGTGATGCGCCGCCTTACTGGTGCTCCCGGAACCCAGATCGGCCTTGCGTGGCTGGTGGGCACGGATAATCCCGTCATCGAGGAATTTATCGGGATCGTGCGTGGCCGTACGGCGCAAAGCTCCAGGCAACCGTCTGCCCAGCAGGAGAAGCCCAAGAAGGCTCCCAAGCCGGATCGCCGCGGCGGTGGTCCCAAGAAGCCTGCTGTCGCACAGCGCTACGCCCCGAACCCGGACAAGGGCCGCGGCAAGGGATCGCGCAAGAAGGGCAAGCGCTGACTAGTCCCCGTGGATTGCGGTCTGCTGCTGCTCGGAACGGTTGAGGTAAGCCAGGAGCAGGTCCCCGGCCTCTTCCAAGTGGCCGGCTTCCAGCGCTGCGCAGATCTGCTCGTTTTCGGCCAGCCAGTCGCTGTAGAAGTGGGCGTTCATGGTGGCTTTGTGAAAGTAGAGCCGCATTTCCGCCAGGATCTGGGCCATGATCGTGTCCAGCCTGTTGCTTTCGGCCAGGGCAACGATCGCTCCGTGGAAGTGCTGGTTGGCGCTGCCGAGTCCTTCATTGTCGTCGGCTGCTGCTGCGCGCTTACCCTCCTCGACGGCGGCCCTGACGGCAGCAATGCGCTCCGGCGAGCCACCCGCCCGGATGGAGCTGACCTCGATGGCGCGGCGGACGGTGTAGACGTCGTGGATATCGCCGGCCTCAAGGGTGGCGACGTAGACGCCCTTGTTGGGCTGGCGGAGGAGGAGTCGTTCAGCGGCCAGTTCGGCGAAGGCTTCACGGACGGTGTTGCGGGAGACGCCCAGGTCCTCGGCGATGGTGGCTTCGGTGAGCTTGGAGCCCGGTACGAGGAAGCCCTCGGCGAGTTGATAACGCAGTTCTTCGGCGACGCGTTCAGCCACGGACGGAACCCGGAGCCGCATCCTGGCGCGCGCGCCATCAAAGCCAGTTTGTTCGCTTGATTCCTGATCTGCACTGGCCATGACACCAAAATTACACGATTGCCGAAAATCAGGATCGCTGGATTGTTGAACAATCCAGCAGTTTGGTGCATCCTTGATGTAACGCACATCACGAGGCAGGGATCACATCATGGCAATCATCGATCTGAACAGCGACGTCGGCGAATCCTTCGGCCGCTGGACGCTTGGTGATGATGCGGCCATGTTTGAGTCGGTGTCCAGTGCCAACGTCGCGTGTGGATTCCACGCTGGCGACCCCAGCGTCATCCGCAGCACCTGCGAGAAGGCGGTGGAGGCCGGCGTCGTGATTGGCGCCCACGTCGGGTACCGCGACCTCGCAGGCTTCGGTCGGCGGTTCATGGACATCAATCCAGTGGAGCTGGCAGACGACGTTGTGTACCAAATCGGAGCGCTGCAAGCGCTGGCCGCCACCACCGGAGCCCGCGTCCAGTACGTGAAGCCCCACGGCGGTCTCTACAACGCGATCGTCAAGCACACCGCCCAGGCGCGCGCCGTCGTCGAAGCCGTGAAATCGGTAGACCCCAACCTTCCGATCCTCGGCCTCCCAGGCTCCGAAGTCCTCCGCCTCGCTGAAGACGCCGGCCTGCGTGGCGTGGCCGAAGCATTCGCGGACCGCGCTTACAACCCCGACGGAACGCTCGTTTCGCGCAACCAGCCAGGTGCTGTTCTGCACGATCCCGCCGACGTTGCGGAGCACGTCCTGCGGATGGCCACCGAACAGTCTGTCAGGACCACGGACGGTTCCATCCTGAACATCCGCGCAGAGAGCATCTGCGTTCACGGTGACTCACCCGGAGCCGTTGCCATGGCTACCGCAGTGAAATCCGCCCTCAGCGGTGCCGGCGTGACTGTCGGCTCGTTCCTTTAGCCCACCTCGGGCGCCCCGCACCATCCCTCATCCCCCGGAGGTCATCATGACCAGCACCAACAACGCAGCAAAGGCAGCGACAAGGAAGCCGCCGCCAGGTGCGCTTAAGGCGTACGTCGCCAGCCTCACCGGCACCTCGCTGGAGTACTACGACTTCGCCATCTACTCTGTGGCGTCCGCACTCGTCTTCCCGAAGATCTTCTTCCCGGGCAATGACGAATTCGTGGCGCTGTTGCTCTCGTTCTCAGCCTTCGCGGTTGGCTACCTGGCCCGTCCGATTGGCGGCGTCATCTTCGGCCGCCTTGGCGACAAGATCGGCCGCAAGTACGTCCTTGTTTTCACCCTTGTCCTGATCGGGGTGGCCACCGTCCTCATCGGAGCACTGCCGGACTACTCCGTGATCGGCGTGGCAGCTCCAACAATCCTTGTGCTGCTGCGTCTGGCCCAGGGCATCGGCGTCGGTGGCGAATGGGGCGGCGCAGTCCTCTTGTCGAGCGAATTCGGTGACCCCAACAAGCGTGGTTTCTGGTCCTCGGCAGCGCAGATCGGCCCGCCGGCGGGCAACCTGATGGCAAATGGCGTCCTTGCCGTTCTCGCCGCAACCCTCAGCGACCAAGCCTTCCTTTCCTGGGGTTGGCGTGTGGCCTTCCTCGCCTCAGCACTTTTGGTGGTGTTCGGCCTGATCATCCGCCTCAAGCTCGAGGAAACCCCGGTGTTCAAGGCCATCCAGGCTCAGGGCGACCGCCCCAAAGCTCCTATCAAGGAAGTCTTCACCACGGAGCCCAAGGCATTGGTGGCAGCAGCACTCTCACGCGTTTGCCCCGACATCCTCTACGCGCTCTTCACGGTGTTCGTGGCCGTCTACGCCACCAAGCAGCTGGGCATGACCACAGGAAATGTCCTGTCCGCCATCCTGATCGGTTCCGCATTCCAGCTCTTCCTGATCCCGCTGGCCGGGGCTCTGACTGACCGCTTCAACCGACGCTGGGTCTACGGCATTGCAGCAGCGGCAACCGCAGCCTACATCCCGTTGTTCTTCCTGATGATCCAGGGCAAGTCCGTCGCCATGCTGACCATTGGAACCGTGATCGGCCTGGCTCTTCACGCCTTCATGTACGGACCCCAGGCAGCCTTCATCACCGAGCAGTTCCCGGCGCGGCTGCGCTACGCCGGCAGCTCGCTGGCTTACACCCTGGCCGGTGTGATCGGCGGAGCCGTCGCCCCCATCATCTTTACGGCGCTCTACGGTGCTGCGGGCGGTGGCTGGTATTTGATCGCCGTCTACATCCTCGTTGCGGCAGTCGTCACGATCGTGGGCATGCTCCTGGGCCGTGACCCCAAACCTGAAGAAGACGTTCGTTTGGTGCAGGGGACGCACGCTCAGCCGGCGGCGTAGCGAAAGATGGAAACCGTAATGCACACCACCACCGCAAAAAGGGTTCGATCCGTTCGTCCGGTCGGCACCCGGGCTGTACTGGCCGAACTGGATGGGCTGCAGGATGTCCTCGCCCTGCAGGACATGCTCAACAAGGCGCCGTTGCCGGGGCAGGTGGACGTTCTTGCCGCCGCGGAAACAGTGATGGTGGTGGGTGAGTCTGCTGCCGCCACCCGCGCTATCGGCGCCCGGCTCCTGGAGTTGGAACTCAGTGCGCCCGAGATTGCAGATTCCGGACTGGTGGTCATCGACACCGTGTACGACGGCGACGACCTCGCCGATGTCGCGGAGTTGACCGGCCTGAGCGTGGATGGTGTTGTTGCCGCCCACACGGGCCAGATCTGGACCGTGGCCTTCGCTGGCTTCGCGCCCGGTTTTGGCTACATGGTGGGCGAGAACGAGGCACTCACGGTTCCTCGGCGTCCGTCACCACGCACAGCGGTTCCCGCGGGATCCGTGGCCCTGGGCGGGCAGTATTCCGCCGTTTATCCCCGCCGTTCGCCCGGTGGGTGGCAATTGATCGGCCGGACCGGGGCCAGGATGTGGGATCTGCAACGGTCCCAGCCTGCCTTGGTTCGTCCCGGCGACCGGGTGCAGTACCGGGCCGTCCGCGAAGTGGTCACGAGCAGTGCTTCGACGTTGCCTGAGCCCGAAGCGGAGCACCACCCTGACTCGGGTCTTCGAATTCTGAATCCGGGTGCCCAGAGCCTCATCCAGGACCTGGGACGCCGCGGCTTCGGTCCGCTGGGTGTGTCTGCTGCCGGTGCCTTGGACA
Organism: Paenarthrobacter sp. UW852; assembly: GCF_024608385.1. NCBI lineage: Bacteria > Bacillati > Actinomycetota > Actinomycetes > Micrococcales > Micrococcaceae > Paenarthrobacter > Paenarthrobacter sp. UW852. The sequence continues at coordinate 250,946 of NZ_JAMSGY010000005.1, forward strand.
GGGCTTCACTGCGACGGGCCAACCGCTTGGTGGGGAATGGTTCCTCGGCCGCCGGCATTGAAAGCGTCAACGGCGGGCTGACGATCGAGGCAGTCGGCGACCAAGTGATTGCCGTGACAGGTGCGCCGACGACGCTGGCCATCCAGCCGCCGTCGTGGGTTGAATCTGAGGGCGCCGCCGCGCGCGCCGTCGCAATGTCCACGCCGTTCGCGCTGCTCGACGGCGAAGTACTCACCCTGGGTGCCCCCGAGTCCGGCTTTCGGAATTACGTGGCCATCCGGGGCGGAGTAGACGTTCCCGAGGTCCTGGGTAGCCGTTCGGCGGACACGATGTCCGGGATCGGCCCGGCTCCTTTGGTTATAGGACAGATGCTCCCGGTGGGCGAAGCTACCGTTTCCACTGCTGTTGGCAGCCCCGAACTGCAACCCGAATTCCCGGGCAACGGCGTCACGGAGCTGGACGTAGTTCCCGGACCCCGGGCCGACTGGTTCGAACAGGAGGCGCTTGATTCGCTGTGCTCCCAGGAATGGGTGGTCACGCCGCAGTCCAACAGGGTGGGCATGCGTTTGGACGGCACCCCGCTGGAGCGTAGCCGCGAAGGTGAACTACCCAGTGAAGGCAACATGGCCGGAGCCCTCCAGATTCCACCCGCCGGACTGCCCGTGCTGTTCCTGGCCGACCACCCCATCACCGGCGGCTATCCGGTAATCGGCGTGGTGCGCGATGAACACCTGGACCGTGCCGCGCAGGTGCCCATCGGCGGACGAATCCGATTCCGGTTCGTTCCGGATTCAACGACTTTTATGAACACCCCAGAGAAGTGAGTATTTGATGCGCAAGGTCCTGATCGCGAACCGTGGCGAAATCGCCGTCCGCGTCGCCCGTGCTTGCGACGACGCCGGCATTGCCTCGGTGGCCGTTTACGCGGACATCGACGCCGATGCCCTGCACGTTGCCACTGCGGACGAAGCCTACAGCCTGGGCGGAAACTCTCCCGCTGAGAGCTACCTGAACATCGGGAAGCTGCTCGCGGTGGCGGAGCAGTCCGGCGCGGACGCCGTCCACCCCGGATACGGTTTCCTCTCCGAGAACGCCGATTTCGCACAGGCAGTGCTCGACGCCGGACTCGAGTGGATCGGTCCCTCGCCGGAGTCGATCCGGCAGTTGGGCAACAAGATCACGGCCCGCGAAATCGCCGTCCGCGCCGGAGCTCCCCTTGTTGCCGGCAGCGACGGCCCGGTTTCTTCGGCCGCCGAGGCTCGGGCGTTCGCTGAGGAACACGGACTTCCTATCGCCATCAAGGCTGCCTTTGGTGGTGGCGGCCGCGGACTGAAGGTGGTTCGCGAACTGGCCGAAGTGGAGGAAGCCTTCGATTCCGCCGTCCGTGAAGCTGTGGCAGCATTCGGTCGCGGCGAATGCTTCGTGGAGCAGTATCTTGACCGGCCGCGCCACGTCGAGGCCCAAATCATTGCGGACGTCCATGGCGACGTGGTGGTCGTGGGCACACGTGACTGCTCCCTTCAGCGCCGACACCAGAAACTCGTGGAGGAAGCTCCCGCGCCCTTCCTGAGCGATGCCCAGCGCCAGCAAATCTACGATGGCGCGAAGGCAATCGTCCGCGAAGCCGGCTACTACGGTGCCGGAACGGTGGAATTCCTGGTCTCAGCAGATGGCGCCGTAGCCTTCCTCGAGGTCAACACCCGCCTCCAGGTCGAGCACCCCATCACGGAAGAAACCGCTGGAATTGATCTTGTGCAGGAACAGTTCCGGATCGCTGCAGGGTTGCCGTTGAGCATTACCGAGGATCCCGTGGCGCGCGGACACTCCTTCGAGTTCCGCATCAACGCCGAGGACGTGGGCCGCGGCTTCCTGCCCTCACCGGGCACCGTGGCTCTGTTCGAGGCGCCCACCGGACCGGGCATCCGTTTGGACAGCGGTGTACGCTCCGGTTCGTTCGTTGCGCCGCAGTTTGATTCGCTGTTGGCCAAGCTGATCGTCACTGGAGCCGACCGGCAGCAGGCTCTGCGCCGTGCCCGCCGTGCCCTCGGCGAAATCACCATCACCGGCCTGGCCACCGTTCTGCCGTTCCACCGGGCCGTCCTGGAATCCGAGGACTTCACCTCCGCTGCCGGACTCAGGGTGCACACGCGGTGGATCGAAACCGACTTTGCCGACAAAATCCCCGCAGATCCCGAGTACAACGTGGTGGCCCCGGGAGGAGAACGGCGAACCATCACTGTCGACGTTGATGGCAAGAGGCTCGCCGTGGGTCTTCCAGCCGATTTGTTGGATGGTTGGGCCCGGTCAGGACAGGGCGTCCCAACCTTTTCCACATCGACCGATACGCCGGGTTCTGTCTCAAGCGTCGGCGACTCACCCGCCGAGTCCGCACTGGTCTCCAGCATGGCGGGCACAGTGGTGAAGTGGCTCGTCGACCCGGGAGCTGAGGTTACCGCCGGTGATCCGTTGGTTGTCCTGGAAGCCATGAAGATGGAAACCCAGGTGCCCGCGCACCGGACGGGCACACTGTCAGAGGTAGTGTCGGCCGCTGGCGGAGTTGTTACGGCAGGCGCTGTCCTGGCCCACATCGAGTAGGAGCCCTCGCCTATCGCGTTGCCAACCCGCTGTTCCGTCGCTGGCCAGCAACGGAACAGCGGCCCGGCAACGGCCCAGGTGTCCAGCTAGGACGTGACGGCTACGCCCAGCACTCTGTCCAGGAGACCGTTGCGGAACTTGCCCGTGGGGTCGTTCGCCTGGACGAGCGCGCGGAAATCCCCGAAACGGGGGTAGAGAGCGGCAAAGTCGTACTGGCTGGGGGTGAAGAGTTTGCCCCAGTGCGGCCGGGCACCGAACGGACGCAGCGCTTCCTCGAGTTCGGGGAGTACCGCCTCCACCTCGGCCTGCAGGGGCTTCCACGTGAAGTGCAGCGCTACGCTTTGCTGCTGGTAGAAAGGGCTGAGCCAGAACTCGTCCGCGGCCACTGTGCGGATTTCGGAGATGAACAACAGCGGTGCCAACGTGGCCGCCAGGCCTCGGACAGCCTGTAGTGCCGCAGGCGCCTGGTCCAGGGGCAGCAGGAATTCGCTCTGGAGTTCCTCGCCATTGCTTGGCGTGAATTCGTGCCGGAAGTGCGGCAGGCGATCAAGCCACTTTCCGGGGACGTCCAGCTGCTCGGTGCAGTTCTCGGCGGACATATCAGGCAGCGGGTGCAGTGCCGCGGTCGCAGGCGTCCCGCCGAACAGGTCCGCGAGGGGAGTTTCGGTGTCCAAAGCCTTGAACCACACCTGGGGGATGGCATCTCCCGTGTAATTCGTGAAGAAGCTGACGCTGTAGGCGCTGGCCGCGATGGTGTGGAAGTTCGCCAGGACGCCGTCCCAGGACAGATCAGTGAGGACACGCTGGCGGACCTCGTAGCTGGGCCTGACGGCAAGCTCCAAGCCCGTCACAATGCCCAGGGCTCCTACGCCCACCACGCTGGCGAGGAATTCGTCGTCGTCCGCGGTGAGCGTTACCAGCTCGCCGGAGGCGCGCACAAGGTCAACGCCCACGACGGCGGCAGCCAGGGAGGGGTTGTTGACCCCACTGCCGTGCGTGCCTGTTTGGATGGCGCCGGCGACGGAGATGTGGGGAAGCGATGCGAGGTTGTGGATGGCGTATCCCTGTTCCTCCAGCGCGCGTCCCAGCGCGCCGTAGCTGATCCCGCCGCTGACCTTGACGGTCCCTTTGTCTTTGTTGAGGGCAATTTCCTGAGGCAGGGCGTCGAGCAGGATGTGGGTCCCGTCCGTGTCGGCGACGGTGTTGAAGGAGTGCCGGGAGCCGAGAGCCTTGATGCGGGGCGCATTGGCTACGAGCTCCTGCAGCTCGCCAACCGACGTGGGTCGATGCACTTCCGTGGAGGAGTACTCGAGGTTTCCTGCCCAGTTCTTCATTGAATGATCTTCCAGCTTGGGATACAGATAACTCCCGTAATTGTTAACGCTCTCAACTAATTGCGTCAAGGGGAGTCCAACTGGTTGAAGATAGAGTTCAGGAAATGCGCTGTCTATCAGGAGTCGCCCCGTGAGCAAGGGATCCAAGCCCACCATCCGTGACGTTGCGACGGCGGCCGACGTATCGCTGACCACGGTGTCATACGTGCTCTCCGGCCGGCACGGCGGCACAACCCGGATCAGCCAGCCCACCCAGGACCGGGTGCTGGCGGCGGTCAAAGAGCTGGGTTATGTGCCAAATCAGGCTGCCCGGGGAATGCGTCGGGGCAAGACGGACGTAGTGGCTGTGGCGATCGGGAACCTCGAGTGGCCTTGGGACCGGGCCTTGGCAACAACGGCCGCAAAGATCCTGCCCGAGCATGGGTTCCAGCCAGTGATCCTGTTGGGCGACGATTGGCGTCAGTTCATGATGTCCGGCGGTGCTGACGGTGTGATCATCGGCTACTTCCCGGAATCGAGGTCCGAGGACCAGACCGTCACGGAGCTGGCCCGCCGCGGGGTTGCCCAAGTGGTGATCTCGGGGACCATGAAACCGCAGGGATTCGACGTCCTGGCCCCTGAATCCGAGGCTGGGCTGAGGGAGTGCATGGAGTTCCTCACCGCGTCCCACCGCAGGATCGCCTGCATCCGCAGGGCCGATCCGGCAGGCCGCCGGAAGAGCCGCTATGCCGCATACGCTGCTGGGCTTGAGAGGGCCGGAATTCCGCTCGACGAGTCTCTGGTCAGGACGTCGAATCACCACCCGGCTACCGCGTACCGGTCGGCGCTCGAGCTGCTCCAGATGCCCAACCGGCCCACCGCCATGGTCTGCACCGACGACATGGAGGCGTTGCAGGCCATCCGCGCCGCCTACAGGCTGGGCCTCCGGGTGCCTGAAGATATCCAGATAGTCGGTGTGGGCAACTCAACGGAGGGCCAGGAATACGATCCCGCGTTGACCACCGTGGGACCTGACCCGATCTTCGAAAAGGTGGTCCATATGCTCCTGGACCGCCTGTCTGGCACCACTCCCGCCGCCGGCGTCCGGGTGGCCTCGCCGTGGAAACTGCACCGGCGCGGCACCACCCGGGGTTAGTCCTTCAGCGGACGCCGAGCCAGCCAGGCGGCGACAATCGCGCCGGAAATGTTGTGCCACAGGGAGAACACGGCGGACGGCAGTGCGGCCAGTGCGCCGAAGTGGGCGGTAGCCAGCGTGGCGGCCAGCCCCGAGTTCTGCATGCCCACCTCGAATGCGAGGGCACGGCGGGCTTTGTCGTCCAGGAGGCCGAGTTTGCCGGCCAAGTAGCCCAACCCCAGGCCAAAGCCGTTGTGGAGGACGACTGCCAGGAAGACAATTCCGCCGGCAGCAACGATCTTGCTGGCGCTGCCCGCCACGACGATCGCCACGATCAGGGAAATAACGACGGCGGACGCCCAGGGGAGTACCGGAAGGACCTTTGCGACCAGCTTGGAAAGGAACAAGCGGGCCAGCAGGCCTGCGATGACCGGCAGCAAGACGGTCTTTACGATGTCCAGGACCATGGCGCCGGCGTCGATGTGCAGGAAGGAACCCGCCAGGAACAGCGTCAGTGCCGGTGTCACAAGGGGTGCGATCAGTGTCGAAACCGAGGCGACAGCCACAGAAAGGGCAACGTCGCCCTTGGCAAGGAACGCCATGACGTTCGAGGCAGTACCCGACGGAGCGCAACCCACCAGAATGAGGCCCACGGCCAGTTCCGGCGGCAATTGCAGAAGAACGGCGATGAGCCAACCGGCGCCGGGCATGATCACGTAGTGCGCCACAATACCCAGTGCCACGGCCCAGGGGCGGCGGGCAACCGAGGCAAAGTCCGGTGGGGTCAACGTCAGGCCCATGCAGAACATAATGGTGCCGAGCAGGTAGGGAACTGCGGTGCCCATGGGTTTGAAGACATCCGGAAGCAGGAACCCGAGGACACCTGCGGCCACCACCAGGAGCGGGAACACCGTCACGGCAATACGCGCAATCCTGGCCTCAGCGGCAAGGGCTGCGTTCGCGGGTTCTTGGGTCTTTGGCGGGGTATTGGTTGCCTCAAGCATTCATCCATGCTCACACTTGGCCCGCGGCAGGGACGACTTCGTTACATTCACGGCCGTGTATATGTCAGATGACCGTCGTCTCATCCCCGGTTTGGTCAGGAGTTGAGCTTCCCCGCCAGACGCTCCCGCATGCGCACGCTGGCCTCGTTCAGCCCAATGAACTCCACCTCGCGCCCATGGTTGCGATACTTCTCAGTCACTGAATCGAGGACGGCCACCGTAGACGCATCCCAGATGTGCGAGCCGTGGAGATCGATAACTACGCGATCTATGCCTTCTGAGGAATCCTTTGCGTAATCGAACTGGGTGTAGAGATCGTTGGATGAGGCGAAGAAGAGTTCACCGTCTACCGTGTACGTCGCCACGGTCTCTCCGTTGAGCTCCAGTTCGGTCCGCTCGACTGTCGCAAAATGGGCCACCCGCCGCGCAAACAGCACCATTGCGGTCAGAACGCCGACGCCGACTCCCACCGCCAGATTGTGTGTCGCCACCACAGCGGCAACGGTCACCAGCATCACCGCAGTCTCGGATTTCGGGAGGCGCTTCAGGGTTGAAAGCCGCACGGAGTGCCAGTCGAAGGTGATCAGGGAAACGAAGATCATGACGGCCACCAAGGCTGCCATGGGGATCATGCCCACAACGTCACCCAAGACGACCACCAGCACCAGGAGGAACACGCCTGCAAGGAACGTGGACAGCCGGCTGCGTGCCCCCGAGCCTTTGACGTTGATCATGGTCTGCCCGATGACGGCGCATCCGCCCAGGCCGCCCAGGAACCCGGTCACGATGTTTGCCGCACCTTGGCCCCAGGAGACCCGTGTCTTGTTGGAACGGGTGTCCGTGATGTCGTCCACCAGCTTGGCGGTCATGAGCGACTCCAGCAGACCCACCAAGGCCATGGACAAGGCGAAGGGTGCGATGATCCGGAACGTCTCCAGGTTCAAGGGGACGTTAGGCAGGAAGAAGCCCGGGAGGCTGTCCGGGAGTTCGCCCTTGTCGCTCACGGTCGGAACGTCGATTCCACCAAGCACAGTGACCAAGGTGATGAGCACAATCGCCACCAAGGGAGCAGGAACAGCCTTGGTGAAGCGCGGCAGAAGAAACACGATCACCAATCCCACGATGACGATCGGATACACCGCCCAAGGGACGTTGAAGAGTTCCGGCATTTGCGACATGAACACCAGGATGGCCAGTGCATTCACGAAACCGATCATCACCGAACGCGGGATGAAACGCATCAGCCGTGTCACCCCCAGCACCGCCAGGATGATCTGGAAAACCCCGGCCAGGATGATCGTGGCAATCAGGTAGTCGAGTCCGTGTTCCTTCATCACCGGAGCGATCACCAGTGCCACCGCCCCGGTTGCCGCGGAGATCATGGCGGGACGGCCTCCCACCAGTGCGGTCACCACGCCCATGGTGAACGAAGCGAACAACCCGATCCGAGGATCCACGCCCGCAATCACCGAGAACGCGATGGCCTCCGGGATGAGTGCCAAAGCCACCACGAGACCCGCGAGGGATTCCGTCAGCAGGCGGCGGGGCGAACGGAACGTCACCCGCAGTGACATGAGTTGCTCGGGAGTCATGGGTCCTTATTGGGGGCGGTCTTTACAAAGCAGTCTGACGGTAGCGCTCAATCTGCTTAAGACGCCGCTGGAGGCTGTCGCGCCGCGGGTGCGGAACGACGTCGGGCGCCTCGGCGGTGAGATCAATGTGTTCGGTTCCGTACTGCCACAGCAGGAGGTCATCCAGGAGGCGGTCGGGGCCGGGGGAGTAGCGGTGGTCCAGGGCCTTGCGGACCTCGGTGATCCGGTTGGCGCTGAGCAGCCCAGCCAGTTCCACGGTCTTGGTCAGTCCGTGGGCGGCAAGCAACTCGGCGGCCCATCCCCAGTCGTCATCAACTTTACGGTCAACGTGGGGAAGGAGCGTCCGCCAGACATCACGAACCCGATTGGGAGTCAGGGGCGAACCGCCCTCACCCTCCAGGTCCCAGTAGCTGCGGACTTCCTCGTAGCGCTCATGGAGGTCGGCGAAGGCGCTCTCCACCGTTTCCAACATTGCCGCGGTTGCTGTGAACTGACGGTCGAAATGGGGCGTCCAGGCTCGTGGATCTTCGGCCTTGAAACGGATGTCGTGCTCAATCTCGCTCCAGGCGTGCGCGAACACGGTACGGATCTGGCATTCGAAGAAATAGCTGCCGTTGGCCGGCATGTCCGGATTGAAGACGTGCTGGTACTCCTTGACGGCCTCGTTCTGGATAGTGCGAAGGATCAGGTGGCGGCTGGAGTAGCCGTAGGTCCCGGACTCGATGGAGCCGATGTCCTTCTCGCGGTCGCCACGGCAATCAAAGAGCTGACGCTGCCGCTTGATGATGTTGGCTACCGCAGCGTTTTCGGCGGGCAGCTTGGTGATGACACGGATGCCCACCATGTCGTTCAACGTGCGGAAAGGGTCCGGGAACTTGAGGACCCGCGGACCGCCCGGCTCCAAGGGATCATCCGTCCGGGAAATCTTTTCCCGGAACGACTCCACGGTCTTTGTCCGTCCCGTGACGAACAACGGCGTGACTTCGGCGTCGTTCAGCATGTCCCTCAACGTGAGCAGGACATCGCGGGTAACGCGCTTGAGGGCGGGACGAACCCGCTCGTAGAGGGCCACGTTCGCGTCCACTGCGTCGCGCTGGTCCTGGTCCAGGCTGTCCCAATTGCTTGCCATGCCCCCAGCTTACGGGTCGGGTCCGACACTGAACCCGGCCACTCGCCGTCGGGGTGCCCCTAGCCAAACTTCCGGATCGTCACGATAGGCTCAGTACAAAGGAGGGCGCAATGTTGCGGCACAAGTACAGCTACGGCGAACACCCCAGTCAGTGGGGCGAACTCTTCATACCTGAACCGAACAACGGGAACCATCGCGGCGCATCAGCAGCTGCCGGTGGAGTCGCCGTTGTGATCCATGGCGGCTACTGGCGCTCGCAGTACGGTGCGGAGCTCGGTGAGCCCCTTGCGCGGGACCTTGCAGCGCACGGCATCACGGCCTGGAACCTTGAATACCGGCGGGCAGGGAACGGCGGTGGTTGGCCCCATACTTTCGAGGACATCCTGGCCGGCATCGACCATCTGTCCGAAATCGCGGGCGACCACGACCTCCAGTTGGGCAAAGTGGTGGCACTCGGGCATTCGGCCGGCGGTCACCTTGCTGTCTGGGCCGCCGGTCGTGAGCGGCTTTCGGCCATAGGAACTCCCGACGCCGACCGCCAACTGGTGCGCTCACCCGAGGACAACGCGGTCCACCTGACAGGCGTGGTGAGCCAGTCCGGCCTGCTCAACCTTGCGGCCGCGGAGAAGCTCAACCTCAGCAACGGCGCAGTCTGCAACCTCATGGGCGGTGATTCGGCCAGATTCCCCAAACGGCATAAATACGCGGATCCCATGAGTTTGCTGCCCATCAACGTCCCCGTCTATGCCGTGCACGCCACGGAAGACGAGGACGTTCCTGCAAGCCAGTCCGAGGCCTACGTTGCTGCGGCCACGGCTGCCGGTAGCGCGGCCCAACTGTTGCGCGTGCCCGGCGACCATTTCGACCTGATCGATCCCAAGGCAGTGGCTTACAAGAAGTGCCGCGAGCTGGTGCAGCGATTGCTCTCGTAATTGTTGGGCTGCGGAGGCCGCGCTCTGGCAGAGTGGTCCCATGCTGACTGTCATTGGTGAAGCCCTGGTGGACGTCGTTCAACGCTCCTCTGGAATCGAGGCGCATGTGGGCGGGAGCCCGCTCAACGTGGCAGTCGGGCTGGCGCGCCTGGACCACCCCGTCCAGTTCATCGGGCGGTACGGCCGCGACGCTTACGGCGACTCGATCGCCGCGCACCTGCGTTCAAGTTCGGTGATGGTGCCGCTGCCGCCGGACGACAAACCAAGCAGCGTCGCCACCGCTGAAATCGATGACGACGGCGCCGCCACCTACGCGTTCGACCTCGCTTGGGAGTTGCCCGGCCTCGCCCCGCGGCTGCCGCTCATGCTGCAGGGCACCACCCTGCTCCACACAGGTTCCATCGCCACTGCCTTGGAGCCCGGCGCCGCGGAGGTGCTTGCCGCCGTCGAGCATGCCCACCCGGCCAGCACCATCAGCTTCGATCCCAACTGCCGTCCAAGCATCATCACGGACGTCGACTACGCACGTAGGCAAGCCGAACGCTTCGTGGTGCTGTCCGACGTCGTAAAGGCCTCTGACGAGGACCTCGAATGGCTGTATCCCGGCGTCGATCCGACGGAATCCGCGCGCCGTTGGTTGGCCCTGGGCGGCGACGAAGGACCTGCGTTGGTGGTGGTGACCCGTGGATCACGCGGGCCATGGGGGATCACACGGGCCGGGGAAACGGAAGTGGCCGCGCCCTCCGTGAACGTCGTGGACACTGTGGGTGCGGGGGACTCGTTCATGGCCGGGCTGCTGTCCGCGATTGTGGACCACGGGCTGGACGGGGCGCAGAACAGGGACGCGCTCCGGGCCATGCCTGCGGAGACACTCGCCGCGATCCTGGATCATGCAACGCGTGCTGCCGCTGTCACGGTCTCGCGGGCCGGGGCCAACCCCCCGACCCGCGCCGAGCTCAACCAGGGTGCGGCTTAGGAGCTAGCCGGCCCCGTGCCCTGCGGCTACCTCTTCACCTGCCTTGACCGGGCCCGGTGGGGTGCCCTCACCAAAGGGGTTGCCGCCCAGGGCCTCGCGTCCGTGGTCGGTAAGCCACCCGGACAGGTCCGGGCCGGCAGGAACGATCTGCGTGGGGTTAATATCCTCGTGCACGATGTAGTAGTGCTGCTTGATCTGCACGAAATCGATGGTGTCGCCGAAGCCCGGAGTCTGGAACAAGTCCCGGGCGTAGCCCCACAAGGCAGGCATTTCGCTGAGCTTGTTCCGGTTGCACTTGAAGTGTCCGTGGTAGACGGCATCGAAGCGGGCCAAGGTGGTGAAGAGCCTGACATCGGCCTCCGTGATGGTGTCGCCCACCAGGTAGCGCTGGGTCGTCAACCGTTCCTCCAGCCAATCCAAGGCCGTCCACAACCGTTCGTAGGCGGCGTCGTAGGCCTCCTGTGAGCCCGCGAACCCGCACCTGTACACGCCGTTGTTGACCTCGGTAAAGACGCGCCTGTTGACCAGGTCGATCTCCTCGCGCAGGTGTTCCGGATAGAGCTGCGGGGCGCCGGGCCGGTGGAACTCCGTCCATTCCGTGGAGAAGTCCAGAGTGATCTGGGGGAAGTTGTTGGTGACCACTGCTCCGCTGGGGACATCGACAATGGCCGGAACAGTGATGCCTCGGGGGTAATCCGGGAAGCGGCGGAAGAACGCCTCCTGCAGCCGCTCAATGCCCAGCACGGGATCCTTGCCGTCCGGATCGAGGTCGAACGTCCAGGAGCGGGCGTCGTGCGTGGGTCCTGGCTGGCCGAGGCTGATGACGTCTTCGAGCCCAAGGAGCCTGCGGACAATCACAGTTCGGTTGGCCCACGGACATGCCCGCGCTGCGATGAGGCGATACCGTCCCGGTTCGACAGGCCAGCCCGGTTCTCCGTCAGGTCCGGGTGCGCCATCGCGGGTGATGCGGTCCTCAATATAATTCGTGTCCCGGTTGAACTCACCGCCGGTGACATACGCGCCGCGTGTGCTGTGTTCTTCGATTGTTCCGGTCTTCTCGCTCATGAACCCACACTATGGGGCACTTCCAGGGCTGCGCTATCACTTGGCTTCGGCGGCGCCAGATCAGCAGCCCACTAGACTGGATTGATGCGGCTCGTAGCAAGCGATATTGACGGCACCATCCTCGGTCACGACGGCAAAATCAGTGACCGGACCATCAAGGCATTCCAGGCGTGCCGTGACGCAGGGGTGGAACTGGTCTTCGTCACGGGCCGGCCGCCGCGGTGGCTTTACCCGCTTCAGGAGCAGCTCGGCCACAGCGGAATCGTGATCTGTTCCAACGGCGCGGTCGTGTGGGATTTGGAATCCGAAAAAGCACTTTCCTCATGCGTCCTGGACGCCGCGTCAGTCTTTGAGGCCCGCCGCATCATCAAGTCCATCAGGCCCGATGCCCTGTTCGCGGTCGAAACCCTGACAGGTTTCCAGCTGGAGCCGGGCTTCATCGAGAACGAAACCAGTGAGCTGCTTGCCGAGTTCACCCCCCGGCCGTTGGACGAGACGCTGACGGCGGATGACGCCGTCGTAAAGTTCCTGGCGATCACCCGCAAGGGCACCCCTGACGATTTCCTTGCCGAGGTGCAGCCGGCAGTCGCCCACTTGGTGAGCACGACGCATTCGGCCCCACGCACGGCAATGCTGGAAATGTCAGTCCAAGGCATCAACAAAGCCGTCACCCTGGCCAAGTACGCCGAGTCGCTGGGGATCGAGGCCGCGGACGTCGTGGCGTTCGGGGATATGCCCAACGACATTGAGATGCTCCGCTGGGCAGGCCACGGCTACGCGATGGCCAGCGGACACCCGGAGGCCATTCTTGCCGCCGGCCGGCAGGCTCCCCACTTCGACGACGACGGCGTGGCCCAGGTTCTTGAGGCGAAACTCACCGAACAGCGGGTTTAGTTTCCGAACCGCGGGACCCAACAACGGACGTTGTCGCAGTAGCGGTCAAAGTCTGTGCCAAACCGTCGGCGGAGATCAGCTTCTTCGTGGGGCCTCACTGCGTAATTCCACACCAGCGAGCCAATCACCGCGTAAGCGACCACCAGCCACGATCCCAGCATGAGTCCGATGGCAGCGCCCTGCACGATTCCTGCGAGAGCCATCGGGTTCCTGATCCAGCGGTACGGCCCGGCGATGACCAAACGGTTGGGCATTGCGGATGGCAGCGGCGTGCCCTGTCCAAGGGTGGACATGGCCAGTGCTGAATAGATGCCCAGTGCGCTGGCAAGTACCAGGAGGACCGCGCCTATCACGCCTGCGATGCCAGGGATCGGCAGGGCGACAGCCCAGCGGTGCTCCAGTGCTGACACCGCGAGGGGAATCACTCCCAGGAAGAAGCTCCAGAAGAGCACGAGTTGCGCGAAAGTCGTCGCGACATGCGGAGCTGCCGTGGGGCGTTGCGCTGCTGGGCGGAACGCGAACGGACCGCGGAGAACCCACTCAGATGGCACTCGTCCGTAGGCAACGAGGCAGAGCGCCACTATGGAACATGCGGACGCGGCGGCCATGGCCACAACGCCCCACCCTGCTTCGGTGCTGATGGTGGCATAGCTTGCCAACGCCACGGTGACCAAGCAGGTCCAGGCGGTGGCGATGACAGCCGCCGCCTTGTTGCCACAGGCCGCCACGGCCGAAGCCACGACGAACAGCGGGATATCCGCACAGGCAACCATGACAGGATCTAACCGTCCAAGCGTTAATTCACGGATCAGTGGCAGGGCAAAGACTGAGATCCACCAGGCAGCCCCCGCCACGGCCTGCGCGGCAAAATATGCCCGCCCCCACGCAGGCCCCGTCACGGGTGCCGCACGCCCTTGCCCGCCAGCAGGGCGCGGTAGCCCTCCTTATATGTGGGGAAGGTGAGTTCGACCCCGGTGGCCCGTACACGCTTGTTCGAACAGCGTTTGTCGCCAGGGCCGGCGTCGGACGCGTCGCCGGGTGCCGCCGTCGGGGGTTCCGGGCAGCCCAGTTCAGCAGCAAGAAACCGCATGACCTCGCCCATTTCTGCCGCGTGATCGTCAACGCCTATGTACACCGGATCCGGAGCCTGGTCCATGGTGGTGAGGTGGACGATCATGGCTGCGGCGTCGTCCCTGTGGATGCGGTTGGTGTGCCGGGGCCGGGCGGGAATGACCGCTTGTCCTGTGCGGACCTGGTCAATCAGCCGGGTGCGTCCCGGTCCGTAGATGCCGCCCAGGCGCAACGAGATGGCCTCTGTGCTGGTGCCTCGGGTCCGGGAGAACAGCAATTCTTCGGCCTCCACCAGCACTTTTCCGCTGAAGCGCGTCGGCTCCGTGGCCGTGGACTCGTCCACCACAGCCCCGCCGGAATCCTTGTACACAGCCGTGGAGGAGACGAAAAGGATCCGGCGCGGCTCCAACCTTTGCCGCTCCAACGCGTCCAGCACGTTCCGGGTGCCCTCCAGATAAGCCGTGCGATAGGCCTCCTCGGTGGAGGTATCGGCTGCCACGGCAATCACCACGATGTCCACATCCGAGGGAAACTCCGGCAGGTCCTTGGCGAGGTCCGCGTACATTCCACGGATCTGGGGCGGCAGCTTTTCGGGGGACCGACGCAGGCCAACAACCTCACGGCCGGCGGCGGCGAAGCGAAGCCCGGCTTCGGTTCCGAGGTCGCCGCACCCGGCAATCAATACAGTCATGCCCCTAGTTTCGCAGGCCGCAGCTGTCACCGAGTTCCCAGCCTCCATACAACCGGCGTTCACGTGGCACCCGTAGGCTTTCAGCCACGGACTTGTTAGCACGTCGAAGGTGCAGGGGAACCATGGCAAAGCGTAGGATCAACGATTTCACCACTGCGCCGTTGCGGCGCATCGAACCGGATCATCACTGGCGCTCGCTGCGGCAGGGCGACCGCGTCAAGGTCACGCTCACCCCCGGTTACGAGTCCGCAGGTGTGGTGGACGCCGTCACCGGAGACGCCACAGCAGTTTGGGTGGAGCTCGACGGCGGTCGCGGCCGGACGCTGGTGCACGTCAGCGACGGCGTCGCGATCGTTCCGCACGAGGCCTGACACACTTCTTTGGGGCGGACGTCGGCTACGCTACGGATGTGACGCTGCCCTATTTCCTCCGCAAGGACGGTTCGGTTGGCCCTTTGGCCTTCGCGCACCGGGGTTTTTCGTTGGACGGCCTGGAGAATTCCATGTCAGCCTTCAAGGCTGCAGTCGAATTGGGAACTGCGCACCTGGAAACGGACGTGCACACCACCCGTGATTGCGTGGTCCTGGTCTTCCACGACTCGTCCCTGGACCGGGTGACCGATTCCGTGGGCGCCGTCTCCTCGCTGACCGCCGCGGAGGTTGCCAAGGCGCGCATTGGTGGGATGGAGCCGGTGCCAACGTTCGACGAGCTGGTTACCTCGTTGCCGGACGCCCGGCTGAACCTGGATGTCAAGGACTGGAACTCGGTGCGCCCCTTGGCGGAGGCCATTGAGAGGCATGGAATCCACCACCGGGTCCTGGTGACGAGCTTTTCGGACAGGCGCCGCCGCGCAGTCCTTCGGCTGTTATCACGGCGTGTGGCCTCCTCGGCCGGCAGCACTCTGACGGCGCTTTTTGTTCTTCTGGGTCCTGTCCTGCCCGCCACTTTGGCACGGAAGCTGCTTGCCGGCGTCGACGTTTTCCAGGTCCCGGTCCGCTACGGAAGGCTCCCGGTTGTGACTCCGGGTTTCGTCCGACGCGCCCATCGGCTGGGCCTGCAGGTGCATGTGTGGACCATCAATGAACCCGCGGAAATGGACCGGCTGCTGGATCTTGGCGTGGACGGTCTCGTGTCCGACCGGCTCGACCTCCTCAAGGAAGTCCTGGTCCGTCGCGGCGAGTGGGTGTGAGCGAGCGTTTGGTTGAAGCGGGTGGGATGTGAGCGAGGGTTGGGGGGAACCGGACCCTCGCTCACATCCCTACCGTTTCCCGTGGACCCTCGCTCACATTCCTACCGTTTCGACCGTGCCCTACGGGTTGGGCTGACACCCAAAAACCTACGTGAGATGGTGGTCAGTACCAGCAGCCACTGCGCGAGGGAGATTGGCGTGACCCTGTTCCGTTTAGCGATCCTTGATGACTACCAGCAAGTCTCAGGGGACTACGCCCCGTGGGAGTCACTGCTCGACGACGACGTGAAGGTCAGCGTTTTCAGCGCACCTTTCGTTTCGGAGGAGCAGGCCGTGGCCGCTTTGGCGCCGTTCGACATCATTGTGGCGATGCGCGAACGCACCCGTTTCCCGCAGAGTGCCTTGGATGCCCTGCCGAACCTCAAGCTCCTGGTGACTACGGGCATGGCCAACGCCGCCATTGATATGGAAGCGGCAAAGGAGCGCGGGATTGTGGTGTGCGGTACGGCTGGTTCGCCGGCGGCGGCACCGGAGTTGGCATGGGCGCTCCTGTTGGCATTTGCCCGGAACCTTCCTGTGGAGGAGAACTCGCTCAGGGCAGGGGAGTGGCAAACGGGCGTTGGGTTCGAACTCGAGGGAAAGACCCTGGGCATTGTGGGCTTGGGCAAGATCGGTTCCCGGATGGCCCGCTACGCCAAGGCCTTTGGGATGGACATCCTGGCGTGGAGCCAGAACCTCACTGCCGAAGCAGCCGAAGCTGCGGGCGCCCGGAAGGTGTCAAAAGAGGAGCTGTTCCGCGAGTCCGACGTGGTCACGCTGCACCTCCGGTTGTCCGAGCGTACGGAGGGCATTGTGGGCGCCAGGGAACTCCGGCTTCTGGGCCCGGAGGGGCTGTTGGTGAACACGGCCCGGGGTCCGCTGGTGGATGAGGCGGCGCTCGTGCAGGCCCTGGAGGAAGGCTGGATCAGGGGCGCCGCCTTGGACGTCTTCGACGAGGAACCGCTTCCTTCCGGGCATGCATTGTTGCACTCTCCCCGGACGGTGCTCTCGCCGCACATCGGCTATGTGACTCATGAGAGTTACCGGCAGTTCTATGGGGGCGCTTTCGAGGACGTGAAGGCGTGGCTTGCGGACGCTCCGGTTAGAGTGTTGAACGGCTAGGTTACGCTGCGGCAAGCGCTTTCCCAGCAAAGCTGGCAAGATGGATCCATGCGTATCCTCATCGCCCCCGACAAATTCAAGGGATCCCTGACCGCTGCCGAAGCCGCGTCAGCCATGGCCGAAGGCGCCCTCCGCGTCTACCCGGACGCCGTGACCACCCAGTTCCCGGTGGCCGACGGCGGCGAAGGCACACTGGATGCCGCCATCGCAGCGGGCTACGAAGAGCGGAACAACGCCGTGGTTGGGCCCATCCTCAAGCCTGTTGGCGCTTCCTGGGCGATCCGCAAGGACGCATTTGGCGGCGCCACTGCCGTGATCGAAACCGCGCAAGCATCCGGCCTGGCGCACATGGAGCCGACTCCCGAGAACTCGCTCCGCGCCCACAGCTACGGCTGCGGCCAGCTGATCGCCGCCGCTCTCGAAGCCGGTGCCACTGAGATCGTGCTGGGGTTGGGCGGTTCGGCAATGTCCGACGGCGGCAGCGGAGCCTTGCGTGCGTTGGGGCTCAAGCCCCTCGATGCCGCGGGGAACGTGGTGCCCCTCGGCGGCGGTTCGCTGGCCGACGTCGTCGCCTTGGATGTCTCCGGGCTGGATCCGCGGCTTTCGGCCGTGACGTTCCGCATCGCCGTCGACGTCCGGAACCCGCTGTACGGGCCTGATGGCGCCGCACATGTTTTCGGTCCGCAGAAAGGCGCCGATGAGGACGCTGTAGAGAAGCTCGACGCCGGCCTTCGCAACTGGGCATCGCTCCTTCGGGAAACCACCGGCCGCGACGTTAACGTGCCCGGAGCCGGAGCGGCAGGCGGGTTCCCGGCGTCGTTCCTGGCCTTTACTGACGCTGCGCTGGAAGGCGGCTTCGCGTTGGTCGCAGGCCTCACGGGCCTGGCCCAGCACCTGGGCGAGGCCGACCTGGTCATCACCGGCGAGGGGTCCATGGACGAGCAGTCGCTCACGGGCAAGGCGCCGATCGCGCTAGCCGATGCCGCCAGTGTGCACGGCATACCAGTGGTGGCCGTGGCGGGGCGCATCACGGTCACGCCGGAAGACCTGGCGAAACACGGCATCGTGGCCGCCGCGCAGTTGCTGGACGTTGCACAGCGCAAGGATGGTGTTCCCGACGTCGCCGATGCCGTGGCTAATGCGGCCAAGTACCTGGCGTGGGCGACCAGCCAGGTGCTTGAAGGGGCGTAGCGCCTACTGGCGGTAGCCCTCAACCTCGTTGACCGGCCTGGGCTCGGCGTCGTCGGGGTTCTCGCCGGCGTTTTTCTTGGCGCGACGTTGGCGCAGCAGGTCCCAGCACTGGTCCAGCTGTGCCTCCAGCTGGGCGAGGCGGGCGCTGTCATCCCCCGCCCCAGTGCTGGTGGAGTCGCGCAAGCGGTGTTCCTCCTCGACCAGCGACTGAATACGTTCCAGCAGGTCCTGGTTATCCATGCTCTGTCTCCTTTGTGGTGGGACGCTTACGTTCGAACGTAGCCCAGCCGACGGGGTGCGTCTACTCTCAGCCGACGGCATACTTGGGTCATGAAATTCACTACGACCATCGTGGGCGATGGCAACAAGGCTGGCATCGAGGTTCCGGACGAGGTCGTTGACGGGTTGGGTGCAGGAAAGCGCCCGCCGGTGGTGGTGACCATCAACGGCCAGAGCTATCGCAGCAGCGTTGCGGTGATGGGCGGCAAGTACATGGTGGGCGTCAGTGCGGCGAACCGGGAGCTGACCGGTGCCGCCGCCGGGGACACGGTGGAGGTTGGTCTGGAAGTGGATACCCAGCCCCGCATCATCGAGGTGCCCCAGGACTTGGCTGCCGCGCTGGACGCCGAGCCTGGGGCGAAGGCCTTTTACGAGACCCTGAATTACAGTTCGCAGCGGAGGTACGTGGAGCCGATCGGGGACGCCAAGACGCCGGAAACCCGTGCCCGGCGGATTGCAAAGGTGGTTGCGGATTTGAAGGCCGGGAAGAAGTAGCTACACGCCGTTATCGAGCGAGTGAGTCGAGCCGCTGAGCCGCCACCGCGGCCGCTAGGCTGGACTTTTCGAGCTTTGGAGGCTGGCCGTGGTTTACGACCCCGAGCGCGATCTGCGCGACGATGAAGTGTATGCCGAGCACAAGGAGGCC
Organism: Paenarthrobacter sp. UW852; assembly: GCF_024608385.1. Taxonomy (NCBI): domain Bacteria; kingdom Bacillati; phylum Actinomycetota; class Actinomycetes; order Micrococcales; family Micrococcaceae; genus Paenarthrobacter; species Paenarthrobacter sp. UW852. Next base: position 269,809 of record NZ_JAMSGY010000005.1, read on the forward strand.
GTGGCCAACGGTCAGAAGCGAGTGCTCCGCAGGACCAGCACCGGCGAACTCCACAGTTACGCTGGCGATGAGATTGGATTCACGCCAGGCCGCGGCCAGGCGCAGGTGAGTTCCTGGTGGGGGATGGCGATTCTGTCGGCATTCGGATGCATTGGGTTCGTTGCGTCGGTGGCGATGCTTCTGTCCCCGCTATTTCAAGGAGATAGCCCCTCATGGGGCGCTCTTTGGGGTATGGGGCTGGCGGGGTTTATTGCCTGGTATGGATTCAACCTGTCCAGGGACGAGTACAAAGCCACGCGGCTTCGCAAACAACGCGGTTCTCCTATGCCGGGCACCGGTTACGTTGATGTGCAGCTGCTGGAAACAGGCCAGCGCCGGACCAATCGAGGCTAGGCGAGTACCGCCGTCGTGCGTTTAGTCTTTCCGCAGACTGTACGTGCTCACCACGTTGCCCTTGCTGGTGGCGTACTGGTCCTCCAGCACCAGCCGGTTCAGCGGATCACCGTCCTCGAAGAGCCGACGGCCGGTACCGGCAATCACCGGGTGCGTCATCAGGGTCAGCTCATCGAGCACGCCCGCGAACAGCAGTTGGCGTACCAGCGAGATACTGCCGCACACGGCGATCTCACCGCCGTCGCGGTTCTTGAGTTCCGTGACGAACTGCTCCACGTCGCCGTCAATCAGGTGCGAGTTTTCCCATTCCAGCGGCTCAGCCAACGTGCGGGATGCGACGAACTTCTCGACGGGGTTAATGAATTTGGCGAAGTCGTCGTCCTGCGTCGCGTTCGGCCAATACTGGGCCCATTCCTGGTAGCTGATCCGGCCCAGGACCACAGTGTCCACGGTATTGATCATCTTGGTCAGGCCCTTGCCAAGGTCCTCGTCAAAGCTATCGAACTGAAACTTGAACGGATCCTGGACCACGCCATCGACGGAGTGGAACAGTCCGGCGGTAACTTTGCGCATCGGTGCCTCCTGTTAGGCTGCTCGGCTTGTTGTTTGGAATTCGCGGGACGGAAGGGCAGTCACGTTGCCGGGGGCAGGGTTGAGTTTGACCGGCATTTCATGGAGCTCAGCATAAACCTTGAGCTGATCCAGGGCTTCGGGATCCACCATCGCGTCCGTCAGGTCCATCTCGACGCCGAGGCCGCCGCCCAGGCTCCTGGTCCGCTGAACCACCGGATACAGCCCCTGCAGGCTCTGTGCGGTCACGTGACCGGTCGCTGCGATCTGGATCTGTTCGCCGTCAACGTCGACGCGAACAACTACGGAAAGCTTCTCGCTGGTCAATGTACTGCCTTTCATCGTTGCTGCCACGCTGCAGCGCCCCCAGCGTATGTGGTGAGTGTGACGTGCGCAACATTGCAACGAAACGGCGAGTGCCGCCGTCGTACATCTCGTGAAAGTACGACGGCGGCACTCGCCTTATGTGGCTCGGCTGGCCGCTAGGCGGTCTGGCCGGCGTGTTGGCCTTCGGAGATTTCCTCCACGACCTTGGCGTTGAAGGCGGGCAGGTCGTCCGGTTTACGGCTGGTGACCAAGCCCTGATCGCACACCACTTCTTCGTCGGTCCAGTTGGCGCCCGCGTTCTTCAGGTCCGTCTGGAGCGTGTGGTACGAGGTGACGTTGCGGCCCTTGATGACGCCGGCCTCAATGAGGAGCCATGGACCGTGGCAGATCGATGCCACGGGCTTGTGCTGCTCGAAGAAGGCTCGTGTGAAGTTCTGGGCGTCCTTGTCGACGCGGAGGTTGTCCGCGTTCACGACGCCGCCCGGGAGTACCAGGGCGTCGAAGTCGGATGCATTGGCGTCTGACACCGCGAGGGTGGCATCGAAAGTGTCACCCGGCTCGGTGCCGTTGTAGCCCTGGATGGTGCCCTTTTCAGGGGCGATGAGCGTAGGTTCGCCACCGGCGTCCTTCACTGCTTGCCATGGGCTGGTGAGTTCCACCTGCTCCACGCCGTCCGTCAGCAGGAATGCGACCTTCTTGCCCGAGATGTTGTGTTCTGACATTGTTCCTCCTCTTGTTCGGCTGCCTTTTGGGCACATGCCGTTGCTGCGAGAGTTGTTTGTCTGACCTGTTCCAGCCTAGGGAACACGGTCTTAGTAAGCAAGCTGACTATTAATTTCCGTGGATCACCACCTGGGGTCGCACCGGGGCTTGCGCCGGCGGGTGGCTACTGGATAGTAGGCTGAGTCGCATGACGTGGGGGCGCCGGTTCCTCCCGCACCCCGGAGGACTCGCCACATGTTCAGAACGCACACGTCCGTCAAAACGCCCATCCGAGGCGCTCTCGGAGCCAAAGTGACTGCGTTTCTCTTGGCCGCCGTGACCCTTGCCGCCTCAGGGGCAGGGGCAGCGACTGCCGCCGAAGAACCAGGCCAAGGGGACCACTCCATGGGATCCACTCTTCGTGACAACGAAAGCGAGGGCCAGGATTTGGCCACGATCCAGGACGCTTCGCCCTTGGCAGTGCCGCAAGGCGTGCGTGGAATGGACGTGAGCAGCCACCAGGGCGTGGTGGACTGGTCCAAAGCCGCAGCCAACGGGGCAAAGTTCGCCTACGTCAAGGCCAGCGAAGGGACCGCGTATAGCAACCCCTACTTCGCCGGCCAGTACGCTGGGGCGGCTTCAGCCGGCATGCTGCACGGCGCCTACCATTTCGCCCTTCCCAATGCCTCGTCCGGAGCAGCGCAAGCCAACCACTTCCTCCAGAGTGGTGCAGCGTGGACGCCGGACGGGAAAACACTGCCTTCCCTGCTGGACCTGGAATACAGCCCCTACGGCGACGGCGCCTGCTATGGAATGACGCCGGGCCAGATGATTTCGTGGATCTCCGACTTCTCCACCACCATCCTGGCTAGGACCGGGCGCCTTCCAGCCATCTACACGACTACCGACTGGTGGAATAGGTGCACCGGTAAGGCCAACGGCTTCGGGAACCACCCGCTCCACATCGCGAGCTGGGCATCGACGCCCGGAGAGCTTCCCGCCGGCTGGACGAGCTACACCCTGTGGCAGCACGCCGACTCCGGCGTCTTCCCGGGGGACCAGAACGTCTTCAGGGGCTCGCTCACCGAGTTGACCGCGTTCGCCAAGAATCCGGGTCCCATCTTCTCTGATATTGCTGGTGGCCAGTTCACCACCGAGATCAACTGGCTCGGGTCGCGAGGCATCTCGACTGGCTGGACCGAAGCGAACGGCGCCAGGACGTACCGTCCCCTCGCGCCCGTTGCGCGTGATGCCATGGCCGCGTTCATGTACCGCTTGGCCGGATCGCCTTCCTTCACCCCGCCGGCCAGGTCGCCGTTCGCTGATGTCGCCCCGGATAACCCGTTCTACAAGCAGATCACCTGGCTTGCCAGCAAGGGCATCAGCACGGGCTGGACCGAAGCCAATGGAACCAAGACCTACCGGCCGCTCGAACCAGTTGCGCGTGATGCCATGGCCGCGTTCATGTACCGCCTGGCAGGTTCGCCGGCCTACAGCCCGCCCGCAAAGTCGCCTTTTGCGGACATTGCCACGAAAAATCCGTTCTACAAGCAGATCACCTGGTTGGCGGCTAGCGGCATCAGTACCGGCTGGGCCGAGGCGAACGGAACCAGGACCTACCGTCCCCTCGAGCCGGTCGCCCGCGACGCCATGGCCGCATTCATGAGCCGCTACAACGCCAGGTTCGGGAGCAAGTAGCGGGCCGTTGCGGGGCTACTTCCCCTTGCGTCCCGTTCGCTTGGCGGCGGCGTTCATCGCCGACTTCACCGCAGGCGGCAGTCCCGCCGTCTCGGTCTCCGGTTCAGCCACGGTCCCACGCCAACGGGCGAGGCCTTTCATGCCGTGGTAGATCACCAGTGCTGCAGCTGACCCAAGGGCGATGCCCGTGAACTTCAGCTCGCCAATGGTCCACGTGTAGTCCGCGATGCCAATGATCAAGGCCACGGCGGCCGTGGTCAGGTTGATCGGGTTGGAGAAATTGACCTTGTTCTGCACCCAGATCTTCACGCCAAGGACGCCGATCATGCCGTAGAGCATCGTCGCGGCGCCACCCAGGACGCCCGGCGGGACAGTCGCAATCAGTTCTCCGAATTTCGGGGAGAAGCTCAGCAGGATGGCGAAGATACCGGCCACCCAGTACGCCGCCGTCGAATAGACCTTGGTGGCGGCCATGACGCCGATGTTTTCTGCGTAAGTGGTTGTACCCGAACCGCCGCCGAATCCGGCAAGCACCGTCGCGGCGCCGTCGGCCATCAGCGCGCGGCCGGAGACGCCGTCGAGGTTTTGGCCGGTCATGGCGGCTACCGACTTCACGTGCCCGACGTTCTCGGCCACCAGCACCAGCACCACCGGCACAAACAGGCCCACAACCCCAATGTGGAACTCGGGCGTCTGGAAGAACGGGAGGCCAACCCAGGCTGCGGCGTCCATTTTTTCGTAGCTGACCTCGCCGCGCATCATGGCCACGAGGTACCCCACCACAACGCCCACCAGGATGCTCAGCCGTCCCAGGATGCCGCGGAACAGGACGGACACCAGGATGATCGTCACCAAGGTGACCAGGGCGGTGACGGGGGCGGCGTCGAAGTTGTTCTTCGCGGCAGGGGCCAGGTTGAGGCCGATCAACGCGACGATCGCGCCGGTAACGATCGGCGGCATGAGCCGATTGATCCAGTCGGCACCGAACTTCTGCACGACGGCACCAATAAGGGCCAGTACGACGCCGGCCAGCACCACGCCGCCCAGGGCGCCGCTGACGCCGTACTGCTGTTGGGACGCCATGATCGGGGCGATGAACGCGAAGCTTGAACCGAGATAGCTGGGCACCCGGCCTTTGGTGATGACGAGGAACAGCAGCGTGCCGATGCCCGAGAAGAACAGGGTTGTGGCTGGAGGCATACCCGTGATGATGGGGACCAGGAAGGTCGCCCCGAACATGGCCACAACATGCTGCATGCCGATGCCGATGGTCAACGGCCACGCGAGCCGCTCATCCGGTGCCACCACGTGGCCGGGCCGGATGGACTTGCCGTTGCCGTGGAGCTTCCATTTGGTGCCGAGCATGCTCATGGCAGGCCTTCCTCAGAAGAGTGTTGGGATTCGGTGCAACATTACCGCCATTGTGGGGCCTGCTCTACGCGCCTCGCACACGGAATAGCGCGCAAAACGGGCCACGCAACGCAAGGAAACGACACGCGGAGTCACGCTATGTGCGCAACGTCACGGGCCGTCATGGGAAGAGGACAACGGAAGTTGAAGTTGCAACCATGGAAAGCAGAAGTGCCCGGCCGCCCACAAGGCCTGGCCCAGCGAAAGGTTCATCCATGACGATTGCACACGAAGAAGCAGTCATTGACGCCGCAGCAGTCGACGCCATTTTTGCCGAAGCCCGTACCGCCAACAGCTTTGCCGGTGAGGTTACCGAAGAGCAAGCCCGCGCCATCTACGAGCTCACCAAGTTCGGCCCGACGGCTTTCAACTCCCAGCCGCTCCGAGTGACCTACGTCCGCTCGGACGAAGCCCGTGCCAAGCTGGTGGACCACCTGTCCCGCGGCAACCAGGCGAAGACCGCGTCCGCACCCCTGGTCGCGCTCCTGTCCTACGACACCAACTGGCAGGGTCAGTGGGACAAGTTCCTTCCTGAGTACGGTGCGCCCAAGGCCATGTACGACGACAACGCTGAACTTGCTGCAGCCACGGGCAACAACAACGCCCACCTGCAGGCTGGCTACTTCATCCTGGCCGTCCGCTCGCTCGGCTTCGCCGCAGGACCGATGACCGGAGCCGACTTCGCCGCGATCGACGCCGAATTCTTCCCGAACGGTGACCAGAAGAGCTTCCTCGTGGTCAACATCGGCCAGCCCGGCCCGGACGCCTGGGGCGCAGCCAAGCCGAAGTTCTCCTACGACGATGTGGTCCGCACCGTCTAGCACTTCGAACACAGAACCGCCCGCTCACCTGAGGTGAGCGGGCGGTTCTCGTTTTAAAGGTCAGTGGTGCTTTAGGCGCCAGTCGTGCTCCAGGGGGCCGGGATGTGATAGAGCGTTGGGAAATCCCGTCTGTTTCGTGATAGAGCGTTGGGAAATCCCGTCGGTTTCGTGAGTGAGCGTTGGTACTCACCGACGCTCGCTCACCTACGAGATGACCCCATCCACCAAGGCCTTGGCTTCTTCTTGAACCTGCTTCAGGTGGTCCGCGCCCTTGAAGGACTCGGCGTAGATCTTGTAGACGTCCTCGGTGCCGGAAGGGCGTGCCGCGAACCAGGCGTTCTCCGTAACAACCTTCAAGCCGCCAATCGAAGCGCCGTTGCCCGGTGCCTCGGTGAGCTTGGCGGTGATTTCTTCGCCGGCCAAGGAAGTTGCCGTGACGTCGGCAGCGGAGAGCTTGCCCAGCTTGGACTTCTGCTCACGCGTGGCGGCGGCATCGATGCGCGCGTATACGGGCGCACCGAACTGGTCGGTGAGGCCCTTGTACAGCTGCGAGGGGGAGGAGCCGGTGACGGCCGTGATTTCCGAAGCCAGAAGAGCGAGCAGAATGCCGTCCTTGTCGGTGGTCCAGACGCTGCCGTCGAGCTTGTTGAAGGATGCTCCGGCTGATTCCTCGCCACCGAATGCGCCTTCGCCGGAGAGCAGGCCAGGGACGAACCACTTGAAACCGACCGGCACCTCAACCAGCTTGCGTCCGAGCCCGGAAGCAACGCGGTCGATGATCGAGGAGGAAACCAGGGTCTTGCCCACCACTGATTCGGGGTTCCAGCCACTGCGGTTCCGGTAAAGGTAGTCGATGGCCACGGCAAGGTAGTGGTTGGGGTTCATGAGGCCGCCGTCGGGGGTGACGATGCCGTGGCGGTCAGCGTCGGCGTCGTTACCGGTAGCGATGTCGTAGGCGGCTGTACCGTCCGCACCCACTGACATTCGCTTGATCAGGGAGGCCATGGCCGACGGCGACGAGCAGTCCATGCGGATCTTCTCGTCCCAGTCCAGGGTCATGAAAGCCCACTGCGGATCGACCGTGGGGTTAACCACCGTGAGGTTCAACTGGTGGCGCTCGCCGATTTCGCCCCAGTAGTCCACCGAAGCGCCGCCCATGGGATCTGCGCCGATGCGGACACCGGCCTCACGGATCGCGTCGAGGTTGAGCACTGAGGGGAGGTCGTCCACGTAGCTGCTCAGGAAGTCGAACTTGCCGGTGGTTTCCGCGTTCAAGGCATCGTTCAACGGAATGCGCTTCACACCACGGAGGCCGTTCTCCAGCAGTTGGTTGGCGCGGTCGGCGATCCAGCCTGTGGCGTCGGTGTCAGCCGGACCGCCATGGGGCGGGTTGTATTTGAAGCCGCCGTCACCGGGCGGGTTGTGGCTGGGGGTGACCACGATTCCGTCGGCCTGGGGCGTGCCCGGGGCTGCTTCGCGGTTGTACTTCAGGATGGCGTGGCTCAGCGCGGGCGTGGGTGTGTAGGCGTGCCGTGCGTCAACCAGCACGGTGACTCCGTTGGCGGCCAGAACTTCAAGCGCGGAGTTCTGTGCCGGTTCGCTGAGGGCGTGGGTGTCCCGTCCTATGAACAGCGGCCCGGTGATGCCCTGGCGCCCGCGGTACTCGACGATTGCCTGCGTGATCGCGAGGATGTGCGGTTCGTTGAACGACGCCTTCAAGCTGGATCCGCGGTGTCCAGACGTTCCAAACGCCACACGCTGCGCGGGATCACCCAGGTCAGGGGCGACGTCGAAGTACGCGTCCAACAGGGCTGTGATGTCTACAAGGTCTTGGGGAAGGGCAACTGTGCCCGCTCGGCTAGCCATGGGGTCCAGCATGCCAGACCTCGGGGCCTGCCGACAGGAAATGTCCGGGATCCGGTCCCTGTGACGCCGAATGGCGCCCACGGCTGCCGCCCCTGAATGAAGATTAACCCCTTGTTCAAGTACGGCTGCTAGCCAAAAAGAACGCTCCGCCCCGATCCAAGGAACCGGGGCGGAGCGGGGGCGTCAGTGAGGCGGCGCCGCTAGACAGCCGTGTAGCCGCCGTCGACGAGTACGTACGAACCGGTCATGAAGCTGGCCTTGTCAGAAAGGAGGAACGTAGTGACGTTCGCGATCTCTTCTGCCTTGCCCAGACGGCCGAGCGAGTGCTTGGCTTCGAGGCCGTCGATAACTTCCTTCGGGGCGCTGGCCAGGAGCGGGGTGTCGATGTAGCCCGGGCCGATGGCGTTGACGCGCAGGCCCTGGGCGCCGTATTCGGCGGCTGCGTTTTTGGTCAGGCCGACGACGCCGTGCTTGGCTGCGGTGTAGGCGGCATTGCCGGGTGCGGCGACGGCACCGTGGATCGATGCCATGTTGACGATTGCGCCTTCGGAAGCGCCTGCTGCGAGGATGGCCGGGATCTGGTAGCGCATTCCGTACAGGACGCCGCTCAGGTTGATTCCAATAACGCGGTCCCAGTCATCGATGTCGACTTCTCCAATGGGGGCGTTGGCTCCGCCGATTCCGGCGTTGTTGACGGCGTAGTTAAGGGCACCATAGGTCTCGACGGCGAAGTCGACGGCTTTCTTGCTGTCCTCGGTAACTGCTGTGTTGCCCTGGAAGGGTACGGCTTTCCCGCCTGCTGCGGTGATCTCGTCTGCTACGCGGGTGGCGGCGTCGAGATTGACGTCCGTGACAACCACGTTGACGCCGTTCTTGGCGAGGTCCTTGCTGATCGCTTCGCCGAGCCCTGAACCGCCGCCGGTGACGAGCGCGGTTTTGCCTTCGAAGTTACCCATGATTCCTCCTTCGCGGGACGAATCCCGCAGATATCGTAGTTAGCGCTGCTTACGTCGCTATTAGTGACAACCCCGCGCTTCCCGTTCATATTCCATGCATATGCATGAATCCCGTCACATGTGTCCTACTTATGCACCGCCCGCGACGGCGGTAGTGTTGGGATCAAAGACCAGATAGCAGGGGGATTCCTATGTCAGATCAGCCATCCAAGGACAACGAGGACAAGCCTGCGGGCTACCAACCGCCGCAGTACGTTCCGCCCGCACAGTTCAGCGCACCGGAGGCCAGCGCGCCGCAGCCCGCCACGCCGGATTACAGCACACCGGATCAGGGGGCCAACGCCACCCAGCCAATCCCGCCGCATGAGCAAAGCGCCTATACGCAAAACGCCCAGGGCCAGAACGACTTCTACACCCAGCCGCAGCCCCCAAGCCAGAGCGCTTACTCGCCGGGTGACTACAGCCAGCAGCCGCCGTCGCCGTACGGCCAGCCGCCCAGCCCGTACCAGCAGCAGGCATTTGGCCAGCAGCCCTACGGCCAGCCGCAGTCACCGTACGGCCAGCCCGCGTACTACGCCATGCAGGCTGAACCCAAAGGCCTAAGCATCGCCAGCATGTGCTGCGGCATCGCCATCTTTGTGGGCTTCGGCTTCTTCATCCTGCCGCAGATCGCAGCGGTGATCCTCGGCCACATCGCGCTCAAGCGGGAACCAGCGGGCAAAGGCATGGCCATCGCGGGCCTGGTGATGGGCTACATCGGCATTGCACTGACCGTAATCTTCGGCATCATCTTCTTTGCCGCGATCGGGGCCTCCACCAGCCGGTACAACTACTAAGCAAAAGCGAACGACGGCGACCCTTGCGTCAGGTGGGAATCCCACCAGGCGCAAGGGTCGCCGTCGTTGGTCAACGTCCGGCTGTGTCGGTTGTCAGCGAACCCCGCCCATCAACTTCTTGATCGCGGGAGTTGCCGAAGCCAGGCCCACGGCGAGCACCACTGCCACGCCGCCGATGCCCAGGAAGTACGGCAGCTCGTCGTGCGGGTTGTAAAGACCAGCCAGGATGCCGGCCAGGGTGGTGCCGAGGGAGACGGACAGGAAGAACAGGGCCACCATCTGGGTGTGGAACGCCTTGGGGGCGAGCTTGGTGCTGACGGACAGGCCGATGGGGGAGAGGAACAGCTCCGCCAGCGTGAACAGGAACAGGATTCCCACCAGTGCCAGCAGCGGGGTCTTGCCGTCGCCCGCCAAAGGGATGAAGGCCAGGAAAGCAATGCCCATGATGAAAAGGCCCGCGGAGAATTTCAGCGGCGAGCTGGGCTGCTTGGGGCCCAGTTTGGTCCAGAGGGCAGCCATGACGCCGGCAAAGATGATGATGAATACCGGGTTGATCGATTGGACCCACGCGGCCGGCATTTCCCAGCCGAAGAGATTGCGGTCCAGCTTCTCCTGCGAGTAGACGGCAATGAACGTGAACTGCTGCTGGAACAGTGCCCAGAACGCGGCGGATGCGATGTAGAGCGGGATAAAGGCCACCACGCGCTTGCGCTCCAGCCCGGAGACCAAGGGACTGCGGAAGATCAGGACCAGGTAGATCACAGAAGCTCCGATGGCGGCGTACGCCATGCTGCGGGCCAGGTTGTTGGCGTTGACGAGCCCCGTTCCCAACAGGACGCCTATCACCACAAGGATGCCCAGGAAGATCAGCCCGTACTTTGTGCGGTCCTTCGCCGGGAGCGGGTTGGGGACACGGTGTGCTTCCTCGGGCAGGCGCTTGCGGCCGAGCGCGTAAATGACCAGGCCGATGGCCATGCCCACGGCTGCGGCACCGAAGCCGACATGGAAGCCGAAACTCGTCTGCAGCCAACCGGTGACCAGCGGCCCAATGAGTCCGCCGATGTTGATGCCCATGTAGAAGATGGAGAAACCTGCATCGCGGCGCTCATCCTTCTCGCCGTACAAGGTGCCGACCAGTGCGGTGGCGTTGGCTTTCAGGCCACCGGAGCCGACGCCCACGAGTACCAAACCGGCAATGAGGCCCGGAATCCCCGGAATCAGTGCCAGGGCGATGTGCCCGCCCATGATCATGATGGCGGAGCCGAAGAGAACCTTCTCCGAGCCGAACAGACGGTCGGCGAGCCATGCGCCGAGGATCGTCGACAGGTAGACGCCTCCACCGTAGGCGCCCACCAGGCTGGCAGCGAGGCCCTGGTCAATGGAGAGGCCGCCCTGTTCGGCGGTGAAGTACATGTAGTAGAGCAGGATGCCCTGCATGCCGTAGAAGGAGAATCGCTCCCACATCTCCACGGAGAAGAGGCTGGCCAGCATTTTGGGGTGGCCGAAGAATGACGTATCGCCCGAAGCCTTTGTAGGCTCAGCCGTGGTTTGTGGAGTGCTCATTTTCTCAATGCTGGCACTGACCGCGGGCATTGTCACATCGATAGATGCTCAAGGCAAGCACTTTCCATATGCTAGACACGCGTGCCCGCGGTCAGGAATGAGCCTCCAGAGAAGCTGCCACTTGGAGAAGCTGCAGCTCAGAACCCATCCGGCCAATAAGTTGGATCCCCATCGGCAAGCCACCAACGGTTGTGTGAACCGGGATGCTGATGGCCGGCAGTCCGCACACGTTCACCATGGAGGACCACGGCGCGTACTCGCACTGCCTTCTGTAGTCGTCGTCGGCGTCGCCGGACCACTCGCTCGGCCAGCGCTCGCCGCTGTGCCCACCGCCGGTGAACCAGCCGATGGGCCGAGGCGTCTGCGCCAAGGTGGGCATGAGGATCAGGTCCCACGGAGAGTACTGCGCAATCGTGTCGTGCTGGAACTGCCGGAGGAAACCCAGCGCTTCGTTGACCTTGGATGCGCTCCGCTGTTGCGCCCGACGCCGGAACGTCCGGGTCAGCGGAGTCAGCAGCGCCTCCCGTCGGGGTGCTATCCGGGCGCTTCCGACGCCGGCGGTCCAGGCTGCGGTGAACGCTTCCGGATAGCGGTTGTCATACCGGATCTCCGCTTCGCTGACGCTGTGACCCGCCTTTTCCAGCAGCTCGCGGCCCCTCGCCAGAGCGTCCATCGCTTCAGGCTCAATCTCGAAGGGATAGATCCCGGCCCATGGACTCGCCAGGCTCATACCGATTTTCAGGGGCTCAGGCGTCCGACCCACGTTGGCGAGGTATCCGCCGTCGGGCGCTTGTTCCCGGGGGACCAGGGCGTCCATGAGCAAGGCGGCATCGGCGGCTGTCCGGGCGAGCGGGCCGGTGACCACCAACTGCGCCGTATCGCCGGGGCTGGTGCCCACGGGTACAGTGCCCCGCCCGGGCTTCAGGCCCACCAGTCCGCAGGCACCGGCCGGAATCCGGATGGACCCGCCGCCGTCGGTCCCTGGCGCGAACGGCACCAGCCCTGCGGCCACTGCGGCAGCGCTGCCGCCCGAGGAGCCGCCGGAGCTTCGCCCCGGTGAGTGCGGATTGCGCGACGGCGGTGCCACGCGGTTTTCGCTGTAGGCCGTCAGTCCAAACTCCGGAACCTGCGTCTTACCCAGTGGGATGACGCCGTGACGCCTCAAGTGCGCCGCCAACGCGCCGTCCTCGGATGCTGGCTTGTGATCCAGGGCTGCGCTGCCGTGCGTGGTGGGAACTCCGGCGACGTCGGTGAGGTCCTTGAACGCCGTGGGCATCCCGTGAAGCAGGGGAAGTTCCTCCAGCCTGCCCTGGCGCGAGAGGCGGGCGTGCAACTGGTCGGCGGTGTTGGCTGCGGTCAGGGCTTGTTCCTGGATGACCGTGATGAGCGCGCCGAGGTGCTTGTTCCGCTCCTCGATGACGGAGAGGAAGTGTTGGGAGGCCTCGCGGGCGGACAGATCACCGGAAGCCAACGCATCACGGAGTCCTACGGCGGTCAGGCCGGCCGGGGCCCGGGACGAAGGATCAGCCAAGGAAACGCGACTCCAACCGCTCCTCCACTGCCACGGCGTCCACGCTCTCGCCCGCACCGGCCGTCACCCGGAAGGCTGCCTTGTTCTTCACCTCGGAGACCACCTCCACCAGTTCCGTGCCCCGGTAAACCAGCCCGACGCCGTCGTCCGTGCAGTGGGTTTCACCCAGCGTGCCGTTGGCCACCAACGCGTGGATGGCCGGCGCGCGGCGGGGTTCGGAGTCGTAGTGCACGCCGCTGGCGTAGGGCAGGAAGCCGAGGGCGTCTGTGACCGGGCGCAGTTCCGGACCGAAGGAGTCGGTCACGCCGCCCTGGTACCAGCAGATCGAACCGGCGGAAACGCCGGCCAGCACCACGCCGCCCTCCCAGGCCTTCCGGAGGGCCCGGTCCAGCCCATGCGCGCGCCACACCGCCAGCAGGTTCACCACCGAACCTCCGTTGACCCACACCACGTCCTGTTCCAGGAGATGCGCTTCCGGGTCAGCGATGTTCGGCATGGTGAAAAGGTTGAGGTGGCTGAAGTCGAAACCCGCAATCCTGGCGGCCTGGTCCATCTCGGCGGCCCACCAGCGTTGATCGCCGGACGCCGTGCCGATGTGCGTCACCCGCGGCGCGCGGCCCGTCACGCCGGAGAGCTCCACGGCGTAGTGCATCAAGTGGTTGAACTCGACTCTGGTGCGTTCGCCCGGCTTGTATCCGCCGGACGTCGCCAGGATGGTGGGTTGCCCAGCAGGCACAGGGTGCTCCTCACGGTTTCGATGGATTGCTTCGGGTCCAGTCTTAACGCCCGCGCTCCCGTAAGCAACCGCCTGCGGGTCCAGGTTACTGCTTCGGGCTGCGAGGACTAGGCTGGATGCTGGACTTAAATCGATGGGAAGGGACCCCAATGAGCGACTTTGACACTGTGCCTGTTGGCGACATTCCGGCTGATGCCAGCATCCTGGACGTCCGCGAAGACTACGAATGGGTGGCAGGGCACGCCGAAGGTGCACGCCACATCCCCATGGACCAGCTGCCGGCGCGCCTGGACGAGCTTGACCCGGACGACGACCTCTTCGTCATCTGCCGCACCGGCGGCCGATCTTTCCGGGCAGTTCAGTGGCTGGTCGGCCAGGGCTACTCCGCGGTGAATGTTGCCGGTGGGATGGACATGTGGCTGGAAGCAGGAAAGCCGATGGTTTCAGACAACGGGCTCAAGCCGGTAGTTCTGTAACCAACGCATATAACCAGCAAGGAATATTAATGTCGGCAGTCACCTACACGTTCCTCGGCCCCGAGGGCACCTTCACCGAGGCCGCCCTCATGCAGGTTCCGGGCGCTGCTGATGCCACCCGCATTCCCTGCACCAACGTCAACACCGCCCTGGACCGGGTCCGGGCAGGCGAAGCCGATGCGGCCATGGTCCCCATCGAGAACTCGGTTGAAGGCGGGGTCACTGCAACCCTGGATGCGATCGCCACGGGCCAGGAGCTACGGATCATCCGTGAGGCCCTGGTTCCCATCACCTTCGTGCTGGTGGCGAGGCCCGGCGTCGCGCTTTCCGACATCAAGCGGATCTCGACGCACGGCCACGCCTGGGCCCAATGCCGTCTGTGGGTGGATGAACACATTCCGAACGCAGACTACGTTCCGGGTTCCTCGACGGCGGCCGCGGCCATGGGCCTGTTGGCGGACGACGCACCCTATGACGCGGCAATCTGCGCCCCGCTGATCGCAGCCGAACAGCCCGGGCTGAACGTCCTGGCCGCGAACATCGGCGACAACCCGGACGCCGTCACACGGTTCATCCTGGTGAGCCGCCCCGGCCCGCTTCCGGAGCGGACCGGAGCCGACAAGACCACAGTCGTGGTCCCGCTTCCGCAGGACCACCCCGGCGCCCTCATGGACATCCTGGACCAGTTCGCGTCCCGCGGCGTGAACCTCAGCAGGATCGAATCGCGGCCCACCGGACAGTATCTGGGCCACTACTTCTTCAGTATTGACGCCGATGGCCACGCCGCGGATTCGCGGGTAGCGGATGCGTTGGCGGGCCTGCACAGAATCAGCCCGGCAACCCGGTTCCTTGGCTCCTACGCCCGCGCGGACCGGCAGGCAGCCGTTGTGGCTCCGCACACGTCCGACGCGGCTTTTGCCTCAGCCCATGCGTGGGTGGACTCGCTGCTCAAGGGCTCGTAGGCGCTGTCCACAAGGCCCTTTCGCAGTGATGGAAGTGTGCGTATGCTTGCCTGATCCATAAACGGTGGATGAATTACCAACGAAGGGAGCGGTCATGACTGTCCACAGCGATGACAAAGACGGCCAGGGCATGATCGTCAATCCCAAGCCCTCGAGTGACAACAAAGATGACTGGGACGGCGACGATGCTGATCGTGCGGATCGCCTCCGCTTTGAAGAAGAACAGGCCATGATCAAGGAGCAGTCCGAAGCCCGGGCTGCCGCGAAAGCAGCGGCCGAAGAAGCCGAGCGGAACGCGGCCCAGCCTGACGCCGGGGCTGTCTAGGCGGTCTTCGCCTTCGGTACGCGCACCAGCAGGGAAGCTGGCTCAACCTGCACGGTGACCTTCGTGGCCTCACCGGAGGGATCGCCGTCGAGCTGTGTGGCCATCGGTTCCTGGCTGCGGATGGTCACCTTGCCCGAGCGGTAGAAGCTCATCATGGGCAGGTTGTGCTTGTGCTTGAAGAGGATCTTTGTGTACATGGCGAGCCAGCCGAACGCGCTGCGCGGACTCATCACCACGATGTCCAGCATGCCGTCGTCAATCATGGCCTGCGGAATGAAGTCGATGCCGCCCGGGATCAGTCCACAGTTGGCGAAGAGCACGCTGCGGATCTTGCGTGCCTGTTCGGGCTCGTCATCCATGGTGATGCTGACGCGCTTCCGCCGGCCCGGCAGGTGGCGCACGCCGGCTTCGGTGTAGGCAAGCCAGCCAACGGTCTTCTTGAGGTCTTCCCGGGTATCGCCGACAACTTCGGCGTCCAGGCCCATGCCCGCGATCACCAGGAACGTGTGCGTGGATGCGTGGCCGGTGATGCTGTTGCTGATGGCCATGGTGGCGGTGTCGATGTAGCGCTGGTGGCCGAACAGCGCTGTCTGGATGCAGCCCTCCATGTCGGTGACATCCAGATCGACATTGCGTGCCAGCAGGTTTCCGGTGCCCACCGGAATGAGGCCCATCGCCACATTCTTGTGGGCCAGGCACTCGGCCACCACGCGGACGGTTCCGTCGCCACCGCACGCCAGGATGACGTCGGCGCGGTCCGCCAGCGCTTGCCGTGACTGGCCGTAACCGGGGTCGTCCACCGTAGTTTCATAGAAGCGGGGCGCGTCCCAGCCGGCGAGCTCGCACGCGTCGATGATGGCGTTGCGGGCAACCTCGGCGTTGTTCTTCACCGGGTTCAGGATGACGGCGACCTTCTGGTCGCCGGGGTTCGGATTGTGCGCGTCCTCCCGGACGGCGCTCCTGATGTGGCGGGCTTTCAATCGGCGCACACCCCACCAACTGGAGACGGCAAACGCCACGCCCCCAGCGAGAATCACGTACAGGATCCAGTCGCTCATGGTGCTCCAACACTATCCCGCTGGGCTGCCCTGTTTTGCCGGATCGTGGGCTGTCCGGCGTTTGGACGCCGGCGCACCGGTGTTCTGCGGGGGATTCGATACTCTTGTGTGGTGATCGACGTAAAAGACCTCAGCGAAAATCCGGACAAGTTCCGTGCCAGCCAGCGCGCCCGTGGTGCCGATGAGTCCGTTGTGGACGCGATCATCTCCGCTGACGCCGATCGCCGTGCAGCACTGATCCGCCACGAAACCCTCCGCGCCGAGCAGAATGCTTTCGGCAAGAAGGTGGCCCAGGCCAAGGGTGAGGAAAAGCAGGCCCTTCTGGCCGAGGTCAAGGAGCTCGCCAACTCGGTCAAGGCCGCTTCCGCTGAAGCCGCCGCAGCCCAGGCCAAGCAGGAGGAGCTCCTGCGGGTCATCCCGAACCTCGTTGTGGACGGCGTGCCCGAGGGCGGCGAAGACGACTACGTCGTGGTCAAGACCGTCGGCACCCCGCGCGAATTCACCGATTTTGAGCCGAAGGACCACCTGGAAATCGGCGAACTGATCGGCGCGATCGACATGGAACGCGGTGCCAAGGTCTCCGGTTCACGCTTCTACTTCCTCCGCGGCGTTGGCGCCCGGCTGGAAATGGCGTTGCTGCAGATGGCCATGGAACAGGCAATCGATGCTGGCTTCGTCCCCATGATCACCCCCACTTTGGTGCGTCCGGAGACCATGCAGGGCACAGGTTTCGATGTAAAGCACGATGCCGAGATCTACCGTCTCGCTGAAGACGACCTTTACCTTGTGGGAACCTCGGAAGTGGCCCTCGCCGGCTACCACGCAGACGAGATCCTGGACCTCTCCGCAGGCCCCATCCGCTATGCGGGCCAAAGCTCCTGCTACCGCCGCGAGGCCGGTTCGCACGGCAAGGACACCCGAGGCATCATCCGCGTGCACCAGTTCAACAAGGTGGAGATGTTCATCTACACCACCGTTGAGGAAGCTGCCGCCGAGCATGAGCGCCTGCTGGCCTGGGAAGAGGAAATGCTGGCCAAGTGCGAGCTTCCTTACCGCGTGATCGACACCGCAGCCGGAGACCTGGGCATGTCCGCAGCCCGCAAGTTCGACTGCGAAGCCTGGGTCCCCACGCAGAACGCCTACCGCGAGCTCACCTCGACATCCAACTGCACCACGTTCCAGGCGCGCCGGCTCAACATCCGTGAACGCGTGATCAACGACGAAGGTGTCGCCAAGGGCACCCGTGCCGTGGCCACGTTGAACGGTACGTTGGCCACTACGCGCTGGATCGTGGCCATCCTTGAGCACCACCAGAACCCGGACGGCTCGGTCAATGTTCCCAAGGCGCTGCAGAAGTACCTTGGCGGACTCGAGGTCCTGCCGGTCCTCTAGGGGTTTTCGGTGGCAGTTACAGCAGGCCGCGCAAAACCAGGGCTGCGCCGTCGTCGAGCACTGACGCGGTGACCTCATCAGCAACGGCGAGAACCTCATCCGGAGCCTGGCCCATGGCAACGCCGCGGCCGGCCCACGTGAGCATCTCGATGTCGTTGCGGCCGTCGCCCACGGCCACTGTGTTGGCCTGGTCCGTGCCGAGCTTCTGCCGCAGCGCTTCCAAAGCGCTGGCCTTCGTGACGCCCTCAGCAGCGATATCCAACCAGGCCGTCCAGCCCACGGAATAGGTCACGCCGGACAGTCCAATGTGCCGGATTGCCTCGTTGAACTCTTCCGACGTGTTGTCGGTGCTGAAAACCACCACGCGGACCGCAGTGGCGTCCAGCATCGTTTGGAAGTCGACGCCGATGGACTCCACGCCGAAGCTGGCATCCTGGAAGCGTTCGGTGGAGAGGAAGTTTCCGTCCTCATCCTCGAGCGCGTACTTGGCGTTAGGCAGCCGTTTCCGCAGTGCCTGAAGCGCCGGAGCGGGATCAAACGTGGCCTTGTGGATAATTTCGTAGCCGGACTCCACTGCGGGGTCCAGCCGGAGCGTCACGCCGCCGTTGCAGCAGACCGCGTAACCCCGCTCCAGGCCGATCTGTTCGATGATGGGAAGCGTGGCATTGAGTGAGCGGCCCGTAGCGATCATGACGTCATGCCCGCTGGCCACAACGGCCTGTGCAGCGGACCGGACAGCCGGGGACATGTGGCCATCGTGATCGACGAGTGTGCCGTCGACGTCCAAAGCGATCATGAGCTTGTTGTTGTTTTTGAGCTGGTCATCGATGCCAGCAACTGGAGTATCAGTCAGAATAGTCATGCTTCCAGTACAGCAGACATCCCCGACACTGAACTAGGACCGGCGCCACAGCACGGGATTAACGGACCGTGAACAGTCATCACTGAACAGACATCACGGAACATTGTGGGTGCTTCGGAGGACTACCAGCTGCCGGGTTGCCCTGGTCATCGCCACATACTGGTCCACCGCGCCTTCCATGCCGTGGCCCGCGCCTCCCTCACCGAACTCTTCCGGGTCGACCAGGACGACGAGGTCGAACTCCAGCCCCTTCGCCAATTCCGGAGTGAGCCAGTAGACGCGGCCCTCGTGAGGACCGGCGTCGGAGTGTCCTTGTTTGCTGATGACGCACGCTGTTCCTTCAGCGTTGGCCGCGAGCCAGGTGTCCAGGACCAGATGGAGCGTATCCGCGTGCTGGTGCAGCACAGGAATCCCCGTGCTGCGGACCGAAACAGGCACGTTTGCGTCAGGGAGGACTGCCTTGATCACGGGCTCGGCTTCTGCCATGACCTCCTCCGGCGTCCGATAGTTGATGCTGAGTGTGGCCATCTGCACGCTTCCCATTCCCACACGCTCCAGGCGTTCCTCCCATGATTCGTTGAATCCGTGCCGGGCCTGGGCACGGTCGCCCACCACAGTGAAGCTTCGCGAAGGGCAGCGAAGCAGCAGCATCCGCCATTCCGCGTCGGTCAGCTCCTGCGCCTCATCGACCACAATGTGCGCGAATGGACCCGCGAGAAGGTCGGGATCGGTTGCCTCCAGGCCATCCTCGTCCACGAGCTTCTCCCGCATGTCATCGCCGCGCAGCATGTACATCTCCATGAGTTCGGAGTCGTCGGCCGCAATCAGGTCATCGACCACCCGGTCCATCAACTGCCGCTCGGCAGCCAAGGCGACCTGCCGCCGTCGTCTGCGTTGCGACGATTCAGGGTCACCCAGCCGCTGCCTGGCTGCATCCAGCAAGGGAAGGTCGGAGGTTGTCCACGCGGCCGGCTCGTCACGCTGCAAGGCGGCGATTTCCTCGGCATGCAGCCACGGTGCCGACAAGCGCAGGTAGGCGGGAACGCTCCAGAGGTCTGCCACCAGGCCCTTGTAGTCCAGCAGCGGCCACGCCCGGTTGAAGGCATTGCGCAGTTCGGCATTCTGCGAGAAGGCTTGGCGCAGGATGTCTTCCGGAATGTCGTGATCCTCCATTTTGTCGATGAGGATAGCGAGCAGTGCCTCCCACACTTCGTCGCGGGACTCGTTGTGTGGCGTACCGGGTTCGGCGGCATCGAAAGCCTCCGCCCAGTCCTCAGCGCCCACCCGGATGTCCGCGTACGGAGTTTCGACCGTCAGTCCCTTCGATGGCGGCTCCTCGTAAAACCGGACTGCCGACTCGATCGCTTTCACCATGTTCACGGACGACTTGAGCCGCGCCACCTCCGGATCCTGTTCATCCCCGGCGCCGGCTCCTTCCGGGACGAGGTCCTTGAGTGTGCACGTCTGCACTCCCTCTTCTCCCAGGCTGGGGAGGACATCGGCGACGTACGCCAGGTAGGCCTGGTGTGGGCCGACGAAAAGGACATCGCTCTTCCGGTGGTTGCTCCGGTGGCCCAGACGGGGATCCGAGTACAGCAGATAGGCCGTGCGGTGGAGTGCAACCACCGTCTTGCCAGTGCCTGGACCTCCATCCACCACCAGGGCACCCCGCGAGCCGGCCCGGATAATCGCGTCCTGATCAGCCTGGATCGTCCCCAGCACATCCCGCATCCGTGGGGAGCGGCTGGTGCCCAGGCTGGCTATGAACGCGGACTGGTCATCGAGGGCCTCGTTCCCCTCCAGCCCGTCGGCCGTAAACACCTCGTCCCAGTAATCGCTGATCCTGCCCCGGGTCCAGCAGTATCTGCGACGGCTCACCAAGCCCATGGAATTGGCGTGCGTTGCACCAAAAAACGGCTCGGCGGCCGGCGAACGCCAGTCGACAAGGAGGCGGCGTCCGCGCTTGTCGCTCAGGCCCAAACGGCCAACGTACACCGGCTCCTGAGTGTCTTCGGGGATCATCCGGCCCAGGCACAGATCCAGCCCAAAGCGGCGGAGCGCACGGAGGCGGGCAGTCAGGCGGTGGATCTCCTGGTCACGGTCCAACGCCCGTTGGCCGCGACCGGCTGGTTGCTTGCGGGTCTCCTCCAGACGGTCGGACAAACCGGCGATGGACTCCGCGAGGGTCTCAGCAATTGCCTCAAAGTGTTGCTCATCGCTGCCAATCAGCTTGGGGTTGGCTTTGCGGTTAAGGTGCTCGGGCAGGGCGAAAGCACTGGATTTCAGAGGGCTGGTTTCGGGCATCCCACGACTCCCTTTTTCTGTGGTGATGGGGGTACGTCGACCCATTGTTCGGCATGCAGGGGGCCTTGCCGCAAGCCCCCGTGTGGGTTATACATTGAATATGGAAGGGATAATTTCCCTTCCTTTTTTGTGCCCGCCGACTCGTTCCAGGCTCCGGATCCCGGACATGTACGAATATCCCGCCGGAGTACGCGACGGCAGGCCAACAAGGGCCGGATTGGGCACCAGTTCATGTGGAAACGGTTCTCAGTAGCGCGGACTTTCCCGCGGGAGACAACCCGGCCGCGATGAGTTTCCTGCGCAGCCGTTCCGGATCCCGGACATGCGACCATCCCCATCGGACGAAAGCAAAGCCCAGTGCCCGGATACGGTCTTCGCGGATCTTTTCCTGGTAGAGGGTCTCCTCCGGACTGCCACCGCTTCTCAACATGGCGTCCGTGTATTTGCCCTTGCCATCGAACTCCCCGACTACACCCTTCCTTCCGTCCTGACCAGGCCACCAGAAGTCACTCCGGCCTATGAAGCCATCAAGATCGCTGAAGCCGTGCTGCAGTTCGGGCTGTTCAAAACCCAGATAGTGAAAGGCTGCACGGCTGTAGGACTCCCCGGCGGACTCAACCAAGGGGTTCGAAAGGGCCAGTGCGAGTTCGGCACGATGCCGGGCCGCCGCGTGCGGGTGTGAGCGAACGGCAGCGGCGAGCTCCTGGTGCTCCAGGAGGCTGACGCCAGGCTCCAATTCTCCGCGGAGCCACAGCTTCCGGGCTGCGCCATCGGTGACTACCAATGACTGGCTCAGTTTGGAGGAGAAGGCCACATCAAGGACTGTTCGCAGAAGTCCAGTGCAGGTAAATTCTCCGTGGGTTTCCCGATGTCCTTCCTGGCCAAGGTGATACCGCAACGGGTAACCAGTTTCCCTTACGACGCGACCATCCTGATCAGTGGCTTGGTGGGCTAAGAAAGTGGGGCGTCGGCTACCGGATCGGCTCGGATGGGGCGTCAAGCATTCCACATGGGATGGCGTCTGAAGTATTGGTAACCCTGCGGCGAATGCAGCGGTTTCGCGGCAAAGAACGAGGCCAGGTATAGCTCGGGTGGCGGCCGCCAGGGTCCACGCGAACCGGTCCCAAGGCTTGGCCTCGACCCACTGGGAAGTTGGTACGTAGAACCCGCGCCGGATCCTCACAAGATTGCCGGCCATGAAGCTGCTGTGCACGGCGTCGGTTCTGCCTCCGGAGCGGAGGATTGCGGGTGTCTCGATGAGCCCGGAAGGAATGTCCATACGAGAACACTGAGGCAGAAAGCGACTCATCCGGCCGCCCTGATGTCCCTATGTGCAAAACAGGAGCTGGGGAGGACTGGTGGGGGCGTGGGCCTCCCGGCGTTGTTGGTCGGGCGCGCCGTTGAACGGTGGGCGTGGCGAAGAAGGCCGGGATCAGGGGTGGGCGTGGCGAAGAAGGCCGGGACCAGGGGTGGGTGTGGCGAAGAAGGCCGGGATCAGGGGTGGGCGTGGCGAAGAAGGCCGGGACCGCGCCCGCGCCAGAAAGCCCGGAGCCTACTGGAACACGGTCTGGATCGGTCCGCCCCCGGCTGAATCAACGATGGCCTGCGCCACTACACGGAGCTTGACGTTCCGGTTGCTGGAGGCTTTCTTGATGAGTTCCATGGCCTCGACCTGTGTGCAGCGGTTCTGGGCGATGATGATGCCCGTCGCCACGTCGATCACCGTCCGGGATTCCATGGCGGCCCTCAGGTTGGCCGCGGTTTGGCTGTGTTGCGCGATCAGCACGGCGAGCTGGAGGCCCTTGGATGCCTGTTGAACGTAGTCGTTGGCACGCTGCACGGCGGCTTGGTCGAAGGCGTGGGGCTGGTCTGAGTAGAGGTTAAGGCCAGCCATGGCGACCCCCTCGGACAGGGGGAATGGAACAGCCAGGACGGCGCGGACACCGTGGTCTGTGATGGCCTTGTTGTACTCGGGCCAGGTGTTGTCCTTCTCGAAATCCGGGATGTGGACCTGGGTGGCCTCGCGGCAGGCGTGAAGACAGGGCCCGTCCGCGAAGGAGTATTGGATTTCGTCGAGCTGGCGCGCGCGTTCACTGCTGCTGGCAACTGTGCCGGCGTTGCGCTGCCGCATCAGGGTGATGCCGCAATACACATCCTTTTCGGGAGTGCTGAACATGGCAGCTGAGTGCCGGGCCAACTCATGGAGAAAGTCCTCGACGTCAGGAGTGGCGAGCAGCAAGTCCTGAACCTCAGCCACCACGGAATTCGGCTCGAGGAGCTGTGGGTCTTCCATGTGTATCTCCGATCCGTGGCGGTGGCTACCTTTCGAGACTAACCTCCGGCACCCGTTGAAAGCCAATAGTAAGTGTGCTTCTCTTTTTAAGGAGTCTTGCCGTGGGCTCACCCCTCATCCGGTCAAAGGATTGAAGCCCATGCGTCAAACCCGACCTTTCGACGTCAGTACCAGGCCTCCGGTTGCCCCTGAAGGAAGCATCCGCCAAAGTTTTCAGGACAGCCTGGTCCTGGACCATCTCAATCTGGCCAAATCCATTGCGGCCAGGTATTCCGCCCATACCCACGACCTGGATGATGTCAGGCAGGTCGCCTACATGGGCCTCATCAAGGCCTCCCGAGGCTACGACGAGTCCAAAGGCGTCAGTTTTCCGGCCTATGCCGCCCCCACCATTGCCGGCGAGGTCAAGCGGTACCTCCGCGACCATTGCTGGGTTGTCAGGCCGCCCCGCACCATCCAGGACGTTCGTCGCCAGGTGTTGGCCCGGACGGAGGAAATGACACAGGTGCTGCAACGGACGCCATCCCCGGAGGAAGTCGCAGAGGACCTCCGGCTGGAACCCTGCCAGGTGCGCGAAGCGCTGATGGCGGGCACCAGTAAGCGTCCGGATTCCCTTGACGCTCCCGCGGGGGAGGGTCGTGAGGGGTTGCAGGGTTCCCTGTCTGCTTTTGGCTGCCCCACTGACCGGTTGGAGGACGTGCTGGCTCTCCGGAATGCGATTCGTGACCTAAGGCCTGAGGACCGCCACCTGCTGTACCGGCGCTACTACCGCGAAGAGACGCAGTCCACCATTGCGGAGGCCCTGGGAATGTCCCAGATGCAGGTTTCACGCAAGCTTTCCAAGGTCCTCGTCTCGCTCCAAACCAAACTTTTGGACGACGAAGTCCGGCTCCGGGACGGAACAGCCCTTTAGCTACACGACCACGGGCAGCTAGCAGTCCAGGCGCTCCACGGCGTCCAGGACATCGCGCACGCTGACCGCCAGGAGTGCGGGGTCGGGGTCTGCGGAGAAGACGTCGCCGCGGCGAAGTTCGACGGCGGTCAGCACCACGTGCGGGCCCGGCGGCGGACCCCATTCCTCGGCGGGTGCCGGACCGAACAACACCACTGACGGGCGCTCGTAGGCAGAGGCAAGATGTGCCGCCCCAGTGTCAGCGGAGACCACCAGGCGCGCCTCTGCGATGGTGGCCGCAAACTCTGCGAGCCCCTGCCGCCCAGCCAGCAGGCCGTCGTCGAGGTTTGCTCCTTTGCGCTTGGCCAGGGCAGCCGTCTCCTCGGCGCGCCCGCGCTCCGACGTGCCGCCTGTGAGGACAATCCGGTGCCCTGCCGCAGCGAGTTGGACCGCGACGTCGGCGAATCGCTCCACCGGCCACAGCCTGCTGCCGTACGCAGCGCCAACATGGATCACTGTGGCGCCGGGACTCGGCGAAGGAACGGCGGGACGCTGCAGCCGGAAGTCCAGGGGATCGGCGTCAATCCCATGCCAATTCAGCAGCCTGGTCCAGCGTTCCCGCTCGGGTAACCCGGTGGACCAAGGAGGCCCCTCAAGGCCGGGCGATTCATGGGCGATCACCCGCCGGGCCTGCAACTCATCGATCCGCAGGCGGCTCTCGGCCCCGTTTCCATGCAGGTTCACGGCGATGTCCACCGCGCCCCGCGGGACCGTGAGGGGATCGTCGAGCCCCGGCGTGGGCAGGTGGTGGATACCCCCAACCAGCTCCAATGCTTCAGCGATCCAGGTCGGCGCGGCGTACAGGATCCGGTGGTCGGGGAATGCTCTCCGCAGTCCCCGGAGTGCCGGAACAGCGACCAGGAGGTCGCCAAGCTTCAGGGCGCGCAGGGCGAGCAGCAAGGGTTGTTCGGTGCTATCGACAGTGTCCATGGAGGCCTCCCGCTAGGAGTCTAGCGGCATGAAACTTCTCGCGACCGCACTGTTTAGCGTCCGGAGAACTGGGGAACGTTGCGGGTATGGGAGGAACCGGAACGTTGAAGGCGGTCCTGTTTGACCGCGATGGAACACTTGTCGTTGACGTGCCATACAACGGCGACCCGAAGCTGGTGCAGCCCATGGATGGTGCCCTGTCCGCCCTCGAACGAGTGCGTCGGGCTGGACTGGCCACCGGAGTGGTAACCAACCAATCGGGCGTGGCCCGTGGACTGGTGACCCT
This sequence comes from Paenarthrobacter sp. UW852, assembly GCF_024608385.1. Taxonomy (NCBI): domain Bacteria; kingdom Bacillati; phylum Actinomycetota; class Actinomycetes; order Micrococcales; family Micrococcaceae; genus Paenarthrobacter; species Paenarthrobacter sp. UW852. The sequence goes on from NZ_JAMSGY010000005.1 coordinate 295,058, forward strand.
GGACCAGGTCATGTCAGTGAATCAGCGGGTGGATGAACTCCTGGGCCCGTTCGATGTGTGGGAAATCTGCCCACATGGCCCGAAGGACGGATGCGACTGCCGCAAGCCCGCCCCCGGCATGATTCTGGGAGCCTGCAGCACGCTGGGTCTCTTGCCGGAGGAAGTCGCTTTCGTTGGCGACATCGGTGCAGACATGGAAGCGGCCGCCGCAGCGGGTGCCCGGAGTGTGTTGGTGCCAACGGACGTGACCCGGCGCGAAGAAATCGCCGCCGCCCGCTTTGTTGCCGAGGACTTGGGCCAAGCAGTGGACCTCGTACTCTCCGGGGCACTTGAAGAACAGGACACCCGTGTATGAGCCGGGTCTTGGTGGCCCGACTGGACAGCATGGGCGATGTCCTCCTGGCCGGGCCTGCCCTGCGCGCTGTGGCGAACGGAAGCCGGTCCGATGGGAGCCGGCCGAATGACGTGGTCCTGCTGTGCGGACCTGAAGGCGCAAGCGCGGGCGGGATGCTGCCCGGCGTGACCCAGGTGCACACGTGGGCTTGCCCCTGGATTGTGAATCCCGCGCCCCCTGCCACGGAAGACACCACCAACGCATTGATCGAGTTCGTCCGCAGTTCCCGCATTGAGGAAGCCCTGATCCTCACGTCCTTCCACCAATCGCCGCTTCCGCTGGCGTTGTTGCTCCGCTTGGCCGGGGTCGGAAAGATCACGGGGGCTTCCACGGACTACGCCGGTTCGCTGCTGGACGTCCGGCTCAAACCAGGCGAGGACTTCCCCGAGGACCAGCCCGAAGCCGTCCGTGCCCTGGCGCTCGCCGATGCCGGAGGGTATGTCCTGCCCAACGGTGACGACGGCAAACTGCGGATCACGGCCGGCCCGGATCCGGACAAAACAGCTCAGGAACTGGCCAGCGAAGGCCCGTACATTGTGGTCCACCCCGGCGCGACGGCCCCCGCCCGGGCCTGGCCTGCGCTGCACAACGCAGCAACCGTGGAAGTCCTGCAAGCCTACGGACACCGGGTGGTGGTCACCGGGGGACCTGGCGAAACATCGCTCACGGCAACGGTCGCGGGGCCTTCGGCAAGGAACCTCGGGGGCGCAACCGACCTCCGCACGCTCGCAGCGGTACTCGCGGGCGCCGCCGTCGTTATTACGGGCAATACCGGTCCCGCCCATCTGGCCGCCGCGGTGGGCACCCCGGTGGTTTGCCTGTTCGCGCCGGTGGTTCCGGCGATCCGCTGGGCACCCTACGGCGTACCCATGGAGTTGCTGGGCGACCAGGAAGCCGCATGCAAGAACACCAGGGCCCGTACCTGCCCCGTGCCGGGGCATCCTTGCTTGAGCTCGGTCACCCCGGAGCAGGTCCTGGAGGCTGTCGAACGGTTGCTGGGTGGCGTGTCGTCGCTCTCCACCCGACGGAAGGTCTGGAAACCATGAGGATCCTGGTGTGGCACGTCCACGGCGGCTGGATGGAAGCGTTCGTCCGGGGCCGGCACGAATACCTCCTGCCAACATTGCCCGACGGCGGCCCTTGGGGTTTGGGGCGCGGGGGACGTGACTGGCCGGTCGCCGCCAAGGAAGTGGACCTGGGCACGCTGGACCCGGACAGTGTGGACGCCGTGGTCCTGCAACGGCCGGAGGAAATCGCAGCCGTCACCAAGGCCCTGCGCCGCCGACCGGGGGTGGACGTTCCTGCGGTCTACCTGGAACACAACACCCCCAAGGGCGATGTCCCCTTTTCGCTCCATCCACTTGCCGACCAGGGAAGCATCCCGGTGGTCCACGTGACCCATTTCAACCAGCTCTTCTGGGATACGGGCTCGGCCCCCACTGCAGTGATCGAGCACGGGATTCCGGATCCGGGGCACCTCTACACCGGTGTGCGGGAGGAGATGGGCGTGGTGGTCAACGAGCCCGTCCGGCGTGGACGGGTCACCGGCACGGATTTGCTTCCGGGATTCGCCCGGGTTGGACCCCTGAGGGTGTTCGGGATGGGCACGGAAGCGTTGCCGTCCGCTTTGGACCTCGGCAGCCACGGCCTGGGCGGGGATCGACTCAGGATCTCGGGTGACGTTCCTGCCGCCCGCCTCCACCGGGAACTGGCCAGATGCCGTCTCTACCTGCACCCGCTGCGATGGACCTCGCTGGGACTTGCCCTGTTGGAGGCCATGCACCTGGGCATGCCGGTCGTTGCGCTCGCCACCACCGAAGCAGCCCGGGCAGTCCCGCACGGTACCGGCCTGGTGTCCAACGACGTCGACGATCTCCAAAAGTTCGCCCGGCGCCTCCTGGACGACCCGGACGACGCCTACGCGATCGGTTTGAGGGCCCGCCAGGCAGCACTTGAACGCTACGGACTGGGCAAATTCCTCCGGGCCTGGGATGAGCTCCTCGCCGATCTTCCCGCCAAGCATGGACAGCGCCCGCAAACCGGGCTCATACCGCTCAGCCACCACACCCAGGCCAGCCATGACACCGAGAGGATGCACCCATGAAAATCTCCATGGTCTCCGAACACGCCAGTCCGCTGGCCGCCCTGGGAGGCGTCGACGCCGGTGGGCAGAACGTCCACGTAGCGGCGCTCTCTTCCAGCCTGGCTGCCCGCGGTCACCACGTCACGGTCTACACGCGGCGTGATGACCCCGATCTGCCGGCGAAGGTGCAGGTTGGGCCTGGACTCACTGTGGTGCACGTCGATGCGGGGCCCGCCCGGCGCATCCCCAAAGACGAGCTCCTGCCGTTCATGGGCGAGCTGGCGGACGGGATTTGTGCGGACTGGGGCGAGGCCCTCCCGGATGTCGTGCACGCGCACTTCTGGATGTCCGGACTGGCAGCGATCCAGGCGTCCAAACGTGCCGGTGCCGCTGATCCCGTGCCCGTGGTCCAGACCTTCCACGCCCTTGGTTCGGTGAAGCGCCGCCACCAGGGCTCCGCGGACACCAGCCCACCGGCCCGGGCCTGGTTGGAGCCGTGGGTGGGCCGCACCGCAGACTGGGTCATCGCCACTTGCCCCGACGAAGTCTTCGAACTCAAGGCCCTGGGTATCAGCCGATCCAAAATCTCCATTGCCCCCTGCGGCGTGGACCTGACGCTGTTCCCCGGAACGTCCGACGCCGAACCCACCTCGCGCACGCATCGGATCCTGAGCGTGGGACGCCTCGTGGAACGCAAGGGGGTGGACCTGATCATCCGCGCACTCCCTCTCCTGGCGGACGCAGGCTTCAACGATGTGGAGTTGCTGATTGTGGGCGGTTCCGGTGACGCGCTCACCCTTGAGGAGGACCCCGAAGCGCAGCGCCTCCATGCCCTGGCCAAGGAACTCGGCGTCGAAGACAAGGTGACCATGCGCGGACAGGTCCCCAGGGACGCGATGCCGGGTATTTTCCGCAGCGCCGACGCCGTGGTGTGCACCCCCTGGTATGAGCCGTTCGGGATCGTGCCGCTCGAGGCCATGGCCTGCGGGGTGCCCGTGGTCGCGGCCGCCGTGGGCGGACTCCGGGAGACCGTCGTCGACCAGAAAACGGGGCTGCATGTTCCGCCGCGGGACCCGGAAGCGATAGCCGAAGCACTGGGGAAACTACTCGCCGATCCTGCCCTTCGCACCGAAATGGGGCGAGCCGGCGCCCGCCGCGCCCGCTCGCGCTACACCTGGGACAGGATCGCCGCGGACACCGAGAAAGCCTACCGATCCGTCCTGGCTGCCGGCCTCTCCCGGCAAGCAGGCGATGGTGTGGAATCACTGGAAGGAACGGCCCTGTGACCATCAACAGCCCTGTGACCATCAAAAGCCCTGTGGCAGCCCCGGCACGGTGGACTCCCGAAACCGGCGGGCCCACGCACCAAAAGGCGGTGACAACGCACCTGGACAACGTCCTGCCCGCGCTTGAATCCCTGCGCTCGCAATCAGGGCGGTTGTGCGAATGGGGTACCGAACTCGCCAACCGGCTGTTGTCGGGCCAGCGGCTGCTGGCTGCGGGCAACGGCGGATCAGCTGCCGAAGCGCAGCACCTCACAGCTGAGCTTGTTGGCAGGTTCGACGACGAGCGGGCCCCTTTCTCTGCCATCTCCCTCCACGCCGAGTCCTCTGCTGTCACCGCGCTCTCCAACGACTACGGCTACGAGGAAGTGTTTGCCCGCCAGGTCAGGGCCCACGGCCGTGCGGGCGACATCCTGGTCCTCCTGTCCACCAGCGGCCGCAGCCCCAACCTGCTCAAAGCGGTGCGCGCAGCCCGGGAACGCGGCATCACCACCTGGGCCCTTACCGGATCCGGCCCCAACCCACTGGCCGACGCATGCGACCAAGCCATCACCGTGGACGCCATCGCCGCCAACGCCCAGGAAGGCCACCTCATCGCGGTCCACGCCGTCTGCCGGGCCTTCGACGCCGAGGTGGCACGGCGGACCGGTCCTTACGCCGGCGGGCAGCCATGAGGATCACGGTGGTGGGCGATGTCCTCCTCGACGTGGATATCAACGGCGCCGCCACCCGCCTCAGCCCTGACGCCCCGGTGCCCGTGGTGGACGTCGCGGGCATCCGCCGCCGCGCAGGGGGAGCAGGCCTGGTGGCCACCGTCCTTGCCCAGGACGGTCACGACGTGACGCTGGTCACCGCCCTATCGGACGACGACGGCGCAAGCCACCTCAGGCGCGCACTGGCCGGCGTGTCGGTGCTCGCCGGCGACCCGCTGGCCCCTACCCCCACAAAGACCCGTGTGCGGATCGGGAGCCACCCGATGGTCCGTTTCGACGAAGGGTGTGCGCCGGCCCCCGTTCCGTCCAGCACCCCTGCAATGCTCGCGGCGATCACTTCCGCCGATGCGGTGGTCGTGGCGGACTATGGCCGTGGAATCACCGCCAACCCAGGGATTCGGGCGGCCTTGGCGGAGGTTGTCGGCCGCCTCCCGGTGGTGTGGGACCCGCATCCTGCCGGTTCGGAACCCGTGCCCGGAGTCGCCGTCGTAACCCCGAACCTGGCCGAAGCGCTCGCGTCCGCCAAAGCGGGCGGACTGAACCCCTCACGGACCGGTGCCGGCGAAGCCGCCGAGCACCTGCGGGAAAAATGGCAGAGCAATGCCGTGTTGGTGACCAGGGGCGAAGACGGGGCGGTGTTGGTCGAAACATCCGGTGGAACGGTGGACATCCCCGCGCCCAGGACATCGGTGAGCGATCCGTGCGGTGCAGGGGATCGGCTCGCGGGAAGCCTGGCCGTGTACCTGGGCCTCGGGCTCGAACTGCAGGAAGCCGCCGCGAGGGCGGTGGAGGATGCGTCGGCCTTCCTCGCCAAGGGAGGCGCGGCGGCGCTGCCCGAAGCGCCCGCGGTGAGTGCCGCCGTCGGACTTAACAACGTCGAACCGATACGCCCTGACAGCCACATCCGCGACGGCGTCCAACTCGCCCAATCCATCCGGGATGCAGGAGGCACTGTGGTGGCAACCGGGGGTTGCTTCGACCTCCTGCACGCCGGCCACGCCCGAACGCTGGCGGCCGCGCGCAGCATGGGCGATTGCCTGGTGGTGTGCCTCAACTCCGACGAATCCGTCAGCCGGCTCAAGGGTGAACACCGCCCCATTGTCAGCGTCGAGGACCGCGCTGAGTTGCTCCTGGCACTTGAATGCGTCGACGCCGTAGTGGTCTTCGACGAAGACACCCCCGAGGCCTGCCTCCAGGGGATCCGGCCCGACATCTGGGTCAAGGGCGGCGACTACGAACCCGACGAACTGCCGGAAGCCCGCCTTGTCGCGGGCTGGGGAGGGCGCTGCGTCACTGTGCCCTTTCACCCGGCACGCTCCACCAGCGGCCTGGCTGCAGCATTGGCCAAAGTCAGCTGACCCACGAGTTGGAAATCAACGAAAGGAACCGCATGAACACGCAAACACCTGGCCGCGTCATCGTCACTGGAGGCGGCTCCGGCCTGGGAGCAGCAATCGTGGAAGCCATCCGGGACGCCGGCGGTACGCCGTTCGTCTTCGACCGGGACGTCAGCAACGTCTCGGGTGCCAAAGCCCTGGAAGTGGACGTTTCCAACCGCGAAGCAGTGGAAGCTGCCGTCAAGGAAGCCGCCGACAGCCTGGGCGGCCTGGACGGGGTGGTCACCGCGGCAGGGATCGATCGTTGCGGGAAGCTGGGCGACGTTGCTGCCGAGGAATGGGAAAAGGTCATCGGAGTGAACCTCCTGGGTACCGTTTCCACCATCCGTGCGGCCCTGCCTTACCTCAAGGGATCCCGCGGCCGCGCAATCACCATCGCGTCGACGCTGGGCCTCAGGGCCTTGCCGGACGCCACCGCCTATTGTGCTTCGAAGTTCGGCGTGATCGGTTTCAGCCGTGCGCTCGCAGCGGAGACCGGGGGAGTCATTGGCGTCACCACGATCATCCCGGGCGGCATGAAGACCCACTTCTTCGACGACCGGGACGAACAGTACAAGCCGCAGGACGACTCCAAGCTCAATGACCCCGCCAACGTGGCCCAAGCAGTGGTGTTCGCACTCTCGCAGCCATTCGGCAGCGAGGTCCGCGAACTCCTGATTACCCCCGCAGAAGAAGGGTCGTGGCCGTAAGGTCCAGCACGTCCTGAACAACATCGGCCACGGCGATGCCCCTGATCAGGGTGTCGTCGTGGCCGCAGTGCGGAGCGGTCCAGCCCACCTGCGTTACATCCGCGCCGCAGCGTGGGCAGTGGGTCACCCACGACATGTGGACGCGGTGCAGGCCTCGTCCCCGCGGTGCGGCATTGAACGCGTTGCCCACCCAATAGATGCCAACGGTCGGGGTGCCCACGGCCTGCGCCAGGTGCCGCGGACCGCTGTCGCTGGCAAGCATCACCGTGGCTTCGGCCAGGAGCGCTGCCAATTCCCCGACGCCCAATTCGCCGGCCACTGACCGCACTGCCTGCCGGTCCGTTGCCGGGAGTTGGCGAACCGCCAGCTCCGCGACTTCCTGGGCCAAAGCCTTCTCTGAGCGGTCACCCACCACCAGCACCTGCGCGCCTTCTGCCGCCAAGGCGGCAGCGGCATCGGCAAAGTTCGACGCCGGCCAACGACGCCGTGGATCGGTGGCACCGGGATGGAGAACCACCAAGGAATTCCGGGCTTGGTCCCGCAGGCCGGCAACGTCCTGCCGGTGGTCCGGGTGCGGCTGCAGCGGCGGTGGGACCACGGTGGGTGCTCCGGCGAGGCCCGCCACTTCCAGCCACCGGTCCGGTTCGTTCTGGTAGTAGACGTAGTCGAGGTTCCGCTCCAGGGGCATGGCGTCCTTGGTGCGCGTGCCGACGGTGTGCCGCGCGCCCAGCCTGAGGAGGAAAGGATTGGAAAACCGTCCACCTCCGTGCATCTGGACGGCCAGGTCAAACGCTTCCGCGCGCATGGCCTCAAAGAATTGTTCCTGGGCGGCAACGTCCTCAGCGTCGTCGTCGAACCGCTCGCCGTTGCGGGGACCGTCGTGGACGCCGCGCGCCACAGGCAACATCACGACGTCGTCCACCGGCCCCGTGGTTGCGCCCGCGACTGCGGCATGGACAGGCGTCCCCAGGAGTGTGATGGTGGCATCCGGGTAGGCAATCTTCAGGGCATACAGGGCCGGGTAGGTATAAATCAGGTCCCCCAAGCCGCCACCCCTGAGGACGGCAATCCGCCTGACGTCGCCGAATTTTTCCAACACCGGGCCGATTCCGGGTGTGGGAGCCGTGGCCATGAGAACTTCCCTTCGTCGTCAATAGCGGAAACTCCAAGGCCGGCGTGTAAAGCCCGTGCCGCGGGGTACCTGTCGGGAACAGGAAACTGTCATCCAATCGGAAGGTACCCCATGGCACGCCTCTCCAATCAAGAAGGCCTGGCTGACTGGTTGCCAGCCCGCTTGGCCCAGGAACGTCCTGTTGTGACAGTCATCGGCGACTCCATCCTGGACGGCTGGTGGGATGGAACCATTGAACGGTTCTGCCGCGAAGCGCCCGCCCCGGTGGTCCAGGTGCAGCGCCGCGACTTTGCGCCCGGAGGGGCCGCCAACACAGCCATGAACCTGGCGGCGATGGGAGCGGAAGTACGGTTCGTCTCCGTTGTGGGAGACGACGCCGCGGGCCTCCAGCTCCTCGAGCAGCTGGAGGATGCCGGCGTTGACGTCTCCCACGTCGTGTCACATCCGGAGATGGTCACCACCACCAAATACAGGGTCAGCAGCGGGGGGCAAGTGATGCTGCGCTTGGATGACGCAGCCCCCGGGTTGCCGGCAGAAGGGCTCGAGGTGATGGCCGCGTTGGTGCCCGAGGCCATTGAGGGCGCTGCGGCCGTGGTGCTGTGCGATTACGGGGCGGGTGCCTTGTCAGGGCCGGTCCGCTCGGCGCTCCTTGACCTGCTGGCACCCGCCAAGCGCCAGGACAGGCTTGTGGTTGTTGATGCCCACGATCCCGGTGCCTGGGCAGGGTTGAAGCCCCACCTCGCTACCCCGAATGCCCAGGAGGCCTCGCGGTTGCTTGGCGTCGAATTCCCGGGAGGTGCCGCGCGTTGCCCCTTCGTGGAGGCGCACGCGGAGCAGCTCCTGCGCGCCTCCGGTGCGTCCGCCGTCGTCGTGACACTGGACCGGGAGGGGACGCTGACAGTGAAGTCCGGCCCCGACACCGACGAGGTTGCCACCCACCGGACCTGGGCCCGTCCGCAAGCCGAGAAGCAGGCCTCAGGTGCGGGCGATACCTTCGTGGCTGCCTTGACCCTGGCCCGGGCGGCCGGTTTGCCGCTGACCACCAGCGTCGACCTTGCCCAGGCCGCTGCCGACATCGTGGTTCACCGGCCAGGGACGTCGGTGTGCACCACCGATGAACTGACGCGGCACCTGAGCGGGTTCGCGGATACAGCGCTGACGGCAGGGGAGTTGGCCCGGCATGTTGAAGAGCATCGCCGTGAGGGCCGCAGGATCGTGCTGACCAACGGCTGCTTCGACGTCCTGCACCGTGGCCACACCCGCTACCTCAACCAGGCCAAGCAATTGGGGGACGTCCTGGTGGTCGCCCTGAACAGTGACTCATCCGTGCGGCAGCTCAAGGGACCGGACCGGCCCGTCAACCATGAAGCCGACCGGGCCGCAGTGATTGCTGCCCTCAGCTGCGTGGACCACGTAACGGTTTTCGACACTCCAACGCCTATTCCATTGATCGAGCTCCTCCGGCCGGACGTCTATGCCAAAGGCGGTGACTACACGCCGGAAATGTTGGCAGAAACGGCGGCTGTGGAACGTTGCGGCGGCACCGTGACCATCCTGGACTACGTGCCCGAGCACTCCACCACGGCCGTACTGGAACGCATCCGCTCCACGGGCGACAACCCGCAACCCTGAGGAATTCCGCCATGCGCATTGTGATCACTGGAGCCACCGGACACGTCGGTACGGAAGTCCTGAAGCGGCTACAAGCGGCCCGTTCCGAGGAAGGCGCCGATCTTGAACTGGTGGGCGTGGTCCGCCGCCACCCTGACCAGGACGCTGCCCCGTACCGCGGCGTCGACTGGCGCACCTTGGACATCGGCGCCGCCGTGGACCAGCCGGCCTTGGATGCTGCATTGTCCGGAGCGGATGCCGTGGTGCACCTTGCCTGGTTGATCCAGCCAAACCACCACCGGGAAATGCTCCGGCAAACCAACGTGGCCGGAACGGCCCATGTTTTGGCTGCGGCACGGAAAGCCGGGGTTCGGCACATCGTGTGTGCGTCCTCGGTGGGAGCTTACTCGCCTGCTCCCAAGGACCAGCGAACCCAGGAGGGCTGGCCCGCGGCGGGGATTCCGAAGTCGCACTACAGTGTGGATAAGGCTGCGCAGGAGCGGCTGTTGGACGATTTCGCCAAGGACAATCCGGAGATTGTGGTGGCCCGGCTTCGTCCGGCATTGACCTTCAGTGCAGGAGCCGGGAGCGAGGTAGGGCGGTACTTCCTGGGCCGGATCCTGTCACGCTTGGTGCCTCCCAAACCGTGGTTCCCCGTGCTGGCCCTGCCCGAGGAACTGGTGTTCCAGGCGGTGCATGCGTCCGACGTCGCCGACGCCTACTGGCGTGTCCTCGAGCGTAGGGCGGAGGGTGCCTTCAATATCGCCACAGAGCCTGTCATCGACCCCAATGCCCTGGCGTGGACCTTCAACGCCCGGCGGCTGCTGCCGTTCCCGCTCCCGGTGCTGCGCGCCGTCGTCGAGGTCAGTTGGCGGCTCCGCTTCCAGGCGACCGACGGCGGCTGGGTGGACATGGCCGCGAACGCGCCCATCATGGACACGGGACGCGCACGCAGGCTGCTGGGTTGGTCGCCGAAGCATTCATCGCTGGAATCCCTGGCCGAAATGCTGGACGGGCTGGGGACGGGGAAGGGTCGGAAAGCGTCACCGCCGCTCAAGCCCCGCTGACTTACTCGGCGGACAACACCACGGTGAGGATCCGCCGCAGGCTCATGGCCACCGACGCCGGTGCGTTCACCGGTGACTGTCCCGCGGCGGCCTCGGCCACTGCATCGCTCAGCGCGGATATCGAGTCCTTCGCCTCCGTCAACAGAGTGCCGAGTTCATCCGATTCGCCGTCCCGCCAATGGTCAATGACCAGGGCCGTGGACTCCAATGCGTCCGAAAGGTAGCCCACCACGGCGTCGGGGATGACCGTCCCCGCGTCCCTCTCCCAGATGGCGCTCGCAAGGACGTCGGTGATGTCCTGCACGTGGAACGTGAGCCGTTCGAGTGTCCGTAAACCAGCCAGGTCCCCAGGCAAACGGGTTGCCAAGCGGCGAGAGCGTGGGTTCGCCTTGGCACTCAGCTCGGCTTGGTGGACAGCAGTCCGGACTTCGGCGGCCGTCAGGGAAAGCTCGTCACTCCTGCTGGCCCACGCTTCATGGTTGGGTGGCCACGATTCCTCCATGGCCCGGGCCATGTCCTTGAGCTGCCGGGAGAGGGCGCCCTGGTGCCCACTGATGGCGGGGTCGATCGCGTCCAGGTGCAGCGGGGGAATCACCAACCAGTTCACGGCGAATCCCACCGTCACCCCCAGGGCCATTTGGAGGACGTACCCGAAGGAGAAGCCCTCTGCGTTCGAGCCGCCCAGCACCAGCACGAACAGTGCAGCCATGGGGATCCAGTCCGAACCCGATCCCAGGCGTGGAAGTCCTCCGATCAGCACTCCCAGCCCTACCACCAATGCCACAGAGAAGGAGTTGGGTTCGGCAAAGGAAGTGACAACGAAAGCCATGCCGATCCCTAGGACCAGCCCGGCGAGGCTCTGCAACCCGTGTTTGGCGGAGTCCGCCACGGTGGGGTGCATGCTGACCAGTGCGCCCAACGGTGCGTAGTAGGGGTAGGCCGCGGCAGGACCGGGCATGTAGGGGGCAAGCCACCAGGCAAGACCTGCTGCAACCGCTGTTTTGGCAGCGAACAGGAGCCGGTGCCTGGTGATTGTTTTCCGAAGCGCGGGGATCAGCCGCCGCCTGTAGGGCATGTGGCTCATCGGTCCAACGTTCGCAGGTATTCCTGGAAGTGTCGAGCGGGATCATGCTGCATGTGATGCGACCATCTTTTCAAAATTGCGCGATTAGAACAGCGGCAAGCGGGTACACAACCATTGATAGTAACGATACTTACTATCCCGGCTGCTGTCCGCAGCCTGCCAACTGTGGAAAGAGAGCGACAATGACTGAGAGCCAATCGCCGCAGGACGGAAGCTTCGCGGCACCAAGGAACGGCGGCACCGCGGGTACCGAACCGTTTACCGGAAGCTACCTGGACTCGCCGGACGTGGAATTCGACACCGCAGGAACCACCACCAGCGCTCCGGGCACCGGAACTGACAGCTCCGGCAAGGTTGACGCTGCAAAGCATGAAGCCGCAGGAGTGGCCAGCACCGTCGGCGACGCTGCCGGTGGCGTGGTCGATACCGCCAAGACCGAGGCTGGCCACGTGGCCCAGGAGGTCAAGGTGAACGCCCGGCAACTGCTCACCCAGACCAAGGGCGAGCTGACCGACCAAGCACAGGCCCAGCAGCAGCGTGTTGCCGAAGGCCTGCGCTCCATCTCCGACGAACTGTCCACCATGGCCAATTCGACGAATAACGGTGGTGTCGCCACGGACTTGGTCCAGCAGGCGGCCCAGCGTTCGTCCTCGATTGCCCACTGGCTGGAGAGCCGGGATCCCGGTTCCCTGCTGGACGAAGTCAAGGGCTTCGCACGCCGCAAGCCCGGAACCTTCCTGTTGCTGGCCGCCGGAGCCGGTGTCCTCGCCGGTCGTCTGGGTCGTGGCATGGCAGGGGACGCCACCGAATCCGCCTCAACCAGCGGCACTGCTGCTGCCGGGACGCCGCGGGCTGCGTATTACCCCACCCAGGGCGTGCCCTCCCAGGGCGGCGCCGTTACCCCGCCGGCCGTTGACCTGCCGGGACCCACCACTACCACCGCGGGATACGGTTCGGCCACCACCACCGGATACGACGCCGGAACCACCGGATACGACGCTGGAACCACGGGCGGCTACGACGGATCCACACTTCCCTACCCGGAGACCGACGCTGGCGGCGTCAAGGCGCAGGGCGACCCGCTGGCTGGCCCCCTTGATCCCGACGGCCTTGAGCGCCCCGACGATCCCCAGTACGGAGGTCACCGATGAGTAGTCCTGCCGACCTGCCTCCCACAACAACCGCGCACGAGAAGGCTGAAACCCTTCCCCTGGGCGAGCTGTTGAGCGACCTGACGCGCGACGTTTCCACGTTGATGCGTCAGGAAGTGGAGCTGGCCAAGGCGGAACTCAAGGAGTCCGCCACCAAGGCTGGCAAGGGCGCGGGAATGCTGGGCGGTGCAGCTTACGCCGGCCACATCACCGTACTTTTCCTGTCCATTGCCCTCTGGTGGGCTTTGGGCCAGCTCATTGGCCTCGGATGGTCCGCCGTTGTTGTGGCGGTTATCTGGGGAATCGTCGCTGCCGTGCTGGCCTCCATGGGCCGCAAGGAACTGAAGACCATCAACGGCATGCCGCGTACGGCCGAAACCGTCAAGGAAATACCCCCCGCTTTGAAACCGAACACTGAGGAGACACGATGACGCAGAACCCCGACGCCCTTCGCGCCGATATCGAAGAAACTCGCCGGCGGCTGAGCACCAACGTTGACGCCGTGGCGGATAAGGTCACCCCGTCGCACATCGTCAACCGCCGGGTGGACAGGATGAAGACAGCCGTGTTCGGTGCCCGCGACGACGTCTCTGATGCTGCAGGCAACGTCGCGCACCGGGCCGGGGACGCCGTTTCAGGCGTCGCTGACAATGTCTCCGGTGCCGTCTCGGATCTGGGCGACGCACCGCACGTGCTGAAGAGCAAGGCCCAAGGCAGCCCGATCGCCGCGGGGCTCATCGCCTTCGGTGCAGGCCTCCTGGTGTCAGCGCTGTTCCCGCCGTCGGAGAAGGAACGCGAAGCCGCCCACGCCCTTAAGGACGCGGCCCAGCCGCTCACCGACGAATTGAGCCACGCTGCGCAGGAAGTGGCCGAGCACCTCAAGGAACCTGCCCAGGACGCGATGCAGAACGTCAAGGACAGCGCCACCGAAGCAGCGGCAAACGTCAAGGACGAAGGGCAGGCCGCGGCCGCCGACGTTCAGGACCGCGCCACAGCAGCAAAGGACAACATCAGCAACCAGTAACCGGCAGGCTCACCCAACTGAGTGACAGCAAACGCCCTTCTGACCGTTCTGAAGGGCGTTAGCTGTCACTCAGTTCTGCTTTAAGGGGTGCGTCAGCGCACTTCCAGGATCATTTGCAGCAAACGTGCGGCGGCCGGGCGGGCTGCATGCTCTTCGGCCCACTGCGCGCGGGCCAGCGTCTTGCTGACCGCCTGGGTCGAGATGCCAAGTTCCTGCGCAACCGTCTTCTGCTGGCCGCGTACCCCGGGCGTCAACAGGTCCAGCACACGCCATTCCGCGGCGCTTCGGTGCTGCACGATGTGTCCGAGGAGCCGCAACACAGCCTCGGCTTCGGATGCCAGGGCTGTAAGGGGGCCATCAACGGCCACCGGAATGCGTTCCTTGCCGTTACGCAAACGGTCCACAGCCCGTCGGGCATAGACGAGCCCATGCCCGGAAGCATCCCGGACCAGGTTGGGCAACGGCTCGTTGATCGGCCCCACCCCGATCCCCACGTACCACTGGCTGGACCGGAGGGCGATCAACGCCGTCTCCACCGCCTGATGGCTGGACTCGACAATGCCCTGCACTTCATCCTCCACCGAACGGTCGAAATCCAACCGCGCCGGAATGTGGCGAAGGTCCTTGAGCAACTGGGGCACAAGGTCGCCGTCGCGGCGGCTGTCGCGTTGGTTGATGGTGAGAGTGAACATAGTGGATCACATGCTACCGGCTGGTAGCGGCTCTGCAAGGGGAAAATCTGCCTATTACTTTGTCCGGAGCGGCGCTTCCGGCTAGCCCAGTGCGGTGCGTTCGGTCAGCACGACGGCGGGAAGCGCGCCCGCCGCTGCAAGGCCGGCGCCGGGTATTCCGGCCTGGCGCAAACAGGTGTGGACCGCGCCCACCATGGCTTCCAGGTCTTCGTTGGTGGCGAACACCCAGAAGGTTTCGCGCGCCCGGAACACCAATGCGTTGACTCCGCCGGCTCCCAGCGAAACCTTCTGCTTCGCCACCAGGCGCCGCTCCGGATCAGTGCCGTCCAGGGTGGTCACCACTTTGAGGGACGCGGGAGCTATGTCAGCCCAGGGGAACAGCAGCAGGGTGTGTTTTTGCGAGTATTTGGCGACTATCCCGCCGTCGAACACCAAGAGCTTTCGGAAGCTGCCCAGCAACGTCATGGACCAGAGCACAAGCCCGGTGAGGATGCTGGTGAGGACATAGAAGAGGGGATCGTTGAAGTGGCCGGCCTCCCGCGTGGAGCGGATGGGGCTGACGAACTCAGCGATGGCCCCGAACACGAACCCCACCACCAGGCAGGGAACAAGGACCTTCCAGAAGATGCGCCGGGAAGAAGCTACGTAGCGGAGCCGCCCAAGCTGGGGTTCCAGCCGCCGCTCGACGCGGCGGACCAGCCAGTTACGGCCGCGCATCCGGCCGCTGGCCGTAAAGGTTGGGGAGGCCTTCCTGTTCCGCGGCTGCGGCTTTTTGGGCGGCGGCAGCTTTGGGGTCCGGGATTGGCGGCATTCCTTGGGACAGGCCGGAGCGACGGTCGATGGCGGCGAACTTGGGATCCCAGGTGTCGCCCGATCCGCCACTGAAGGCTGCGGCGATGACCATCACCACGAAGAACGGGAAGAAGGACCAGCAAATGGCCCGCCAACCACCCAACCAGGCGCCCGCCGTCGTTCCGTCCTTGATCCGCACGGAGCGCATACCGGCAGCGGCGTCGCCGACGCTTCCCACGGTTCCCCAGATCATGCCGTAGACGAACAGGCCAACGAACCACAGAACCACGTAGATGGTCAGCCAGGCGCCGTTGTTGTAGCCCAGGGCGGAGCCGCTGTTCATCATGGATTGACGCACTACGGCAGCAATGACCGCCAGCACGGAGTACCCCACCAGGAAAACGATCGCATCCAGGACCCGGCCCCAGAAATGCGCGGTCCCCGAGGCTTTGACGAAGGACGCCCCGGTGTCGGTGTGGCGCCGGACGGCACGGCCGTTGGCCGCGTCAACCAGTCCGGTGGCGGTGGTGGACTTCGGATTGCTCATGAGGGGCTTTCGGCTCGACGGCGGTAGGCAGCGTGGGGAGGAATCGTCAGGCCAGTCCGGCGAGCCCGCCGAGGACGCTGGCCAGGGATGCCTGGGACGTTTCCTTCAGCTCAAGGGTGACGGTCTCACCCGTGACCCGGGGTGTCAGGACATGGACGCCCGACGGGCCCGTGTAGACGGTAACGGTGGGAAACTCGTCTGTGTCGGCGTTGAATGCCACCACGTTGCTGGCAGCCTGGGTGTCTGCAAGTGCGGTGGCCGCGTGCTCCTCGAACTGGGGTTCCGTGTACACGGTCGGGGCGGTGTCGCGCTGGGCTGCCTTCTCCGGGTCCACGAATTCGGCCAACCGGGGCACCAGCTGTTCGCGGGTCACGGCGGTGAAGCCGTGGAGTCCGCCTTCATCCACTTCTTCGAGGAGGGCGCCGTCGTCATGGAGGTACCCGTACAGCCAGCGCTTGCCGGTGGATACGGTGCGCTCAATGGAGATCACGCTGCTGCCGCTGCGCCGCAGGGTCAGGGCGCCGGTGATGTCCTCTGTTGCGTGGAGACGGGAGGGCTCAGTCTCGCCCTCAAAAATCACCGGGTACACGAGCTCCTTCGCCAGCAGCCCGCGCAAAGCGATGGCACACATCAGTTCCTTGTTGGCATCCTGGGCAGAGAGCCAGGGCGTGGCCACCAGTTGCTCATGCTGGACGCCGTCCAGGGCCACCACTTCTTCGTCGGTCAACGTGGGCAGCGGCGTTCCCGTGGCAGTGGCTGATGCCAGTACCTTGGCGGCGGCCTCAATGTCCCGCTGGGTCCATTTCATGGTGCTGGTGGTCATCCGAATATCCCTCCGACAAAGTTTCCAACTGACTTGGCGGCATTACCGACCCCGTCTGCCACCTTACTGCCTACGTCCTTGGCGAAACCCGCCACCTCCTTGGCGCCGTCGGCTATATAGCTGCCGGGGTTCCGCGCGAAGTTGGAGATGGAGTCCCAGTTGTCCGCTACGAGGTTGCCCAGCGCCCAGGCTCCGGCAACGATTCCGGCCCCGATCACGATCGGGGCACCGATGGGTCCAAGAAGCGCAGCGCCGCCGGCGGTCATGAGCATGATGCTGCCCACTCCGCCCACCACGGACAGGCCTCCGGCAACCCGGTCGCCGGTACCGCGCCAGCCGTCGTGCTCGGGGTTGATCATGTCGCTGATGCCGCCCACGATGTTCAGCGGTGCGGCCAGGGCGCCCGCCACGCGAAGGCCTTTGGAGAACTTGCTCGCGTCCTGGAACGCCTGGCTGTAAGGGATGTTGGCTTTGAGGTCCGTGAGGACGTCGGTGACTTTCTCGCCATTGCGCAACGCCGTAAGGGCATCGCGGACAACGGTTCCGCCGGCACGCCAGTTGGTGAGGACTTCGCGCGTCTTGACCCATTCCGCGTGGCCCAGCTTGCCGTACTTGTAGGCCGTCCAGAGCTGGGCTGCCAGGTCCTTGACGCCCATGCCGCTGTCGTAGACGTCCTTCAGGACTCCCACAGACGTACCGGAGCCGTCGTTGTGGCTGGCGAATTCCTGCTGGTTGGCGTGCTTCTTCAGCTGGCTCGCGTTTTCGCGCAGCATGTTTGCGGCCTTCATCAGGCTCTGCCGGTGCTGGCTGTTCCACTCGCCCTTGAACACTGTGGCGTCCCTGCCCTGCCACGCCGTCGTGGAGTTGATGGCATTGGACAATTGCGTGCCTTGCAGGCTGATGGCGTCGGCAGCTTTGCCCATGACGCCTGCCAGACTGCGAAGCTGTGCGATGTCCGCACCGTAGAACCCAGCCATGAGGTACCCCCTGTTTACATGCAGTGAAAAGTCTCGTCCCAGCCTAAAGGGACCAACGGCATGCCGCGATGGGGAGCGGTGCCCATCCATTCGTTAAAGAACGACGGCGGCCGGTGGGGTTCACGGGGAACCGCACCAACCGCCGTCGTACGTTAAAAACGCAAAAATCAGTGTCCCGCAGCCGGAACGTAACGCTTGATGGAAGCTTCCAGCTCGGCTTCGGCAGCGGCGCGGTCGCCCCAGCCCTCGGCCTTGACCCACTTGCCGGGCTCCAGGTCCTTGTAGCGCGTGAAGAAGTGCTCGATTTCCTTGATCAGGAACTCGCTGACGTCGCTGACTTCCTGGATGTGGTCGAAGCGTGCGTCAACCGGGACGCAGAGGACCTTGGCGTCTCCGCCGCCGTCGTCGGTCATGTTGAAGACGCCGATCGGGCGGGACTCAACGATGACGCCCGGGTGGAGGTCGAAGTCCTGCAGGAGCACCAGTGCGTCCAACGGATCGCCGTCTTCGCCCAGGGTGTTCTCGAAGAAACCGTAGTGCGTGGGGTACTGCATGGAGGTGAACAGGACGCGGTCCAGGCGGACACGGCCGGTTTCGTGGTCAACTTCGTACTTGACGCGCGATCCCTTGGGGATCTCGATGGTCACGTCGTGCTTCATGGAATGCTCCTTGACGGGTGTGGGTGGGGCGTCGCTCCGCCGAAGCGGCCGTCACGGGTGACGGTGCCTCAGGCAGGCTGCTCAGCCCGGGGCTGGCGGCAGGCAAAATTGCAGCCGGTGCCGCCGACTACTATTGAGGATATAGCGAGAGGCCCGGGTTTCTTGAACCGGCGGGGACAATTCAGGACTGACAGGATCAAGCAACTTCCATGATGGGCGTTAAAAACGGGGATGCCCGCGCGGGGTTATCCGCGGCGTGGGGGCGCTTGAAATGGCCGGTGCTTTTGGCCTCAGTTCTTCTGTGCCTCGGTGCCGTTGTGGTGGCCGGGATGATGCCCGGGCTGCTTTCACTGCCCAAACCAGAAGCCTCAGTGCCCGCCTGGCAGCTGGAACCCTCCCATCTTTCCAACGCCAGCGGGGTCCTTCCCTTGGACGCAAACGCCCCGCTCCCGACGTCCGCCGAAGTCACGGCACTCCTCGATGCAACGTTGAAACCGGACGGCGCGGGCAGCATCAGCGGGGTGGTCATGGACGCTTCCACCGGCAAAGTCCTCTTTGACCGTGATGCGTCAGCCAACCGGATCCCGGCGTCGAACATGAAGCTGCTGACCGCCGTCTCAGCACTAAAGGCACTCGGCCCGGACACGCGCTTCACCACGCGGGTACTGGGATCCGCAAATCCCTCCACGGTTGTACTGACTGGGGGAGGGGACGTGCTGCTGGGTGCTTCCGCCTCCGATCCCAACGCCGTGTTGGGCCGGGCCGGCCTGGCATCCCTGGCCGCAGATACGGCCACCGCGTTGACGGCCGCCGGAGTCAAGGGGCCCGTCACCGTCCAGGTGGACGACACCCTGTTCAGCGGCGCACCCCTTAACCCGGCCTGGAGCCTGGACGACGTCGCCGCCGGCGAGACCGCACCCCTCTTTCCGCTCGCGTTGAATTCGGGCCGATACTCGCCAACCGTGATGACCGGGCCCCGTCCACAGGATTCCGCTGTCACCACCGCCCAGGCCTTCGCCGAGCAGCTGGCCGCTGCCGGCGTCGCGGTGAGTCCCGGCGTCGAACGCGGCAGGGGCGTGCCCACCAAGGTGCTGGCCGCAGCTGAGTCGGCCACTGTCAGCGAGCAGGTGGACCTCATGCTGGAGACCTCGGATAATTTCCTCGCCGAGGCCTTGGGGCGGATGACCGCAGCCGCGTCCGGCAAGGAAACCACGTACGACGGCGCCACCGCGGCCGTGCGGCAAAGGCTGGCGGAGCTGGGAATCGCCACGGATTCGATGCAGTTGGCTGACGTATCCGGCCTTGCCCTGGAAAACCAAGTCAGCGCCCTGCAGTTCGTCCAGGTCGTCCGTGCAATCACCAGCGGCCCGGATCTTTCCCTCAGGGCGGCACTGGACGGCTTCCCGATCGCAGGGCTGACCGGCACCCTGGATAACAGGTACGTGGACGCCAGCACGGCCGTTGGTGCTGGCCTGGTCCGCGCCAAGACCGGGACGCTGAATTCCGTGATCGCCCTGAGTGGGTACGTGGTGGATGCGGATGGGCGCCTGCTGGTGTTCTCGTTCATCGGTAACGGGCTCGAACCGGGTGCCGCCGGAAACAAGGTGGCCATGGACCGGGCAGCGTCAGGCCTGGCTTCGTGCGGCTGCCGCGGCTGAAGCTCCGCGTCCAGCGAACTTAAGGGCTCATTGTCAGCCGCGTGTGGTGTGATGGTCCGTATGGTGTCATCTGCCCGCGATTCGTCAGCAGGGGCCCAGTCCCTGATCAACTGGGACCTGGCTGCCTCTACGGCTGGCCGGCTTGCCCCTCCAGGTCCTGAGCTCAGCGCAGGGGAGATTGGCAAGGCGGTGGATAACCTGCGTTTCAACGCGGACATCTCCGTCCCCCACGTGCACGACATCACCGGCCTGGACGCTGCGAGGGACCTGAGGGACTCCCACGTCCTGGTGGTGGACCGTGCCTCCTGGTCCAAGGCCAACACGCAGAGCTTCGCCGTGATGCTCCAGCCCGCGCTGCAAAAGATGCTGGAGAGCCGCAGCAGCGTGGCCATGACCCCTGCAGCCGCAGCCGCCAGTGGCGCCATCACCGGCACGCAGCTTGGGGCCGTCCTCGCATTCCTCTCCAGCAAGGTCCTGGGGCAATACGACCCCTTCGCGGCCCTTGCCCCGGGCGCCAACGTTCCTCCGGGCGGCCGGCTCCTGTTGGTGGCACCCAACATCATCTCCGTGGAGCGCGAACTCAACGTCCACCCCGACGATTTCCGGCTCTGGGTCTGCCTCCATGAGCAAACCCACCGCGTACAGTTTGCCGCGGCGCCGTGGCTCAGGCATCACATGCTGGATGAGATCGAAAAGCTCAGCGGCAACCTGCTGGGGAACATGGACTCCCTGGTGGACCGGGCCGGGGCCATCGCCAAATCGCTTAAGGATCGCAGTCCCTCAGACAAAGTGCCCGGCCGTGGGGCCATCCTGGACCTGCTCCAGAACCCCGAGGAAAAGGCCTCCCTGTCCCACATCACCGCCGTGATGAGCCTCCTCGAGGGTCACGCCAACGTGGTGATGGACGCCGTGGACGCCAGCATCGTTCCGTCCGTGCGGACCATCCGCCAACGCTTCAACGACCGCGGCAAGGAACGTGGCGTGGTGGAGAAGTTCATCCGCAACCTCCTCGGCCTGGACGCCAAGATGCGGCAATACACGGACGGCGCCAAGTTCGTCCGCGAAGTTGTTGCCGTGGCCGGGATGGAGGGCTTCAACAGGGTCTGGGACGCGGCCGAACATCTTCCCACCGAAGAGGAAATCCATAACTCCAAGCTGTGGCTGGAGCGGATGGGGCTTTGAGCTTTTCCCATGAATTGGCCGCCTCTGCTGACACGGCGGGCGACCCTCCGGTTGCCAGCCCTGGTAGGGGGCGACGGCGGCCAGGGCGTCTGGCGCCGGTCGTCGGCAAGGCGCGGAAGCAGTTGCAAAACGCACTTGCCGCTGTCGGCTACCCCGAGCGTGTGCTCGTCGCATGCAGCGGCGGACCGGATTCGCTCGCGCTCGCAGCGGTCGCTGCCTACTTTGCCCGGCGCGGACACGTGGATGGCCGTCCGGTGTCCGTAGCAGCGGTGGTGGTTGACCACCAGTTACAACCCGACTCAGCTGACGTCGCTGCCCGGACCGCATCGGCGTTGCGTGAGCTGGGGCTCGCGCCGGTGGAAGTGCGCACCGTGGACGTCGCTGCCACCGGATTTGGGCCCGAGGCCGCTGCCCGGGACGCCCGACACGCAGCCCTCGACGCCGCCGCCGACGACCTCGGTTGTGCTGCAATCCTCCTGGGCCACACCTTGGACGACCAGGCAGAACAGGTGCTCCTGGGGCTGGCCCGGGGTTCCGGAACCCGTTCCCTGGCAGGAATGCGGCCCTCCCGCGGCCGCCTGCTCCGGCCTTTCCTGGGCCTTCGGCGTGAAGAGACACTGGAGATCTGCGAGGTCGAAGAACTGGATCCCTGGCATGATCCGAGCAACGCTGATCCCGCTTATGCCCGTTCACGCACACGGGTGGAGGTCATGCCTGTCCTGGAAGAGAAACTTGGGCCGGGAGTGGCCGAGTCCCTTGCCCGGACGGCCGCTATCCTTCAGCAGGACGCAGATTTCCTGAAGAACCTGGCCAACGAGACCTATCTCTCACTTGTCCGGCGCGAGGATGGGGACGTGTGGCTACCCGAGGACGCCGTCCGGGAACTGCCGGCGGCCCTGAGGTTCCGCGTCATCGCCAAAGCTGCGTCCGACGTCGGGGGCCAGCAACCCGGCTACGGAAGGCTCCAAGCCGCGGAAGCGTTGCTTCGCCGGCAGGGATCCGCCGGTCCGGTGGAACTCCCCGGGCACGTCAGCGTATTCCGTTTATCCCTCAGCGATCTGGAACAGGAGCGGCGGGGCCTTCCAGGTTCTGCGGCTGCCGCTCCGGGGGCCGCGACCACCTCCGCGGGCCCGGATTCGGCCGAAGCCGGTCCCCGCGATGCCGCCCGCTGTGGGAAGCTAGTATTCCGGCATCAGAAACCGTCCCAACAGTAGCCGCACCCGAGCATCAAAACAGGAGCCATTGGTGGATTCAAACGACGTCCAGGCAGATCTCAAGCACGTTCTTTACACCAAAGAGCAGATCCAGACACGCATCGCGGAACTCGCGGCGCAGATCGACAAGGACTACGAAGGCCGCGACATCCTCGTCGTCGGCGTCCTCAAGGGTGCGGTGATGGTCATGGCTGACCTGGCACGCGCGCTGCACAGCCACGTCAGCATGGACTGGATGGCCGTCTCTTCGTACGGTTCGGGAACGCAGTCCTCCGGCGTGGTCCGGATCCTCAAGGACCTGGACACTGACCTGATGGGCAAGGATGTCCTGATCGTCGAGGACATCATCGATTCCGGCCTGACCCTTTCCTGGCTCAAGTCCAACCTCGAATCCCGCGGCACGGCCAGCGTCGAGATCTGCACGGCATTCCGCAAGCCGACCGCCGCCAAGGTGGAAATCGACGTCAAGTACGTCGGCTACGACATCCCCAACGAATTCGTCGTGGGCTACGGCCTCGACTACGCCGAAAAGTACCGCAACCTGGACTTCGTCGGCACGCTGGCCCCGCACGTCTACGAGTAGACAACACCGCGCCGCACCACTTCTCACCGCCGCTCTCCGCCGCCGCACCACTTGCCGCTTTCCGCACCCACAACCACTGGTGCGCTGGGCGGCAAAGGGTGCGGCGTGTGCGCTTAACGGGGGCGACGGGCGGCAAAGGGCGCATGATTGAGCTGTTTCCGCCCTCGGATGGCTGCCCTGCGCGGAGCTAAACTGAGATATGACCGGTGCCCCCGCCCGTCCATTCCTTTGGCTCGTCGTCGTGGCGACCATCCTTACGGGATGCACTCCTTCTTCCGGTGCCGGGGAAATCGTCTCCGCTCGGCCGCAGGCATCCATCACGGCAACCCAGCCGCAGGGCGGGCCCGCACCGTCATCGCCGCTCCCGGGCGATTCGCAGACAACAACCCAGCCGCAGGCCGCGCCCGCACCGTCATCGCCGCTCCCGACCACAATCCCGGCCCCGCCCGCCGTACCCCAGCCGTTTGCCCTCAACCTGTACCAGGAGGGCGATTTCGTGCCGCAGTACACGTTCGAATGGTGCGTTGCGGCAAGCATCCAGATGGCTCACAACCTGGTGGATGCCACGGGCGGTGGCGCATGGACTGCTTCTGCGCAGCAAGGAGAGCTGTGGGAAATGGCCAGGGCGAGATCATCGGATTCGTTCAACGGGGCCAACCCCTTTGGCTGGGCGCAGGTACTCACTGAGGTTGGAATGGGTCCTTACAAAGTGGTGAGCGTAGCCCTTTACGATGACGCACTCCGGACCGCGGCCAAGGCGATCACCGAAACCGGCCGACCCGTGGGCTTAGTGATGTGGAGTGGCCGGCATGCCTGGGTGATGAGCGGTTTCGAATCCATGGGGGATCCTCGGGTCTTCGCTGACTTCTCGGTCACGGGGGTTCGTGTTCTGGATCCGTTGTATCCGTACGGTTCCGGTCAGTGGGGGCCATCCCCGGAACCCAATAGCCTGGTCAGTCCTGCGCAATTGGCCACCCAGTTCGTGGTCCGTGAGCCACGGCGTTGGAGCAGTCAGTTGCCCACGGGCTACTTGCTGGTGCTGCCGGTTGGCGCCGTCAGCGGTTAGGGAGCCACTTACGCCGCCCGCCGGGATCTCAGCCCACCATCATTCAAGATCCGGGCGAAGGTTCGAGGATTCATCATTTCCGTCCAGTCCCAGCGAATGACGGTCAGGCCGAGGGCCCGCAGCGCGTTCTCACGGGCCTTTTCGGCCATCACTGCTTGCTGAATGGTTTGTTGGCCCCGCAACTTGCTGCGCAGGTATTTTCCCTGACCGTCGAACTCACCCACGAGGTCGAGTTCCGGCCACCAAAAGTCGGTTCGCGCGGTTCGTCCGTTCCTCAACGTGAACGAGCCCTGGAGTTTGGGTTCGGGGAAGTTGAGCAGAATCATCTGCGCCCGGCTGATGGATTCGCCCACGGATTCGGACTTGTCTGTTGATAGTTCGAGAACTCCGGCCACACGTCGTTGTCCCGTCCGGTGAGCAAGCCCGGAAGCAGCGGCCCGCAAGTCTTCTGCGCTTGACGCTGGACCCCATGCTTTGTCCTTATCACAGTCGCCGGCGTCCACGGAGTCCCCCGTCGTGTGTATCCGTCGGCTGGTGTCCACCACCGCCAAGGCTTCAGCGAAGTTCAATCTCGACGCCAGTTCAACGGTTGTCCGGACCTTATCCGTGACGCGAAAGCCACCCAACTGCGTCACCCCATCATCCAAGGATCCGAGGGTTCTTTGGATGCCGTGCTTCGATCGTCCTCCCCTCGGGTCCGGCGTGACGGTGCACAGTCGGCTTGGTGTCCCCACCAAGCCCAGCCCCCAGAGGAGTGCGGCCGTTTGCAGGTTGAAGGTGGGCGGCATCAATGTTGTATTGACCAGTGCTGCCGCTTGAAGTCCGTGGCGCTGGCGGTTGTTCAGGCCGGCCCAGTAAGCAGCGGGAACGTAAGCGCCCCTGCGAACGCGGACCACCTCGCCGCGTTTGCAGCGCTTGGCGAGGAGCCGGGGGTCTTGTCCGATCCGCGCCACATCTGAAGAGAGAATCAACTCGTAGGCTGCCATGAGCCCAACGCTTTCATTGCAGCCACGGACCCACGAGCGGCGACAACGCGTATGTGGATAACGACGGGTGCTTGGCGACGCACCCCTTCGCGCCTTGCGCACCCGAGTGTGGCTCACGACGCGTCCCGTTCCGCCCAGCGCCCCAGGTGTTACGGGGGCGGGAGGCGCAAAAGGGTGCGCCCCGCAGGCCGCTCCCGTGCTGCGGTAGCCAAAAAGCCTGTCGCGCCGCCTTGGACGCGAGTATCCTGTGTACGCCCAGAGGGAACTTTTGGACTTTCCAGTGCGTGAATTACTGGGAACGGTGTATAGCTTGAAACTGAAGCAGCACCACTCGCGCGCAGAAGTTGCGCCTTGCAGCACTACCAGGAGGGACGGGGCAAAACCCCGATCAGATGAAAGCTAAGAGTTTCTTCAAGGGCCCGGGCATCTGGATTGTTGTCGTTGTTGGCTTGCTCCTGGTGGCATTCGCGACACTGGCTCCGGGCGGTTCAACGCGCATTGACACCAAGGAAGGCCTCGAGCTCCTTTCCCAGAGCGGGAAGGTTGAGCAGGCCAAGATTTTCGACGCCGAGAATCGCGTTGACCTGGTACTCAAGGACAACCTGAACCTGGATGGCCAGGACAAGGGCAAGAATGTCCAGTTCTTCTATGTCACGGATCGCGGTCCTGATGTGGTGAAGGCTGTTACCAACGCCAACCCGGACAAGGGCTTCACGGACCAGCCGGTCGAGAACAACTGGTTCTCCGGGCTGTTCTCGCTTCTCATCCCGGTGCTGCTGCTGGGCGTCCTGTTCTGGTTCCTGCTTTCGCGCATGCAGGGTGGCGGTTCCAAGGTCATGCAGTTCGGTAAGTCCAAGGCCAAACTGGTCAACAAGGACATGCCGCAGGTGACTTTCGCCGACGTTGCTGGTGCCGACGAGGCCGTCGAGGAACTCCAGGAAATCAAGGAATTCCTCCAGGAACCCGCTAAGTTCCAGGCAGTCGGCGCCAAGATCCCCAAGGGTGTGCTGCTCTACGGCCCTCCAGGTACAGGTAAGACCCTGCTGGCCCGTGCTGTTGCCGGCGAAGCCGGTGTTCCTTTCTTCTCCATTTCCGGCTCGGACTTCGTGGAAATGTTCGTCGGTGTTGGTGCTTCCCGTGTCCGCGACCTTTTTGAGCAGGCCAAGGCAAGCTCTCCGGCCATCATCTTCGTCGATGAAATCGATGCCGTGGGCCGTCACCGTGGCGCCGGTATCGGCGGCGGTAATGACGAGCGCGAGCAGACGCTTAACCAGCTCCTCGTGGAGATGGACGGCTTCGACGTCAAGACCAACGTCATCCTGATCGCCGCCACCAACCGTCCGGACGTCCTGGACCCGGCCTTGTTGCGCCCGGGCCGTTTCGACCGCCAGATCACCGTGGAAGCCCCGGACATGATCGGCCGCGAACAGATCCTCAACGTGCACGCCAAGGGTAAGCCGATGGCGCAGGGCATCGATCTCCGGGCTGTTGCCAAGAAGACCCCCGGCTACACCGGTGCTGACCTGGCAAACGTGCTCAACGAGGCTGCACTGCTGACCGCGCGTTCAAACGCCAACCTGATTGACGACCGCGCCTTGGACGAGGCAATCGACCGCGTCATGGCCGGCCCGCAGAAGCGAAGCCGCGTCATGAAGGAACTTGAGCGCAAGATCACCGCGTACCACGAGGGTGGCCACGCGCTGGTTGCTGCGGCACTGCGCAACTCGGCCCCGGTCACCAAGATCACCATCCTTCCCCGTGGTCGCGCCCTCGGCTACACCATGGTCATCCCCGAGGACGACAAGTACTCGGTTACCCGTAACGAACTACTGGACCAGATGGCCTACGCCATGGGCGGCCGTGTTGCTGAGGAAATCGTGTTCCACGACCCCTCCACTGGTGCTTCCAACGACATTGAGAAGGCCACGTCCACGGCCCGGAAGATGGTCACGCAGTACGGCATGAGCGAACGCGTTGGTGCCGTGAAGCTGGGCCAGGGTGGCGGCGAGCCGTTCCTCGGACGCGATGCCGCACAGGAGCGCAACTTCTCGGACCAAATCGCCTACGTGGTGGATGAGGAAGTCCGTCGCCTGATCGACCAGGCGCACGACGAGGCCTACGCCATCCTCACCGAAAACCGCGACGTCCTGGATCGCCTGGCGCTGGAACTGCTGGAACGGGAAACCCTGAACCAGGCTGAGATCGCGGAGATCTTCCACGACATCCGGAAACGTGATTTCCGCGAGATCTGGCTTTCCAAGGAATCCCGCCCGGTCCAGTCGATCCCGCCGGTCGAAAGCCGTGCCGAGAAGGCTGAGCGCGAGGCCCAGGAGGAAGCCAAGAAGGCCCGTCTGGACGAGCCCCTGGACGTCGTGGCCCCGCATGCCCAGGGCGTCAGCAGCCAGGAGTCCTTCGAGGCCCCGAATCCCAACGGCGGCCCCGACCACCCGCATCACGGCTAAGCTTTCTGCTGTGACTCATTTCGACGACGACGACGACCTCGCCGCCGCCCACGGTTCTGCCACGGGCTCCAAGCACGGCCAAAAAGTGGATCGCCCGCGCATTGAAGCGGCGGTCCGGGAGATTCTCCTTGCCATTGGGGAAGATCCCGAGCGTGGCGGCCTGCAGGACACGCCAAAGCGGGTGGCCAAGGCCTACGCCGAGGTGTTCGCGGGCCTCCACCAGCACCCGGAGGAGGTCCTTTCCACCACCTTCGACCTCGACCATGAAGAGCTTGTCCTGGTGAAGGACATTCCCTTCTACTCGACGTGTGAACACCATCTGGTGCCTTTCCACGGCGTCGCGCATGTCGGTTATATTCCGTCACATGACGGCAAGGTCACTGGGCTTAGCAAGTTGGCGCGGTTGGTGGATATCTATGCCCGGCGTCCCCAGGTGCAGGAGCGGCTCACCACTCAGATCGTTGAGGCCCTTGTCACGCACCTGAACCCGCGCGGGGCGATTGTCGTCGTCGAATGCGAGCACATGTGCATGTCCATGCGCGGCATCCGCAAGCCCGGCGCGAAGACCGTCACCAGCGCGGTGCGCGGTCAGCTCCATGACCCGGCCACCCGCGCCGAGGCCATGAGCCTCATACTCGGAAGGTAAGCATTATGGACTCCCTCGCTGCAGCACCCGGAACCGGCCCGGCCACAAGCCCGTTGCCGGTTCTCCGTAAGCCGCGACCCGCGGCCAGGTTCGAGGACCTGCCAAAGGACCGCACGCTTGTCATGGGAATCCTCAACGTCACCCCGGATTCCTTCAGCGACGGCGGCGCCCACCGGACGCCTGATACGGCCATCGCCCTCGGTTTGCGTATGTTCTACGCGGGCGCCGACATCATCGACGTCGGTGGAGAATCCACGCGCTCCGGCGCGGAGCCCGTTTCCCCCGAAGAAGAACAGCGCCGGGTTATCCCGGTGATCCAGGCGCTCGTCAAAGCGGGCGCGTTGGTCAGCATCGACACGATGCACACGTCCACCGCCGCGGCTGCCGTGGAGGCCGGCGCGGCGATCATCAACGATGTGTCCGGCCTGACCATCGAACCCGACATGCCTGAACTCGTGGCCCGCACCAAGGTTCCCTATATCCTCACGCACCGCCGCGGTGATGCGCTGACCATGGACAGTCTCACGGACTATGACAACGTCGTTGACGATGTCGTGGCGGAGCTCAGCGGTGTCCGCGACAAGTTGTACGCAGCGGGCGTTGCCCCGGAGCAGATCATCATCGATCCGGGCGTTGGTTTTTCCAAGAACGAGGACCAGAACTGGGAGATCCTCAAGAACCTCGACAAGCTTTTTGGCCTCGGCCACAAGGTGATGGTGGCTGCTTCCCGCAAGCGGTTCCTCGGTTCGCTCCTGACTGTTTCGGGCAAGTCGGCTGCGCCTCTTGAACGTGACGCCGCGACGGCGGCCATTACCGCTTTGAGCGCCACCAAGGGCGCCTGGGCTGTCCGCGTTCACGACGTCGGTCCCAGCCTTGACGCCGTCAAGGTCGCCGCCCGTATCGCCCGCTGATTGGACAATGCTGTGGACAGGATCACGCTGACCGGCGTCACCGCCGTCGGTTATCACGGGGTGTTCGATTTCGAACGCCGTGACGGCCAGCCGTTCGTGGTGGACGCAGTGCTGCACACGGACTTCACCAAGGCTGCCCAGACCGATGACCTGCAGTACACGGCGCATTATGGCGAAGTTGCCGAGCTGATCACCAAGCACATCGAGGGTGAGCCGCTGAACCTGATCGAGGCCCTGGCTGTCAGGATCGCCGAGGGCATCCTGGCGAACTACAGTGTGGCCGCCGTCGACATCACAGTCCACAAGCCCAAGGCGCCCATCGAGGTGCCTTTTGGAGATGTCACTGTCAGCGTCCACAGGGAGCGGTCATGACACCTGTCTACACCAAGGCCATCCTGGCTCTGGGCAGTAACCTTGGCGAGCGGAACGATACCCTCTCCACCGCAGTGGCCGATCTTGTGGATCCTCCCGAGGTCAGGTTGCTGGGTGTGTCTCCGGTCGTCCAGACCAAGGCTGTTGGCGGACCGGAGGGCCAACCCGATTTCCTGAACATGGTCATGGCGGTCGAAACGACCCTCACGCCGTTGGAACTCCTTAAGCATTGCCACGATGTGGAACAGAAGCATCACCGTGTCCGCGAGGTCCGTTGGGGTCCCAGGACCTTGGACGTGGACATTATTGTCTTCGGTGACCTTGTCAGCGAAGATCCCATCCTGACCATCCCGCATCCGCGGGCAGCCGAGCGGGCGTTCGTGCTGTACCCGTGGTCGCTGTTGGAACCGCACGCCCAACTGGAGGGGCGCAGCGTAGCTGAACTGGCTGCCGTCGCCTCCGATATGCCGGATATCCGTCGTTTTGACGGCTTTGGTGACGTTGCCGGTGTGCCCGCCACGGGTGCGTTGGAGTAGCCATGAAAGCAATGCGTCCCGTGGTCCTTCTGCTGATCGCCGTGGTGGCTGCCGTCATTGCCTGGTTGGCTACGGTTGCCACGAACCGTTTCAGCATGGCGACGCCGGTCCTTCCTGAATCTGCCCTGATCACCATGGGCGTTATCGCCGGGCTCACCCTGATCATGGGTATCCGGGTGCTGCGCTGGCGGAACGGCAAGAAGAAGAACATGCTGAACCCGATCCTGGCTGCGAGGACGTTGATCCTGGCCCAGGCTTGCGCGTATGCCGGGACTCTTCTCCTGGGGTGGCACGCCGGCATCGCGATCGACCTCCTCAGGGTCAGCCTCCGAAGTGGCGAGGGCATCCTCTGGAACGCGTTGCTGATGGGTGGCGGCGGAGTGGCGATGGTGGTGGTGGGGATCGTGGTTGAGCGGTTCTGCCGGATACCCCCTGAAGATTTCGAGGGCGGTACGCCCGGCCCTGACACGCGCAGGGGCGAGACCAAAGGCGAGGGCGAATATGCCTACCGCGGCGATTGATCCGCCGGGCGTCCAGTGGCTCAGGGTCTCCCCGAAGTACGTCACGGTTCGCTTGGTGGAGTGGGCCATTGGCAACCTGGTGTTGTTGGTGGTCCTCAGTTTGCCGCTCCTTTTTGTGCTTCTTGGGTGGTGGCGCTGGCCGCCGCTGTGGCTTGCCATCACGGTTCCGGCGGTGATGCTGGGCCTGGCATTGTGGCGCCTGGTCCTGATCCCGCGCCAGGTGCGTGCCATTGGTTACGCGGAACGCGACGACGACCTCCTTATTCGGCGCGGCATATTCTTCCAGCGCACCATGGTGGTCCCGTATGGCCGCATGCAATATGTTGATGTCGCCGTTGGCCCTGTCGAGCGCAGCCTGGGGTTGTGCACCTTGAAGCTCCACACCGCCTCTGCCGGTACCCATGCCCACCTGCCCGGACTTCCCGCAGAGGAAGGTGCGCGCCTCCGCGAGCAGTTGTCGGCCCGCGGAGAAGCCCGGCTGGCCGGGCTGTGAGCCCGGAGGGAAGCGTGGCTGCAAGCCTTCGGGATGAAACCGTCGACGGCGATTGGCGGCGGGTCCACCCGGCGTCGCCGTTCGTCCGCGGCTGGGTAGCGCTGGCCGCCGTCGGATATTTCTTTGGCCGCGACGCTTTCGAGCGCGTCCTGCAGGGCCGGGAATTCGTGGATCCCACCCTCAACAGCCGGGCCCCGTGGCTGCTTGCCGGCGGAGCTGTACTCCTGCTGCTGACCGTTGGCGGTTTTATCCTCAGCTGGTACTTCACGCGCTTCCAAGTGGCTGAGGGCTATGTCCGGGTGAACACCGGTTTCCTTTTCAAACAGCAACGACAGGCCCGCCTGGACCGTGTCCAGGCCATCGACATCGTCCAGCCGCTCCTGGCGAGGATCTTCGGCCTCGCCGAACTTAAGTTCGAGGTCGCCGACGCCGGGGAGTCGGCTGTGCGGCTGGCTTACCTTCCGGTTGACCAGGCCAAGCAGCTGCGCGCAACCATCCTCGCGCGGGCTGCGGGCGTGGTCAGTGGTCCGGAGGCCGCCGGGGAGGAAGTGCCGGAAGCACCCGAGCATGTGGTGCTGTCAGTACCCCCAGGGCGGCTCATCGGTTCGCTGCTTTTGAGTGAGCAGACCGTGGGTATCCTGCTTGGTGCGGCCGCGGTGGTGGGCGTTTCCGTCCTCATGGACAACCAGGCGATTTTCCTGGCGTTGATCCCTGCCGTCCTGGGTATCGGGGCCGCGTATTGGAGTTCGTTCAACAAGGGCTACAACTTCACTGCTGCGATCTCGCCGGACGGTATTCGGCTTCGGTATGGACTGCTGGACACCCAGGCGCAGACGCTGCCGCCCGGGCGCATCCAGGCCCTGATGGTTGCACAGCCGCCAATCTGGAGGATTTTTGGCTGGTACCGGATGCACGTCAATGTGGCCGGCTATGGAGCCGCGGGCACAGAAGGTGCTGGGCGGACCATGTTGTTGCCTGTTGGGCTGAAGGCTGACGTCATGCGGATGATGTCGTTGGTGCTGCCTGATCCCGGCGTGGACGATCCCGAGAAGGTGTTCACTGCTGGTTTGACGGGTCTCGCCCGGGGCGCACGGTCGGCTGCCCCAAGCGATGACGGCTTCGTGGTAACCCCGCGGCGGGCACGTTTGCTGGCCCCACTGGGTTGGCGGCGCAACGGTTTCTTCGCCACCAGGACTGCCTTGTTGATCCGCTCCGGCCGGTGGTGGCGCACACTGGTGGTTGTTCCGCATCAGCGGACACAGTCGATGGCGCTGCATCAAGGCCCCTTGGCCCGGCGCTTCCGGGTGGCCGACCTGGTGCTCCACACCACGGCCGGACCCGTTTCGCCCAGGGTTTTCCAAGCCGGGGTAGAGCAGGCCGTCGCCTTGTTTGACCACCAGGCGGCGCGGGCCCGGGAAGCACGGAAACGGCAAACCAGCGAACAATGGCTGGCGCAGGTAGCCCCGCAGGCCCCGGAAGTCGCAGCTGCTGTGACGTCGCAACCACAAAGTTCCCCGTCACTACAACAACAGGAGGACCGCCAGGATGGCTAGGCCAGGACGACTCGGAGTCGGGATCATTGGCGCCGGGAAAGTGGGCGCCGTGCTGGGTGCGGCCTTGCGCGCGGCCGAGCACGCCGTCGTCGGGGTTTCCGCGGTGTCCGAGGCGAGCCGCGAACGGGCCGACAACCTGCTTCCGGGTGTCCCGATCCTGGAAATCCAGGACATCGTGGAGCGCTCGGAACTGGTGCTGCTTGCCGTCCCGGACGATGCCCTGGGTGAGCTGGTGGGGGGACTGGCGAAGCTTGGCGCCTGGCAGCCCGGCCAACTGGTGGCTCACACCTCGGGCCGGTTCGGCGTCGGAATCCTGAACCCGGTCCGCGCGGCCGGCGCGATTCCGCTGGCCCTCCACCCCGCCATGACCTTCACGGGCATGAGCCTGGACCTGGCCCGCCTCATGGATTGCACGTTCGGCGTGACCGCGGATGCCCCCATGCTGCCCATCGCCCAGGCGCTGGTTGTGGAGATGGGTGCCGAGCCGGTGGTTATCGCCGAAGGTGACCGGACGCTCTATCACGCATCCCTTGCGCACAGCTCCAACCACATGGTGACGTTGGTGGCGCAGGCGTCGCAAATGCTGCGGGAGATCGGCGTCGAGGCCCCGGAGTCCATGCTGGGCCCGTTGCTGCGGGCGACGCTGGAGAACGCCCTTGCCTCCGGTGAATCCGCGTTGACGGGTCCGGTGGCCCGTGGGGATGCAGGCACCGTTTCCGCGCACGCCCAAGCACTTAGGGAATACGACGGCGGCGCAGGCGGCGATGTCCTGGCCGCCTACCAGGCCATGGCGCAGGCCACCGCGCGCCGGGCAGTGAACCGCGGATTGCTGCGGCCGGAACAACTCAACGAGATCAGCAAGGCTTTGGGCGAGGAGCCCGGGGCGTTGGAAGGAAACTGAACAGCATGGCCATCAAACTCGTCACCACCGCGGCCCAGCTTCGCGCCGAAAGTGCCAGGATCCTGGCTGCCAAAAACGGGAATTCCCAGGGACTGGTACCTACCATGGGCGCCCTCCACGCCGGCCACGCCGCCCTCGCCCGGACCGCCGTCGCCGAGAACGACGTCGTGGTTGCCACGATCTTCGTGAACCCGCTGCAGTTCGGTGACGCCGTCGACCTCGACCGCTACCCGCGCACGCTCGAGGCCGACATGGCACTGCTGGATGCGGAAGGCGTTGACCTGGTCTTCGCGCCGTCAGTTGACGAGGTGTACCCGGGCGGCCAGCCACTGGTTCGCGTTACTGCCGGCCCGCTTGGCGACAAGTGGGAAGGCGCCTCACGCCCCGGCCACTTCGACGGCGCCCTCACTGTGGTGGCCAAACTGCTGCACTACGGGCTCCCCGGAGGTGCTTCAGCGGACGGCACGACGGCGGCCTACCGGGCTTACTTTGGCCAGAAGGACGCGCAGCAGTTGGCCTTGGTGAAGCGCATGGTTTCGGACCTGAACTTCCCTGTGGAGATCGTCCCGGTGCCCATCGTCCGCAGTGAGGACGGCCTGGCATTGTCGAGCCGGAACCGTTTCCTGTCGGATGAAGAGCACGACGCTGCACTGGTGCTTTCGCGGGCACTGCGCCTCATTGAGTCCCGGGCGAACGCCCACGAACCGCTGGACCTGGACTCCGCCGTCGAACTCGTTGCATCCCAGCCACTCGTGGAACTGGACTATTTCGACGTCGTTGACCCTTCCACGCTGGAACCGCTGGCGGAAAACTGCAAAGAGACCCCGTTCCGGGGCGAGGGGTTGGCGATCATCGCAGCCAAGGTAGGTCCGGTGCGGCTTATCGATAACGCACCATTGTTTTCCTAGCGTTTGGAAATTTCCTACTGACGGGAATTCGGTGGGCGCTTAGACTGTTCTTGTCTTCACCGGCATAGATCGCCGGCCACCAAAAACCAAACCTTGGGGAATCCTCATGTCTACCGACGTCTCGTCCGACGCCAGCGGCAAGCCCGAATCCGGCGCGCCCACCGGCGGTGCCACTACGGAGGCTTCGCGCCCCCAGGCCCCTGGAGCCCAGGCCCCAGCGTCTGGAAAGATGTCCCGTGAGTCGGTGACCGTCATTGTGACCTTGTTGGTGGCCACGTTCGTCGTGATCCTCAACGAGACCATTATGAACGTCGCCCTGCAACGCCTCATGACGGATCTCCAGGTGAGCGCCTCCACGGTGCAGTGGCTCGCCACTGGCTTCATGCTGACCATGGCCGTAG
This sequence comes from Paenarthrobacter sp. UW852, assembly GCF_024608385.1. NCBI lineage: Bacteria > Bacillati > Actinomycetota > Actinomycetes > Micrococcales > Micrococcaceae > Paenarthrobacter > Paenarthrobacter sp. UW852. Next base: position 329,569 of record NZ_JAMSGY010000005.1, read on the forward strand.
TCATTCCCACCACCGGTTTCATCCTGCAGCGGATGAGTACGCGTGGGGCGTTCATGCTGGCTATGGGTCTGTTCAGTGGAGGCACCTTGCTGGCCGCTTTGGCGCCGGGATTCCTTGTGCTCCTGCTGGCGCGGATCGTCCAGGCAGGTGGGACGGCCATCATGCTGCCGCTGCTGATGACCACCATCCTGACGTTGGTCCCCATGGCCAAGCGTGGTGCCGTCATGGGTAACGTCAGCATTGCCATTTCGGTGGCTCCGGCCATGGGGCCCACTGTCTCCGGAATCATCCTGGATAACTTCTCGTGGCGCTTCATGTTCGTGTTCGTGCTGCCGGTCGCTTTGGCTGCCTTCGCGATCGGTGCCAAGTACCTCACCAACGTGGGCGAGCGTGGAAAGACCACCTTGGACGTCTTCTCCGTGATACTCACCGTGCCTGCCTTCGGTGGGCTCGTGTACGGACTGAGCCAGATCGGTGGTGCTGACGCCGGAGTTGTACCTGTCATCGCCTTGGTAGTTGGCCTCCTCTGCTTGGCGCTGTTCGTCTTCCGGCAGCTCAAGCTCCAGAAGTCGGACTCGCCGCTGCTGGACCTCCGCGCCTTCAAGTTCCGCATGTTCACCGTGTCGACGCTGTTGATGGTCGTCGCCATGATGGCGCTTTTCGGTGGCGTGATCCTGTTGCCGCTGTACTTGCAGAACACCCTGCACCTGCAGCCGCTGGAGACCGGCCTGGCACTGCTGCCGGGTGGTTTGGCCATGGGCTTGCTGGGTCCGGTCATCGGACGGATTTTCGACAAGGTAGGTCCCCTGCCGCTCACCGTCTCCGGTTCGGTGCTCATGGTCCTGACCCTGTGGCAGTTCTCCCGCTTGGACGAAGGCAGCCCGCTTGGCTGGGTTATTGCCCTGCACGTCACCCTGAGCCTTGGCCTTGCCATGCTGTTCACTCCGGCGTTCACCACAGGCCTGAACCCGTTGCCGCCGCACCTCTACTCGCACGGTTCGGCGATCATCAGCACCGCGCAACAGGTTTCCGGCGCGGCAGGAACAGCGTTGCTGGTCTCCATCTACTCCGTGGTGGCCGCATCGTCCGGCCTGGTGGCCGGCATGCACGCAGCTTTCCTGGCTGCGACCGTCATAGCCCTGGCCGCGGTAGTCCTGGGTGCCATGATGCGCAAGACCGAAGGCGCCGGCGGCCACGGGGGCCACTAACGCTCTCTCACGTTCCGCCTGTTTGGGGCCGACGCCCATTCACTTACCGGCCCATTCCAGCAAACGCTCTCTCACTTAGGTGGGGGAGCGTTTCCGGTTTCCGGGCGGTGCTCGGCGTGGGGCCAATTCCTCGCTGCGCATGCACGGGACGCTCTCTCAGCTTCCGCCGGTTTCGGGCCGGACGCTCTCTCACGTTCCGGTGGTTTGGTGGGGTGTTCGACGGCGGTGGGTGGGGTTGGTGTCTTCGGGTGTTGTTGGGGTGGCTGGGTGGTGTGACGGGCTTCACGGGGAGGTCTTGCGGGGAATTGCGCGGGCTTGGGGGTGTTGATGGGGTTGTTTTCCGTTTGTCTGCGGGGTTTTTGGGTGGTGTGAGGGTGGATTTGGTTAGGGGGCGGGGCGCGTGTAAAGTTATGTGAGTCGCCGCCGCTGATGCGGAAATGATGGTGACAAACTCCCTTCAAATTGCCGGTTTCGGTAGTGCTTTCATGCGCTCCTGTTGCGGTGGGGGAGGCCCGGTTCTGGTTTGCTTTGTGCGGCCGGT
>NZ_JAMSGY010000006.1:0-298436 GCF_024608385.1 Paenarthrobacter sp. UW852
CCACCCCCACCCCCGGCCCAGGTTCCACGCCACGGCCGGCTCCGGTAATAGTCGCCGTTCCGGTGCCACATGACGGTGGCGGACGCGCCGATCACTTGACCCAGCCCGCCGTCGTCGAGCATTTTACGCATAGCCTGCGGCGTCGCGTTGTAGCGGTTCTGGAAGCAAACGGCGATTTTCGCCGGACTGCGCTCGGCCACCTCGATCAGCCGCTTGCCCTCCGCCAGCGTGTGCGCGAGCGGCTTCTCGACGATCACATTGACGCCGCGCTCAAGGCAGTCGGCGGCCACTGAAGCGTGAAGATTATGCGGCGTACAGATATGCACGACGTCGGGCCGCACCTCGTTGAGCATCTCCAGATAGGCCGCGTACCCGGGTACGTCGTGGGCGGCTGCCGCCGCCATCAGCCGCGCCGGGTCGGTGTCGCACACCGCCACGAGTTGGACGTCGTCCATTGTGGCGATCGCTGCAAAGTGGACGGTTGAGATGTCACCGCAACCAATGATTGCCGCTGTAGTCATTCCTGCTCCTTCGAAGGATGATGCACTGTCCAGGTGGCGCCCTTTGTCAGGCGAGGGTGACGCCGTTCGTTGCTGCGAGTCCAGCGAAGGCGCGGGCCGCGACGCCAAAGGCGACCGGGCCGGAGTAGCCGCCCAGCTCGTGGGCACTGGCAAGGTGCGGTTCCAGCGAAGCGAAGCCCGCGTACCCGTCAGCTGCGAGTGCGGCAATGGTTGCATCCAGTTCCCCGTCGCCCTCACCGGACGGAACCACTTCACCGGTGGCAGCGATCGCATCCTTGACCTGGAGGTATTCAAGGTACGGGCGCAGCATGGCGTAGCCCTCGGTGTACGGCTTGACTCCCACCTGGACAAAGTTCGCGTTGTCCCAGGCAACCCGAAGCGCCGGCGAGTTGACCGTTTCCATGATGTCCAGGACGCGGTCCGGCGTATCACCGAAGATGCCCTTTTCATTCTCGTGAAGAAGGACGACGCCGGCCGTCGCTGCTACCTCTGCCAGCGCAGACATCCGCTCCATGACTGCATCGCGGATGTCTTCCTGGCTCTGTCCCTCAGCGCGATAGAAGGAGAAAATCCGAATGTACTTGGTCTCCAGCGCTTGGGCGACCGAAATGATCTGCCGGAGCCGGGCCACCTCGTGTTCCACCGGCAGGGTGACATCCACCTTGCCGATCGGACTGGCGACGGCGGAGACTTTGAGGCCCTTTTCATCGAGGATGGCCTTGAGCCGTTCGACGTCGGCCGGCGCAAGTTCGGAGACGTTGGTGCCCCACGCGCTACGAACCTCGATGTGGCTGGCACCGAGGGCCAGCAGCACGGCGGCCTGGATTGTGGGATCGGGATCTACTTCGTCGCCGAAACCGGACAGGTTCCACACGGCATTGGGTTGAGTCACGAAATCTCCTAAGTAGTCCTGTGGCAGCTCCGGCGGGGCCCGGTGACGCAGTTCACAGGCAAGTCATGTTCCCCACGAGTTTAGCCACCTTGGCACAGCCTTGACAACCGATTGCCATTCTCTGCCAAGTTGTGGCACTCTTGATCAACGGTGTGGCACTTGTCACAGCCGCATGATCTGACGTTCAGAGAGGAACGCCCATGGCGACGCAGCCCGTGGCTGCAGGCAGGCCTGCAACCATCCATGACATTGCCGCCCTATGCGGCGTCGCGGCATCAACCGTCTCCAGGGCCCTCGCCAATCCGGACCGCGTCAACATCCGCACCCGTGAGCGCATCCAGGCAGCCGCCGCCGAACTCAATTACACCCCCAACTCCCAAGCTAAAGCGCTGAGCTCAGGCCGGACCGGAGCCGTGGGGGTCCTGGTACCGGACATCACCAACCCGTTCTACTTCGACCTCATCCGGGGAACGCAGCTCCAACTCAAGGCAGCCGGGTACACGCAGCTGCTGGTGGACACCGAAGAATCTGACGAAGTCGAGGCAAGCACGCTGGAGCAGCTGCGCAAGAGCGCTGATGGCGTGATCGTTGCAGCGTCCCGACTCAACGACGAAGCCCTCGCCGATGCTGCCGCGCGGATGCCCATGGTCACCGTCAACCGCGACGTCGACGGCGTCCCGGCAGTCCTTATCGACACCCCCTCGGCCATGCCTCAGGCCCTGGACCATCTGATTTCACTGGGGCACACGTCCGTTGCCTACGTCGGCGGGCCGGCTGTATCGCAGTCCAGTGCCCGACGCTGGGGTGCCCTGTCCGCGGCCGCGGAAAGCCGCGGCGTCGAGGTCCGCAGCCTCGGTCCGTTCGCCCCCAAAACCCAGTCCGGTGCCGCCGCCGCTGACGCCGCCGTACACAGCGGCGTCACGGCGTGCATCGTATTCAACGACCTCATTGCCATTGGCATGCTGCAGAGACTCCGGGAACGGGGACTGCGGGTGCCGGAGGATATGAGCATCGTGGGATGCGATGACATCTTCGGCGCGGACTTCTGCAATCCACCTCTAACCACCATGAGCTCGCCCATCGAACAGGCCGGACGGGTGGCAGTTTCCATGCTCCTGGCCCAGTTGAACCCGCTGGCCGGCGGCGGAAACCGCAGCCGCTCCATCATGCCTACACATCTCACAGTCCGCGGCTCAACAGGTGCGGCACCCTCCGTATAGGCCGAATCACGACGCAATATGGTTGAGCCTTTGTGACCGGGCTGACTAGTGTGGAACACATGCGCGAACTCCAGGCCAAGATCATTGAGGAAATGGGCGTCCAGCCCCGGATCGATCCTGCGGAGGAGATCCGCAAGCGGGTCGCCTTCCTGAAGGACTACCTGAAAGCTACCGGCACCAAAGGGTTCGTTCTAGGTATCTCAGGGGGCATCGACTCTTCGCTTGCCGGCCGCCTGGCCCAATTGGCCGTGGAGGAACTGGAAGCCGACGGCGTGGACGCGAACTTCGTTGCGGTCCGTCTCCCCTACGGCATCCAGCATGATGAAGACGACGCCCAGGCAGCTTTGGACTTCATCAAGGCCAAGACCGAATGGACCTACAACATCTCCCAGGCCGTGGACGGCTTCGAGGAAGAGTTCGAAAAGACCACCGGTGCGCCCATCTCGGACTTCCACAAGGGCAACACCAAGGCCCGCGCCCGCATGATCGCCCAGTATGCGCTGGCCGGCGAGCACAACTACCTGGTCATCGGCACGGACCACGGCGCTGAGTCCGTGACGGGCTTTTTCACCAAATTCGGCGACGGCGGTGCGGACATCCTGCCGCTGTTCGGCCTCAACAAGCGCCAAAACCGTGCACTCCTGGCCGAACTCGGGGCCCCTTCCCGCGTGTGGGAAAAGGTGCCCACGGCGGACCTCCTGGACGACAAGCCCGGCCGGACCGATGAGGACGAGCTCGGCATCACCTATGACCAAATCGACGATTACCTTGAGGGGCGCGAGGTACCCGAGGCAGTTGCGGAGATCATCGAGCAGAAGTACCTGCGCACGCGCCACAAGCGCACGGTTCCGGTGACCATCTTCGACACCTGGTGGAAGTAGCCCACCCTCTAACCACATCGGCCTAAACCACGACGGCGGGTGCCGGATTCCGTACGGAAGTCCGCACCCGCCGTCGTGCTTTAAGCACCCTCTCTCACATCCCACCCCCTTCCCCCAAACGCTCACTCACAAACCCTTGACGTCGCGATAGATACCGATATATCGTTAACTATCGCCGATACTCCTTCGGCGTAACAACAACCGAAAGGACGATGCTGCTATGAAAGGCATCAACGAACACGACAACAATTTCCCGGATCACGGACATGGACACCCTGAGCACGAACACGGCCGGGGCCGCTTCAATCGCGGCAAGGGTCGTCGCGGTCCGGGCGGCCACGGCGGGGGTGGATTCGGTCCCGGCGGCTTCGGCCCAGGATTCGGCCCTGGTGGTTTCGGACCCGGCTTCGGCCCCAGGGGTTTCGGCCCCGGCGGATCCCGCCGGGCCAACCGCGGCGACGTCCGCGCGGCTATCCTCTCCCTGCTGGCAGAGGCGCCGTCCAATGGATACGGGCTGATCAAGACCATCGCCGAGAAGACGTCCGGAGCCTGGCGCCCCAGCCCGGGCTCGGTTTATCCCACACTGCAGCAGCTGGTCGATGAAGAATTGATCGTCGCTGTCGGCGAGGGACGCCGCACCGAATTCACACTTACTGAAGACGGCAAGGCCTACATCGCCGAGCACGAAGAAGAGCTTGCCAATGCCTGGAACACCGAGGCAGACGGCACCGGCGCCGCGTTCCACCAGAGCGTCGGAAAGCTCATGGGCGTCATCCACCAGTTCCGGGCGGCGGCCACCGACGAACAGCGCCAGGCTGCCATTGAAAAGCTGGACGAGACCCGTCGGGCGCTCTACCTGATCCTGGCCGACTAATGCCTGCCGAAGCCCCCTTGACCTTGACGTAACGTCAACCTCTACTGTCGAAAGTACAAGCACAGGACGGGGGACGGATGGACTGGTCAATCCAGGAAATCGCGAAAATGGCAGGAACCACCAGCCGCACGCTGCGTCATTACGACGACATCGGGTTGCTGAAACCCAGCCGGACCGGCCATAACGGCTACCGCTACTATGACGGTCCGGCACTGGTTCAGCTCCAGCGCATCCTCCTGCTCCGGGAACTGGGCCTCGGCCTGCCGGCGATTGCCGAAGTGCTCCATCGCGAGACGGACACCGTCAAAGCGTTGAGCAGCCACCTGGAATGGCTCGCCCGCGAGCAGGACCGGCTTACCCGGCAGATCGCGTCCGTCCGGCAAACCATCGACACATTGAAAGGGGATGGAAAGTACATGGCACAGGACATGTTCGACGGCTTCGACCACACTCAGTACAAAGATGAGGTGGAGGAGCGTTGGGGTAAGGACGCCTACGCCACCAGTGATTCGTGGTGGCGCAGCATGAGCCCCGACGAGAAGCAGCAGTGGAAGGATCGCCTGCAGAAGTTGAGTGCCGACTGGATTGCCGCTGCCCAATCCGGCGTTTCTCCCGGGAGCGCCGAGGCGCAGGATCTTGCCCGACGCCACGTTGAGTGGCTGCGCGGCATACCGGGAACCCCGACGGCGGCACCCGGCGGAGACGTCAAAGGTTACGTCACGGGACTCGGCGAAATGTACGTGGCGGATCCTCGCTTCGGCGCCAACTATGGCGGGGAGGCAGGGGCGACGTTTGTCAGGGATGCCCTGCGGGCTTACGCGGAAGAGAACCTGTAGACGGTCAGGATGCGCCGACCCGAGTTAGGCAATAGTCTGGCCGAATGGGTACAAGCACCGCTAAAACCGGCGAACAGGCTGACAGACAGACGCGCATCCTGGAAGCGGCCCTGGAACTGCTGTCCCGCCACGGCATTTCCGGCATCAACATGAGGGCGGTCGCGCGTGAAGCCGGCGTGGCACTGGGACTGGTGAATTACTACTACGAAGACAAGTCGAGCCTGATCAGGGCGGTGCTGCACCAGATCGAAGAGCACGACCTCCTGCTGGTGGAGCCGGCCCCCACCTCAGCCCCGGATGAGCAACTCCGGGAATCACTCCGGCGGGTCGCCGACCCCGGGCTCCTCACAACGCCATATTTGTCACTCCGCCTCCACTTGTGGGCCCTGGCCCAGGCGCACGAGGACTTCGCGCAGATCAACGCAGCGGCCTTTGACAGGTATCTCCAAGGGCTTGCGGCGTTGATCGGCAACGCCGTTCCCGGGCTTTCCGTGGATGAATGCAAGGACCGGGCGTCCGACATCGTCGTTGTGCAAAACGGCATGTGGCTCACCACCCTGCTGGGCATAGACAAGGCAGCCATCGAGCGGGGAATCGCGCGCACGGAAGAGATTGCGTTCGCCCCTGGCAGCTAAAGACCGTTATCGGTCCTGGCTACTTTTCGTCGCCCCAGCGAGCCAAGGCGTCGATAGCTTCACTAAGGGCGCGTCCGCGATCGGTCAACGCGTAAGCGCGGGTGTTGTGCCGGAGCGGCAGCCGGACCAGGACCCCGGCGGCCTCGAGCTCCCGCAAGCGGGTTGCCAGCATGTTGGTTGGCACACCAAGGTCGCGTTGAAGGTCACCGTAGCGCTGTGGCCCGTCGAGGAGGCGTTCCACAATGAGCAGCGCCCACCGTGCTCCGACAATGTCGAGGGCAGCGGCGAGGTTGCTCACGCCGTGGGATCGGTATCCGGCTTCATCCAAAACGGCGAGTAGTGGTAGCCGTCGGGGTCGTCGAATTGGCGTTGGTACATGAAGGGGTAGTCGTCGGTGTCACCGATCCGCCCACCGGCAGCTGCGGCGCGCTCAATGATCTGGTCCACCGCCTCCCGGCTGTCCATGTCGAAGGAAACGGTGACTTTGGAGGGGGTTTCGGGTCCACCGATGAGGTCCTCGGATCCCCCAACGCTCGCATACATCTCGCGGCTGCCGAGCATGACGTACTGCTCTGGCGCGATCTCGAAGCAGGACACGTTGTGGTCGGACATCTTGGTGTTGAGGGTCCAACCGAGAGCGGTATAGAAGGCGGTGGCGCGTTCGACGTTGTCGACGGGGCAGGTGATGAAAAGGCTCATGTGGGCCATACTTGCAAAATGCAAGTAAGCCGTCAACCCCCACCGGGAAACGGATACCCGGGCTACTCCACCGTCACCATCACCGACGGCCAACCCGAGGCTCCATCGGGCACCGGATCGGCGCGCTTTTCGGTCTGGGTTTCACCCGTGCCGTCGGTGGCACGCGCTTTGACGTAGTGGATGCCGGGTGTGGCATCCCATTCGTAGGACCACTGACGCCAAGTGACCGTGGAGGCTTCGGTGGAGAGGGTTGCCTCCACCCATTCGCCGTCGTCGATCTGCACTTCCACCTTGGTGATGCCGCGCGTCTGGGCCCAAGCGGTACCACCCACAGCTACCTTCCCTGGCGGGAACTTCGCGAAGGACTTCGGTACGTCCACACGTGCCATGGTCTTGATGGGCCCACGTTCCGACCATCCGCGCTCAGTCCAGTAAGCCTTGCTGTCCGCGAAGCGGGTGACTTCCAGATCCACCACCCATTTGGTCGCGGAAACGAATCCATACAGCCCCGGAACCACCATACGTACGGGGTATCCGTGTTCCACCGGCAGGGGCTCACCGTTCATACCGATGGCCAGCATGGCGTCGCGGTCATCCTGCAGGACATCCAGCGGAGTGGAGGCGCTAAAACCGTCAATGGACTTTGAGAGCACCATGTCCGCGCCCTCCTTCGGCTTGGCCCTTTTCAGGACTTCGCGAATGGGGAAGCCCAACCACTTGGCGTTGCCGGCCAGCTTGCCACCCACAGGGTTGGAGACGCAGGTCAGGGTGACGTGGGATTCGATCAGGTCCGCGTCCAGCAGGTCCTGGAAAGTCAGGGTGACCTCCTGTTCCACCATTCCGTGCACCCGGAGTGACCAATCTTTGACGTTGATCTCCGGGACACTCAGGGCCGTGTCAATGCGGTAGAACTCGTTGTTCGGCGTCAGCCAGGGAAAGACTCCCGGAACCGGAGACTGGACCCCGGCGGGCACGGCGGCGGCGGCCTTGACCGGCGCCGGGAGGCGAAGGGCGTCCCGGGCCTGCGCAACATTGTTGCGCGCGGCGCTCAGAAGCCTGCCACCGGTTGCCGCTATTCCTGCCGCGACTGCGGCAACCCCTGCCGCAGCGAAGAAGCGACGGCGGCTGGCGCCGGCGCCCCCAACCCGGCTATCGGCGTCGGCCGCTATGTCAGAAGGAGCTTCCGGCCACGCCTTCAGTCCCCACAGCGGCACCATGAGCCGACGCAGGACGATGAGGCCGGCGATCGTTCCCAGGACGGAAGGGATGGCATCGACGGGCCCCACACCTGCGCGGGTCACGACGGAAGCCACTATTACCGTGCCCATGAACAGCACACCCAGGACCCCGAGGGCCCACTTCCGGTAGGCCACTATGCCCAGGACGCAGGCCAGCAGGGCGATCGTCAGGCCCATGCCTACGAACAGGGCGGCCTTGTCGTTGGTACCGAACGTAGCGATCGCGAAGTCCTTCATCCACGGGGGCGTGAAGTCGATGAACGTGGAGCCAAGGGCGAACACCGGCGTTGCCCTGGCGGTGAAGAAGGCGCCGATCAGCTCCGCAACGGCGAGTACGACGGCGGCCGACACCACGCCTGCCAGCGCGGCCATGGTTTGGGGGCCTTTATTCCGGAGTCCGAGCTTATTCATGACAGTGGTTCGTAGCGGGCGGGAGCGGGGATGGGTGCCGACCCCTCATGACATACAACGGCACTTTGAACAGATGTTCATATTTTCCTTGAACAGGTGTTCAAGATGCATTAGCCTGCTCCGTATGACCCAAGCCACATTTTCCGATTCCGCCTCCACCCTCTTCATCAACGGCCGGTGGGAGCCGGCAGCGTCCGGCACGGTGCGCGAGATCCATAATCCGGCCGACGGCGAACTGGTCGCCACGGTGTCCGAAGCCGGCCGCGAAGATGCCGAGCGCGCCATCGCCGCAGCCCGGGCTGCCTTCGATTCCGGAGTCTGGTCCTCCGTCCCGGCTCCTGAACGAGGAGCGTTCCTGCTCAAGGTCGCCGCAGAACTGCGCGAACGCCGCGAGAAGTTCGCCCGCGCCGAATCGCTGGACACCGGCAAGCGCATCGTCGAAAGCCGCATCGACATGGATGACATCGCCGCCTGCTTCGAATATTTCGGACGCCTGGCCGGGCAGTCGGCGGGCCGGGTGGTCGATGCCGGGGACCCCGCCGTCGTCAGCAGAATCGTCTACGAACCTGTTGGAGTGTGCGGCCTGATCACGCCGTGGAACTACCCGCTGCTGCAGGCCGCGTGGAAGATCGCTCCTGCGCTGGCCGCCGGCTGTACTTTCGTCCTGAAGCCCGCCGAGCTGACCCCGTCCACCGCAATCCTGACCATGCAGTTGTTGAAGGACCTGGGCCTGCCGGACGGCGTCGCCAACCTGCTGACCGGTCCGGGAGTAAAAGCGGGCGCACCCCTTTCCGAGCACCCCGACATTGACCTGGTCTCCTTCACCGGTGGCCTGGAAACCGGCAAGCGCATTGCCGCGGCTGCAGCCGGCACCGTGAAGAAGGTGGCGCTGGAACTTGGCGGCAAGAACCCCAACGTCGTCTTCGCGGACGCTGACTTCGACGCCGCCGTCGACAATGCGCTGAACGGCGCCTTTGTGCACTCAGGCCAGGTCTGCTCCGCCGGGGCGCGGCTGGTGGTGGAGGAATCCATCGCCGAGCGCTTCGTCGACGAACTGGTCCGCAAGGCCAATGCCATCCGCATTGGCGGGCCGTTCGACGAGTCCGCCGAAACCGGACCCCTGATTTCAGCGGCCCACCGCGAGAAAGTTGACGCTTACGTCAAGCGCGGCGTGGCCGAAGGTGCGCGGCTGCGGTGCGGCGGCGCGGCCCCTGAAGGCGAACAGTTCGACGCCGGTTTCTACTACCAGCCCACCGTCCTGGACCGCGTGACCAGGGGAATGTCCGTTGTGATCGACGAAGCTTTTGGACCGGTAGTAACAGTGGAAACCTTCCGCACCGAGGACGAAGCCGTGGCCACCGCCAACGACACCATCTACGGGTTGGCAGGCGCAGTCTGGACCCAGGATGCCGGCAAGGCCCAGCGCGTAGCGGGCCGCCTGCGGCACGGCACGATCTGGATCAACGACTACCACCCTTACCTTCCGCAGGCCGAATGGGGCGGCTTCGGCCAGTCCGGCGTCGGCCGTGAACTCGGCCCCACCGGTCTGGGCGAGTACCAGGAAGCCAAGCACATCTACCAGAACACCAGCCCCCAGGTGACCGGCTGGTTCGCAGACCACGGCAAGGAGAACTAGATGCACGTCGACAACATAGAGAGCCTGGGCAACCGCGGGTTCGATTACGTCGTCATTGGCGGAGGATCTGCCGGGGCTGCCGTCGCCGCCCGGTTGAGCGAGGACCCCGCGGTCACCGTGGCCCTGGTGGAAGCCGGCCCGGATGACCGCAACATCCCCGAGATCCTGCAGCTGGACCGCTGGATGGAACTGCTGGAATCCGGCTACGACTGGGACTACCCGATCGAACCCCAGGAGAACGGCAACTCCTTCATGCGCCATGCCCGCGCCAAGGTCATGGGGGGCTGCTCCAGCCACAACTCCTGCATCGCTTTCTGGGCTCCCCGCGAGGACCTGGACGAATGGGAGTCAAAGTACGGAGCAACCGGCTGGAATGCTGCTGCCGCCTGGCCTTTGTACCAGCGCCTGGAAAGCAACGAAGACGCCGGACCGGAAGCACCACACCACGGCAACAACGGCCCGGTCCACTTGATGAACGTTCCTCCGAGCGATCCCGCCGGGGTGGCGCTTCTGGATGCCTGCGAGCAGACGGGCATTCCCCGCGCAAAGTTCAATGACGGCAACACCGTGATCAACGGCGCCAACTTCTTCCAGATCAACCGCCGCTCTGACGGGACCCGCTCCTCCAGCTCGGTCTCCTACATCCACCCCATCGTCGATCGTGAAAACTTCACGCTGCTGACCGGCCTGCGGGCCCGCCAGCTGGTGTTCGACGCGGACAAGCGCTGCACCGGCGTTGATGTGGTCGACTCCGCTTTCGGCCGGACGCACAGGCTGGACGCGCGACGCGAGGTCATCCTGTCCACCGGTGCCATTGATTCCCCCAAGCTGCTCATGCTCTCCGGCATCGGCCCGGCAGAACACCTGGCCGCGCATGGCATCGAGGTCCTGGTGGATTCCCCCGGCGTGGGCGAGCACCTGCAGGACCATCCGGAAGGCGTGGTGCAGTATGAGGCCAAGCAGCCCATGGTGCAGACCTCCACGCAGTGGTGGGAGATCGGCATTTTCACACCCACGGAGGAGGGCCTGGACCGCCCCGATCTGATGATGCACTACGGTTCCGTGCCCTTCGACATGAACACCCTGCGCTATGGCTACCCCACCACGGAGAACGGCTTCAGCCTCACCCCTAACGTCACGCACGCCCGTTCCCGCGGAACGGTCAGGCTGCGTAGCCGGGATTTCCGCGACAAGCCCATGGTGGACCCCCGCTACTTCACCGATCCGGAGGGCCACGACATGCGCGTCATGGTGGCCGGCATCCGCAAGGCCCGGGAAATCGCGGCGCAACCGGCCATGGCTGAGTGGACCGGACGTGAGCTCTCCCCCGGTGTCGAGGCACAGACGGACGAGGAACTCCAGGACTACATCCGCAAAACCCACAACACCGTCTACCACCCTGTCGGTACCGTCCGGATGGGACCGGTGGAGGACAGGATGTCGCCCTTGGATCCTGAACTGCGGGTCAAGGGAGTTACTGGGCTTCGCGTGGCCGACGCCTCCGTCATGCCCGAACACGTCACCGTCAACCCGAACATCACTGTCATGATGATCGGCGAGCGCTGTGCCGATCTCATTAAGTCAGACCTCATCAACGACAACCGGACGGAGGAACCCACGACGGCGGAAGCCGACTTCAGCTTTTCTGTCGCCTGAACAGGCGCCCTGCTTTAAGACCCACGCAACAAACAATGGGGGAACAGCCGGAGGCACAAAGAGGTGCCCGGTTTTGATTTCGACTGCGGCCAACGGCGGCCGCAGGTAATCACCATTCATGCACGTCTGAACTAGGAGTTCGCATGTCAGAACCCAGCAAATCAGGACCCTGCAAGAGCGATGCAAGCGGTATGGACGAGTTTGGCTATGCCCAAACCCTTGACCGCAGCATCGGTAAGTTTGCCAGCTTCGCGGCCGGCGTCAGTTATATCTCCATCCTCACCGGCGTTTTCCAACTGTTCTACTTCGGATTTTCGACGGCGGGGCCCGCCTACGCCTGGTCGTGGCCCATCGTCTTTGTCGGCCAGTTGATGGTCGCCTTGTGTTTCGCCGAACTGGCCGGACGTTATCCGGTGGCAGGATCGGTCTACAACTGGGCCAAGAGGCTCTCCAGCGGAACGTGGGCCTGGCTGGCGGGCTGGTTGCTGCTGCTCTCCTCCATCATGGCCCTGGGCTCCGTTGCCTTGGCCCTCCAAATCACCTTGCCGCAGATCTGGAGCGGCTTCCAATTGGTGGGCGATGGAACCGGCCCTTACGACTTTGCGGTCAACGGGGTGATCCTGGCCAGCATCATGATCGCCATCTCCACGCTCATCAACGCGTTCGGGGTGAAGCTCATGACCATGATCAACAGCGTGGGCGTGTTCGTGGAACTGGTCGCGGCGGTCCTGCTGATCGTGGCCCTTTTGTGGCACGCCGTGCGGGGCCCGGAAGTCCTCCTGGACACGGCCGGGTTCGGCGAAGGGCAACCCCTGGGCTTCTTCGGAGTGTTCCTGATCGCCGCCATGGCTTCGGGTTACGTCATGTACGGGTTCGACACGGCGAGCTCACTGGGCGAAGAGACCAAGGACCCCAAGAAGACGGCGCCCAAGGCCATCCTGCGCGCTGTCACGGCGTCCTTCCTTCTGGGCGGCCTGCTCCTGCTGGGCGGAATACTGGCCGCGCCGGACCTCTCCGACCCGAAGATCGGGGCTGCTGACGGCGGGCTGCAATACATCGTGCTGTCGGTGCTCGGCGGACCCTTCGGCAAGGCGTTCCTGGCGTGCATCGTCGTGGCTGTAGTGGTGTGCACGCTGGCCGTCCACGCGGCTGCCATCCGGATGATGTTTGCCATGGCCAGGGACAACAACCTTCCCTTCAGCCGCCAGCTCAGCAAGGTTCACCCCACCCGCAAGACGCCTACCGTGGCGGCTATCGTCATCGGCGTGGTGGCAGTGATTCCCCTGCTGGTCAACATCTCCCAGCCGGCCATCTTCACCATCCTCTCCAGCATCAGCATCGTGCTGATCTACCTCTCCTACCTGCTGGTTACCGTGCCTATGCTGCGGCGCCGGTTCCTCAAGAAGTGGCCCCTGAAGGACGACGGATCGGAACCCGGGTTCAGCCTCGGCAAATGGGGACTGCCCGTGAACATCCTCGCGGTGCTCTGGGGCGGCGCCATGACACTGAACCTGGTGTGGCCACGGCCGGAGATCTACAACTCGGTGCCGCCCTTTGAGTGGTACCTGCAATGGGGCGGTGTCATGTTCGTCGCGGCAGTAGTCATCGGCGGAACACTGCTATACCGCCTCCGCATCAGGCACCGGACTGGCGTGCTGGCTGAACACGCAGCCGCGGCCCCCTCCCCGGACCCGGACCTGGTGGCAGCCCAAAACTCCTAGCGTGCAGCCTCAGACGAACGCCGACTTTCCCGTCACTGCCCGGGCAACAATGAGCGAGTTGATCTCGTAACTGCCCTCATATGTATAGAGGATCTCGGCGTCTCCGAAGAGCTTGCCCATCTCGTAATCCGTGGTGATCCCGTTCCCACCCAACAATGAGCGGCCCATGGCCACCGAGGAGCGTGCCAGCCGCGTGGTGGTGGCCTTGCACATGGCAGCCTGGACCATTTCGAGCTTGCCTGCCTGCTGGATCCGGGCCAGTTCCACCATCATGGAAAGCGACGCGTTGGCGTTGCCGAGGATGTCCGCGAGCTGCTGTTGCACCAACTGAAACTTGGCCAGTTCCTTGCCGAACTGCCGGCGCTCCAGCGCGTAGGCACGGGCAATGTCGAAAGCGGCGAGCTGGATTCCCGCGGCCTGCCAGCCAACCCAGGCCCGGGAATCACGCAAGAGGTCATTGGCCCGGGAGAATTCCGAGGCCCCGGGAAGGAGATTTGATTCAGGAATGCGGACATCATCCAGCATGATGTCCGCATTCTGCATGATGCGAAGGCCGATCTTGTTGGAGATCTTGGTGGCCGTGAAGCCGGCCCGGTCCGTTTCCACGATGAAACCCTTGATGTGCCCGTCGCCCTCATCGCGGGCCCAGACCAAGGCGAAGTCTGCAATGGTAGCTGCCCCGATCCAGCGCTTGGCACCGTTGATGACCCATTCGCCGCCGTCGCGCCGCGCCGTCGTCGAGAGTCCTCCGGCAATGTCCGATCCGTGGTCCGGTTCGGTGAGCGCGAAGGCACCCAACTGGGTGAAGGCTTCAAGGCCCGGCAGCCACTTCTGCTTTTGCTCGTCAGAGCCGAGCTCGTTGATCATGCCCACGATGAGTTCGTTGTGGATTCCCACCAGGGCCGAGAGGGACACGTCCGCCCGGGCGATTTCGGTGTACATGAGGCCCTTGAAGAGCTTGGTGGAACCGTCGGTCTGAAGCCCGCCGAGCCCGAACTTGGCCATATCTGCGAGTAACCC
Organism: Paenarthrobacter sp. UW852; assembly: GCF_024608385.1. Classification (NCBI taxonomy): domain Bacteria; kingdom Bacillati; phylum Actinomycetota; class Actinomycetes; order Micrococcales; family Micrococcaceae; genus Paenarthrobacter; species Paenarthrobacter sp. UW852. The sequence goes on from NZ_JAMSGY010000006.1 coordinate 14,241, forward strand.
GAAGGGGAATTCCTCGCGGTTCCAGTAGTCGATGCTGGCCGGGCGGATGCGCGCCTGCAGGAATTCCCGGATTTCGAGGTACCGCGTGCGCTCCTCCTCGGGCAGGAGATCGATGACGTGCATCAGGTCCGCCTCCGGATAGGGAGGGAGGACGTGTTGTGGTGCCGTGCCATTCGTGGTGGTGCCGGCAGCTTTTTCGTCGAGCATTGGACCCCTTCGTCATGTCCCGTGCAGGCTCTTCCAAACCCTTGGATGTCCTAGTATATTGCAAGGTGATGTGGATCACTAGGCGGGGGCTGTGGCGAGGACGCCAGGCCAACCCCAAGGCGAAAGGCGGACTATGACAGTCACAGAAGACTTCCGTGCGGCCCGCGACCGGCTGCTGGAGCTGCGCGAGGACTACAAACTAGCGCACGCAGAATTCCAGTGGCCACGCTTTGAATACTTCAACTTCGCCCTCGACTGGTTCGACCACATCGCTGCAGATGAGGCCAGGGGCTCCAAGCCGGCATTGGTGATCGTGGAACAGGACGGCAGTTCAACACGGCGCACCTACCGCGATCTGTCGGAGCGGTCCTCCCAGGTCGCCAACTGGCTTCGGAGCCAGGGGGTCAAGCGCGGCGACCATATGATCATCATGCTCGGCAACCAGGTGGAACTCTGGGAACTCATGTTGGCCGGCATCAAGCTGGGCATCGTCATGATTCCCACCACCACCCTCATGGGCGCCCGCGACCTCCAGGACCGGGTGGAGCGCGGCGGGGCGGCTTGGGTCGCCGTCGGAAGCGCCAACATCGGCAAGTTCGATTCCGTGCAGGGTGATTACACCCTGATAGAGGTCGGCGCGGAAGGCAGCAACGGGCAGGCCAAACAGTACGCTGACTCGTACGACGCCGACACCGGCTTCACGCCCGACGCCCCCACCCGCGCCGATGAAACGCTGCTCCTCTACTTCACCTCCGGCACCACCTCGCGGGCCAAGCTGGTGGAGCACACCCACACCTCTTACCCGGTGGGCCACCTGTCCACCATGTACTGGATCGGCCTTGAACCCGGCGATGTCCACCTCAACGTCGCATCCCCAGGCTGGGCCAAGCACGCCTGGTCCAATGTCTTCACGCCCTGGATCGCCGAGGCCTGCGTCTTCATCTACAACTACGACCGCTTCGACGCTGCCGCCCTCATGAACCAGATGGGCCGCGAGGGCGTCACGAGTTTCTGCGCTCCGCCAACTGTCTGGCGGATGCTCATCCAAGCCGACCTCACGCAGCTCACCAGCCCGCCCAGCAAGGTGGTTTCGGCCGGCGAGCCCCTGAACGCCGAAGTGATTGGCCAGGTGGAGAAAGCCTGGGGCGTCACCATCCGTGACGGTTTCGGGCAGACAGAGTCCACGGTCCAGATCGCCAACACGCCTGCCCAGGCGGTCAAGATCGGTTCCATGGGACGGCCGCTGCCCGGCTACGACGTGGTGCTGGTTGACCCGGTCACCGGGCAGGAAGCCGACGACGGCGAACTCTGCTTGCGCTTGGACCCCCGGCCCGTGGGACTCATGAAAAGCTACTTCGGGGACGAAGCGAAAACCGCCGAAGCCTTCCGTGACGGCTACTATCACACAGGCGACATGGCCAGCCGGGACGCGGACGGCGTCATCACCTACGTTGGCCGGGACGATGACGTGTTCAAGTCCTCCGACTACCGCTTGTCGCCTTTCGAACTCGAAAGCGTCCTGATCGAGCACCCCGCAGTGGCGGAGGCCGCCGTCGTGCCTTCACCTGACGCGGTGAAGCTGTCGGTGCCCAAGGCTTTTGTGGTCCTGGCGGCCGGCTACGAACCCGGCCCCGGCGTCGCAGAGGACATCCTCCGCTACTGCCGCGAGCATCTGGCCCCGTTCAAGCGCATCCGACGACTCGAATTCGGTGAGCTGCCCAAAACAATCTCGGGCAAGATCCGCCGTGTGGAGCTCCGCGGGACGGAAGTGGCCCGGCATGGCGACGGTCCGCTGCCGGCAGGTTTGGGCGTGGAGTACACCGAGGAAGAGTTCCCGAATCTGAAAGACTAGCCAACCAAGCAACCGAAGGAGGCCCATGGGCACCCCACTCCCCCGCGATCCCATTGCCGATGCCCAGCGCAACTGGGAACGGCATGGTTGGGGCGATGTCGCCGCGCCCATGGCAGCCATCACCGCGATCATGCGGACCCAGCAAATCCTGCTGGCACGCATCGAGACAGTGCTAAAGCCTTTTGGCCTGACCTTCGCGCGCTACGAGCTGCTGGCACTGCTCAGTTTCGCCCGGAGCGGCGCGCTGCCCATGAACAAAGCAAGCGCGCTCCTGCAGGTCCATCCGACGTCGGTGACCAACGCCGTCGACCGTCTCGAAAAGGCCGCCCTGGTGGCCCGTTCACCGCACCCGACCGACGGCCGCACCACACTGATCGAGCTCACCGCAGATGGCCGCAGCCTGGCGAAGAAGGCGACGGCGGCGCTCAACGCCGAAGTTTTCGGCAAGTCCGGTTTCGGGGACGACGACGTCGATCACCTCATCCGCGTCCTGGGCACCTTCCGCAGGGATGCCGGGGACTTCACGGACGAGTGACCTGATCGGGTCAGGGCAACGCAATTCCGGTGTGGTGCTCAAGCTTCTGAAGGAGCACGTACTGGAACCCGGGATCGGCAGCAGCCCGGTGAGCCTTTTGGACTTGGCGGTGGTACCAGTACGCCCCTGATCGCGGCTTGATGCTGTCTGCCTCAGCCGTGGCAAGCCACTCCTGCGTTTGATGTCCCTCCACAAGACTGTCCGGCGCTCCGGAGCCGCCCATTCTGGTGGGAACCCACCCCGGATCCACGGCGTGCGCCATCAATTCCGGGTACTTGGTGGAGAGGGCCATCGCCAGTGAAGTCACATAGAGCTTGCTGTCCGCGTAAGAACTGCCTCGAAGCGCGGGCCGCCCGAAGTCCAGGGCATTGATGTCAGCAGACCCGGACAAGTGCATCGAACTGCTAAGGAAGATCGACCGGCTGGGTGGGGTCATGAGAGCCGTAAGAACGTACGGGGCAACCACGTTGACGGCCAAGACATCCGGACCACTCAGGACCCCGGCGTTGTGAATGACGGCATCGAAGCGGCCTAGATCGTTGGCAGCTTTGGCGAGATGGACCGTCTCGTCCAGGCTTCCTAGATCGCCAAACAGGACGTGTTCCACGCGCCCACGAATGTTCTGTCGGGACAGACGGTCCGGGTTTCGGGCGTGGAGCACTATACGGTGCCCCGCCGCGGCGAGCGCGTTCACGGTTTCCAGCCCGAGCCCGGACGAAGCGCCGGTGACGAGGAGGAGTGACATGGTTACCTGTCCTTGAGTCGGGGGTCTACCACGAATAGGCTTGCGGGGCTTCGCCCGGGCCGGGCCATATCCGGTCGAGCCTTTCCAGTGTTCCAGCGTCCAACGCCACTGACACCGCGCCGAGGTCCTCCCGGAGCTCCTCTACCGTCCGGGGGCCCACAATGGCGGCGGTGACTACCGGGTTCTGTAGCAGCCAGGCGATGGCCACCTCCGTTGGCTTAGCTCCAATTTCGTGGCACAGGTCTTCGTAGGCTTGAAGTTGACCACGCCGGGCCTCGAGATCCGGGTGGGTCTGTCCGTTGCCCTTTGCGACGGAAGCGAGTGCGCCTGTCAGCAGGCCTGCGCTCAGCGGGCTGTACGGGAGGAGCCCTATACCCAAGGCGCGCAGGGCAGGAATGAGTTCCATTTCCACTGTCCGTTGGGTGAGGTTGTAGAGGCTCTGCTCTGAGCTCAAGCCCATGAAGTGCCGGGCTGAGGCAGCGGATTGGGCAAGGGCGATGTCCCAGCCGGCAAAGTTGCTGCTGCCGACGTAGCTGATCTTGCCGTCACGGACCAATTGCTCCATTGCCTGCCAGATTTCTTCCCATGGGGTGCTCCGATCAACATGGTGCATCTGATAGAGGTCGATGTGATCGGTCTGGAGGCGTCGCAGGCTCGCTTCGCAGGCCCGGCGTATGTGGTACGCCGAGAGGCGCCTATCGTTGGGGCCCAGTCCCATCGGCTGGTAAACCTTGCTCGCCAACACAATGCGGTCACGGTGACCGGTCCGCTGCAGCCACCGGCCGATGATCTCCTCCGATATCCCGTAGCCCTTGGCCATATCCGGAGTCTGTATGCCCCCGTAAACATCTGCCGTGTCAACGAAGTTGATTCCCGCGTCAATGGCGGTGTCCATGATCGCGCGGCTCGTTTGCTCGTCAGCGGTGTAGCCAAAGTTCATGGTGCCGAGTCCGATCCGGCTGACCTTCAACCCGGTTCTACCCAGGTGCCCGTACGTCATGGTGTGAGTCATGCCGTTCAGCCTAGATGCGTGCCGTGCCGTGAGGGAGTCCCTTGGAGGACCTCCCTTAAGCGGGACTCCCTGGTGCTCTGCAAACCTGATGGTGTGGAGATATGACCACCACACTTTCCACAACCAAGAGCCGCCGGTTGCCAATGGTGACCTATGTTTTGGCTGCGGGTGTGTTCCTGATGGGAACCACCGAGTTCATCGTTGCGGGCATCCTGCCGGACATCGCCGGCGACCTGGGTATCTCCGTTGCCGACGCGGGTCTCATGATCACTGTTTTTGCTGTCGGCATGATCGTTGGCACTCCCACGATGGCGATCCTGACGCTCAGGCTGCCACGCCGCCTGACGCTCAGCCTCGCACTGGTGGTCTTCGCGATGGGTCACCTGATGGCGGCGCTTTCCCCGGACTTCACGATCATTCTCGGTGCGCGTTTCCTCACGGCGTTGGCGACGGGCGCTTTTTGGGCGGTAGCCGCCGTCGTGGGTGCAAAAGCCGCAGGCGCTGCGGCGTCCCGCGCGTTGGGCGTTGTTTTGGGCGGCGGCATGCTCGCCAACGTCGCGGGTGTTCCCCTCGGTGCGTTTGCCGGCCAGGTCATTGGCTGGCGGGGACCGTTTTGGGTGCTCGCAGCCTTGGCGCTGGTAGGTGCGGTTGCGGTCTATCGATTGGTTGCCGCGGATCCGCACTCTGGACACACGCCGTCGGTGCGTGCAGAGCTGGCAAGTATGCGCGATTCGAGGGTGTGGCTTGTTCTTGGGGGCTGTGCAATCGTCTGCGGATCATCCTTGGCTGCCTACACCTTCATCTCCCCGTTGCTCACGGAGAACACCGGACTTGCCGCAGCCGCGGTTCCCCTGGTGTTGGTGGTTTACGGCGTCGGGGCGTTTATCGGTTCAACCCTGGGTGGCCGCTTCGGCGCCCAGCACCCCTATCCGGCGCTCTTCATCCCGGCAAGCATGACCTTTCTGGTGCTCGGTGCCCTGTTCATGTTCTCCAGCTACGCCTTGGTCACTGTGGTGCTGATCTTCCTGTTGGGTCTCTTCGGCATGGCCACCAATCCAATTCTTATTGGCAAGGCCGTTGGATATGCCGGCCATGCGCCCACTCTGGCTTCGGCGCTCAGCACCTCGGCATTCAACCTGGGCACGGCCATGGGATCGTGGATTGCCGGCTTCGCCCTGGAATCGGCGTTGGGAGCCAGCGGTCCGGTATTGGTGGGCACGGGCATCGCCGCGCTCTACTTCCTGCCCCTCACAGTGCTGATACTGAAGGATCGGAAGCTGCGAAGAAGCCTTCCGTCTTCTCCGCAAAACCTCCACCGACCGCAATCAGAAAATCCGTGACCTCGCTCGAACGTTGGTGGACGGCGTCGGCATCTGCCACAAAAGCCAACACTCGCGGAAAGCCCGGGTGGACGTCATCCACTGAGGGTTGTCAGTTGTCCGCACGGCTCTTTTCAGAGGGGGTCTGAGATCCGTATTCGCTGGCAGCCCACGACGCCAGCAGTTGCAGGCGTTCCGCCGACGGCGACCCAGGCTCTGCCGCGTAGATCGTCAATGTGAGCCCAGGTTCGGCCGCCATCTCCAGGCCCTCATAGGCGAGCGTCATCTCACCGACGATCGGGTGGTTAAACGTCTTGAACCCCGTTCCGTGGTGGCGGACGTTGTGCGCGCCCCAGCGTGTGCGGAAGTCATCGCTGCGGGTGCTGAGTTCGCCAATGAGATCGTGAAGGTCTTTGTTGTGCGGGTCCCTCCCGGCCTCAGTGCGAAGGATGGAAACAGTGACCTCGGCGAAGGCATCCCAGTCGGGGTAAAAGCCGTAGGCCCGTTCATCCAGGAACGTGAATCGCGCGATGTTGGGCGGCTGGCCCGGCATGTCGTAGCAGTCCTTGTAGAAAGCCCGGGCCAACGGGTTGACGGCCAAGAGATCCATGCGGCCATTGCGGACGAAGGCGGGGCCGGCCGTAATCGCATCGAGCGCCCACTGCAGGCTCTGGTGCGGCACATAGGACTTTGCGTTCCGGCGCCGGGGTGGTCGCGCGACTGGGCTCGCTGCGTGGGCCAGGTCAAAGAGGTAGGCGCGTTCCGCGTCGTCCAAGCACAATGCCCGTGCCAGACTCTCAAGCACTTGGGGCGATGCACCGCTGATGGCACCGCGCTCCAAACGTGTGTAATACTCAACGCTCAGTCCGGCAAGAGTGGCCACCTCACTGCGCCGCAATCCCTTGACCCGCCGATTGGAACCGGTTGGCAGTCCAACCTGCTCCGGCGCCACGTGTGCTCGCCGGGTGATCAGGAATTCACGTACTTCGGCCCGATTGTCCATGTCTTCACCATAGGTCCGGACCGGCTGCCGAGGGAGTCCCTCCCAGGACCACCTACGGTCGGGACTCCGGCCGGACACCAGCACAAGGCCAACCCATGAGTCCGCCAAGTCCCCTGGAGCCGCACCAGAGTGCCGGACGCAGCACCTGAGCGTCATGACGGCCGCGAAAACCCAGTACGCTGCTAGGCTCCGATGCTGACACTCCAGGAGGAAACACCGTGGGATTTGCCGAAGAACTCAGGAACCGGTCCGCCGAGGATTGGGACGCCGCCGTCACCCATCCGTTCGTTGACCAACTGCTGGACGGGTCCCTCCCCGATGAGCAGCTGCGCCGCTATCTTGTCCAGGATTACCAGTTCTGCGATGCGTTTACCGCCCTCCTCGGCCAGGCCGTGGCCTCGGCGCCGTCGTTGCCCTCACGGCTGGTCTTTGCCCGCGTCTTGGGCGCTTTCGCGTCGGATGAGAACACGTACTTCCAGGACTCCTTCGATGAGCTGGGCGTGCCGGAACGAGAACGACGGTCCCCCGTCCTTGCTGCCACAACCACGGAATTCGATGCGCTCATGCGCGACGCCCTGGCCACCCGGTCCTATCCAAACGTCCTGGCGGTGCTGCTGGTGGCCGAATGGCTTTACGGCGACTGGGCCGGACGCGCCGGAGAACCCGCCACCTGGCCTGCCGAATCCAAGCACGCCGAATGGATCCGCCTTCACAACAATCCCGAGTACAACGCGTGGGTGAGCTGGCTGCGGGACGAGTTCGACGCCGTCGAGCCTTCAGAGCCGCAGGAGCGTCAGCGGGTTGCCGCCGTCTTCGCCGAGGCGGTACGGCTGGAGCGGGCGTTCTTCGACGCCGCACTTGCCCCGGCTGCTCTTCGCTAAGCGGCTTCCGGACGGTGCAACTGAGTTCCACCAGGCCTTGCTTCTTCAGGGAAGTCCGCTGCTTCATCGGAGCCCCGGCAGCCCTCGGGAGTCCCCGCCGGATCCATCCAGTGCCAGCTCTCGGGGCAGTCGTCGTTGTCGCAAAATTGCCAGGTCATGGGTCCCTCGTCGTCGCATGTTCTTGTGTCCTCTAAGGAAGAGGCTCGAACAACCGGGAAGTAACGAAGGAAGGACCGTGAGCTGCGCCCTATTTATCCGGCCGAGGTAAAGGCGAAGATCAGCGCCGACCCCAATGACAGGATCCCGATGCCGTAGCCCACAACCAAAGCGCCGATGGCGAACGCACGTCCGCGTTCGCTGCGTTGCTGGATCTGGTTCAAGGCAACGTGCCCTGCCCCAACGACGAACACAGCGATGACTGCCATGCCGGCGAAGAACAGCCCCACCAGGGCGACGACGGCCATCGCGGCTGCCACGAGGGCCTGCCGGTTGATCGGCTGGGTGGACGCTTCAGTGTGGTTAGTCTGAACGATCTCCGTTGACATGTTCTCTCCCCATTCGTAAGTGCCCCGAGTCTATCCACGCTGCACCCAAATACCAGGCAGCCCCGCCTGTGGTGTCCGAGGACGTTGCCGGCCCGCTAATCCGTGGTTGGCCAACGACGGAATAGCAGGCCGGCGACGGGTAGTCGCGGGTTACCTGTGCTTGAACTCAGGTTGGCGCTTCTCGCTGAACGCGGCCATGCCTTCCTTCTGGTCCTCGGTGGCGAAGAGCGAGTGGAACACCCTGCGTTCGAACACGACTCCCTGGGCCAGGCCCATCTCGAAGGCCGCATTGACCGCTTCCTTGGCAACCATCGCAGCGGGCTTCGACTTGGACGCGATGGCTTCGGCCGCCTTCAGGGCCTCGTCCACCACCTCAGCTGCAGGCACGACACGCGAGACCAACCCGGAACGTTCGGCTTCCTCCGCATCCATGAAGCGACCCGTCAGGATCATGTCCATGGCCTTGGCTTTGCCAACGGCCCGTGTCAGCCGCTGGGAGCCACCCATGCCGGGGATTACTCCCAGGTTGATTTCCGGCTGGCCGAACTTGGCATTGTCTCCGGCGATGATGAAGTCGGCCATCATGGCCAGCTCGCATCCCCCGCCCAGGGCAAACCCGGACACAGCGGCGATGACCGGGATCCGCAGCCGTGTGAGGTCCTCCCAGTGCCGGAACCAATCCGCGGCATACATCTCCATGTAGCTCTTGGAGGACATCTCCTTGATGTCGGCGCCAGCAGCGAAGGCCTTGATGGAGCCGGCAATCACCACGGCGCCGATGCCGGGATCGGTATCCATGTCCCGCACCGCGGAAACGAGTTCGTTCATGAGTGCCGTGTTGAGCGCATTCAACGCCGAGGGCCGGTTCAACGTCACCAAACCAACCCGTCCCCGCTGCTCCACCACGATGTTCTGGTACTGCTCCGTCATGCGCTCCCTCTCGCTAATGCTCATCAGGCCAGACTCTCACACGGACTTTTCGCGGATATCGGTGATGATGCCCGAGAAATCCCTGCCAGCACCTTCCCCGGCCGCATAGGCGTCGTAGATCCGGGACGCCAGTGGCCCCATTTCCGCGGCAACGCCCGTGCTCTCCAGCGCGTTGAGTGCCAAGCGCAGGTCCTTGGCCATCAACGCACCGGCAAACCCCGGCTGGTAGTCACGGTTGGCGGGGCTCGTGGGGACAGGGCCGGGAACGGGACAGTTGGTGGTCAGCGCCCAGCACTGCCCGGAAGCGTTGGAAGCGACGTCGAACAACGCCTGGTGTGTGAGCCCCAGCTTCTCGCCCAGCACGAAGGCCTCGGAGACGGCAATCATGGACACCCCCAGGATCATGTTGTTGCAGACCTTAGCGGCCTGTCCTGCGCCATGGTCACCGCAGTGCACGATCCGTTTGCCCATCAGTTCCAGGATCGGTTTCACTGTTTCAAAGTCTTCCGGCAAGGCCCCCACCATGAAGGTCAACGTTCCCGCTTCGGCGCCCACCACACCCCCGGATACCGGGGCATCCACGGAACGGTGACCGGCTTCCACCGCGATCGCCGCAGCTTCCCGGGCCTCATCGACGTTGATGGTGGAGCAGTCCAGGAACAGGGTGTCCGGGCGTGCGACGGCCAACAAGCCGGGCCCTCCGACACCCCGGTAAGCGTCCAGGACGTGCTTCCCGCTGGGCAGCATGGTCAACACCACGGATGCCTCCGCCACTGCCTCCGCCGGTGTGGCCGCCATGGGTATGCCGTGTGCTGCAGCTGCCTCGACGGCCGCCGGAACCGGGTCGTAACCGATGACGTCATGCCCGGCCTTGATCAGGTTGGCAGCCATCGGCCCACCCATATGGCCGAGTCCCAGGAAAGCGATGCGTCCCGTTGCCGATTCTGCGTTATCTGTCATGTCGTCTCCTTCAAAATGGCTGCTGGACACTGTCTGCTCACTGCTGCCTACTTCGCTTGGGCAGCCACGCTGGCGAGCCCCAGTTCGCGTTCGCCAAGCGGCGCGAAGTAGCTTTCGACGTCGGACCGCTGGACTTCTGCGAGCGTCGGCGGTTTCCACTGCGGGTTGCGGTCCTTGTCCACCACCTGCGCACGGATGCCTTCGCGGAAGTCAGGGCCGGCCAGGCAGCGAAGCCCCACCCGGTACTCCTGGTCCAGCGCTTCCTCGAGGGATAACCCCTGGACCCGCCGCAGCGATTCCAAGGTGACCTTCACGGACGTCGGCGACTTCGCCTCGATGGTGTCCGCCGCGGCAGCAGCTTCAGCACCCGCAGAGCGCAGGCTCCGGACGATCTCTTCGGCGTCGTCCTGGGCGTAGGCTGCGTCGATCCACCCCTGCTGGGCGGCAAGTGGCGAGTCCGGCGCGGCTTGGGCAAAGCGCTCGACGGCGGCCGCCGCCGTCGAGCTTTCGAGCGCTTCCGCCAGCGCGGGGAGACTGTCGGACGGGACGAAGTGGTCCGCGAGCCCAAGGAACAGGGCGTCCGCACCGGACAGGTGCGCACCCGTCAGCGCCGCGTGGGTCCCGGTCTCCCCCGGGGATCGTGACAGCAACAGGGTGCCGCCGACGTCGGGCACGAACCCAATGGTGGTTTCGGGCATGCCGGTGCGGGTCCGTTCGGTGACGACACGCACGGAACCGTGCGCCGAGACACCCACACCACCACCGAGTACCAGCCCGTCCATGAAGGCGACATAGGGCTTGGGGTAGTGCGAGATCAGCGCGTTGAGCCGGTATTCGTCGGCCCAGAATTCTGCTGTTTCCGTCCCACCGTGGAGCATGTCCTTGTAGATGGCCACGATGTCGCCGCCGGCGCACAGCCCGCGGTCACCGGCGCCGCGCACCAAGACTGTGGCGACGGCGTCGTCGTCGGCCCAGGCGGTCAGCTGCTGGAGCATGGCCTTCACCATGCCGGCGTTCAAAGCATTGACTGCCTTGGGGCGGTTGAGCGTGACGACGCCGAGGTGTCCGCGGCGTTCGAATACAACTTCTTCTTCTTCCTGCGTGTCCCCCATCAGCTGCCTGCCGGCATCACGAAGCTGGCGCCCTGGCGGATACCGGAAGGCCACCGCGACGTCACGGTCTTGGTCTTGGTGTAGAAGCGGAAAGCGTCGGCGCCGTGCTGGTTGAGGTCGCCGAAGCCGGAAGCCTTCCAGCCGCCGAAGGTGTAGTAGGCAATGGGCACGGGAATGGGGACGTTGATGCCCACCATGCCCACCTCGACGCGGCTGGCGAAGTCGCGCGCGGAGTCGCCGTCGCGGGTGAAAATTGCGACGCCGTTACCGAACTCGTGCTCGCTGCAGAGCCTGAGCGCTTCGTCATAGTCAGCCGCCCGCAGCACGCTGAGAACGGGCCCGAAGATCTCTTCCTTGTAGATCTTCATGTCCTTGGTGACGTTGTCGAAGAGCGTGGGGCCAACCCAGAAACCGCCGTCGTAGCCGTCCACCGTAAGGCCGCGACCATCGGTGACCAAGGTGGCGCCCTCGTCCACGCCGGACTGGATGTAGCCTTCGATCCTCTCCTTCGCGGACGCAGCCACCACGGGCCCGAAGTCCGAGTCCTTGTCCAGGCTGTGGCCAACCTTCAGGTCCTTCACGCGCTCGGTCAGCTTGGCCACCAACGCATCGGCGGTTTCCTGCCCAACCGGCACCGCCACGGAGATCGCCATGCACCGTTCGCCTGCGGAACCGTACCCGGCACCAATGAGGGCGTCGGCTGCCATGTCCAGGTCGGCGTCGGGCATGATCACCATGTGGTTCTTGGCCCCGCCGAAGCACTGTGCCCGCTTGCCGTGCGCCGCGGCCGTGGCGTAGATGTACTGGGCGATCGGAGTGGAGCCCACGAAGCCGATTGCCTTCACGCGGGGATCCTCGAGCAGCGCGTCCACGGCTTCCTTGTCGCCGTTGATCACGTTGAACACGCCGTTGGGCACGCCTGCTTCGCTGTACAGCTCTGCCAGGCGCAGCGGCACGGAAGGATCGCGCTCGGACGGCTTAAGGATGAACGCATTACCGGCTGCGAGCGCCGGGCCGGACTTCCAGAGTGGAATCATTGCCGGGAAGTTGAAGGGGGTGATGCCCGCAACCACACCCAATGGCTGGCGCAGCGAATGGACATCGATCCCTTGGCCGGCGTTGTCCGAGAACTCGCCCTTGAGCAGATGCGGAGCACCTGCCGAGAACTCCACTACCTCGATGCCGCGCTGGATATCGCCCTTGGCGTCCGCGAACGTCTTGCCGTGCTCGGAGGACAGGAGCTTGGCCAGCTCATCCATGTTTTCGTTGACCAGGTCCACGAACTTGAGCAGGATGCGTCCCCGGCGTTGCGGGTTCATTGCCGCCCATTCGAGCTGGCCCTTCTCGGCATTTGCGACGGCGTCGCGGACCTCGCCAGCGCTGGCCAGCGGGAGCCGGGCCTGGACTTCGCCCGTGCAGGGATCGTAGACATCGCTGAACCGGCCGGACGTCCCGTCGATCCTCTGGCCGTCTACGTAGTGTGAAAGCTCGCGCACCATGGTGGAATGCTCCTTTGCATCGTGAATGACTGCCGTGCCGCCGGGTCTGGGACCCAGGCGGGGAACACGTGACCAACTGTGATCCAGGTCATCTCTGAACCCGAATATACTCGGACTTCCTACTAATTTCCAGAGGGCCGTTTTCCGGGTGTGGCCGCCCCTAGTGGACTTCCTTCATCCCCTTGTAGGCCTCCAGCGCTTCCGCCCGGGTGGTCTTGAGATCCACGATCCCGTCCGGGTAGTCCGGCGTGCCGAACTCGGGAATCCAGTGGGCAATGTACTTCCCCTGGGGATCGAACTTGACGCGTTGGGCCTCCGGGTTGAAGATCCGGAAGAACGGGGAAGCGTCCGCTCCGGAGCCGGCCACCCACTGCCAGTTGGCGGGGTTCGACGCCGGGTCGGCATCCACCAGGGTGTCCCAGAACCACTGCTCCCCCAGTTGCCAATGGATTCCAAGGTTCTTCACCAGGAAGCTGGCAGCAACCATGCGGACCCTGTTGTGCATCCAGCCGGTGTGCCACAGTTGCCTCTGCCCGGCGTCAACCATGGGGAAACCGGTGCGGCCCTTCTGCCAGGCGCGGAACTCCTCAGGGGCGGACTCGTGGCCCGGGTGCTTGCCGCCGCTGCCGTTGGAGCCGGGCCAGGCCCAAGGGAAGCGGTCAAATTCAGTGCGAAGGTTGGCCGTGGCCAAGTGCGGATTATGGAAGTACTGGTGCCAGCAGAACTCCCGCCAACCCAACTCCGATGCGTAGATCGAAGCACTTTCGGAGCGCCGGGAACCCAGTGCGTGCCACACTTGGAAGGGGCTCAGCTCACCCCAGCGCAGATACGGTGACAGGCAGCTGCTGCCATCGGTATCGGGACGGTTACGGCCCTCGCTGTAGTTGGAAAGTCCCTTGTCCACGAATGCCGCCAGGCGCTTGTGCCCGGCGGCGGCCCCGGGCGTCCACATCTCCGCCAGCCCTCCGGCCCAGTCGGGCTTTTTGGGCAGCAAGGACCACGATTCGAGGTCATCGTAGGCCGGCAGCTCGCCGCCGAAGCCATGGCCCTTCTGGGGAACAGCCAGGGGCTCACGGAATTCCTGCGCGGAAATCGTCCGCCAAAACGGTGTGAAGACCTTGTACTGGCCACCGGTCTTAGTGGTGACCTCCCACGGCTCGTGGAGCAGCGAGGCCTGGAAACTTGAGACGTGCAGTCCGGCCTCGCCCGCCCACGACTTGATGCCGGCGTCGACTGTTCGCTCGGCGGAACCGTAACGGCGGTTCCAGTACAACGCGCCGGCACCTATCGCCGTCGTCGTCTTCCGGACCACCTCGCCGGCCGGTCCGCGGCGCAGCAGCAAAGGAATGCCAAGGGCGGCAAGGTCCTCCTTGAGCGCTGTGAGCGAGTGATGCAGCCACCACCTCGCGGCACCACCGTGGGGGCGGATGCCGGGCGATTCTTCGTCGAGGACGTACAGCGCAACGGCCTCGCCGTCGTCGACGGCGGCACGTAACGCCGGGTTGTCGGCCACACGGAGATCGTCACGGAACCAAACGACGGAAGGCTTCACATCTTTCCTCTCAGTGGGCGACCGGAAAATGGGAACAGCCCATGCCCCTATCAAAATCCTAGGGGCATGGGCTGTTCGAGCTGTTAAGCCGGGGTCAGGCGATGGAAGCGACGTGTTCCTGCTCCATGACTTCCTGCACGGCAATGTCGGTGGCGGTTTCGGTCCACATCGGTACGGAGTTGACCACGTAGTCACGTGCTGCTGCGCCAACCATGCTCATACCCGGGTAGACCCGCTGGCCGTTTTCCTTGACCTGCTTCAGTCCTTCAAGGGCCAGGGCTGTCTTCAATGCGGAGTCGGGAATGGGGACTTTGCGGCCGAGAACGCACCAACTGATGTACAGGCCATAGAGTGTGTCAAAGTCCAGGCCCTTCTCATTGTCGTCCTCGAACACCACGGAGTCGCGCAAGAATTGGCTAATTTGAGTGTCGGTCATTTCTTGGGGCCTCTTCGGAGAGAAGTAAGGGCCGCCGGGCTGCATCAGCGAATGTCCTATTTGCCTACTATAGCCCTCTTCCGGCTACCCGGAAGAGGAAAGCAGATTAACTCTTGGCGTCGGGCATCCTCTGAGGGGTCATCATCGGAGCCACGAACTTGGAACGGTCAGGCATCAATCACCAAGTCCGATTGTGCAGTGGAGCAGCAGGGCAGGAACTTGCCGGCATCGATTTCCCTTTTCCGGATACCGCCCTGGTGGTTCATCTCGATGTCGCCCGAGAGCTTGACCACCTTGCAGGAACCACACATGCCTTCCTTGCAATTCGCGCCGATCCTGACACCTGCGCGCTGGGCCACCTCAAGGATGTGCTCGGTCGGGTCGATCCGCACGTTGATGCCAGTGCGCATGAAGGACAACGTGAGGCTTCCCGTTCCAACCGTGTCAAAGCTCGAAGCATCAGGTGTTGCAGCCTCGGGCGCGGCACCTGCGGCGGAACCGCCGTCGTCCGCTTCGGAAGCCGCGTCTCCGGCGTCGTGGGTTTCCAGGGTGAGCCCGGACGCTTCCATCGTGCCGTCGGCATCGTAGCCGGGCTCGTAGAGACCGAACGCAGCCGGCTGGCTCTCAAAGTAGTCCTCGGCCGAATCGGCGATCTCATCCGCGATTTCCTCGGCAATGTCAGCCGCAATCGCCAGCTCTGCCTGGTACTCGAGGAGTGTCTGGCGGTCGCCGGTAAAGAATTCCATGTAAATGGACGTGTCATCGACGCCCACCTTGTTCAGGAGCTCCGTGGCTGTATTCAGGTAACCCTCCGGACCACAGGCGTACACCTGCCTGCCGTTGGCATCAGGGGCCACCTGGTCCAGCATGGCCGCCGTCAGCCTCCCGGTGAAGCCTTCCCAGCCTTCGGGCTTGCTGCGGTCGCCCAGGGAGTAGAAAACACGGATCCGCGAGTCCACGGAGGCGATATAGGCCAGCTCCCGATGGAAGGCGAAGCCGCCGGCTTCAGCCCCGTGGTAAAGGACCACGACGTCGGCATGGCCGGGCAGCGAATGGATGGTCCGGACCATGGACATGATGGGCGTGATGCCTGCGCCGGCGGCCAGCAGCAAGTAACGGGCGCGCCGGTCGGCGTCGGGCAGGTGGAAGGCTCCCACGGGACCGAGCATCTCCAGCACTGTGCCGGGCTTGACGTTTTCATGCACCCACGGCGAAACCAGTCCACCGGCGTCGCGCTTGACGCTGATGCTGAAGGTCCAGGGCTCGGTGGGGGAACTGGACAGCGAGTAACTGCGGTCCACCGGGTCCTGGTCCTCGCCGTTCACAGGGAACGCGACGTTGACGTACTGCCCGGCGCGGAATGCCAAGGGCGCACCATCGCAGCGTCGGAAGACGAAGGTCATGAGTCCGCCCGCTTCAGGAACGGTCTCCACGCATTCAGCCATGAACTCCTGCGGATGCCACGGACCCAGCGCACGGGCGGCACGGGCTGGCGCCTCAGCACTTCCCATCACCCTGTTCCACGGCATCTCAAGGCCGCGGATGCGCTGTGGCTCCTGGATGGCCGTCTCAGTAAGGAGTTCCATCACGCCAGGTGCTCCTGGACCCGCTGTACGTACCAGTTGATGAAGGCCTCAACCTGGTACTCGCTCTTCATGTACGGGCCGGGCTCATACGCAGGGCTGCCGGCGCCTGTCTGGCAGAGCTCCACGAATGCCTTGTCCTGCAGGTTCGTCTGCTTCCAGGTGTAGGTCAGTTTGTCCAGGTCATAGTCCACGCCTTCTACGGCGTCATCCGCTACCAGCCAGGTGGTGCGGACCAGGGACTGGTGTTCGTTGATCGGGAAGACGCCGAACGTGATCACGTGGTCGCCCAGGAAATGGAACCAGCTGTTGGGCTGCAGGTGCATCGAGCAGCGGCCGAGCCGGAAGTCCGGCAGGTCGCCGAGCAGCTTCTTGGAGAGCCGGCGGCCGTCGGCGGAGAACGATTCGCCCTCGCCGTCCAGGGATTCGCGGGAGATGCGGATACCGGCAATGCGGGTGTCGAGTTCCTCAACCACCTCGTAGGGAAGGCCGTAACGGCGGCAGCGCTCTTCCAGCGAGGACTGTGCTTCCTTGTTGCGGTCCCACACTTCCTCGAGGTGGGCCGGGATCAATCCCTCGGTCAAGCCCCACGTGGGGAACAGCGAGCACGCGAGCTCCGGGTGGCCGTCGCAGTGGTAGCACTCACGGTTGTTCTCCATGACGAGCTTCCAGTTGCCCTCTTCGATGATGTTCTGCTGGTAGGCAATCTTCGTCTTGGACAGATCGTGCGGCGCCAGGTAGGGCTCGAAGATCTTGGCGGTCTCGTCAAAGTCGGTGGGCGGTTCGTCGGCGATGCAGACAAAGATGAGTCCGGCCACCTCGCGGCTGTGGGCGCGCTTGAGGGCAAAGCAGTTCTTATCGAACTTCGCCTCTCCCGGTGCTGAAGCGTGGATCAGGTTGCCCTCGGGCGAGTAGGTCCAGGAGTGGTAGCCGCACACCAGGTTTCCCGTGGAGCCGGTGGATTCGGTCAGGACGCGGGCGCCGCGGTGGCGGCACACGTTGTGCAGGACGTTGACGCCGCCGTCGTCGTTGCGCAGCACGATCAGGGAGTAGGGGCCGTAGTCCACCGTGATGTAATCGCCCGGTTCCGGCAGTTCGGCAACGCTTCCGGCAAAGATCCAGTGCTGGCCGAAGATGGCTTCCATGTCGATCTTGAAGATCGTGGAGTCCGTGTAGAAGGGGGCGTCCAGGGAGTACCCCGGGCGGCGGAACTCGAACAGCTCCGAGATTTCAGCGAGCTGCTCGGCGGGCAAGGTGGAAGCGAGTTTCCCGCGTGATTTGAGGGGTGAGTTCACTGGAGCAGTCATGGGGTTCCTCCCGGGAGGCTAAATAAGTACGTGTTTGGGGATGCCGCCGGTGCTTCTTTGCGCCGGGCGTTGTCGAAGTCTTCGTAGTACGAGATTAGGGACCATCGACCTGCAACAAAAGCGCAACATTTAGGAGATAACTCTGCACATTCGGTGCATGATGGGTGCATGATCGATCCACGGCTGATTACCCTCCGGGTTTTTGCCCGCTGCGGCACCGTCGGGGCAACCGCGGAACTCACCGGGTACTCTCCCTCCGCGGTTTCCGCGCAGCTACGCGAGCTCCAGCGCATGCTGGGGATGCAACTGCTCACTAAGGACGGCAGGGGCGTGCGCCTGACCGCCACCGGCCGCTTCCTCGTCTCCGGCTCGGACACCCTGATCGCGGATTGGGAGAACCTGCGGGCCGCTGCCATGAAGGCCGGCGACCAGGTCCAGTCCCACTTTGGCCTCGGCGGATTTTCGACGGCGGCAGCCCAGTTGCTCGCGCCGCTGGCCGCCACGCTGCGGTCAACACGGCCCCTCCTGGAGGTGCAGGTGCTGGAGGCCAACCCCTCACGCTGCTTCGACCTGCTGGTGGCGGAGCGGATCGACCTCGCGGTCATTGTTGCCATGCAGTCCGACAACTACGGCGAAGACGATCCCCGCTTCGAGCAAACGGTCCTGCTTGACGATCCCCTGGACGTGATCATTCCGGCAGACCACCCGCTGGCAGCCCGCGCAAAGGTGACTCTGGAAGAACTGGCATCGGAGCCATGGATCACCGAGGCGGCGGGCTCCACCTACCACTCACTGTTCACTGCGGCCTTCACGGCGGTCGGAGTGACACCACGGATCGCCCATGAGGCCGTTGAATGGGAGACCCAGATCGCGTTCGTGGGTGCGGGGCTGGGCGTCGGCCTTTTGCCCCGCCTGGCGCCCCTGCACGGTGCCGAAAATGTGGTCCGGCTACGGATCACCGGGAAGGGCAAGCCCGCACGCCGCATCGTCGCTGCGGTACGAAGGGGAAGCATGGGCTCGCCCCTGATCAAGGAGTCGCTGGATATCCTCCACAAGACGGCGCAGCGCATCCTCATGGCCCGGCCCGAGGATGAGGCCTGAGCCAGGGACCCTCGCTGCAGGGCTAGGCCCACACCTCGTAGCCGGTGGACTGGTCAAAGAGCTTCCGCCGATCAGCTCCGTGCGCTGCGATCCAGAGGACGGAGTCATCAGCCGCCGCCTGCTCCACCACCCCGGTCATTACGCGGTCGCCCGCGAACCACACTTCCACCACATGTCCCGTCAGCTGGGCCCAGTCCTTGCGCAAGGCCCGCCCTTGCACCGTCCGGGCCGGCTTTGTCTGCGGCATCGGACTCACCGGCCGCGCTCTGCGAGGCGGTGGGGATGGCGGATCTCGTCGAACGTGATGCCGACCATCGACTCATCGAAAAGTGGTTCTCGTGTATTCATCTGATACTCCGGGAAATTGGGGGACGCCATCACAAGCACCGGAAGGACGCTGGGTAGCTGCCAACGCTCTTCTGATATCCGAGTGATATATTAGTGAAGTCAGTATGCAAGCGGCTTCTCCCTGCGTCAACCATGTCCCGGGAGCCACCGCGCGAATGGGAAGACTGCCCCTAGGCCGCGAACAATGCCTGACGGACGGCGCGCTCGAATCCATTGACGTGGACCCTGGCGAGCTCGGCAGCTTCATCTTCGTTGCCGTCGATCACGGCTTTCAGGAGATCCAGATGCTCGCGGACGTGATGTTCGAGATCCGGCAAGCGGTCCAGCACCATGCACCAGATACGGGTAGCCAGGTTGTCATAACGGATCAGGATGTCTTCCAGGTGCGGGTTCGCCGCCGCCGCGTAGATGCCCTGGTGGACGCTTGCGTCGAGTCGTAGCGTCTCCACTACCGAGGCGGCACTGACATCAAATTCCTCCACAGCCCGCATCACGCTGCGTAGTTGGTCCCGGGTGGCAGCCGACGCGACGCGCGCCGCCCGGGCTGCGGCAAGTGGCTCCAGCTGCGCCCGGATTTCGGAGATGAAAGCAAGATCGGTTACCTCCACACGGGTGGCGAATGTTCCGCGCCGCGGGTAGGTAATCACCAGGCGGTCCAGTTCCAGCCGCTTCAGGGCTTCCCGAACGGGAGTGCGCCCGACTTCCAGTTCCTTGGCGAGTTGCTCATCGTTGAGGATGTCCCCGGGTTTGATTTCGAGCATCAGGAGTCGATCACGAAGCCGTTCATAGGCCACGTCAGCCAGCGATTTCCTGGTGGCGTCGCCGATGCTTGCCAGAGTTCCAGTTGCCAACGCGCCAACTCCTTTTTCAAGAACGGGAAATCTATTGACCTGCCTTGGACACCAGTATACGCTGATTTCCAATCCTAATATATCAGTTCATGTCCCAAGAATATATCTAGGCAAAACATCCCAGGAGGACCCATGACCCTCGTAGCTTCAGACCCCCACCTCAGCACTCTTCCGGCTGAACGCGGCCAGCTCAATGACGAGCAGGCGCAGAAGTTCGTACTCACACTGTCGTGCGTCGAACAGCCCGGCATCGTGCAGGCAGTCACCACCTTCCTCTTCGACCGGGGCTTCAACATCGAAGAACACCAGCAGTTCGACGATAGCCTGCGCCAGACCCTGCACCTCCGCACGGCCTTCTCCGGTGCCAAAACCTTCACACCGGAACAGCTTGAGGACGAGTTCCGCTCCATCGCGGACCGTTTCGACATGAAGTTCAGCTTCCACGGCGAAACCAAGCAACGGGTCCTGGTGATGGTCTCCAAGTTTGGCCACTGCCTCAACGACCTCATCTTCCGCTGGCGCGGAGGCAGCCTTGGCGGCGAGCTGGTGGCAGTTGTCTCCAACCACGAGACACACCGCGCCATGGCGGAGGCAGCAGGCCTGCCTTTCATCCACGTTCCCGTCACCGCGGACACCAAGACTGAAGCGGAGCAGAGGCTCCTGGACCTGGTGGACGAATACGAGGCCGACCTCGTGGTCCTGGCCCGCTACATGCAGGTCCTCTCCGACGATTTGTGCCGCAAGCTCGAAGGCCGTGCAATCAACATCCACCACTCCTTCCTGCCCGGCTTCAAGGGTGCCCGCCCCTACCACCAGGCCTATGACCGCGGAGTGAAGCAGGTGGGTGCAACAGCCCACTACGTCACGGCGGAACTGGACGAGGGCCCGATCATCGAGCAGGAAGTCATCCGCGTGGACCACAGCTACGGTCCCAATGCGCTCGCCACCGTGGGCCAGGATGCCGAAGCCCTTGCGCTTTCCCGTGCCGTCCGCTGGCACTGCGAACACCGGGTCCTTCTGGACCAGACCAGCACGGTCGTCTTCCGCTAACCACCCCGCCCCAGCCCCACGAACTTCAGCAGGAGAATTTTCCATGGCAACCACGCCTCGCATTGTCATCATCGGAGCCGGGATCGTCGGCACCAACCTCGCCGACGAACTCGTCACCCGTGGTTGGAACAACATCACCGTCCTGGACCAGGGACCACTGAACATGCCCGGCGGCTCCACCTCGCACGCGCCGGGCCTGGTCTTCCAGACAAACCCCTCCAAGTCCATGGCACTCTTCGCCAAGTACACGGTGGAAAAGCTCCTGTCCCTCACGGAGGACGGCCAAAGCTGCTTCAACCAGGTGGGCGGCCTTGAAGTTGCCACCACCGAAACCCGCTTGGCGGACCTCAAGCGCAAGCTCGGCTATGCGCAGGCGTGGGGCATCGACGGCAAGATCCTCTCCCGTGAAGAGTGCAAGGAGCTTTACCCGCTCATCAACGAGGAAGACATCCTCGGCGGACTCCATGTACCCACCGACGGCCTGGCCTTGGCCGCCCGCGCCGTCCAGTTGCTCATCAAGCGCACCGAAGCCGCCGGCGTGAAGTACATCGGCAACACCGAGGTGACTGGTATCGAGCAGTCCAACCGCCGCGTCACCGGCGTCGAAACTGCCGACGGCGTGATCCCGGCGGACATTGTGGTGTCCTGCGCCGGCTTCTGGGGCGCCAAGGTGGGCGAGCTGATCGGCATGTCCGTTCCGCTCCTGCCGCTGGCCCACCAGTACGTCAAGACCACGCCGGTCCCCGCGCAGAAGGGTAAGAACGAGCTCCCCAACGGCGCGCGGTTGCCCATTCTGCGCCACCAGGACCAGGACCTTTACTACCGCGAACACGGCGAGCGCTACGGCATCGGCTCCTACGCGCACCGCCCCATGCCCGTGGACCTGGACGAACTCGGCAGCTACGAGCCCAGCAGCATCAGCGAACACAACATGCCGTCGCGCCTGGACTTCACCCTGGAAGACTTCCTTCCCGCCTGGGAGGCAACCAAGCAGATCCTTCCGGCATTGCGCGAAAGCGAAATCGAGGACGGCTTCAACGGCATCTTCTCCTTCACCCCGGACGGCGGCTCCCTGGTGGGCGAGTCCAAGGAAGTGGATGGTTTCTTCGTTGCCGAGGCCGTGTGGGTCACCCACTCCGCCGGCATCGCCCGCGCGGTGGCGGAGCTCCTGGTTGACGGAAAGTCCAAGATCGATCTTGGCGATTGCGACATCCACCGCTTCGAAGAGGTCCAGCTCACGCCGGAGTACGTCAGCGAAACGTCCCAGCAGAACTTCGTGGAAATCTACGATGTCCTGCACCCGCTCCAGCCCAAGCTCTCCCCCCGCAACCTCCGCGTCAGCCCCTTCCACGCCCGCCACAAGCAGCTTGGTGGCTTCTTCCTGGAAGGCGCCGGCTGGGAACGCCCGTACTGGTTCGAGGCGAACGCCGAACTGCTCAAGGAAATGCCGGACGAGTGGCAGCCGCCGGCCCGTGATGCCTGGTCCGGGATGTTCAGCTCCCCTATCGCTGCGGCGGAGGCGTGGAAGACACGTACTGCTGTTGCCATGTACGACATGACGCCGCTGAAGCGCCTGGAAGTTTCGGGTCCCGGAGCCCTGAAGCTGCTGCAGGAACTGACCACCGGCGACCTCGCCAAGAAGCCCGGTGCCGTCACCTACACCCTGCTCCTGGACGAAGCCGGCGGCATCCGAAGCGACATCACTGTTGCCCGCCTGGATGAGGAGACGTTCCAGCTGGGTGCCAACGGCAACATCGACACCGCCTACTTTGAGCGCGCGGCCCGCCACCAGACGGCCAGCGGCAGTGCCAGCGACTGGGTCCAGGTCCGCGACACCACCGGCGGCACCTGCTGCATCGGCCTGTGGGGGCCCCTTGCCCGCGACCTCATCAGCACCGTCAGCAGCGACGACTTCACCAATGACGGGCTGAAGTACTTCCGTGCCAAGAAGGTCACCATCGGCGGCGTCACCGTCACCGCCATGCGTTTGTCCTACGTTGGCGAACTTGGCTGGGAGCTCTACACCAGCGCGGACAACGGCCAGCGGCTGTGGGACGCGTTGTGGAAGGCCGGCCAGCCGTTCGGCGTCATCGCCGCGGGCCGCGCAGCTTTCAGCTCCCTGCGACTGGAAAAGGGCTACCGTTCCTGGGGCACGGACATGACCACCGAGCACGACCCCTTCGAAGCCGGCCTCGGTTTCGCCGTGAAGATGACCAAAGAGAACTTCATCGGCAAGGCGGCCCTGGAAGGACGCACGGAGGAAGGCTCTGCCCGCCGCTTGCGCTGCTTGACCGTCGACGACGGCAGGAGCCTCGTGCTGGGCAAGGAACCGGTGTTCTACAAGGACCAGGCGGTGGGCTACGTGACCAGCGCGGCCTTCGGCTACACGGTCCGCAAGCCGATCGCCTACGCCTACCTGCCTGCGGCCGTTTCGCTGGGAGACTCGGTGGAGATCGAATACTTCGGACGCCGTATCCAGGCGACCGTCACCGAGGACCCGCTGTACGACCCCACCATGAGCCGGCTCCGCGGCTAGTACACGTCCCCATGATCAGCTCAGAAACCATTCAGGACTACCTCGCCAGGCTCGCCGCCCGCCAGCCCACACCGGGCGGCGGGGCGGCTGCCGCGCTGCACGCAGCCCAGGGGGCGGCTCTGGTTGCCATGGTGGCCAGGTACACCACGGGGGCCAAGTTCGAGCAGCACGCCGGGCTCGTCGCACGGGTCACCAGCGCCGCCGACCACTTGGTGGAAGCGGCCCTGCGCCTTGCCGACGCCGATGAACACGCCTTCCAGGCGGTCATCGACTCCTACAAGCTCCCGTCCGACACGGACGAACTGAAGGGTGCACGCAAGGCAGCCATCCAGGCCGCCCTGGTGCAGGCAGCCCAAACCCCCGCGCAGCTCATCCGGGTTGCCGGCGAAGTAGTGGAACTCGCCAGCGACCTCCTGGACGCGGCGAACCCCAACGTCATCAGCGATGTTGCCGCAGCAGCGGATGCAGCCCGTGCCGCAGCCACGACAGCACGCGTCAACATCGACATCAACGTGGTGGCCATCAAGGACCCCGCCGCCCGCGCCCAGCTGGCCGGGGAGACCGACGGGCTTGAAGACAAAGTGGTCCTGGCGGCCGATTCCCTGGTCAAGCGCGTCCGCGAAAGGATTCTCTCGTGAGCACCAATGTGCTTTCCGGCAAGAAACTGGCCACACTCATCCAGCAAAAGGCCCAGGAACAGGCGCGGGGCCTGGAAAACAGCGGGTGCCATCCTGTCCTGGCCGTGGTTGTGGCCACGGACGACGAATCAACGCTCTGGTACGTCCGGTCCATTGAACGCGCGGCCGAACGACTGGGCATTGGATGCAGAATTATCGATCTTGGGCCCGAATCCACCGAAGACGTCCTGGCCAGCGTCCTGCGGGACCTCAGCGCCGAACCGTCGGTCAATGGAATCATCCTGCAAACGCCGCTGCCGGCGGGAGTGAAAGCTGATGCCCTGGTAGGGCTCATCGCTCCCGAAAAGGACATCGACGGCGCCAATCCCCTCAGCCTCGGCCGCCTCGCCGTCGGCCAACCCGCCTTCGCCCCGGCAACGGCGCAGGCCGTGGTTGAACTCCTGGAACACTTCCAGGTGCCCATCGCGGGCCGGAACGTGGCCGTCGTCGGGCGTTCCGCAGTGGTGGGCAAGCCGCTGGCGCTGCTGCTGTTGGAGCGGGACGCCACCGTCACTGTCTGCCATTCCAAGTCGGGGCCGCTGGAACGCTACACCCAGCCGGCCGACGTCGTGGTTGTTGCCGCAGGCCGGGCCGGACTGCTGAAAGGCAACCACCTCTCGCCGGAGACGGTAGTGGTCGACGTCGGAACCAACGTCCTGCCCGACGGCTCGCTGGTGGGGGACGTTGATGAAGCGAGCGTCACCGGTGTGGCAGCTGGGTTGACGCCCGTTC
This sequence comes from Paenarthrobacter sp. UW852, assembly GCF_024608385.1. NCBI lineage: Bacteria > Bacillati > Actinomycetota > Actinomycetes > Micrococcales > Micrococcaceae > Paenarthrobacter > Paenarthrobacter sp. UW852. The sequence goes on from NZ_JAMSGY010000006.1 coordinate 39,014, forward strand.
CCGGCGGCGTTGGTTCCGTCACCACCGCACTGTTGCTCCTGCATACCGTTGAGGCCGCAGGGCAGCAGAAACCCGCCCAACTGGCCGCCGCGACGTCTGCTGCCCGGACCTGAAGGGAACCCGCATGGCAACGAAAGCCCCCGAAGGAAACATCGACGAGTCGAAGCTGACCGTCACCAAACCCAAGACAAAGGCCGTCGGCATCCCCGCCGTCGCGAACGCACTGAAGATCTCCCTGGAACAAATGGGCCCGGTTCGCAGCGTCCAAACCCTGCTGGCCGTGAACCAACTGGACGGCTTCGACTGCATGGGCTGCGCGTGGCCCGAGCATGAGAAGCGCAACGCTGCGGAGTTCTGCGAGAACGGGGCGAAAGCCGTGGCCGAGGAAGCCACCCGCCGACGCGTCACTCCGGAATTCTTCGCCAAGTACTCCGTGGAAGAACTGAAAACCCGCGATGACTACTGGCTGGGACAGCAGGGCCGACTGACCCATCCCATGGTCCTCGAGGAAGGCGCCACCCACTACACGCCGATCAGCTGGGACGACGCTTACGAGCTGATGGCAGCCGAACTCAAAGGCATGGCGTCACCTGACGAGGCTGTTTTCTATACCTCGGGCCGGACTTCGAACGAGGCAGCCTTCGTGTACCAACTCCTGGTCCGAGGCATCGGCACCAACAACCTGCCGGACTGCTCCAACATGTGCCACGAGTCCTCAGGTTCCGCCCTGGTGGAAACCATCGGCATCGGGAAGGGCTCAGTCAGCCTCACTGACCTGGAAACGGCATCGTTGATCTTCGTTGCCGGGCAAAATCCGGGAACCAACCATCCCCGCATGCTCAGCGCATTGGAGAAGGCCAAGAGAAACGGCGCAGTCATCGTGTCCGTGAATCCGCTTCCCGAGGCGGGACTTCTGCACTTCGAGAACCCCCAGCATGTGGCCGGCATGGTGGTGGGCACCCAGCTGACCGATGATTTCCTCCAAATCCGCGCCGGTGGCGACCAGGCCCTTTTCCAGGGCCTGGGCAAGTACCTCCTGGAGGCCGAGACAGCGGGCCGCAACAGCCCGGGACTGGAAACCGTCCTTGACCACGCCTTCATCAATGACCACACGGTGGGCATCGACGAATACCTGCGCTTCCTGGAAAAGGTGGAATGGGAAGACATCGTGGAAGCCACGGGCCTCACCCTTGAGCAGCTCCACGCCACGGGCGAACGGCTGCTGGCCTCCGGCTCCACCATTGTCTGCTGGGCAATGGGCCTCACCCAGCACAAGCACTCAGTGCCAACGCTCAGGGACGTGGTGAACGTCCTGCTCCTCCAGGGAAACATCGGCAAACCCGGCGCCGGTGTTTGTCCCGTTCGAGGACACTCGAACGTGCAGGGCGACCGCACCATGGGCATCTTCGAAAAGATGCCGGAGGCGTTCCACGACCGCCTGGACCAGGAATTCGGGTTCCGCTCCCCCAGGGAACACGGCTATGACACAGTGGCAGCCATCCGCGCCATGCGCGATGGGAAGGTCCGCTTCTTCATGGGCATGGGCGGGAACTTCGTCCGTGCCGCCCCGGATTCGGAGGTGACCGAGCAAGCCCTGGCCAACACCCGGCTCACCGTCCAGATCTCGACCAAGTTGAACCACTCCCACCTGTCCACCGGCCGGCGGGCCCTGATTCTGCCGACCCTTGGACGGACCGAAAAGGACACCCAGCGGACCGGGGACCAGCGGGTCACGGTAGAAGATTCCATGAGTGCCGTCCACGCTTCACGGGGCAGGCTCAAGCCGGCCAGCGAGCACCTCCACTCCGAAGTTGCGATCGTCTGCAACCTCGCGGACAAGCTGTTCACCGATGGCCACCACCGACTGCCCAACACCCCCAAGGCCTCCTGGCTGGCCATGCGGGATGACTACACCCTCATCAGGCAACACATCGAGGCAGTCTTTGACGGCTTCGAAGACTTCGAAACCCGGATCCAGCACCCCGGCGGCTTTGTCCTTCCCCATCCTCCCCGCGATGCCCGGCAGTTCAATACAGCCTCCGGCAAAGCCCATTTCACGGGCAATGCGTTGGAGTACATCAAGGTGCCGCCGGGCAGGTTGGTCCTGCAGACCCTGCGCTCCCATGACCAGTACAACACCACCATTTACGGCAAGGACGACCGGTACCGCGGCATCCACGGCGGCCGGCGCGTGGTGCTGATCAACGCCGACGACATCAACGAGCTTGGTTTCGCGGACGGGGACATGGTCAACCTGGTCTCCGAGTTCCAAGGCACCGACCGGGTCGCGGAGAAGTTCAGGATTGTCTCCTACTCCACCCCGAAGGGTTGCGCGGCCGCGTACTATCCCGAAACCAACGTCCTGGTGCCCCTGGACTCGGTTGCAGACATCAGCGGAACACCGACATCCAAGTCAGTGATCATCAGGCTGGAACGAGCCGCCAGCCCATAAGCCCAGGACCGCCGCTGATCGGTTGCCTGTAAATGGTGCTTCGATGCCTGAAACCTGGGGAGGTATTTCCTCATCGAAGCACCGCTTTCGGGCAACCGGCCAGCCCCACATTTCCGCACCACCAAACGCCCTAAGGAGTGTCATGTCAGGAAACAGAGCAGTCGCCTACAAGGAACCCGGTGTCGTAGAAATCATCAATACCGACTACCCCACCTTCGAACTCAAGGACGGGCCAGGCGTCAATCCCGCCAATGTCGGCCGTAAGGTACCCCACGGCGTCATCCTGCGCACCGTGACCACCAACATCTGTGGTTCGGACCAGCACATGGTCCGCGGCCGGACCACCGCACCGAAAGACCTGGTCCTTGGCCACGAAATCACGGGCGAAGTGGTGGAGGTGGGCCCCGACGTCGAGTTCATCAAGGTGGGCGACATCGTCTCGGTGCCGTTCAACATTTCCTGTGGCCGCTGCCGGAACTGCAAGGAACAAAAGACCGGCATCTGCCTCAACGTGAACCCGGACCGGCCGGGCAGCGCCTACGGTTACGTGGACATGGGCGGCTGGGTGGGCGGACAGGCCGAGTATGTCCTGGTCCCTTACGCGGACTGGAACCTGCTGCGCTTCCCGGACCGTGACCAGGCCCTGGAGAAGATCATGGACCTGACCATGCTCTCGGACATCTTCCCCACCGGTTTCCACGGAGCCGTCACCGCCGGTGTGGGCGTTGGTTCCACGGTCTACGTGGCCGGCGCCGGTCCCGTGGGTATCGCCGCCGCCGTCGGCGCCCAACTGCTGGGGGCCGCCGTCGTCATTGTGGGCGATATGAACGAAGACCGCCTGGCCCAGGCACGCTCCTTCGGCTGCGAAACCGTCAACGTCTCCAAGGGCGACCCCAAGGACCAGATCGAACAGCTCCTCGGCGTGCCGGAAGTCGACTGCGGCGTGGATGCCGTGGGCTTCGAGGCCCGCGGACACGGCAAGGACGCATCGCATGAAGCGCCGGCCACGGTGCTGAACTCCCTGATGGACATCACGGCGGCCGGAGGCTCCCTGGGCATCCCCGGCCTCTACGTCACCGGTGATCCGGGCGGAATCGACGAGGCCGCCAAGCACGGATCGCTTTCGCTGTCCCTGGGCACCGGCTGGGCCAAATCCCTGTCCTTCACCACCGGCCAATGCCCCGTGATGAAGTACAACCGCCAGCTCATGATGGCGATCCTCCATGACAAGGTCCAGATCGCCAAGGCCGTGAACGCCAAGGCGATCCCGCTCGAGGACGCACCCCGCGGCTACGCCGAGTTCGACGCCGGAGCGGCAACAAAGTTCGTACTGAACCCCAACGGCTACGTGAAGAACTGAGTACGCACTCAACGGATGCCGGGGACGGCGCGGCAGTAATTACGGGAAGGCCGAGGAGTCCCCGGCATCCGTGCCCCATGAACGCACCCAGGAATCGGACGCCCATGCTTGCACCAGCGGATTCACCAGCCGGCCTCACGCGGCACCACGCCACCACGTGGGCCGAAGCACGGCAGTTGGCCTTCAGCTGTGCCACGCCGCTCCCCTCATGGAAGACCGAACTCGGCACGGCAATCGGATGCACCCTGGCCCGTGACGTCATTGCCCGACAGGATCTTCCCCACTACGCGTCGTCCGCCATGGACGGCTGGTCAGTCAACGGCGAAGGCCCCTGGACCATCACCACGGCCGGACGCCGGCTTTACTCCGGTGAAGCCAGTGTCATCGCAACCGGAGGACTGGTACCCGCCGGTGCTACAGGCGTGCTCCGCAAGGAAAGCGGTCACATATCCGGAGACGGGCGTCTTTCGCTCACTCCCCATGCAAACCCGGATGAGCTTCTCCCCGGCCGGCACATCCGACCGGCCGGCGAAGAGGCCAGTGCGGGTGATGTCCTCATACCCGCCGGGACCCGGCTCAATCCGGCACACCTTGCCCTCGCTGCAGTAGCCGGACACGATCACGTCCAGGTGCAGCGCAAGCCGCGGGTCGCCGTCGTCATGACGGGCTCGGAAGTGGTCACCTCCGGTGACCCGGCGCCCGGACAGGTGCGCGACGCTTTCGGTCCGCAGCTTGATGCGGTCATCCCGCAGTTGGGCGGGGTCGCGGTAGGGCAGCTGCGGATCGGCGACTCCTACGAGGAGTGGCTGGCTGCGCTCTCTGGCGGTGACGACGGCGGTGCTGACCGCCACCGGGCTGAGGTCACCATTACCACCGGCGGGACCGGCAAGTCCGGAACAGACCACTTCCGTGCTGCCGTCGCGGCGCTTGGTGGGCGGCTGCTGCTGGATGGGGTTGCCATGCGCCCGGGCCATCCTGCGGTGCTGGCGGAGCTACCGGACGGACACTTCATCCTGGGACTGCCGGGAAATCCGTTGGCCGCCATGTTGGCCCTTATGACCCTCGGTGAACCGCTCCTCGCTGCCTTGGGAAGGCAATCCCTCCAAGAGCCCACACCTATGCTCTCCGGCGTCGACATCGAACCCGCCCCGGGAAAAACCCGCCTCATACCGTGCAGCGTCATCCACGGACTGGTGTTTCCTGCCGCCCATGCCGGCCCCGGGATGATGCGCGGGCTTGCCTGGGCCGATGGGTATATGGCCGTCCCACCTGAAGGTACAGCCGCTGGCGGGCAGGTTCCCGTCCTTCCCCTGCCGTGGAGCCGCTTGCCGGGATAGTGCAATCGGCTAGGTGTTGCACTCACCGCAAGAACCCAAGGACCGGTAAGCGTTTATCGTTAATGGCATGACACGACGACGCGGCTCGACAAGCCGGGGCTTCCGAGTCCCAGGCATTTCCGTGGCCGCCTTATGCGCATCAGCTGTCGTTCTCGTCCTTACTGGCTGCTCCCTCGCTGCCAGCAGTCCCGTGGATTTGAAGTCTCCACAACCGAAACCACCCCAGGATGCGGCGCATCCGGTGCACGGCTCGATTGCCCCCGAACATATCGTCATCATCGGTGATTCTCTCAGCACCGGATATGGGACCAGCCCGGAGGAAGCCTGGCCCCGCCTCCTTCGGCATGAACTCCATGCAGCCTCCGTGCCGGCGAAGATCACCAATGAGGCTCAAAACGGCGCGGGCTACCTTACCCTCGGCGACGAAGACGCCACCTTTGCCTCACAGATCAGCGGATCCGTTAACGCATCGACGGACGTCGTTGTGCTCTTTGGTTCGGACAACGACGCAGGCCAAGACCCCGCAGAGCTACGCGCCGCTCTTACGGATGCCCTCGGGGAAATAACGACGTTGGCTCCCCACGCCAGGCAAATCATGATCGGCCCGCTGACCGGCTTCGACGCCCTCGAATCGGACGTCGCCATGATTCGTGATCAGGAACAGGCAGCAGCCCGCGACGCCGGCGCCGAATTTATCGACCCCGTCGCCGAACAATGGGTCGCTGGGCCGGACTCCCCACTGTTGGGTCCGGACGGAGAACACCCCAGCAGCGCAGGACAGCAATTCCTGGCCGGGAAAATCAGGACGTTGCTGGACCAGCACCGGGTCTCATCGACGGGCTAGGCGAGGGCCGGGCTGACCATCAGCGCACACGGGTTACACGTCCCCCTAGCGGGCACTCTGTAGGCAACACCACTCATAATAAGCAACGGACTTTGTCAAAGCCAATTGATATATCAATACGCCACAAAAGATGTAAAAGTCTTGACTTTGACGTGTGACGAAGCGCACTCTGTTGCTTACCGCGAACGTTGTTGATTCATGCGGAACGATCCCTACCTCCGGACGCACACCCACGGGGCGTGCATCAACGCAAACCCATGACTCGCCGAGTAAAGGACCCGCTCATGGCTACAAACAGTGACACAAAATCCTTAGTCCCCGAGGATTTACCTGCCAACGCAGCACCCGACCCCGTCCACGTGGAGATCACTGTCTCCCCCGATGCAACAGCCCTCAACGATGAGGACGGAGGCGCAGCAGCTCTCCCGGATTCCGAAGAATACGAACAGATCCTGGTAGAACTGCGCAACGCCAAGACCGAGCAGGCCGTTTCGGCCCGCCGGAACCAGAAACTTACCCTCGACAAAGTCACCTTCGGAATCACGGGCGCCATCGCCGTCGCCTTCGTGATCTGGGGCTTCGTGGGACGCGACAGCCTTTCGGAAACTTCCAAGGGCGCCCTCAACTGGGTCATGGAATACACCGGCTGGCTCTTCATGGTGCTTGCATCATTGTTTGTTGTTTTCGTGCTGTGGCTGGCCCTTGGCAAGTTCGGCAACATCCCGCTGGGCAAGGACGGTGAGAAGCCGGAATTCCGCACGGTCTCCTGGGTAGCCATGATGTTCGCCGCGGGCATGGGCATCGGCCTTATGTTCTACGGTGTCGCCGAGCCGCTCTACCACTACATCTCACCGCCGCCCGGAACTGTGGACGGCCGCACCCCTGCCGCCATCCAGACCGCCATGGCCACCTCGATCTTCCACTGGACCCTCCACCCCTGGGCCATGTACGCAGTGGTGGGCATCGCCATGGCCTACGGGACGTACCGCTTGGGCCGCAAGCAACTGGTCTCTGCTGCGTTCACCTCGCTGTTCGGGATCCGGATGGTGGAAGGGCCCGTTGGCAAGTTCATCAACATCCTGGCCATCTTCGCCACGCTGTTCGGAACCGCCGCGTCCCTCGGCCTCGGTGCCCTCCAGATCGGCAGCGGCATGACGTCCAACGGCTGGCTCGGTGAAGTCGGCACTCCTGTGCTGGTGGTCATTGTGGCTATCCTGACCTTCTGCTTCGTGGCATCGGCCGTCTCCGGCATCAGCCGCGGAATCCAGTGGCTGTCCAACATCAACATGGTTCTTGCCGTGGTGCTGGCCCTCATCGTCTTTGTTGCCGGCCCCACCCTTTTCATCCTCAACCTGATCCCTTCCGCCATCGGCGACTACGCCCGCGACCTTGCCGAAATGTCATCCCGGACAGAAGCCGTGGGCGACGACGCATTGCGCAGTTGGATGACCAGCTGGACCATCTTCTACTGGGCCTGGTGGATCTCCTGGACGCCCTTCGTTGGCCTGTTCATCGCACGCATCAGCCGGGGCCGCACCATCCGCCAATTCGTTACCGGCGTGCTGCTGGTCCCCAGCGTTGTCAGCGTGATCTGGTTCGGCATCTTCGGCGGGGCTGCGTTCAACATCCAACAGGAAGCGGACAAGGCCGGCACACCCGGGCTGGTAACCACCACCAACGGGGTCCCCTCCGTCAACTTCGACGGCGCTCTCTTCGACCTGGTCAAGAACCTCGGAATGCCCGGATGGGCCACAGCCGCTGTCATTGTCCTGGCCATGGTGCTCGTAGCTATCTTCTTCATCACCGGAGCCGACGCGGCTTCGATCGTCATGGGTTCGCTCAGCTCCAACGGGGCTGAGCACCCGCGACGCGCCGTCGTCATCTTCTGGGGAAGCCTCACTGGCGCTGTTGCCGCCGTCATGCTCTTGGCCGGTGGTGACGAGCCATCGGAGGCTTTGGCCGGATTGCAAAGAGTCACCATCGTGGCCGCGCTGCCGTTCGTGATCGTCATGCTGTTGCTCTGTTTCGCACTGACCAAGGACCTGAGGCGCGATCCCCTGTCGCTGCACAAGCGCTTGGCCACGTCCGTGGTGGAACGCGCCATCCGCACGGGTGTGGAGCAACACGGCGGTGTCCAGTTCGACCTCGTCACCAAGCATGAGTGCGCGGAGAGCTGTGCCGAGTCTCGGACGGATCACACGCACCAGTAGAGTCCTCCTGAACCAACAACAAAGCAGGCGCCGGATCCCGGCGCCTGCTCTTGTTTGGACTGCTGTAGCGTCAAGGCCTACTTGGGCATCAGTACCGAATCAACCAGGTAAACCGTTGCGTTGGCGGTGTGAACGCCACCGCAGATCACGTTGGCTCCGTTAACCGTGAGGGCGTCCTTGGTTCCGGCTACGGTCACTTCGCCACCCTGGACAGTCTTGTGGGTGCCGGCGATCTTGTCCGGGCTCAGCTGGCCGGGGACTACGTGGTAGGTGAGGATCTTGCTCAGCAGGGCGTCGTCCGTCTTGAGCGTTTCGATCGTTGCGGGATCGATCTTGGCGAACGCGTCGTCAACCGGTGCGAACACCGTGAATTCGCTGCCGTTCAGGGTGGAAACCAGGTCCACCTTGGGGTTGAGCTTGCCCGAAACAGCGGCGGTCAGCGTCTTCAGCAGCGGGTTGTTGGACGCAGCTACCGCTACCGGGTCCTGGGCCATGCCCGTAACGGAGCCGGAACCACTCGGTACCTGAGCCGCGTAACCGGCGCAGCCGGGACCAACCAAGTCACGGGCCGGATCCATGGCGGTGCTGGCCATGGCCGAGGACGATGGCGACGGTGCCATCGAAGAAGGAGCCGCGGATGACGGCGCGGCAGCCGACGAAGAAGCGGGGGTGCTGGAGGTGCTTGAACCACCACAGGCCGTGAGTCCGAGAAGGGCGGCTGCAGTGAGGCCAACGAAGGCGAGGGCGGGGCGCTTTGTGGACAACATGTCATTCTCCTTGTTTTTGGAACCAGGGCGTTGGATCCATTCGGTAGTGGGACACGGGCGGCCCGGCGTTGCATCTGCGCCACCGGCTTGTTTGTGTCTCACCAGCTATTCGGAGGGTGGGGCTGGGTGGATGGGTGCGGATTGAAAAAGTTTTTTATTCGGTCTCAGCCCGGTCTCTGTATGGCGGGCGCGGGCTTGGTTACGGAAGCAGCGTCCGACGCCGGTACTCGCCGCAGGCGCGAAGGCTGCGGCCCGCGGTGCACGCCGCCGATTGCATCGGCTATCCCGCGAAAACATCCGAATCAGGATGAGGCGGGTTCTCTCACGTATTTCCGGTCGCCCCGCTCAAGTGCCGATAAGGGATCTTATGTAAAGTGAGGATGCATCGGGGCCCCCCTCAGGCACCAGTCATACCCGCGGTGTGGATCTCCTTAAGATCCTGCACTGTTTCATGGCAGCGACGACAGGATTCCCTGTGAGGCCGGACAGAGTCAGTTGACCACGATGTTATGTGAAGCAATTTGTTAATGCTCAACCCACGCCCCTCAGCCGGAACCAATTTGCAGGCCGACACCCCTCACTAGTTCGTTTTGCGAAACTGGGTCTGCAGTGCGGTAACCGACCATGACCTCATAGGGACCGTCCTCCCCGGGGATGTTTGGCACTTCGTAGCTCAGGACGCAGGTTTCACCGACTAGCTTCCCAGAAACGATGCTTCCGGTGAGGACTAGTTTCGATGCGGTCGTAATCGTCGCCTTGCTGTCTCCGGACAGGTCCTTCATTAGGCTGCCTGGGTGGATGCTGCACTCATTTTTGCTGCCGAGCTTGAGTTTCTGTATGCCTGGCTTTAGCGGTGTGGTCACATGCATTTCAATGCGGCCGGTGAACAGCGTAGGAGCTTTGACGATTGTTCCCCCGAGCTTCTCTTGTACGGCCTTTTCTCTCCCGCCGCTGGCCCACACAATCCAGTTAGGCCCTTCGACGATGACAGAGCTGGCATCGGTTGGATTTTTCGCTTTGACTTCCCGCTGTGTCTGCGCGTTAGTGAAGACTCCCAGAATTGCTCGATCCCCACATGTGTCCTGGTCCCAGCCACTCTTGGCCGAGTTTCCGGTTCCCTTCCCGCAATCAACTTCCACGACAGTTTTCACGGCACGCCCTAGCTCTTCGACAGTTCCGTAGGTCGCGTCCTTTTTCACTGGAGAACCACAGGATGTGACAGTCAAGGCCAAGGCAACAGTTACTACTGCTGTCTTCTTCAATTCGCCCCCACGAGCATGATTGCCTCCGGCCCAGCGCCGATATGCTTCCTTAGCCTAGACGGAAACCGGCAATTTTTGTTGGCGGGCCATTAGGACCTTGGGGCGAGAGCCCTAACCGTACCGCCTTCGCATCTCTTCTAACGGAGCCTTGTTTCCCTCCGCATAACTTGCGGCCGACTAGGTGACAATCTAGAGGAAAGCTTCGGGCATGAGCGCCGTCGTAGCCTCCCTGGCGGCAAACTGAAAGGTACAGCAGAAATGAATGAGGAAACCCCTGCTTCATCCGCGGACGATACTCTTGTCCCAACTGATCGAGCCGATATTGTTCCACTTCCGTGGGCGTCTCGAATTTCTGCAATGCCATATATGCCGGGTGGTGGCAAAAACCAGATACAAACGCTGGAGACCTTGTTGGCCGCGGTGGATTCCAACGATGGTCTTGCTACGGCCGAAGTCGACTTGGGCGATGGGGTTCACCGGTCCTTACGTGAGGCGGTGAAGCAAATCGCACCGGCAGGCTTCGTAACCCACTTGGACCGCGATCATCTCGTGGTGTCGGATGAGGCGCGGGTTTGGTTGTCTTCCCGTGATCCGAGGGACTTGCTCGCTATCTTCCACCGGCACGTGCGGTTTGTTGGCGAGCTCCTTCACACATTCGCGGCTGGGCACAAAACGGTGCGTGAACTCACGGATGAGGCCACAACCAGGTATCAGCTGCAGTGGTCCACTCTGGATCAAGTGAGAAGGCGCATCACTTGGATGTCAGCCATGGGGCTTGTGGAGTACAAGACGAATACGCTCATTGGGCTGACTGCGACCGGACTCGAGGCTACTTCCTCACTGCGGGTAGGAGGGCCCGAGCAGATTCTTGAATCAATGGCTACGGCAGTCACGCTGCCTGAGGCGCCTGAAATAATCGCCGCCCTTCTTAAGCAGTTATCGCCGGACGAGTTAGCTGCCCGAAACCCTGTCCTCGGCTACATACCCAGGGGGAACGGCGAGACGGATTTGGTGCAGTCGCTTTATCTTCTGGTAAACGCAGCATCTCCAAGCATCTCAAGAGCAGACCTTCTCGCATTTGCTCAGAAGTCATTTGGTGTTTCAGAGAGTTCCTTCAGCGCTGTCATGACAACTCTGAATAAATCAGGCCTCCTCGAACAGGTTGGCTTCAATATCTACTCCCCGTCCGGACCCGCAGCCGCGTGGCTAGAGAGTCAGAGCACTCTAGATCTCGTACTTCTACTACACCGCAGATATTTGTTCATGCTCGAAATCCTTCCCATGCTGGCAGAGTTCGATAAAGCCCCGGATCTAGCCCGAGCCGCATACGAGCACTATGGGATGGCCAGGGTAGATGTGGGCGGAGTACGAACACGGTTGCAGCTCCTAAAGGCAGCTGGGCTCATCGCGGAGAGGGCTAACTGGAGGTACCAGCCGACGCCTTTGGGGGAACGACTGGCACTCGAAGTCCCCCTCCAAGCTGTCTTAGAAGAGGACACTGGTAGCGGCCGTGATGCTGGTGCAAGGGGGCCCGGCGACTCGCTTGCTAACACTCTCTCGCTCGAGCTCGAGGCGGCGGCCATAGCAGGAGAAACCCCGATCCGATTGGAGAAAGCTGTTGCGGATGCCTTTTCGTATCTAGGCTTTGAGGCGAGGCACATCGGGGGCGGAGGCAAGACTGACGTACTTGCCACCGTGGAGGATTCAAATGGAAACCCCGTGAGGGTAATCCTGGATGCGAAGGCTGCCCGAAGCGGGACCGTTAATGAAGGGGCTGTTTCCTTTGACACTCTTTCGGAGCACAAGGAGAAGCATCAGGCAGACTTCGTAGCACTCGTGGGACCGGGTTTCGATGGTGGACGTGTCCGTGCACGAGCCGAACAGAACGGCGTTGCCCTCATCACTGTGGCGGAGCTTTGTCGAGCGCTTCGCCGGCAGGAGATTACCCCCAGGTCAGCTGCCACCTTCCTGAATCTCGTGGACGCACGGTCCGGTGCCCGCAAGGATTTAGAAAGTGGGTGGTCTCAAGCGGAGCGACGAATCACGCTGTTGTCCCAGGTAGTCGCAGTTCTCGCACATGAGGCTCGTGTAGCTGACGAAGTCACCCTCGGCGCTCTGTCAGCCGAACAGATCTACCTCATTGTCAGAGACGAAATCGACCCCCGGCCCTCCACGAGGGACATTGAGGAGGTTCTGCAGTTGCTTGAACACCCTCTAATTGCTTCGACCATCCGCTCAAGCGGAGCTGCGGGCAGGTCCAGCTATCGTCTAGTGGATGCACCGGGACTCGTAGCTGCCAAGGTGACCGCTTTGGGACGAAGCATCGCCGTCGTCGACGTGGAGAGTTAGGTTGGACCTGTCCCTAAGAATGCTTGATCAAAAATACGCCTCCCGCACTTCCCCACGAGCAGCACAGTTCACCGATAGCCTGCGTTATGTAATCTAGAACAGTGATCATTGCATCGGACGCACGATCACCCCTCCTCCGTCCACGGCCACCAGGTATCGCGTCACTTGAAGTCGAAATGCGCCTCTGACCTGCGGATATGCCCTACGAATGGTCGTCCGGGGTCTGGTCCCGCTATCCAAAAATCCAAGCGACGCGGATAGTGACTGACACCATCGGAATCGATCGATAGGCACTCCCTCGAGATCTTCGATCTGGAACGGGGGCGGGCCTCTCCGAAGGGCCCGACTAATGGAGGCAATGGTGGCAACAAAGAAAGAACTGCAGCGGAGGCTTCAACGCATCCTCCGCTGGTTCCTTCCAGTAACGATCATCATGCTGATCTCCACCGCCCTAAGTCTCGTTGGTGTCGATTCGGAGCCATGGCTCTGGACTCGGAGCATTCTCTTTGGAATCGCCGCCGTCGTGTTCTGCGTCCAGATCACTAGATTCTCGCTATGGCAGCGGGACGAGTACTGGCGGGAAAAAGGACGGGATCCTAAGCATCCGGACCGCTTCCCCTCGCGTGACTCTGCTGAATAGTTCCAAATCGAATAATGCTGGTTACCAGTAAGGTTGGGCCTTGACTTCGAAACCACCAGTGTTCCCGCTGACTTCAAAGGCTTGAACCTCCAAGGACTCACTCGAATTCTCAGGACACTGCAAAGTATTCGAGGGCCTATGGCCACAGAATCACGAATTCCTCCGCATCTATCGGCCTGTACGCCGCCCGGGCGTCAGACCAGCGGGACCGGGAACTCAACAAGGTCATTACATCCTCAAAGGCTTCCATCGGCCGTTCCGTGTAAACAAAAATGTTCATCTCGCCTGATCCAAAATCGTGCCCGTCCACCACTCCGTGGGCTTCCGGCAGCTGCTCCAGAAGCAGGTCCTCCATGGCGATAAGTTCGTCATAGTCAACCTCAGAACGGGCGGGCCATTGCAAGACGAGAAGGAAACTCATTACTGCCTACCAAGGGTAAGGGGGCGGGCGGAGCCCCTTGTCAATCTGCTTTTGAATATAGAACAGCTGCTTTTGTCTTCCACACCTTGGAGCCTTCTTGCCCGAGTCAGCCCCATCGAAGCGTATGGCCTCGCACGGCACCAGTAAAATGAGTTGTTCTCGTATTTTCCCTCTTGGGGCCTTTGACGCGCAGGGAACGGTACCCTTCTAAGACGGTCACCAGTGATGAGACAGATAACGGCTGTCGCTTCGTTCGACTGACGTGGCCCATGGTGTCTATTGGGGGAATAAGAATGGGTCATCGCAGATTCCTGTCCGCGATTGCGGGCTTCGTTACTATGGTGGCGCTTTTAGCGCCCGTCAATCCAGCATCGGCAGAGGAGTCTGCGCCACCGACTAGGCCAACCTCTACTGCGGCGGTGAGCGGTTGTGGGCAACCGCAGAGTCCACCGCTGTGGCAGCTACCCGTTCAAGAAGGTGACACTGGTGCTGTCACGCTAAATAAAGACGGATCCCGGCTCTATATCCCCCGTTCTGTTCTGGGAGAAGACAACAGCCAGGCGATTGTCTCAGTTTTCGATACAAAGACGCACTCGGAAGTGGCGGCCATGCCCGTGCCGGGCTACAACGCGTACCCGGGAAAAGTCCAGCTCAACCCATCGCAGAGCAAGGGCTACTTCCCCACGAATAACCGAACGGTCCAGGTATTCGACACAGCCACCAACACCATGGCCACGTCCATCCCTGTTTTCGCGGCTTCGCGGCTGGCTTTCAGCCCGGACGGGACCCGGCTGTACGCCATGGACTATAACCAAAAGATCCATGTCATAGATGCCGACACAGACACGGTCATCGACACCTGGGAATACGACATAAGGTTGCCGTCCTTCAGCGACATCGTGGTTGAACCCACAGGAACCTATGCCTATATCGCGAGCGGCGAAACTCATGTTGTCGATCTGAAAACCGGGGCCATTGTCGACAGCATCCCTGTCCGGGGTTCGGATCTGACCCTCTCCAGTGACGGCAGAACTCTGTACGTGATGGACACCTTCAACCGACGCACTGCGGTAGTGGATGTGCCCTCCAAATCCGTCAAAGCCACCATCCCAGTCTCAGGGTACGACTTCATTCTGAGTTCATCGGAAAAGCGCGCCTATATTCCGATGTGGGAGTTTTCAAGCATCGCTGTCGTGGACCTGAACACCAACGCACTGATCTGCTCACACTGGATGGACCGCCCGGATACCATCCGGGCGACAGATGCCGTGTTAAGTCCCGACAATCGCACCATCTACGTAACACAAAGCCGACCCTACTTCGTTGCCCAAGTCGCAATCCCCGAAGAAGAACCTTCTCCCAGGTTCACTGATGTACCATCGGAAGCATCTTTCCACCGTGAAATCACTTGGCTCGCGACTGCCGGTATCACCACGGGCTTCGACGATCACACATTCAGGCCGTTGGAACCTGTCCGCCGCGATGCCATGGCAGCATTCATGTATCGGTTCCACGGCTCCCCTGACTTCACTCCTCCAGCCGTTTCTCCGTTCACGGATGTGAGCATCTCGGACAAGTTCTACAAGGAGATCACCTGGCTGGCCGCAAACAAGATCTCCCAAGGCTGGCCTGACCAAACCTACCGTCCGCTAGAACCAGTGAACCGTGACGCTATGGCCGCCTTCCTGTACCGCACGGTAGATCACGCACGATTCATAACACCAGCGGAGAGTCCGTTTAAGGATGTACAGACGGATAACCCGTTTTACAGAGAGATTTCCTTTATCTCGGCCCTGGGCGTCTCCACCGGTTGGCCGGACGGAACATTCCGCCCCCTACAACCAGTTGATCGTGATGCCATGGCGGCTTTCCTTTTCCGGCTCAACCCCTTTGCAGCTTTTGTGAGGAGGTGATTTGACTGCCCTGGCTACAAGAGGAATCTCATGGCAGGCAAAGTTGCCTTTGTTGCGTGCAGGTCATCTTTGGACAGCCGGCACCCTGCGCGCTGCCGTCCGCTGAGCGAGATAGATAATCGCAGCTCAAGGGAGGGCAATGACGTAGAACCACGTTGCCGCGGTGAAGACTGTCCCATAGGCGTGGGCCGCCGCCAGCCCCGCGGAGGAGCCGGCAAAAACCACCGGTGAGAGCGCCAAGCCAATGGAGCCGCCCAACACGAGTGCCGTGTTGACCAATCCGGAAGCGGCTTCTCCTTTATCGCCCGGTTCCATTTCGGACATGCCGAACTCGGTCAGCAGGATGGTCGCGATTCCCTGGCCGATTCCCAGCACGATCAACGGGAGCAGGACGCCCGGGAAATGCGCAGTGCAAAGGAGTTCATAAGATGCAGGTGAATCTGTCTAAACATAGACGAATTTGTTCGTCAGCATCAACACATCACAGGGGCTTACAGACAGCTGGACCCCTGTCCACCGGCGGCACAGCCTCGTCAGGAGGCAAAGGGGCAATTTGTGATTTTTTCCCGGGCCGCTCTTGCACCGCTCGGCGCCCCTCGTTGTCCCGTTCGACGTCCTAATAATGCTCTTCATCTGCACCATTGATGTTCGCAGTAGTTTCTTGGCAGAGCTGATCGATGTCGTATCCCTTGCCGAATGAATCAGAACTTAGCTGAACGACGTGGCTTCCTTCCAAGTGCGTGAAGACGTAGCCTTCTTGGCACTCCACATCAGCAGTGCAAAGGCTGGAACGACAGCGATAGTCATCTGAACATATCGCGGGTGAAAGGCCCGCTGCAGAGAGCCGTCCATCATTGTGTACGTGCATTCCAAACCCAGGGGCAAAAAGGCGTAGCCTCCGTCAGGTGGAATGGGAGCACCCTCCGGGCTATGGATCGTACCTGATGGAAGGTTTTCGCTGCTGAGACATGGAGCTGAGATGGATGGCGAATTGTGGGCCAAGAGCCCCCGGTCGATGTACGCGACTAAAAAATACCAGCCCAGGCAGAGTGACAGGAGAAGTACTACCAAAGGTAATTTCCTAGCCATAGCCTCCCCCAGCAGTATGAGTGGGAACACTATCGCACGATCAATGAAGTGATGACAGGGCCTTCCCGAATCGCGGGCCCTCTGCCGCTAACCCTGGCGGGAATTTGGCGAAGCCCCGATCAAATAGCGGTTGACCGAAGCTTCCCTCGCATTATGCACACCCTAAGCTTGACGTGGCCTGTGAGGACGCAGTCTGAAGGTTCGGGCGTCCGACAATGTACCCGCTCAGGCCGCCCTTGCCTCGTTCCGCACCTGCGGAGGACCCTGAACAAGATTTTCTGGCCTTGGCCACCTTCCCGATCGTCACTGCTGCGCTGGGGTTTGTGCCCTCGCTGCGGGCGGCTGCCAGTCGGGCCGCGGATCTGCGTTTCGTTGGCACCGGTGCCGGCGAGTGATTCCGCGAACTTCTTGTGGTGCTCAGCGGAACCGTAGCCGGCCTGTGCAGCGGTCTCGGTTTTCAGGCCTTGGTCTTTTAGCCGGCTGCTGTCGTTGCCGGTGACGCGGTTCTCGATCTCCCGGCCGACGTCTTCCATGCGGGCGAAAAGTTCCTTCTCCGCTCGCTCGTATCGCTGTTCCTGGGTGGACCACTTGTCGCCCTTGAAGCCGCCCTCTGCCAGCAGTCTGGCTTCGTGGAGGTCCTTGGCTGCGTCCACAAAGGCGGGGTCCTTGAAGTGTTCATCGCCTGCACCGTTGACGTTGGCGGTGGTTTCCTTACGGAGCTGGTCGATGTCGGGTCCGTTAACGCCCTCCTTGCCGATGAGGAACATCCGCTCCTTGATTTCGGAGTCGGCTACCTCTCGTGCCTTGGGTGTTTTAGCGTTGTGGGCAAGCTGGAGTGCCTTGGTCAGTGCGGGATTGGCCAGGTACTCCACCGGCACCTGGTGGCGCTCCATCTCGGGGGCGAGCTTCGCCGCTTGGGCACGGAGCTCTTCGGCACCCGCGGCCGCAACCCCCTCTACCTCGACCCCAACATCCGGACCTTCGGTAACTACACCCCATTCCTCACAGAATGCGTCATTGATGGGAAGGTAGGAGTCATTCCAGGTACAGCGGACATCTGCAACGAACTCGGCATCCTCGCACTCCTCAAGTAAAACTGCCTCACGCACGGAGATGAGCATAAGTGTGTGGACGAGGTGGTGTTTCGGCTCGCCCGGTACGCTGTGGCCATGCAGATTCGTGAAGCCACCCCGGAGATCCGAGGCGTGACCGCGGACGACGGCAGATCAGACCTCATTCTCTTTGGGACGTACTGATGAGGCTCAGAGGAGTGAAGTGCGCAGCCCTTTGACCCTGCTGAAACAGTACCCGAAGTTCCGTCACGTTCTGCTCGGCGAAGGCTTGGCGATGGCAGGCGAAGCTGCCTTCTCTATCGCACTGGCTTGGCTGGTCATTACAGCAACGGGGTCGATTGTTGCCCTTGCCGGCGTGCTGCTGGCACAGGCGATACCCCGGGGAACGCTGTTGCTGATCGGCGGTGCACTGACAGACCGCTTTTCGCCAGGTCGCGTCATGCTCGTCTGCCACTTAGTGCGCGCCGGTGCCATGGCATTGGTATCGACCATGAGCTTTACCGGCACCGTGCAACTGTGGCAGCTGTACATCCTGGCTGCCATCACGGGAACTGCTTCCGCTTTCTTTGCGCCTGCCAGTGAGGCCGTGCTCCCGCGCCTGCTCCCCCAACAAGACCTGCCGCAAGGCAACGCAGTTCAAGGGGCAGTCGCACAGGCTGCTTTCATTGTCGGCCCAATGGCAGGGGGCGTCCTTACTGCTTGGGGCGGCGCGGGATTGGCTATTGCCGTCAACGCATTAACGCTAACGGTCGCAGCCCTCACATCCCTGAACATCCCGCGGGGGCCCATCAGCAATGGGTCGGTCAGCGCCACTGCAGTCCTCCGCGAGATTGGGCTGGGTCTTCAGCATGCGGCACGATCCCACGAGACCCGCATAGTCCTTCTGGTTATCAGTGCAGCCACACTGAGCTACAGCGGAGTCTTCGCCATCGGACTGCCGATGCTGGCAACTTCCCTCAGTGACTCGCCGCTTGCCCTTGGCATCCTCGTCTCCGGATGGGGCGCAGGCCAGCTGCTCGGAACCGTAGCAGCCGCCGTGACCGGCCTTCCTCAGCGGTGGGGTCTTCTCATCATTTCCATGACACTCGTGGAAGGCGTCGCCTTTGCCCTCCTGGGCCAGACCAAAGAACCGTGGATCGCGGCCATCATCCTCGCTCTGGTGGGGATAGGCGTCGCCTACAGCACCGATGTGGCCCTCCCAACATTCATTCAGACCCGCACCCCGAGCCATCTGCTGGGGCGGGTCAGCTCCGTGCTGGAACTGCCCAGGGTCATTCTCGAACCGGTATCCATAGCCTTGCTCGGCCTGGTTCTCGCCGGTTCCCTTCAATGGGGATTCCTTGCGGCCGCTGCCCCTGTATTGATCGCCGGCGCAATCCTTTCCCTCGATAGACGGGCCCGGACGCTCACCGCCGATGGGACCTGAGGAAGTGTCAGCGGCCTGATAGCGAGTCTTCTCCCGGCCATACAACAGACAGTTTCTCTGGCGGAGCAGCCAATCCCGATGGCAGGATGGGCGGATGGCTATCGAAGTTCGCCCCGCCACGGTGTTCGATGACGTCAGGACCATGGTGGGACCCAAGAACCCCGGCTCCAATGTGTGCTGGTGCCTGAGTTACCGCATCCCATCCAAGCTGAACCTGAGCCTCCAACGCGAAGAGCGCGGCGCGTACGTTGAGAAGCTGGTCGCCGAGGATCCTCCGCCCGGGGTTCTGGCGTACGACGGCGACGAGGTAGTTGGGTGGGCGGCCGTCCACCCGCGCGCGGACACCAGTTTCGCGACGAACCGGAAGATCCCGCATGTGGACAAGACCGATGTGTGGTCCGTGTGGTGCATCCGGGTGCGGCCAGGGCATCGGGGAAAGGGCATCTCGCACGAACTCTTGCGTGGGGCTATCGACTTCGCGAAGGCCCACGGTGCCCCTGTGTTGGAGGGCTACCCGGTGGACAACAAGGGCGGAAAAGTGGACCTGACCATGGCCTACGTGGGCACAAGGAGATTGTTCGAGAAGGCCGGCTTCAAGAAGGTCGCAGAAACCACGTCCGTACTCAACGGCTTCCCCAGGGTATTGATGCGGCTGGAGCTCAGCTAGTTCCTTGCAACCGTGCGGTCATCCGGTGCGCTTCCTCAAGCAGCAGCTTCCCGAGGTATTCCTGGCGTTCAGATCGGAAGCGGGGTTCGATTCCGGTCAGGGATAACGCCCAGGCCGGCCGGCCCTGCGGGTCGAAGACTGCAGCACCCATCCCCCAACTGCCTTCGAGGATCAAGCCGGGATTTACTGAATACCCGGCCAGCCTTGTTTGTTCCAGGTTCTTCCGCACCACATCAGCGGGGTGTCCGGCAGCGAAGTCGCCCGCGTGCACTGTCCATTCCGCCAGCAGCGCTTCCTGTTCTTCGGCGGGCAGGAAGGCCAGGATCGCCGTTCCCGCGGAGGCGACGCCCAAGGGAAACCGCACACCTTCATGGAGCACGAACGACCGTACCGGGAACGAGCCTTCCTCCCGCAGCACACAGACAGTTTCGTTGCCGCGCCGGATCGAGAAGAACGCGCTCTCTCCGGTCTCGGTAGCCAGCCTGCGAAGGGATGGGCGGGCGATGTCCTCCATGGGGAAACGGGCAGCTGCAACAGAGCCGAGCAGGAAGATCTCGGGCCCGAGCACCCACTTTCCTGAGGACGAATCATGTTCCAGGAAGCCCTCGGCGGCCAGCGACGTCAGCAGCCGGTGAACAGTTGGCCGGGTCAGCCCTGATTCGCGGACCAGCCCGGCCAAGGACGTGCCTTCAGGCTTGCGACCCACCAACCGCAGCAGTGCCGCCACCCGGCCCACTACCTGCGCTCCCTGAATTACCACGGTGCCCTCCAAAGAGATTTCATCCACATTATGGACAGCATCCAGTCTATCGTCCACACCATGGGTGGTTGACACTCCGACTTCTTGACCCCGGCGGTGACCAAACCTTAGGCTCCTAAACAAGAAAGCAATGTCCACAAAGTGGAAGCCAACCAAACTCAAAGAGGAGTTCCCCGTGTCCAAGATCCACGCGAGCGCAACCGAAGCGCTCCATGACCTCATGGCGGATGGCCTGACCATCGCCGTCGGAGGTTTTGGCCTGAGCGGCATTCCTGCAGACCTGATCGACGCCGTCCGCGGGTCGGGAGCCAAGGACCTCACCATCGTCTCGAACAACATGGGCGTGGACGGCAAGGGCCTCGGGGTGCTGATCGAGGCCGGGCAGGTCCGGAAAGTCATCGCATCCTATGTTGGCGAGAACAAGCTCTTCGCCGAGCAGTACTTGGCCGGAGAGCTGGAGGTTGAGTTCACCCCGCAGGGCACACTTGCGGAGCGTCTTCGCGCTGGCGGCGCGGGGATTCCGGCCTTCTACACGCGGACCGGCGTGGGCACCTTGGTTGCCGAAGGCAAACCGTTGGAAGAGTTCGACGGCGTCACGTACGTCCGCGAGCGCGCCATCACCGCCGACGTCGCGCTGGTCCATGCCCACACCGCCGATACCGACGGCAACCTGATCTACCGCTATACAGCCCGGAACTTCAACCCTGTGGTTGCCACCGCGGGTGCGGTGACCATCGCCGAAGCGGAGGTGATCGTCCAGCCGGGGCAGCTCGACCCCAACCACATCATCACCCCTGGCGTCTACGTCCAGCGGCTTGTCCAGGCAAGCAACAGGGTCAAGGACATCGAACAGCGCACGGTCCGGCAGCGGCCCGAACCCCTGACGGTCTGAAGCAAAGGAGCACATCACCATGGCATGGACACGGGACCAAATGGCCGCGATTGCGGCCGAAGAATTGAACGACGGCGACTACGTCAACCTCGGCATCGGCATCCCCACATTGGTAGCCAACAACCTGCCCGACGGCGTGAGGGTGATCCTCCAGAGCGAGAACGGCCTCCTCGGAATGGGCCCGTTCCCGTACGAGGGCGAGGAAGACGCGGACCTCATCAACGCCGGGAAGCAAACGGTGACCATCACCCCGGGCGGCAGCATTTTCGACTCCGCCACCTCGTTCGGCATGATCCGCGGCGGCCACGTGAAGGTGGCCATCCTGGGTGCCATGCAGGTGTCCGGCGGCGGCGACCTCGCCAACTGGACCATCCCCGGCAAGATGGTCAAGGGCATGGGCGGTGCGATGGACCTGGTTGCCGGGACCCCGCGCGTCGTGGTCCTTACCGAACACAACGCCAAGGACGGCTCGGCCAAGATCGTCACCAACTGCACCCTCCCGCTCACGGGTCTTAACTGCGTGGACAGGATCATCACTGACCTCGCCGTATTCGATATAGCCCCCGAAACAGCAACGCACGACGGCGGCACCCGCCTTGTGTTGACCCGCCTCGCCCCAGGCGTCACCGTGGAAGACATCCGCAGCAAGACCGACGCCGGGTTCACGGTGGCGCTGGACGAAGACGCGCAGGAAAACACCCTCGAAGGAGCCAACGCATGAGCCTGCAAGACCAGTTCGGTAAGGACATCCTGCTCACAGGGTGGGGCCACAGCAAGTTCGGCAAGCTGACGGATGACACCCTGGAATCGCTGATCGTCCACGTGGCAGGCGAAGCCATCCGGAACTCCGGCTTGGACCCCAAGGACATCGACGAAATCTACCTGGGCCAGTTCAACTCGGGCATGCAGCCGCTGGGATTCACATCGTCCCTGGCACTCCAACTCTCCCCGGACCTCGCCAACGTCCCCGCGACCCGTACTGAGAACGCCTGCGCTTCCGGCTCTGCCGCATTCCAGCAGGGAGTCAAGGCCGTGCTCGCCGGAACTGCCCGCAACGTCCTGGTGATCGGCGCCGAAAAGATGACCGACGCCGGAGCCGACGTCGTGGGAGCCGCCCTGCTCGGCGCTTCCTACGAGATGGCCGGCAAGGCATCATCCACCGGTTTCACGGGTCTCTTCGCTGAAGTCGCCAAGCACTACGAAAAACGTTACGGCGCCGGGCTAAACGGCCCCGGCTTCGAGAACGGCCTCGGCGATGTCCTTGGTTCAATCGCCGCCAAGAACCACCGCAACGGCATGGACAACCCCTACGCCCAGATGCACCGGGACTTCGGCGAGGAGTTCTGCCGGACCATTTCTGACAAGAACCCCATGGTGGCAGAGCCCTTGCGCCGCACCGACTGTTCGCCGGTCTCCGACGGCGCCGCGGCCGTCGTACTGTCCACCCAGGCAACCGGAGGCGCAACCGCACCCGTGCGCCTGGCGGGTTTCGGCCACGCGAACGATTTCTTCCCGGCCGAGAAACGCGATCCCACGGAGTTCGCCGCCACCAGGGCGTCCTGGGAGCGCGCGTTCACCATGGCCGGCGTCGGAATTGACGGCCTGGACTTCGCCGAGGTGCACGACTGCTTCACCATCGCCGAGCTCATCATGTACGAAGCCATGGGCCTGGCCCCGCGCGGCGAAGGTTCCCGCGCCATCCAGGAGGGGTGGGTATATAAGGACGGCAAACTTCCCATCAACGTTTCCGGTGGCCTGAAGGCGAAGGGCCACCCCGTAGGCGCCACCGGCGTGTCCCAGCACGTCATCGCCGCCATGCAGCTCACGGGTACCGCTGGCGACATGCAGCTTCCCAACGCCCGGCGGGGAGCCGTGCAGAACATGGGCGGCGTGGGCATCGCGAACTACGTGAGCGTGCTGGAAGCACTCTAACCCCGGATCAACGCCGCGATCTCCGTGAATCCGAGCCGCTCTGCGTTCTGCAGGGCGGTTCGGCCTTGGGGGTCGGGGATGTCCGGGTTCGCTCCGGCCTCGAGCAGCTGCCGCACCACGTCCTGCTGGTTGGGGCCGCCGTTGTTGAGCAGGATGGCTTCCTGCATGGCTGTCCATCCCAGGTTGTTGACGTGGTCCACGGGCACGCCGGCGGCGATCAGGATCCGAACGGTTTCCGTGTGCCCGTGTTCGCTGGCCGGAATCAGGGCCGTGCCGCCGTACCGGTTGATGCTGCGCACGTCCGCCCCGGCGGCCAAGGTGAGCTGGAGAACCTCGTTGAAACCCTCGGCTCCTGCGTAGAGGAACGCGGAGTCTTGGATACCGTCCTTGGCGTTGACGTTGCCGCCCGCCGCGATGAGCTCCCGGACCCGCGCAGGATCGTTGGCTTTCGCGGCGAGGATGAGGAGTCGGTCGGTTTCCATCTGGGCCTCCGGGGACAGTTTGGGCGGCGTTGCCTGGGCAGCAAACGACGACGGGACAGGGCTGGCGCTCGACGGCGACGCGGAAGCGGGGGCTGTCTGCGACGCGCCAGGTGAGGCTGGGCTGGAAGGCGACGTTCCCGCCGTCGTACATCCCGCCAGCAGCCCGACCATCAGCAACCCAACCCCCGCCATCCGCTTTTTCATCGCTACTTCGCTGCCTCGGCCAGGGCATCCGCACCAGCGGTAGCGCAGGCTTCGTCGAGGGCACCGTCAGGGGCACCGCCGACGCCGATTCCCGCCACCGAGACACCGTTCACCTTCAGCGGTACGCCGCCGGACAGGAAGAGGGTGCCCGGGAGGTCGGCGATCGAGGGGCCGTTGCCGTTGACGCGCTTGGCTAGCTCGCTGGTGGGAGCGCCGAACGCGGCAGCCGTGTAGGCCTTCTGCTTGGCGGCCTCGATGGTGTGCTCGGCGGCGTTGTCACCGCGGAGGATGGCCTGGACCGTGCCGAAACGGTCCACCAGTGCGACAGTCACGAACGGCAGCTTGTCCGTCTGGCACTTGGCGAGCGCAGCGTTGACGGCCTTGCTCGAGGCACCCACTGTGATGCGGTTCTGGGCAACCACGTTCTCCGGTGCGGGCTGGACGTCAGCCGGGGCTTTGGCCTCGACGGCGGCGGGGGCGGCGGCCGGCGCCACGGCGTTGGCCACAGCCGTGGCGCCACCGGTGAGCAACAACGCTCCAGCAGCGGCAACGGCAATCATCTTGTTGGACTTCTTCACGGCAATCTCCTTGTAGTCAACGTCGGTACACCTCAATGCTCCCGGGGCGGGCCCGGGCACCGCATCGGCCCGAAGCAGTCCCCGGACTCATACTTTCCGCGGGCCTTATCAGCCAAAAGGTGGAGAGACCAACACCCCTGCGGGCACCTAGCATGGAAAGAACGCCTTCAAGGGAAACGGGAACCGGAACCGACCATGCCAACTGCCCCTCCACAGCCCGCACCAGGCGGCCGGATCGGCCGGATCGATGGCCGCATCGATGCCGTGGTCCACCTTGGCTTTGCCGTGCTCATGGTGGCGTCCGGGGTCCGATACGTCATGCGCCACTCCCCCGCGGACAACCTGTGGACGGTGGCCCTGGCGGCCGCAGTGTGCGTGCTTTACGCAGTCACAGCGTTCCTGGCCGGGCCCCGCCTGCCGGGCCACCGCAACAGGCCATGGATGATCGCGCTGCTGGCTGCCTGGGCTGTGTTGGTTATTGTCGCCCCAAGCTTCGCGTGGTGCTCCTTCGCGATTTTCTTCCTGGCCCGCACGGCTTTCCGCGGCTGGGCAGGATACGTGGCCGGCGGCGCGACGGCGGCGGCCACCGCCGTCGGGCTCTTCCGCATGAGCGACTGGACGGACGTCGCAATGCTGCTCGGCCCGCTTGCCGCGGGGGTGCTTTTGACCCTCATCTACGACAAGATCGAGCGCGACGCCGCCCTCCAAAAGAAGCTTTTCGACGACGTCTCACAAGCCCAGGAGCAACTCGCCGCACGTGAACGGGAAGCCGGGATCGCCACGGAACGCCAGCGTGTTTCCCGCGAAATCCACGACACCGTCACCCAAGGGCTCGCCAGCAGCCTGCTGCTCCTGGAAGCGGCCCAGCGATCATGGCCAGCCGAAGCCGCCCAGGACGATGTGCGCCATGCGGCCGGCCTGTTACGGCGGAACCTTGCCGACACCCGCAGCCTGGTCCATGAACTCTCGGTCCCCGGCCTCGAATCCGGGCCCCTTCCCGAAGCCCTCGAACAGGCAGCACGCCAATACGTGGACACTATCCGGGTCCAGGTCACCGGCGAGCCACGGCCGCTACCGAACGAGGTACGTCACGCCCTGCTCCGGGTTACCCAAAGTGCCGCGGCCAACATCAACCTGCATGCCGGGGCCGAGCACGCCAGCGTCACCCTCGGCTACCTCCCGGACGCCGTCACCTTGGACGTGTTCGACGACGGCCGCGGCTTCGATCCCGAAGCGGTACCTCCGCCGTCGCCAACAGGAGGTTACGGCTTGCGGGCCATGAGGCAACGCGTGGAGCAGTTGGGCGGAGAATTGTCCGTGGAGAGCACCCCCGGCGAGGGCACCATCATCGCCGCGCAACTGCCCCTGCCGGCTGCAGGCACCGAGACGAAGGAGCGCCGATGAGCACCATTTCCGTGCTGCTCGTGGATGACCACACAGTTGTCCGGAGCGGGCTCAAGGCGCTGCTGGGCACCCAAGCCGATATCGCCGTCGTCGGTGAAGCGGCATCAGGCGAAGAAGCGCTGGAAGCCGCCCAACAGCACCAACCCGCGGTGGTCCTCATGGATTTGGCCATGGGTGCCGGGATGGATGGCATCGAGGCAATCAAGCAACTGCGCCAACGCACCCCGCACCAGGCGATCATCGTGTTCACCACCTACGATTCCGACGCCGACATTGTCCGCGCCGTCGATGCCGGAGCGATGGGGTATTTGCTGAAGGATGCGGCACCCGAGGAGATCTTCGCCGCCGTCCGCGGGGCTGTGCAGGGAAAGAGCGTCATGTCAGCTCCCGTCGCCTCTCGGCTGTTCCAACAACTGCGTCATCCGGACGAAATCCTCACCCCGCGCGAAGCGGAACTGCTCAGCCTGTTGACCCAGGGACTCAGCAACCGTGACCTGGGCAAACGCCTCTTCATCTCCGAAGCAACAGTGAAAACCCACCTCGCGCACATCTACGCAAAACTGGGCGTCGAAACCCGTGCGGCGGCCATCGCCACGGCCATCCGGCGCGAGGGGATGCGGTAACCCGCGGTGGTTGGTTACGCTGACCCTATGTCGGACACAGCGGATCGCAGAATGTTCAAGACCCCGGGAACTGCTTTGCTGGTCCGGGGAGCCCTCGCAATCGTTTTTGGCTTGCTGATCCTGGTACTGCCAAGTGCCACTACCTTCGTGGTGGTGGTCATGTTCGGATTCTTCGCGATCATTGACGGCATCACCAGTGTGGCCCATTACTTCTACGACCCCGCAGGCCGGTCGCGCTGGTCCGTGGCTGGCGGTTTCATTTCCATCGCCGCCGGGATCGTGGCAATCGCCTGGCCCGGGCTGACGGCTGCGGCCATCGGTGTGCTCATCGGTTTGTGGGCTTTGGTGCTGGGCATTTCCCAGATCGTCCTGGCCCTTGCAGCGCGGACCTTCGTGCGGAGCTGGGGAATCTGGTTGCTGATCGGCTTGCTCACCACAGTGTTCGGCATCGTTGTCCTGGCCAATCCTGGGCTCGGTTTGCTGGGCCTGGTAGCCATGCTGGCGGCATTCGCCATCGTGACCGGGTTGCTGCTGATCGCTTCCGGCATCGGGCTCCGCAAACTCGCCCACACGCAACCGCTGTACGGCCACTGATCCGGCGGTAAAAAGCGGTAGGGGGATGCGCTCAGCGCCAAGTTCGGTAAGTTAGTTGCTGTGAAGATAGCTACCTGGAATGTGAACTCCCTCCGTGCCCGCGCCGACCGGGTAGAAGCCTGGCTTGAGCGCAGCGACTGCGATGTCCTGGCAATCCAGGAGACCAAATGCAAGGACGAGAACTTCCCCTGGGAGCTCTTTGAACGCATGGGCTACGAGGTCGCGCACTTCGGCGTGAACCAGTGGAACGGTGTGGCCATCGCCTCCCGCGTAGGCCTGGAGGACGTGGAGCGCACCTTCCTGGACCAGCCGGCGTTTGGCAAGGCCGGCAAGGACCCCGTCCAGGAAGCCCGCGCCATAGCGGCAACCTGCGGCGGTATCCGCATCTGGAGCCTCTACGTTCCCAACGGACGCTCGCTGGATGACGAACACATGCCCTACAAGATCAAGTGGCTGGACGTCCTCCAAGGCCACGCCGCCGAATGGGTCAAGGCCGATCCGACTGCCCAGATCGCCCTCATGGGTGACTGGAACATCGCCCCGTTCGACGAGGACGTTTGGGACATCCAGCTTTTCCGCGACAACAACTTCACGCACGTCAGCGAACCCGAGCGCGCCGCGTTCCACGCGTTCGAAGCAGCCGGCTTCACCGACGTCGTCCGTCCCTACACCCCGGGCCCGGGCGTCTACACATACTGGGATTACACGCAGCTTCGCTTCCCCAAGAAGGAAGGCATGCGCATCGATTTCTGCCTCGCATCACCAGCATTGGCCGCACGGGTCACCGGTGCTTCCATTGACAGGGAAGAACGCAAAGGCAAGGGCGCTTCGGATCACGCACCTGTGATCGTGGAGCTCGCAGACTAGGCACATTCACACCGACGAAAGGGGATGGCTGGACATGGCTGGAAACCTGTACCGGGGCCAGGCAGGGCTACCCTTCTCCTCGTCGCTGCGCATTTACGAGCCACTCGAAGCGTTCCCGCCCGAGCAGCAGCAACAGCTCGCGGCGGCCGGCGGCAAGACAGGTTCCCGGGCCGCCGTCGAAAATGCGGAGCTCCAGGCCTCGCTGGGCCGCATCACGCGGCCCGGCGGGGATCCGTTCCCGACCGGTCGCACCGACCTGGTCCGGATGACGCGCGTGCCCGCGGGACGGCACGCCGCCCCTGATAAAGACGGGGACGACGCCGGGCGGCTGCTTTACTGCCCCAGCCAACTGGTGATTCGGGCCGGTCTGGCGGCCAATGCCCTGATGGACGGCGTGCACAGTCCGCTGGCCGATCTGCTCATCCCGGTATCGCAAAGGGACAAACACCAGGTCAGGATTGACCGCCTCAACGCCGGTGAAGGCGCCAAGCGGGTGCACACCCGTGCGTCCACGTGGGGTATCCCGTTCAGTTGGTTCTCGCTCTTTGCCGAGTCGGACCGCAAGGATGTGGTGGAAGCTGACGGGCGTATCCTGACCGTCCGGGTATGGACTCCCCTCACCGAAGCATTGGAAAGGGCGCGTTTTGCCGTGGCCCATTTGGCGTTGGCAGCCCCGGACCTGGACATGCTGGACGACCTCACGCAGCTCACAGAGTGGCTGGAGCTGTTCCATGCGCAGTCCATGGTGGAACTCGATTACGGTGCGGTGGCTGACAAGGTCTATCCGGACGACTCGCCCATGGATGTCCGGCTGGGCATTGAATGCCTGGCCGAAGGCGACATGACGGGGGCTGCCGCCGCATACCGGCGCCTGGCATCACGGTGGATTCCCATCAGGCAGCTGGCACGCGCTTCCTAGCTTTGGCTTCCCCCGCTGGGTGGGGCGGTGGTCTCCCGGACGATCAACTCGTGCGGGGCGACCTGTGAATGAACAGCCCCGAAGTTGCCGTCGAGTTCGTCCAGCAGCATCTTGGTGGCAAGCTCGGCCTGGTCGTCAGGGCGTTGGCCCACGGTGGTCAGGCCCAGCGACGACGAGAAATCGTGGTCATCGATGCCAATGACGGACAGGTCCTGGGGAACCCTGACACCGTGGCGGCCCGCTTCGAAGATCACGCCCATGGCCATCTCATCCGAGGAGCAGAAGATGGCTGTGGGTTTACGGCCGGGCTGGCTCCACAACCGGTTGAAAGCCTGCTGACCGCTGGCAACAGTGAAGTCCCCCCATTGGTCCCATTCCGGGCGGACTTCCAGGCCGGCGTCGGTCATGACCTCCTGGAAGGCGCGGATCCGCACCCGGGGAACGTCGAAGTTCAGGTCCGTTTCGTCGTCGCCATGGAGCAGGGCAATATCCTTGTGCCCCAGGTCCAGCAGGTGTCGCACGGCGGTGGAAGCGGCGTCGTAATCGTTGATACCGATGTACGCGCAATCCTCAACGTGACCACCCACCACTACTAACGGGATGTCGATCTTGTGGAGGTGTTCCAGTTCTTCCTCGGTCAAGGACATGCAGAGCACCAGGAGCGCATCGATTTGCTTGTAAACCATGGTGGAGCTGAACAGCCGCTCACGGTTGCTCCCGTGGCCGCCGAGGTTGAACAGGGACAAGTTGTACTTGCGGGAATGCAGTTCCCGGTCTGCGCCCTCGATGGCCTTGGAGAAGAACCAGCGGCTCACGAATGGAGCCAGGACGCCGATGGTCCGGGTGCGGCCCGTGGCCAGCCCCGAAGCCGACGACGACGCCACGTAGCCCAGCGAACTGGCCACCTCGAGGATCTTTTCGCGGGTAGCCGGGGACACCCGCGGCAAGCCCCTGACCGCCCGCGAAACAGTTGCTGTAGAGACGCCGGCCGCCATGGCGACGTCTTCGATGCTGACGCCCGTATGGCCGCCGCGTTGGGATCTACCCGTTGTTCGTGACACAGGCTCCCCTCTCCGGCCGCCGTTGCTCCGCATTTACCTTATGTGGGACTTGCCGTCTGCAGCACCCGGTTACGCAACGGCGTAATGCGCTGCGTAACCGGGGCGGCAATGGTTATCCCTTGAGACCGCCGGACAGAAGGCCTCGCACGAAGTACCGCTGCAAGCCGAAGAAGACCAGGAGCGGGATGATGATCGAGACGAATGCCGCCGCCGGGTTCAAGTAATCCCGGGCACCGCGGGTACCGGAAATTTCGGCCAGGCGCTGGGTAATGGGAGCCACGTCCGCAGTTCCACCCGAGAACACCAACGCCACCAGCAGGTCGTTCCAAACCCACAGGAACTGGAAGATCGCCAGCGATGCCAGTGCCGGCACGGACAGCGGCAGGATGATCCGCCAGAAGATGGTGCTGTGCCCGGCGCCGTCCACCCTTGCAGCCTCGATCACTTCACCGGGAATCTCAGAGATGAAGTTGTGGAGGAGGAAGATACCCAGCGGGAGCCCGAACATGGTGTGGGCGATCCACAGCTGCGCATACGAACCAGCAGGGAGGTGGAGCGTCTGCGTGAAGAACTGCAGCAGCGGGATCAGGGCCATCTGCAGCGGAATGATCTGCAGGGCGAAAACGAAGATGAAAAGAGCGTCGCGGCCCTTGAACTTGCCCCAGGCGAAAACGTAGGCGGCCATCGAAGCGAGCACCAGAACAAAGATGGTGACCGGGATAACGATCGCGACCGAGTTGACGAAGTACTGGGACAGGTTGGCCGACTGCGAGCCTGCGGGAGTCAGGACGTCCGCGTAGTTCTTGAACGTGAAGTCCCAGTCAACGAAGGCATTCCACCAACCGTTGGAGCGGGGCCCAACCTGCTTCGCAGCAGGACGGAACGACGTAACGAACAGGCCGAACGTCGGTACGGACCATACGACGGCGATGATGATGGCCGCCGCTGTTGCCCACTTGGAGGTGAGCTTGGTCTTGACCCGGCGCATCATCGGCTGGGCGTCCTCCGTGGGATCGGATCCAGGACGCTGCCGGGTTGCGGCCTTCGAGGCCTCTTTCGGGGCTGGCGTGGCTGTCAATGGATCTCCCTTTGCTTGCGAAGGACTCGAGCGTTGTACACGACGATCGGCAGCACCATCAGGAACAGGATCAGGGCCAATGCCGCACCACGTCCCGGTTCGCCGGCACGGAAGGCCTGCGTGTACATTTCGTTGGCCACAACCGAGGTGTCGTAGTTGCCGGCCGTCATGGTCCGGACAATGTCGAACACCTTCAGGGTGGCGATCGTGATGGTGGTCAGGACCACCACAAGTGCTCCACGGATGCCGGGCACGGTCACGTTGCGGAACTGCTGCCAGGCATTGGCGCCGTCAAGGCGGGCCGCCTCGATAAGTTCCACCGGAACACCCTTGATGGCAGCCGAGAGAATGACCATGGCGAAGCCGGTCTGGATCCAGACCATCACAACGATCAGGAAGATCGTGTTTTCCGGGGCGTCCAGGAGGAACTGCTTTGGATCCAACCCCAAGGCGTCCCTGAGGAAGTTGATGACACCGGTCTGTTCGAGGCCAGGGCCGCGGTAGTCATAGACGAGCTTCCAGATGATGCCGGCGCCCACGAAGGAGATGGCCATCGGCATGAAGACCAAGGACTTAAGGACCTTCTCGCCGCGGGCCTTGTCGATGAAGACTGCGTAGGCCAGGCCGAAGCTCGTGGACAAAAGGGGGACCAGGACGGTCCAAATAACGGTGTTCCGCAGCGTGGTCAAAGCCTCAGGCTGCGTGAACATCCAGACAAAGTTGTCGAAACCATTTCCGTTGCCGCTGGCGTCCGTGAAGGCCAGCATTGACGTGCGAACCGCGGGGTACACGAGTCCCACGAGCATGAGAATACCTGCCGGTGCGAGGAAGCCGGCCACGGTGACCTTGTCCTTGACCGATTTCGGTGCCCTGTCCACCACCAACATGATGATGCCGATAATCGCCGCGAAGATCGCCAGCGCTATCACTACTTGAAGGAGTTTTCCTCCGATAAAATCCATACCCAACCTCCGGGGCGTGAGTGAATCACTGAGTTCCGGGAAAAGCGCTGCCTCCCGACCAGGCGAAACCAGGCAGGGAGGCAGCGCTTTCGTAGTTAGCTCTTAGGCCAGCTGGCTTCGATGCTGTCCGTTACCTGCTGCGAAGAGCTGCCATTGATCCAGGCAACAATGCCCTTCCAGAAGGAGTTGGAACCCACTGCACTCGGCATCAGGTCAGAGCCGTCAAACCGGAAGACAGTCTTGGGATCCTGGAGGAGCTGGATGGACTGCTTGTCCAGGGCCGACTGGGCGTTGTTCGGGTCAAGGCCCTTGTTTGCGCTGATGGCACCGCCGAGCTTCACGCGGTTGTTGGCGAAGTCTGCGCTTGCCATGAATGCCAGGTAAGCCTGGACCTCAGGGGTGTCCTTGTAAGCGCCAACGGTTTCACCGCCACCGGTGATGGCCGTGCCCTTGGACTCGTCGATGGGAGGAGTCATGAACGCCCAGACGTCACCGTCCTCGGCAACGTTGGTGCCCGCGGGCCAGTTGGATGCCTGGAACGAGGCCTGGTGGTGCATGGCGCACTGGCCATCAAGTACCGGCTGGCCGGCCTGAGCGAATGCCGTGCTCAGGATCGAGCGGGGGTCACCGAAGCCACCGTTGACGTAGTTCGGGTTGAGGAGGATGTCGCCAACCTGGTCGAATGCCTTGACGATCTTGGGGTCGTTGAAAGGAATCGTGTGGTTGACCCACTGGTCGTATACCTCGGGGCCCTGGGCGCGCAGGACAACGTCCTCGATCCAGTCAGTACCCGGCCAGCCCGTTGCTTCACCGGATTCGAACCCGGCACACCACGGCTTCATGGTCTTGTCATCGGCGATCTTCTTGGTGAGGTCCATCATCTGTGCCCACGTCTTGGGAACTTCCCAGCCCTTGTCCTTGAAGGTCTTGGGTGAGTACCAGACGTAGCCCTTGACGTTCGCGAGCATCGGGGCGCCGTAGTAGGTGCCATCCACGGTGCCGTACTTCTTCCAGTCAGGGGACCAGTTCTTGTCCACCAGGTCGGAGACGGTCTTGGGAGCGGGCTTGAGGTAGCCGGCGCGGGCCTGGGTGGCGAGCAGGCCGGGCTGCGGGAAGATCGCTACGTCAGGAGCGGTTCCGGACTGGGCACGGACGCCAATCTGGGTCTCGAATTCCTTGCTGCCTTCGTACTTGACGGTGATGCCCGTGCACTGCTCGAACTGCTTCCAGGATTCTTCGAGGTTAGTGGCCTCGGTGTCCACGATCGTGGAGTACACCGAAACGGTCTTGCCTTCGTGCTTGCCGTATGTGTCGTAGGCAGAACAGTCGCTGGATCCGGCAGTGGATCCCCCGCCTCCGCTGTTGCCGCTGCAGGCGGACATGGTAAGTGCCAGGACACCGGCGGCTGCGACCGGTAGCAGGTACTTGGTTTTCTTCATGCTAAAGACTCCTCGCTGAGTACAAGTGATTCGGCGGCGCAATTGATGTGGTGACGCTCACACTAGCGATGATTATCGCAAATATGCAAGCGCTTACACGCACCGTAACCACAACGATACAAAGCAGCCTGCCTAATTTATATCTACTCCAGTCGTGGCGCCATAGGCCCCGATATGGCGGGCGTGGAGCATGATTGCCCATTATCCGATTTGATTGCCCAATATTGCCTATGGAAAACTAAGAAGTGTGGATGAACTTGAAGCACTACAGACCATCGGCCGACTGATCAAGGAAGAACGCCTGGCGCAAGGGCTGAGCCAGGTGCAGTTGGCCAAGCAGGCTGGAACGGCCATCAAGACCGTCCGGACGCTGGAATCGGGAACCCGCCGCGCGCAGGAGATCAACCAACGCAAGCTTGAACATGCCTTGGGTTGGCGTGCCGGTTCGGTATCCGAGATCCTCAAAGGGAAGTCAACGTTCGCCCCGGACATGATCACCCCGGACGACATGCGCAATGCCGACGAAACCCGGCAGGGCCCACCCCGGGTCGCCGTTCCCGCTGCCCCCATCGCGCGGGCATCGCACCTTTCCGACGAGGAACTCCTCGCCGAGATCACCTACCGCATGATGCACCGCAACAGGGGCTAGCCTCCGCGGAGATCAGCCCTTGCGGCGAACCATTTCAGTGATCCAGATGGGCGCGAACGGTGACGTGCAATTGGGCGGCGTGGGATAGTCCTTGAGGACCTCCAAACGCTCACCGATGCTGAGCGCCCGGGAGCGATGCCCAGGGTGCTCGATCCCGATCTGTGCCAGGCAGTTGTTCATGGCCCACTGGAGTCGTTCCGGGGCGTCCTTCATGTCGGCCTTGATCAGGTCCAGGAGCTGGTCCAGGTCCAGGCCCTCGGGCTTCCTGACGATACGTTCGGAGGTCAGGGCCCAACCGGCGGCGGCCACCACGGGGTCCGCGTCGGAAAACCACAAGATCCGCAGTTCTTCGCAGTAGGGGCTCTTCTTGACCACATAGTTGACGAGCCAGTCGTTGACCTTCGGGGTCTTCGCTTGGCGCACCATGCTGTCCAGTTCGTCTCTGGCAAAGGCTTTCGGCCGGCAGATCAGCAAAGACAGGAGCCTGGCGGCAGTGTCTCCGGTGTTCCAAAGTTCCCGGGCCAGGTCCTGTTGCGTCTTCAGCCTTTTGGCCACAGCACGCAACTTGCTGAGATTTACTCCATGATCGTCGCCGTGTCTTTCGTTCACTTCGCGCGCACGGGGGTCCTCCAAGGCGGCCAGTTCGGCCATCACCTCAGCCAGTGACGCCTCAAACGTCTGGGTTCCAGCCACCGCGGCCTCCCGTCCTGCGTGGAGCATTTCCTGCCATCAGCGAACCCGTTCAGCCCGGGTGAACTTTGACCGGGCGCCTGAAACCATGTGGACCAGGACTGGAGTCTTCTGCCCAATCACCAGGTCCAGGGCTTCAACCAGTTGGGAAACCTCGGCAGCAAGGATGTGTGGGGCAACTCCTTGCCTGGGTTGGATCCGGATGCGCAGCCCCGGCTTTCCCTTCACCTCAAGGGTCGCAACAGACGCGCTGGCGAGGTCGGTCCTCTCGGAAAGTGCGGCACGCAGCGCCTGCTCGGCGACGCCCCCGCCAATCCGGACTTGGCCGTCGATGTCGCTGTCGTCATCGCTGGACACCAGGAAGTTGGCCCGGCCTTTGCCTTGCTGGGATAGCCAGGCAATCATCGCCACAATGATGGCCACAAGGACGAGGCCGGCCACGATCCACAGCCAGCTCTCCTCCCGCCCGGGAAAGCGGGTGTCCCTGAAGAGCTGTTCCGTCCGCGCCCACGCTCCGGCGGACCAGCCATGCCACCAGGTGGCAACGGCAGGAACCGTGGCCAACAGCAGGAGAAGAAGCCCAACGGCAAGGAGCTTCACTCCGATGATGAACAGCAGCACGCGGTTAAGGACCCGCGGTGTTCCATTCACGCCCCGATCACCCCCGACGATGCAAGATTGACCCGAACCGAAGGCATCGGCACCGGCGACATTTCTTCAAGCTCAGCCTGGACCGCGGACCGAACCGCTTCCTCGCTCACGCGGCTGCCGGAAGTGGGCCTTACATTGACCACCACCAGTTGCCGCGACACGACCACCATGACTTGTTCCTGCGTGACATTCGCAGCGGTGCGGGCCCTGCGGGCCAGTGCCGAAGCCAAGACTTCGTCATCGACGACGACGGCGGTGCGCGGGTCTCGAAGGAGATGGCGGGCGCGGCGGCCCGGCAGCACTGCGTGGAGGAGGAAAAACAGCCCGACCATGGCAATCACAGCACCACTGGCACCCAGCAGCAACGGCGAGATACCCTCCGGCAGGGCGATGGCGCGTTCAGCCGCAGTACTCGGATCGATCAACCACGGGGGCTGTCCAACGGCACGGACACCGGATTCGAGCAAAGCGTAGACGCAAAGGACAATGACCAGCACTGCCGCAATGGTGGCTGCTCCGGCACGGGACGAGTGCGTTTCACGGCGCAGGATGCGTGCCATCTCCGGGTCCTCCCCGGCAACCGGGCTGGCCCCGGAATCCACTGCATTCAAGGTTCGAGTTTCTTGATCCTGCGTCATTGGACGCGCCCACCCTCCGTGACCTGGGCTCCACTGATCCTGATGTCCACACGGCTTAGCTCGGAGCCGCTGAGCCGTGTGACGATCTCCAACACTGTGGCCTTGGCCGCCACGGACCGGTCCCAGATCGACCCTCCGAAGCCCTGGACCCGGTTGGGATCACGAACGACCTCGGTTAGGGCCGGAATACTGATAGGTGCCACGATCGACAAAGCCAGCAGGCCGTCGTCGTCCGCCCAATCGGCCCGGATGTCACTGGCCTCAACGCCGAGGGCCTCGGCGGCCGCGGCGCGGGCCAAGGATGTCAGAGCCTGGGTGCTGATCCGGTTGTGGCCGGCCAGGCTGGTGGTGGATTCCACAGCCTCAGCCACGCTCATGACGAAGAGCGCCGGCCCGTAATGGCGTCCAGCACGCTGCGCAAGTCCAGCTTGCCGTCAGCCGCGCGGCCCAGCAGCGCGCCGATGCCCATGAAAAGCAGCGATATGAGGAAGCCCCACAACCCGAACGACAGCGACATGAAAGCCACGAAGGCACCGATCGCGATTCCCACCACGGTCATACTCATTGGAGCGCATCCCTTTCCACTACGACGGTTTTGCCACCGGGGGACTTCACAGGCGGGGCGATATAGACATCCGTGATTTCGACATTGACTTCGATAACCTGCAGTCCAACGAGTTCCTCGACAGCCCTGAAGACAGCCGCCCGCACTTGGTTGGCGACGCCGTGAAGGGGATGGCCGTAAAGGGCAACAAGATTGATGTCCACGGCTACCTGGGTCTCGCCGACCTCGGCCCGGACACCTGCTGCGTGGTCTGAGCTGCCCACGGCGTCGCGGATGGCGCCTAGGGCACGCGAGGGGCCCGAACCCAGGGAGTAGACGCCAGGAACTGTCCGGGCAGCGATCCCGGCTACCTTGGCCACCGCAGCCTCGGAGATGATGGTGCGTCCGGTCCCGACCATCTCGCTACCAGGCACGGGCTCAAGCTGCACGTTCTGTTCTTCCATGGAGCACTCCCCTTCTCTTGACTACCACCCTAGCGTCTAGCGCCGACGCTTTGGCTACAAGGGCCGCGAGCCATTCGGTGGTCCGGATCGGGTTATCCACAACCACCAATATTTGACTGGGTAGCGCCCGATCGCTCCACCTAGACTGGCCGACACATCGCCACAAAAGCTTCTGGGGAGCCTGTCATGCCATGCCGTCCGCTTGCCGCAATATCGCCTTCCCGAGTCCGTGTGGCGGCGGTGGTTTGGTGCGCGGTTTGGCTGTTGACGGGCTGCTCCACGCAGGTCGGCCCACCTTCCCCCACAAGCACGACGACGGCGACACCCGCCTCGAGCGCGCCGGTTCCCGCTCCGTCTTCTACCGGTCCGGGCGCCTACAAGCCGGCCGACGCGAACGGCAAGGCCCAAAACGTACCCGTCCCCGTGATGCCGGAACTGGCGAAGGAGAACTCGAAGGCTGGGTTGGAGGCGTTTATTGGGTACTACTACGCACAATTGTCATACGTGGACGAAACGGGCGATATGTCCGCTTGGCTTCCTCTCAACTCTCCGAACTGCAGACTCTGCGCACAACTGCAGAAGTCTGGCGAAGACGCCTACATCAACGGCAGGTGGATAGCTGGCGGCAGGATCACAATTCCTGTCATCCACGTGCAATGGTCAACTGAGGATGTCCCCGCGGCAACAGTTCAGGTAATCCAAGAGCGGATCGATTACTACAACGCCGACAGAAGCGTCGGCCGCGCGAGGTCGGAAGCGTCCAACGACGCATTCGCGTTCTATGCAAAGCACATCGAAGGTGCTTGGACAGTGGTGGACCTTGGTGTCATCGCATAGAACCGCATTCCGGGTCACTAAGGCCGGGCTTTGGATCTTTGGTTTGATAATTGCGTGCTGCCTTCTGGCGGCACCATCTGCAGCAGCCGATGATGCCTGGGCTGCAAACAATGGTGGCGATCAGGCTATCGATATCGGCGCGAGGTTCACTACCGATCCCGCAACAGGGCAGCTCAGGCCAAGCTTGGGAGGATCAAGAACTTCGCCTACCTCCGAGGATCCGAACCAATACATGGCCGACACTCACTGCCGCGCCGACGGACCTGACACGAAGGACCCGGGCTGC
Source organism: Paenarthrobacter sp. UW852 (assembly GCF_024608385.1). NCBI lineage: Bacteria > Bacillati > Actinomycetota > Actinomycetes > Micrococcales > Micrococcaceae > Paenarthrobacter > Paenarthrobacter sp. UW852. The sequence goes on from NZ_JAMSGY010000006.1 coordinate 77,378, forward strand.
GACGCCCTGACCTGCCCACCCAAGACCCCCGGAGCCGAAGAAGGTACCCCGGTCATCTGGAAAGAGGCCCCTAAAGCCATCACCAACCCAGGATGGACCGACTGGCTCCCTGTCAGCGGACCAACCTGCCTCTACGACACCAAACCCGAAAACGTCCTGGCCAACATCGCCGCCCGGATCCTCAACGACTTCCGCCAACTACCCATCAACCCAGGAACCCTCCAATCCCAACCCTCCCCCAACACCCTCAAAGGCGGACCCACCAACTTCTACACCACACCCAAACAACAAACCTTCGACCTCACCATCCTCGGCCAACACATCCACCTCACCGCAACACCAACCAACTACACCTACAACTACGGCGACGGCACCACCCTCGGCCCCACACCCCAAGCCGGATACCCCATCCCCCAAACCCAATGGCTCACCACCAACACCCGCAACAGCCACACCTACACCCAAACCGGGAACTACCCCACCACACTCACCACCACCTACACCGGAACCTACTCCGTCAACAACGGCCCACCCCTACCCATCAACGGAACCCTCACCCTCACCACACCACCCACAACCATCCACGTCTGGAAAACAGAAAAAGCCCTCGTCGCCGACACCTGCGACCAAAACCCCACATCATGGGGCTGCCCCCAAGCAAAGTAACAACACAGGATCGTCGGTCAGAGCGGACCGTTCGCGAAAATGGAGGCGCGGGTTCAGCGCAGAAGAAGTTTTGATTCGGGTACCGGAGTTCGCCGGTTGGAGAGAAGAATTCTCTGGTTAAAGAAGAAAAGCACCAGTTCCGAAGAACTGATGCTTCCCAGTGGTGGCTCCGACCGGCGTCGATCCGGTGACCTTTCGATTTTCAGTCGAACGCTCTACCAACTGAGCTACAGAGCCTAGGTGACATGTCACCTTGAGAACCGAATTTCTTCGGCGCTCAGAGCGACCCTGACGGGACTTGAACCCGCGACCTCCGCCGTGACAGGGCGGCGCGCTAACCAACTGCGCTACAGGGCCTTGCGTTTGCAGTATCTCTACCGCGTTTTTTTCAAGGCTTCTAGCTTACCAGACTTTTTTCATCCGATTTACCACTTGCCTTGCGTACCCCCAACGGGATTCGAACCCGTGCCGCCGCCGTGAAAGGGCGGTGTCCTAGGCCGCTAGACGATGGGGGCCTGAACTCAATTCGGATTTTGCAAGGAAAAACAACGCTTTACGCGTTCTTTCCGTGTCTCGCTCGTCCGAACTGGACTCTAAAACTTTAGAGCATAGATAGCGATATTCCCAAATCGAGCTCTGCAGGCCCCAGGGGCCCTCGCTGGAAGTGCCCCCAAAGATTGGCAGGATCTTGTCCTGACGCGTCCGAAAACCGCCAGCCGCCCAGGGGCCTCCACGGCTACATTGGCTTTATGACAACCACCACCCCGGCCGAACCCGGCCAGCCTTCCCCGGACCTGCCCAAGCGCACCACCCCCGCGCCGGCTGCGGCCATCAGTAAACTCGGCGTCGTCGCCGTCATTGTCACCGTGGTCCTTTGGGCTTCAGCTTTTGTTGGCATACGCGCCGTCGGCCCCAGCTTCTCCCCCGGTTCCTTGACGCTCGGACGTTTGGCCGTTGCCGCCGTCGTGCTTGGAATTGTGGTGCTGCCTACCCTGAAGGTCTGGCCGAGCGGACGCGAGTGGCTGCCGATCCTCGCATACGGGGTGATGTGGTTCGGAGGCTACAACGTGGCGCTGAACGCCGCGGAGCACATGCTCGACGCCGGAACCAGCGCCATGCTGATCAACGTTTCGCCCATCCTGATCGCTATCCTCGCAGGCATCTTCCTCAAAGAAGGCTTTCCGAGGTGGCTGCTGATCGGCAGCGGCGTGGCGTTCTGCGGGGTGGCGATGATCGCGTTGGGTTCCGGACAGCGTTCGACGGCGGACGTGGCCGGCGTGCTGTTGTGCTTGCTTGCCGCCGTGCTCGCCTCGGTGAGCGCGATCCTGCAGAAGCCGGTGCTGCGGAAATTTTCGGCCGGCCAGGCGACGTGGTTTGGCATCATGGTGGGCGCTGTGTGCTGCCTGCCCTGGACCGGGCAACTGATCTCGGAGGTGCAGGCGGCACCACTCCCCGCCACCTTGGGCCTCGTCTACCTGGGTATCTTCCCTACTGCCATCGCCTTCACCACCTGGGCGTACGCGCTATCCCTGATCTCGGCTGGAAAGCTCGCCGCCACAACGTACCTGGTCCCAGGTACCACCATCCTGATTTCGTGGGCCATCCTCCAGGAAGTGCCCACCATCTGGGGACTCATTGGCGGCGTGGTGTGCTTGATCGGCGTCGGACTGACCCGGCGCAGAGGCCGCTAGCGGGCCATCCCGGCCAAAAGCTCACGGTGTGTTGGCGGATTGGCCCCCGGGCGGCCCACCGTGATGGACGCTGCCATGGACGCGATGCTGCCGATCCGTTCCAGCACCGTCGGTGCCATGCCGTCGCTCCCCCGCAGCAAAAGGCCCATGATCAGCGCCGACATGTAGGAATCTCCGGCCCCAATGGTGTCGGCCACGCTCGATGGAATCGCGGGAACACTGAGCTGTATGTGCCGGGTTGCCATCAACGAACCCTGCGCGCCCCGGGTGATGACTGCCAAGCCTGTGCCCAGCCCAAGAAGGTGACTCGCGGTTTCCTCCAGGGTTTTGTTGGGGTAGAGCCAGCGGGCGTCCGAGCCGCTCATCCGGACAACGCTGGTCAACGGCACGATCTCTTCGAACAGGGACAGAGCCTCCCGGTGGGTTCCCAGGAGATCGGGGCGGATGTTGGGATCGTACGTGACCATGCAGCCTCCGCGCGCCTGCTCCAACAAACTCCGGACAACTCCCGCACCCGGCTCCAGGAACGTGGCGATGGAACCGGTGTGCAGGATCCGCGGAGCATACGGGAGGGCGACGGGAGCCAGCGCCCAATCAATATCGAACGTGTATGTTGCCGAGCCGTCGGCAGCGATCCGCGCGGTCGCCGTCGCCGTCTCCTGCAGCGATTTGGACCCAGGCAACAGCACGACGCCGGCACTCTGCAGGTGCGCTGCAATAGCATCGCCCCTTTCGTCGCGGCCGATCGCGGTCAACAAGCCTGCTTTGACGTCCAGGCGGCCCAGGCCGTAGGCGACATTTGCCGGCGAGCCGCCGGGGTATTCGGCCACGCCGTCGGCGGACTGCACGATGTCGATCAATGCCTCACCCACCACGACGACGTCGAGTGGTTCGGGCGCGAGGGAAGAGGTGGCAGTCATGCGGTTCCTGAGTCTATGGAAGAAGGATTGAATTCAGTATCCCGCATGATGACCGGGCCCAATGCTGTCTCCGCGGACTAACGTCGAACCATGCCCGCGAACCTTCCTCCCGGCCTGCCCATCGTTCCGGACGGCGACCTTCCTTCGTCCAAGCTGACGGCGCGCAGTCCCGTGCGCAGCCCCGCTGAGGGCGGCACCGTGGACGCCATCCCCGCCGGCACCCCCTTCGAGATGTCGCCGGAGGACTTCGAAGAGGCCGTCAGCGACGCACTTCAACTCATCCCGCCCAAAGCCGCGAGCGCCATGGATAACGTGGCGATCTTTATCGAAGACGAATACACGCCCCAACCCGGCGAAGATCCGGAGACCGTGCTGCTGGGGCTTTACGAGGGCGTCCCGCTGACAGAACGCGACTCCTGGTGGGAGGCAGGCTCCCTGCCGGATGGGATCACTATCTTCCGCCAGCCCATCCTGGACATCTGCACTACACGCGAGGAAGTAATCGACGAAGTGGCGATCACGGTAGTCCACGAGATCGCACATCACTTCGGAATAGATGACGACCGCCTTCATGAGCTCGGCTGGGGATAGCCTTGTAGGCATGGGGCACGACCACAACCACTCCCACGGAGTCACAGCAACCGGCAAGCATCGGAAACGGCTCATTGCCGTCCTGGCCATCACGCTCGGTGTGGTGGGCATCCAGGTGATCGGCGCCGTCGTCTCCGGCTCGCTGGCACTGCTGGCCGACGCCGGACACATGCTTTCCGACGCCGCAGGCGTCTTCATCGCACTTATGGCAGCGTGGATTGCCACCCGCCCGGCCAGCGACCAACGGACCTACGGGTACCAGCGTGCTGAAGTACTTGCCGCGCTGGCCAACGCCCTGATCCTCATTGTCATCGCCGTGGTGATCATGCTTGAGGCCATCCGGCGGTTCGGCGAAACCACCGAGATCCACACGGATGTCATGCTGTGGGCAGCCATTGTGGGTGCCGTTGCCAACCTTGTTTCGCTCCTCATCCTGCAAGGCGCCCAAAAGGAAAGCCTGAACGTCCGCGGGGCCTACCTTGAGGTCCTCGGCGACCTTCTCGGATCCATCGCCGTGATCGTCGCGGCCATCGTGATCATGACCACGGGGTTCGCGGCGGCGGACCCCATTGCCTCCATGCTGATCGCATTGATGATCATTCCGCGGGCATGGAACCTGCTCCGTGATGTGGTGGACGTGTTGCTGGAGGCAACTCCCAAGGGCGTGGATGTGAACATGATCCGTGAGCACATCATTGCCGTGGACGGCGTGGTGGAAGCCCACGATATCCACATCTGGACCATCACCTCCGGGGTCCCGGTGTTCTCAGCCCACGTGGTTGTGGAGGACGAGGTCCTCAACGCCAGGGGCGCGGACCTCATCCTGGATCAGTTGGGATCGTGCCTGGGCCGGCACTTCGATACCGAGCACTGCACGTTCCAGTTGGAGCCCGTGAGCCACTCAGAGCACGAGTCACACCAGCACGCCTAAACCCCTCCGCCGGTGACGTCCTTCACGGTCACCGTCCCGGCAGCACCGTCGACCGTTAGCTGCTGGCCCGAGGCGATCCTGGCAGTGGCATCAGGAACACCCACAACTGCCGGGATGCCGTACTCGCGGGCTACCACTGCGCCATGGGAGTTTGGCCCGCCCATCTCCATGACGAGCCCTCCGGCAGTAAGGAACAGAGGAGTCCAGCCGGGGTCGGTGGAAGGGGCCACGAGGATTTCGCCGGGCTCGAGGTGTGCGCCTACGGGGTCCATGATGACCCTGGCCCGCGCCGTCACCAGGCCAGCCGACGCCGGGCTGCCGGACAGAGTGCCCGGCCCCGCCTGAAGCCCCCGTGGCGCGGTAGCTTCGGGCTCGGTACCGTCGGACAACAGCAGCCTGGGGATATGCCTCCGCCGCAACTCCAGCTCGTATGCCGCACGCCGCTCCGCCACAACCCCACGAAGGTCTCCCCCGGCAAGCGCAACCTCGGCGTCATCGAGGTCAAGGAAAAAGATGTCCTCAGCGTCTTCGATCCGTTGGGACGCCGCCAGGCCATTCCCGACCAGGAGCAACTGCTCCCGTGCCGCTGCCAGCCCCAGGACCAGGTTGTACTTGGGCAGCTCCCGAAGCCCCGCGAACCTCCTTGTCCGGTCCAGCGCGGTACGCACGACGGCTGCGTGCAGCGGGCTCTTTGCCCTGGCACGAGCCACCAGGCGCGCGACCTGGTCATCCGCCTCCCTGGCGGCTTTGTCGAACTGCTGGTCCGGAGTGTCCGCTCCGGGTTCAAGGCGCAGGTAATTGGCCACGACTCCAAGGACATGGGTTGGATCGTCCGCCCATCGCGGCATGCCGAGGTCGATTTCAGCCACTGCCCGGTGCCCGTATTCCAGAAGGAAGGCCTTCATCCCGGACTGGGCGACGGGCGGAAGTGTGGCGTCGCGGTAGTGGAGCGCCAACTCCCCTGCCGTGCGGCCCACCATGAAAGACGTGGCATCGGGGTCTTGCCGGATGTCCGAGGCAAGGTGCCATAGGGCCAGGTCCATCTGCGTGGTCACGTTGTCGGCGAGGCCGCGGATGACGGTTTGAAGTTCGCTGTACGGAGCTTGTGCCCCCAGGAGACGGCGCACCAGGGCGAGCATGGCGAAGCCGAGCACTGGAAGTGGCAACACGGTGGGCACCGTGGGAAATACCCGTTCGCCCAGGATTCTTTGGACATACGCAATCCGTTGATGGGGAGTGGCGTTCTCGGGGACGGAAAAGGAACGGCGGAGTTCCGCAGAGAGCCGGTCCACACGTTTCATGGCTGAAGCCGGAGCGAACAACCCGCGGAGAAATGACTCCGGGACACGGTACTTGGCGGCCACTGGTCCTACGTGCCGGATCAGCTTCAGGGGTGTTTTGATGGTCACTGAGAATCGCGGGTCCTCGAAAAGCTCCCGCATCAGCATTGCGGAGCGGGCTTCCATGACATCGAACACCCGGGGAACAATGGCGCGGCCAATCCGGCTCCGCAGCACCGCCGTGAGATCGAAGAAGATGCGCTGCCCGGCTTCGTAATATGCCGGTGGGCCCGAGCGTGGATCCGGCACATCGAAGGACGCCGTTGTCGCGACGCAAGAGGCCACTAGGCGGATGCCCGCCAAGCCCATAGGCGTTAATGGCCGGGTAAGACCCTGGGCAAGGCTGAAATTCAAGAACGCGTGCTCTCCTGGGAGCGGAGGATTCCGGGTCATCTGCGGATACAGCGTGGTGATGGGCCGGGATTGGGTCAGCCAGAGCTTGCCCGCGCCGTCGATGGCCCATTCTGTGTCCTGGGGTGCCCCGTAGTGCTGCTCTACCCGGCGGGCCAACCCGGCGAGGTCCAGGATCTGCCGATCATCCAGGCAGGCTTTCAGTGCGGACCCACCGGACTGCTCCGACGCGGCCCGTTCTATCCGTTCCGTGCCACCACCGGGCAGCGGCCGGATCTCCACGAGCCTGTCACCCAGGCTTCGTTTTACGATGGTCCGGCTGTTGATGTCCACCACATACTGGTCCGGGTTCACCGCCCCTGACACAACGGCCTCTCCCAAACCGGGGGATGCGTCTATCACAGCCTCGTGGCGCTTCCCAGTGACCGGATTGGCTGTAAACATGACACCTGCCGTAGCGGAAGCAACCATCTCCTGAATGACCACCGCGAGGGCCACAGATGAATGGTCAACCCCGTTGGTGGTCCGGTAGCTGACGGCGCGGTCTGTCCAGAGGGACGCCCAACAGCGGCCTACGGCATCCAGGACCGCCTCTGCACCCACGACGTTGAGGAAGGTGTCCTGCTGACCGGCAAAGCTGGCGCCGGGCAGGTCCTCCGCAGTTGCAGACGACCTGACGGCCACGGGCACCTCCTCGCCGAGCTCCCGGTATGCCGCGAGGACCGCCTCCGCGACTTCGCCTGGGATACCGGCGTCGAGCACCACTGACCGGGCGCGGGCAGCCAGACTGTTCAACGTGCCAGTATCCGTGGACCCAGCCTCAGAGAGTTCGCGAAGGACTGTATCCAAGCCAGCAGCAGCGAGTGCCCGCCGGTACGCGTGGGTGGTGAGGCAAAACCCGGGCGGGAAAGGCAGTCCCGCGCTAACCAGTTCACCGAGGTTGGCGGCCTTCCCCCCAACCTCTGAAAGCATGCTTCCCCGTATTGTGGCGATGTCCACGATGAAACCCTGGGCGGCCTTGCGAGGGCCAGCCGGGTGGCCCTCCGGCTGGTTCAGTGGCTGCTGGCTGTCCATCGCTGGGGATCGCTGCCGCTAAGCTGCGCCGAGCATTGGCCCGAAATTGGGCCGATCGGCAAGCCGCGGATCTTCCCGGTCCGGAACTACCAGCACCGGCCCCTTCGCGTGATGGAGGACTCCATCAGACGTGGACCCAAGGAGCATCCCGGCGAATCCGCCGCGGCCACGGGTGCCGAGGACCACGAGCTCAACGGCGCGGCTTGTTTCGACCAGGACATCCACCGGAGCGCCGTCCCGGAGCTCTGTCTCTATGGTCAGTCGCGGGAAATGGCTCTGAAGCCACGCCAAGCCGGCATCCAACTGCACTTTGATGTCGGCGAAGAGGGCATCGCGATCAAGTGGGGCCGGTACCCACGCGAGGGAACCACTGTATTGGGGAACAGCGCAGATCACACGGAGCTTGGCGCCCATGCGCTGTGCCTGCTCCGCAGCCTCGAGAACAGCTACGCGGGCCTGCTCGGAGCCGTCCACGCCTACTGCCACAACATTCTCGACGGTACGGGGGCCGGCCTTGGCGTGCTCGGCTTTGATGTGTTTGTCCTCGGTGCTCTCCCCAAGGCGGTCCGCGCAGTACAGCGGTACGGTCACCGTGGGGCACTTGGCATGGGCGGGCAAAGCACTGCTCACCGACCCCAGGAGGCGCCCAACGAATCCGCCGCGGCCCCGGCTCCCGAAGACCAGAAGCGCTGCTTCAGCCGAGAGGTCGAGGAGGACACCTGCGGCATCACCGTTTTCGACCGAAGCATCCACGTCGATCGAATAGGCAGAAACCTTGTCCATGGCTTGCTTGACGATTGCATCGGCGCCTTCGCGGATGACGGAGTCGTCCACGGTGGCGTAGCCTCCGTCCAGACCAGATGCGGCAAAAATGGGGACCGAGTAGGCCGTGACGATATGCAAGGGGAGCTGGCGACGCTCTGCTTCACGCGCTGCCCAGACCAAGGCGCACTGGCCGTGCTCGGATCCGTCCACTCCAACGACGATGCCGCCGGGAGCAACCGCCGATTCCTCGCCATCGCGTGGCACTTCATTGTGTCCTTCGTGCTGGTCCATGGGGCCCGCCTCTCCACCTACTGCTTGATGTTCCGGCTATTCTGCCAGAGGTTCTCCGCACTGGATTCCCTGACTCTTCAAATGTCAATGGCCGGGGTAGGAGAAACTTGGAATCTCTCCTTCCAATGCCCACTATTCTCGGTCGGAAGTGCCGAATCAAGGCGACTTCGGGCTATGTGCATAACGGTCCGGGCTCAGTTCAAACCACACGGGATCGGCCTGCTGGCGGACACGAAAAACACGACGCCGGGAAGGCTACCCATGGCCGAAAAAGTTCGGTAGTGTTCGAGTCACCGAATAGCCGGGCAGCGTGTCTCATGACACACCCCGGCCGTTAATTTGCGGCCGCTTGGGGAACTCGGACGCGATCCCACGCGATGCCGCAGGGCACACACGTCAAGGAGGAACCAAGCAGTGTCACTCACGCCTGATTCCGGCACGGAACGAACCACCACAGTGGTCATCGGCGCCGGCCTCTCCGGTCTGGCTGTTGCCAGCGAGCTTAGCCGCTACGGGGTGGGCTCCATCGTCGTTGACGGGTTCGGGTCGCTGTCAGCCACCGGGCCTTCGACCCACACTGGAATGCTCCAGCGCTGCGACATCGCCGATCCCGCCATGCAGGAACGCAGCGAGATTCTCCGCCACCTGCGCAACTACGCCGCCAACCATCAATTGGACGTTCGCAGCACCACCCGCGCCGTTCGCCTGGATTTCCTGGGCTCCGACCCGTCGCAGCAGATAGGGCACGGCCCCACCGGAAGCACCGCATCGGCCACCCTCCGGGGCAGGATCGTTTTCGGCCCCCTCGAATCCACTCCCCGTCAGTGGGCGGTCCACACCGCCCAAGGTGTCCTGCTGGCCGACCACGTCGTGGTGACGCGCTGCGCCCAGAGCCAGCTGCGCCGGATGCTGGCAGAACTTGGAATTGCCGTCGGCCAGAATTTCGCCGCGGCAATGCGTGCCGTGGGGATGCACCTTGTAGGCGTCGGAGAACTCATTACCCCGACTCCCAAAGAAGTCCTTCGGCAGGCCAAAGCTGTGGGGCAGGCAATTTCCGCCAGGGTGGCCCTACCGGCAGGCAACGGCATGGCCGGAAGCGGCGTAGCCATCGCCTAGGACGGCCGCTTCACCGCCACTGGAACTTTTGCGCACATTTCTTAACGCCAAAGGCCGGCACCCTCGAAGAATGAATCTTCGAAGATGCCGGCCTTTGAACTGAAGCGTGAGGCTTATGCGCCTGCGCGTACGTACGTGATGGGACCAGTTGCGGTCAACCAGCTGATCGGGTGGATACCCGTCTGGTTGCCGTTGATGCCACCGCTGATGGCCTGGCCGTTGCCGATGTAGATTGCAACGTGGCCGGACTGGACGATCATGTCGCCGGGCTGGGGGCTGCTGACGACCTTGCCGTAGTTCATGAACTGCATGGGCGCGAGGTCACCAACGGGGATACCTGCGGAGCCGAGGGCCCGCTCCACCATGGCGGTGCAGTCCTGCATGATGCCGATCTGGGCGTAAGCCGAGGCGACCATGGCGGCGTTGACTCCACCGACGGCCGGTGCAGCGGCTGCAGGAGCAGCGGCGGCCGGAGCGGCTGCAACTGACGCGGCAGCCTTTGCTACAGGAGCGGCTGGTGCAGTTGCTGCCACTGCTGCTTTCTTGGCAACAGGTGCCTCGACGACGGGAGCCGGCTTCTCGATGACCGGAGCTGCTACGGAAGCAACAGCAGGGCGCTCGAAGTTGACGGTAGCCGTAGCTGCGGCGGTTACAACCTTGGTGGGAGCCTCGGAAACGGTCTCGGCGACCGTGGCGGGGCTGGAGTCACGCTGAACCGGGGTCTCGGCTGCGTGGGCAGCGATGGAGCCGGTCAGGACAAGGCCCGAAGCCGCTGCGATAACAGCTGCTTGGCGGCCAGCGCCGGAAGCGTTGCTGGCGACTGCCTTGGAGATGGAGATGAACGGATTAGGACGTACGCTGTCCGCCTTACGACGGCCGCGAAGAATGCTTGAAGACATGAAAAAGCCTCTCCCGATGCCTGCGAGGTTAGCTGTCGGATTCGGATGGGAGTCACCCGGCCACTATCCCCCGCTGTTCAGCGGAAGCATCGTGACTTCACCCCAAGGCACGCTCGAAAGCGACCTAAATTGGGTTCCCCGTCTCTGCCGTAAGGTTTGTCTGCGAACGGATTCCGGACTGCGGCAGAGCTAGGCAATCAGGCCGGAAGTGCCCGCTACGTGGAACAGGCACAGCTACTACGGTACGCGATGATCTCGCCGAAGTCACATTTAAGTAACGAGAACCGGGATTTTGGCGTGTCGCAGTGACCAATCCGAGATATTCGCAGCTACGTAGAAAAGCCTGTTATTCCGCGGAATCTCCCGCATTTGAGTCGCTGGAGGCGGCGAGTTTCTTCCGGGCGGTAACGGCGAGATAGATCACAAGGCCCACAGCAACCACGGCCAGTCCCACGATGCTCCACGGGAAAGGTTGGGACGCGTCAGCGGCCGGGGTGCTGGTGGCAGTACCGGGCGCTGCAGTTCCTGCCGTCGGAACCGTATTTGAAGGTGCCGACGACGAAGGCGAGGCACCCGCGGCGCCGCTCGTCGCCGTCGTGCTTCCAGCAGCGGCCTTGAACGTGAAGGTGCCCTCGATGGGGTGCGAGTCGGAGCTGACGACCCTCCAGACCACGGTGTATTCGCCGGCCGGCGCGCCTTCTCGGATCTTCTGGACCGCCTGGTTGTCGATGATTTCGACGGGCCCATCCGCCCAGTTTTCGCCACCCGCAGTGACTGTAACGCCCGATCCGATGGCCAGCGGCCTGTTGTTGAACGTGATGGAGACCGACGCCGGGACAGCTGCCACGCTGGATCCGTTGGCCGGCGCTGTGGATTCGGCGACGTCGTGCGCGGAGGCCGGGCCCGCGGAAAACAGCAAAGCGGATGCGAAGGCCAGGGCGGCAACGACGGCGGCCAGAAGCGGGCGGATGGTGCGCATGGGGCGGTTTCTCCTAGTGTTGGCTTCCTTACAGACTAGGCGAATCGTCAGGAGGCCCATATCCGACGGCATAGGATTTGAGGGCACACTCCCCTCGATCCCCGGAGTCCTTCATGCTTAAACAAGGTTCTGCCATCGACCGCTACTTCAAAATTTCCGAGCGTGGCTCCACATACTCCCGGGAAATCCGAGGCGGCTTCGCAACCTTCTTCGCCATGAGCTACATCGTGGTCCTTAACCCGTTGATCCTTTCCGGGCAGGATTCCAGCGGAGCGTCGCTGGGATTCACCGCCGTCGCGGCCACCACGGCATTCGTCGCGGGCATCCTGACCATCCTCATGGGCGCCTGGGCCAAGCACCCGTTCGCCGTTGCCACGGGCTTGGGCGTTAACGCGTTCGTAGCTGTGACCGTCGCCTCGCACCCGGGCCTGACCTGGCCGGACATGATGGGCCTGGTGGTCCTCTCGGGCCTGACCATGCTGATCCTCGTTCTCACCGGTTTCCGTACCGCCGTATTCAAGGCCGTACCGGAAGCGCTCAAGACCGCGATCGTGGTGGGCATCGGCCTCTTCATCGCACTGATCGGCCTGGTCAATGCAGGGTTCGTCCGCCGCATCCCTGACGCCGCCGGCACAACCGTTCCGCTGGGATTGGGCGTCGACGGGAAACTGCTCGGCTGGCCCACCCTGGTGTTTGCCCTCGGCCTGATCCTGACCATCGCACTGGTGGTCCGCAAGGTCCGTGGCGCCATCCTGATCGGCATCGTGGCATCGACGGCTTTGGCCGCCATCCTTGAGTTCACGCTCCACATCGGCCCGAGCAACGACGGCACGAACATCAACCCGCGCGGCTGGTCCCTTGTTGCCCCGACCCTGACCAAGTGGGGTGCCCCGGACCTGTCACTTATAGGTAAGGCCAACCCGTTCGGCGCCTTTGAACACCTCGGCTTTATTGCCGCAGCGCTCCTGGCATTCGTGATCCTTTTGAGCATCTTCTTCGACGCGATGGGCACCATGGTCGGCCTGGCCAACGAAGCAGGGACCGTTGACAAGGATGGCAACATCCCCAACGTTGACCGGGTCCTGCAGGTGGATGCCCTCGGCGCGATCGTCGGCGGCGGCGCATCTGTTTCCTCCAACCAGATCTTCGTTGAGTCCGGCGCAGGCATCGGCGAAGGCGCACGCACCGGTCTCGCCTCGATCGTCACCGGCGTGCTGTTCCTGGTGGCCATGTTCTTCACACCACTGATCAACCTCGTCCCCTTTGAAGCAGTGGCACCCGCACTGGTTGTTGTGGGCTTCATGATGGTTTCCCAGGTGGGCAAGATCGACTGGCAGGACTGGGGCGTGGGCATCCCCGCCTTCCTGACCATCGCCCTCATGCCGTTCACGTACTCCATCGCAAACGGCCTGGGTGCGGGGTTCATCTCCTTCGTCCTGATCCGCACGTTCCAGGGCCGCGCCCGCGAAGTACACCCGCTCATGTGGGCCGTCGCCGCTGCGTTCCTGCTGTTCTTCGGAATCGGAACAGTGGAGGAACTGCTGGGCGTCAAATAGCCCAGTCCGCAATCCCAGACACACCCCACCTGTTTTTGCTGGTTTCGGCATCGGAGGTGGGGTGTGCTTTAACCATGGAAACAAGCGTCCCCACAGTAGATGTCAGCCCCACCCCGTGGACCGGCCGGTTCGACGGCACCGGCGCTGAGCATCGCCGGTGGTGGCAGGCCATTGCCCCGCACACGCCCGAAGCCTCCGCAGCAGCCACGCGTCCCGCCGTCGTGCTTGGTTTTTGCAGCGACGCCGGGGTGCTTCGCAACAAGGGCCGCACAGGTGCGGCAGCGGCCCCTGCCGCGATCCGTTCGGCGCTTGGCCCCCTTGCCTTCCATCTGGGCCGGGACGTGTTCGACGCCGGTGACGTAGTTGTGGAGGACGACTCATTGGAAGCGGGCCAAAAGCGCGCCGGCCGCGCTATTTCGGTACTGCTCGACGCCGGGAACCTCACCGTGGTGCTGGGCGGCGGACATGAGACCGCGTTCGCCAGCTACCTGGGCGTTGCCGGTTCTGAGGTGCTCCAAGGCAAGCGGCTGGGCGTCCTGAACCTGGATGCCCACTTTGACCTGCGAGATGACCCCACGCCGAGCTCGGGCACCCCGTTCCTGCAGATGGCCCGCGCGGAAGCTGCCGTGGGACGCGAACTGCAGTACGCCGTCGTCGGAATTTCCGAACCAAACAACACGCGGACGCTCTTCGACACGGCGGACCGGCTCGGCGTGAAGTACCTTCTCGATGAACAATGCTCGGCGGAAGCCGCGGAGATCTTTGTTGCCGATTTCCTGGCCGGCGTGGACGCCCTCTACCTGACGATCGATCTTGACGTGATGCCTGCTTCAGTAGCCCCCGGGGTAAGCGCACCCGCCGCGTATGGGGTGCCCTTGCCGGTGATCAGTGCGATCTGTCGCCAGGTTGCGGCCAGCGGTAAGTTGCTCCATCTTGACGTCGCAGAGCTGAATCCGGAGTTCGACATCGATTCCCGGACCGCCAAAGTCGCAGCCCGGTTGGTGAACACCCTCCTCGCATAGGTTCGCGGGCCCTTTCCCGTTCGCACTCCGCCGTTTAGCCTGTGAGGAGGAAGGACGGCGATGAGCGCAATTCCTGTGCAGGACAAGTGGGCCTGGGTCTCCGGGCTACTCGCTGTTGGGTTGGGGCTGGCCGCCCACATGGCCGCTGGCGGAAGCGCCCCGGCCATCCCCGTCGTCTTGGGCTTCGCCGCGCTGTGTTGCCTGGCTGCGCAACTCCTGGCCCGCTGGGTCCATGGGCCTTTGCTGTTGCTGCTGGCATCCGGTGTGGCGCAGCAACTGTTGCACTTGGGGTTCGTCGCGTTCGGAGGCTACTTCCCCGGCACCGGGCTGGTGCAGCACCTTCATGGCACGGGCCAGGGGCTCGGCGATGTGCCCGCGGCGGGTGCCTCCGACGGCGGCTCGCCGCACATCATGCTCTACACCCATATGGCTGCCGCGATTCTTACCCTCGTAGTGACCGCCGGAGTAACCAGGCTTCTCAATCGCGCGTCACTGCGGGCAACCGAGGGCAACACCGCGTAGTCCCGCGTAGTCCCGCGACAGGCAGGGCAACGAACGTTGGAAACCGCGTATCCGGGCACCTAGTGTCGTTGGAGCGTGGTGTACCCAAGAGGCCAGGGAGCTGCCTGCAAAGCAGCGCACGCGGGTTCGAATCCCGCCACCACGTCCAATCGCCCTCCCGGATCATCCAGCGAGGCGGCACGTAATGCGGGTGTTTCGTCCAAACATTGGCATAAAGTGCCACCTCGGCGCGCCTGAGACCCAGGTCACGGAAGTGGGAGTCATCTTACAGATATATGCCTTCCTCCGACTATGATTGATGGGTCGCCCTCGCATGCGGCAATTAATAGGAGGCCCCCCAATGACCCCTGCAATGATTGCAGAACGCGAAATCCGCCTGTCCTTTTCCAAGGCAGACGAGATCCACGACGGACTCGACCGCGCCGTGGATGCACTGATCGAAAACGCAGCAGCAGACGCTAACTGCGGCATTCTGGTGACCCGGCACGAGCCAGGCACCTACACCGTGGCTCTGGACGAATCCGTTCCCTTCGGTCAGACCCGCGAAGTACTCGCTGCCTGATTGTCGTCCCTGACGGCACCCACGGCAGCGAACAAAAAACCGGGGCCCGTTGCCTCTCCGCATCTACTACCCGCGGAAAGGGAACGAGCCCCGGTTTTTGTTTAAGCTACGCCCGGCGGAGAGTCACGCCGTCGGACTTCATGAACAGTTCCTTGCCCTCTTCGGTGACACCAGGTCCCGAATGTTCAAGCCACACGACGTTCCCGCTGCTGGAAATCTCCTCGATCCGGCCGGTTGCGATGACGTGGGCGTACTTGACCACTTCCACCGACTCGCCGACTTTCAGCATCCTCCAGTCCGAAACCGTAGCCGAGTGGGTGCTTCGCCTGGACAGGACTGCTCCGCGTGCCTTCATTGAACTTCTACCCCTTTGTGGATGTTCTTTGTTGTGTATTGAGTTGTGAACGGTTGACCGTCAAGCCCACGGCAACGCTGGCGTGGACGTGACGTACACCATAAGTTCTACTACATTTGCCGCGCCCCGGTGGTTGCGTTGCGGACAAACACCGGGGCATGACAAATCTGCTCACGAAATGAGCGTTTTATTCGACGTCAGGCCAAAATCCCGACGGCGGATTCGGCGGCCGCACGAACGGCGCCGGAGCCAACCAAACGGTCAGCCGCCTCCAGTTCCGGTGACAGGAACCGGTCGGTTCCCGGCCCCTGGACCACTTCACGAAGCACCTCAAGCACGGCCGCGCCGGCCGGGCCAGGGGTGAGTTCGCCGTCGGACATTTGCGTCCGCATGTCGATGGCGCGGGCGCTGGTGACGAGCTCGACGGCGAGTACCCGACGCAGGTTCTCAACAGCCTTCCGCAGCTTCCGGGCAGCGTGCCAGCCCATGGACACGTGGTCTTCCTGCATGGCGGAGCTCGGGATGGAGTCCACCGACGCCGGAACGGCCAGCCGCTTGTTGTCCGAGACAAGCCCGGCCTGCGTGTACTGGGCGATCATCAGGCCGGAGTCAACGCCCGGGTCTCCGGCGAGGAAGGCCGGCAGTCCGTGGGAGCGGGCCGGATCCAGCATGCGGTCCGTGCGGCGCTCAGCGATGGAGCTGAGGTCGGCAATTGCGATGGCCAGGAAGTCCAGGACATACGCCACGGGGGCGCCGTGGAAGTTGCCGTTGGAGGTGACCCGGCCATCGGGAAGGACCACAGGGTTGTCGATGGCTGCGGCGAGTTCGCGGGAGGCGACCAGCGCGGCGTGGTCCACGGTGTCGCGGACAGCACCTGCGACCTGCGGTGCGCAACGCAGTGAGTAAGCGTCCTGCACCTTGGTGTCGTTGATCCGGTGGGACGCCACGATCGGCGAGTTGGACAGCACACGGAGCATGTTGTCCGCGCTGGCAGCCTGGCCGGGGTGCGGGCGCAGCGCTGCGTGAAGCTCGGGAAGGAACACCTGGTCGGTGCCGAGGAGGGCCTCGACGCTGAGCGCTGCGGTGACGTCCGCCGTCGCAAGCAACATGCGGATGTCGGCGATGGCCATCAGCAGCATCCCCAGCATGCCTTCGGTGCCGTTGACCAGCGCCAGGCCTTCCTTCTCGGCCAGCGTGACCGGCTCAATGCCGTGCTGCGCGAGCAGCTCAGCAACGGGCGCCTTGCCGGCGGTGCCGTACAGTTCGCCGTCGGGTCCGGTCGCTTCGCCTTCGCCCATGAGGACCAGCGCACAGTGCGACAACGGGGCGAGGTCGCCGGAACAGCCGAGTGAACCGAACTCGCGGACCAGCGGGGTGATGCCCGCGTTGAGGACGTCCACCATGGTCTGCAGGACCACCGGACGGACACCCGTGCGGCCGGAGGCCAGGGTCTTGGCGCGGAGGAACATGATGCCGCGCACCACTTCGCGCTCCACAGCCGGGCCCATTCCTGCAGCGTGGCTGCGGATCAGCGACTTTTGCAGCTGCGTGCGGAGATCGTTGGGGATGTGGCGGTTGGCCAGCGCGCCGAAGCCCGTGGAAATGCCGTAGGCCGGGACGTCGCTCGTGGCGAGGCTGTCGATGTGCGCACGGACCTTGGCGACGTTGTCCAGGGCTTCCTGGGAGATGGCCACCTTGGCGTCGTGGCGTGCGACGGCGACGACGTCTTCCGGGGTCACGCCGGAAGAGCCGAGGGTGACAGTCAGTTGTTCGTTGGAGGTTATGGTCATGTTCTTACTTCTCGTTCATGGGGATACGGACGCCTCGTTCGTTGGCGACCTCGACGGCGCGGTCGTAGCCGGCGTCGACGTGGCGGATGACGCCCATGCCGGGGTCGTTGGTCAGGAGTCGTTCGAGCTTCTGCGCGGCGAGGTCCGTGCCGTCGGCGACGGAGACCTGCCCGGCGTGGAGGGAGCGGCCGATGCCGACGCCGCCACCGTGGTGGATCGAGACCCACGTGGCACCGGAGGAGGTGTTGAGCATGGCGTTGAGCAGCGGCCAGTCAGCAATCGCGTCGGACCCGTCAGCCATGGATTCGGTCTCCCGGTACGGGGATGCGACCGAGCCGGAGTCCAGGTGGTCGCGGCCGATCACGATCGGGGCTTTGACCTTGCCTTCTTTCACGAGCTGGTTGAACAGCAGGCCGGCCTTGGCGCGTTCGCCGTACCCGAGCCAGCAAATACGCGCCGGCAACCCCTCAAACTCCACCCGGTCCGCAGCAGCGTCAAGCCACTTGTGCAGGTGCGTGTTCTCCGGGAAGAGCTCCTTGATGGCCTTGTCCGTGACGGCAATATCTTCCGGATCTCCGGACAGGGCAACCCAGCGGAACGGGCCAAGGCCCTCGCAGAACAACGGACGGATATACGCCGGAACAAAGCCCGGGAACTCGAACGCACGGTCGTAGCCGCCCTTGCGGGCCTCGTCACGGATGGAGTTGCCGTAATCGAAAACCTCTGCACCGGCGTCCTGGAACTCCACCATCGCCTGGACCTGACGGGCCATGGAGGCCTGTGCCTTCTTGGTGAACCCTTCCGGGTCGGATTCCGCTTCGGTGTGCCACTCATCGACGGTGATGCCCTCGGGAAGGTAGGACAACGGATCGTGCGCGGATGTCTGGTCCGTGACCACGTCAATGGTCAGCTCTCCCGCCTTGTGGCGGCGAAGCAGTTCAGGGAACACCTCGGCGGCGTTGCCCACATACCCCACGGACCAGCCACGGCGCTCTTCCTTGGCCTTGTTGACCTTGGCAATCGCGGTGTCCAGGTCGGTTTCAACCTCGTCGAGGTAGCGCTTGCCGGCGCGGCGACGGAGGCGGGTTTCGTCGACGTCGACAATCAGGCAGGCCCCGTCGTTCAGGGTGACAGCCAGCGGCTGGGCTCCGCCCATGCCACCGCAACCGCCGGTCAACGTCAGGGTGCCAGCCAAGGGACCTTCGGTGGAACCTTCAGCGGCGGGGGCCGGGTGGCGGCCCTCTGAAGCGAGCTTGTTTCCGACGGCGGCAAACGTCTCGTACGTGCCCTGAAGGATGCCCTGGGTACCGATGTAGATCCAGGAACCGGCCGTCATCTGGCCGTACATCATCAAGCCCTCGGCCTCGAGCCGGCGGAACTCGGGCCACGTTGCCCAGTCCCCCACCAGGTTGGAGTTGGCCAGAAGTACGCGCGGCGCCCACTCGTGGGTGCGGAAAACGCCCACCGGCTTGCCGGACTGGACCAGGAGGGTCTCGTCTTTCTCCATGGTTTCCAGGGTCCGAGTGATCGCATCGAATGCGGCCCAGGAGCGGACAGCGCGGCCCGTGCCGCCATAGACCACCAGGTCATCCGGACGCTCGGCAACCTCGGGGTCCAGGTTATTCATCAGCATGCGCAACGGCGCTTCGGTCTGCCACGACTTGGCAGTAAGTTCAGTACCTCGCGCGGCCTTGACCGGACGGGCACCAGTGGTGAAATCGGCGGGTGCCATGGTGACTCCTTCGTCTGTGGGGAAGTATGGACTGGAAAGATCTTCTGCTTCTACTAAAGCCCCTCAATCGCGCCGCCGGAACGACTTTGGGAAGGCTGCTGTCCGGTATTTCAGACATACGCCCTTGCTGCGCCGGCAGTCCGCGGAGTGCTTGGAGGGGCGCCAGCAGCCCTCGTATTTACGCGGCAAGGAGAGCATGCTGGACCCTCACCAGAGCGAGTTTGGGCGGATGGCAAGCCCCACTGAAATCCTTGCGGTGGATCGGCCCCGGCACATCCGGACCCGTTTCGGCAACACAATCCTGAAAGGCGAATCGGACGTCAGGTTCGTGCCGGAGGGCCAACGCGAGCACGAAGCCCGGGACAACCCGTAAAGGGTTAGCCGGCGGGGCGGCCGTGGATCCGGACCGACAGTTCGTCCGCCGCCTTCCGGATGCGCGCGGCCAGCACGGGCCACTGCTCAGCCGGCACTTTGTCCTCCAGGAACGTGACGGCGACTGCCGCCGTCGGCCATCCCACATGGTCCGTTACCGCAGCGGCGATTGAGCCGAATCCGGGGGTGATTTCGCCGTTTTCCGTGGCGTAGCCGCGCTGCCGGACCTGGTCCAGGTGCGATGACAGGGCCGAGTACTTCATGATGGGGAACTCGACTTCGTGACGGGAGGTAAAGGCCGCGGCGTTCGGATAGAGGGCCCGCACCTGCGACTTGGGCAGGGCGGCGAGGATGGCGCGGCCGGAGGCCGTGAGGTGGCTGGGAAGGCGGACGCCGACGTCGGTTACCAGGCTCGGGCGGTTCTTGGCGCGTTCCTCAACGATGTAGAGGACATCGCGACCGTGGAGCACAGCGAGGTGCGCGCTTTCACCGATGACGTCGACCAGTGAGGCGAGCATGGGCCGGCCAAGCCGGGAAAGTGGTTCCTGCCGGGAGTACGCCGAGCTGAGCTCGAAGGCGCTGATTCCCAACCCGTAGCGCTGTTCCTCGTGCAGGTGGAGGACGAAGCCGTTGGCCTCCATGACGCCAAGCAGGTGGTACACGCTTGACCGGGGCAGGCCGAGCGCCGTCGCAATATTCGACGCCGCCATGGGGCCACGGCGCGAGGCCAGCAGTTTCAGGATCCGCAGGGTGTTCTCGGCAGCCGGGACCTTGGACGTGGCCTTTCCTGGCGCTACTGGAGTGGTTGTCATGGTTCCTCGCTGCTCGGCTTATCCGGGAGCCCCGAACCGGAAGTGTCCGGTATCCCGTACTCAAGCGTGCACCCCCGGCTGCCCATCCACCAACCAGCTGGCGGTGATGAGTGTCTGAAATGCCAGACCACGGATCCGGCTGTCTGCGATCAAAGACACCAAAGCCGCGTGAGTCCCATCACAAGGGCCCCAAAAGTGATCTGCTGGATAGCGATCCCCTCCCAAAGACGAGAAGGTTTTACTATGCAACAAACCAAGCTGGCTGCGGAGAGCTCTGTGCTCCAAGCCGCGGGTACAGCGCTCAGCCGAGGCCTCAACGTCCGCCACATCCGCTTCATGGCACTCGGATCCGCGATCGGCACGGGCCTTTTCTACGGCTCCGCCTCCGCCATCCAAAAGGCAGGCCCGGCGGTCCTGCTTGCCTACATCATCGGCGGCGCGGCCGTGTTCATGGTCATGCGTGCGCTCGGCGAGATGGCCGTTCGCCACCCCGTGTCCGGATCTTTCGGCCAGTACGCCAGCCGCTACCTCGGCCCGTTCGCAGGCTTCGTGACCGGTTGGACCTATGTATTTGAAATGGCGATCGTAGCAATCGCCGACGTTACGGCTTTCAGTATCTACATGGGCTTCTGGTTCCCGCAGGTGGACAGATGGATTTGGGTGCTTGCGATCATCTTGTTCCTGGGCGCCATGAACCTGCTCAGCGTGAAGGTGTTCGGCGAGCTTGAGTTCTGGTTCTCGCTGATCAAGGTGGTGGCGATTATCGCCATGATCATCGGCGGTGCGGCGATCGTCGTGTTCGGCTTCCAAACGGGCGACGGCGGTGGCGTGGCACCGGGGCTGGGGAACCTCGTGAACCACGGCGGTTTGTTCCCCAACGGATTCGAAGGGCTCTTGGCCGCGTTCGCCGTCGTGATGTTTGCGTTCGGTGGGATCGAAACCATCGGCATCACCGCAGGTGAAGCAGCGGACCCCAAGAAGGTCATTCCGCAGGCGGTTAACACGGTGCCCGTCCGCGTCCTGCTGTTCTACGTCCTGACGCTTGGTGTGCTGATGAGCATCTTCCCGTGGAACGAGATCGGCAGCAGCGGCAGCCCGTTCGTGCAGATTTTTGATGGCCTGGGTATCCCGGCTGCGCCGCACATCCTCAACGCAGTGGTCATCACCGCAGCCCTGTCGGCTATCAACAGCGATATCTTCGGAGCCGGCCGCATCCTCTTCGGACTGGCCCAGCAGGGGCACGCACCGAAGAGTTTCGGCAAGGTCTCCCGGCACGGGGTGCCGTGGATGACGGTGGTGATGATGGGTGGCATCCTGCTGGTCGGGGTGGTTTTGAACGCTGTCATCCCGGAGGACGTGTTTGTGCTCATCGCGTCCATCGCAACCTTCGCCACGGTGTGGGTGTGGGTGATGATCCTGGTTTCGCACGTCGCCATGAAGCGGGAGATCAAGCGCAAGGGGCTCCCGGCGTCGGAGTTCGGTTCGCCGCTGTGGCCCGCTGCTTCGATCCTGACCATGGCGTTCATGGCCATGGTGATCGTGATCCTGGGGGTCTTCGAAGACACACGCGTTGCCCTGTACGTGGGTGGAACCTGGTTGGTGCTGCTGTTCGTCGCTTACAAGCTGTGGGTGCGCGGCGGGGGCCTGCGCCGTGCTGAGCTGGTGGACGAGACCGCCTGATTCCCTGCGCCGAGAGTGCAGTTAATGCCAATGTTCACGCAGAAAATTGGCATTAACTGTCATCTCGCGGAGCTGTTTAGACGGAAGCAGCGGCGGAACGCACGGCCTCGGACAACGGAGTCGACGGGCGTCCGATCAGCTTGCTCAGGTCGCCTCCGGTCACCAGGAGATCTCCGCGGGCAATGCCCAGATCGGAGTCGGCCAGGATCTCCGCAAAGGCTTCCGGAACGCCAACGCTTGTCAGCAGCCCCGCGTACTCAGCCGCGGTCAGGTCGTTATAAGCGATGGTTTGACCGGAAGCTGCCGTGATTTCAGCAGCGAGTTCAGCCATGGTGAAAGCATCGTCCCCACCGAGCTCGTACACTTTTCCGGCCTGGTTGTCAGCGACCAGGACAGCCGCAGCCGCATGAGCATAGTCGGCGCGCGTTGCACCACTGACCTTGCCATTTCCTGCGCTACCCGCAAGCGCTCCCTGGGCCAGCGTGCCCGGCAGTTGCTCGGTGTAGTTCTCCAAGTACCAGCCGTTCCGCAGGAGCACGAACGGGACGCCGGATTCCTTGAGGATGGCCTCGGTAGCCTGGTGCTCGGCCGCCAGTTTCATTCCGGTGGTTTCGGCGTTTGCGATGCTGGTGTAAGCGAGAAGCTCCACTCCTTCCGCCTTCGCTGCTTCAATCACCGTACGGTGCTGCTCCACGCGCTGGCCCACGGCACTGCCGGAGATCAGCAGGACCTTGCTGGCACCTTTCAGTGCTTCTGCAACTGACGCGGCGTCTTCATAATCCATTGTCCTGACCTGAACGCCACGGTCCGCAAAATCGGCCAGCTTCTCGATCGAACGGCCTGCAGCAATGATGGTCTCTGCGGGGACGTTGCGCTCCAAGAGTGCCTCTACTACGTGACGGCCCAGCTGTCCGGTTGCTCCAGTGATAACGATGCTCATGGTGTTCCTCTCCAAGGTTTTTGCTCTGTCATGCTGGTCAACGAGCCAAGAAGCCATAAACTTCCCAAAAGAGAGTACGCACTTTAAGGTAAGGTACTGACATGAAAGTAAGTGCCATACCCGCCCCGCTCCCGGCCACCCTCGCCGACGGCGTGTTCCCGGCCGGCTGCCCCAGCCGGACGGTGCTGGACCACATCACGAGCAAGTGGGGCGTGCTCATTCTGCTGTCGCTCTCCGAGGGTGAGCAACGGTGGAGCGAACTTCGACGCCGGGCTGACGGCATCAGCGAAAAAATGCTGGCCCAAACCCTCAAAACACTCGAAAAGGACGGTCTGGTCCGCCGCGATGCGCAGCCCGTCATCCCGCCCCGCGTGGACTACAGCCTGACCGAACGAGGCCGCGAACTTGCCGCCCTGCTCATCCCCTTGGTGACGTGGGCCTTCGACAATGCCGAGGCCATCATCGGCGGCGAAGGTTAGGCCGGCTCCGACCGCCGAAACTACAAGTAATGCCAATGTTCGCGTCGAACATTGGCATTACTTGGCATCTCACCGGGGCTGCTATCGGGCCGACCACCCACCGTCCATGGTGTAGCTCGCTCCGGTGACCATACCGGCGTCGTCGGAGGCCATCCAGGCTGCCAACGACGCAACCTCATCCGGCTCCACCAAACGCTTCACAGCGGACTCCGTCAACATCACCTTGGCCAGGACCTCGGCCTCGGGGATCCCATGGAGCCGGGCCTGGTCCGCGATCTGCTTCTCAACAAGGGGCGTTCGGACGTAGCCGGGGTTGATGCAGTTGGAGGTGACCCCGCGCTCGCCCCCTTCCAAGGCAGTGACCTTGCTGAGCCCCTCGAGGCCGTGCTTGGCGGACACGTAGGCGCTCTTGTAGGCCGAGGCCCGGAGTCCATGGACCGAGGAGATGTTGATGATCCTGCCGAACCCGTTGGCGTACATGTGCGGGAGCGCGGCCCTAATGAGGAGGAACGGCGCCTCCAGCATCAGGGCCAGGATCCGCCGGAACTCCGCGGGTTCGAACTCCTCAATCGGCGCAACTTTCTGGATGCCCGCGTTGTTGACCAGGATGTCGCAGTCCAGGCTCAGTGCCGCCAGGGCGTCGACGTCCAAGAGGTCCACCGTCCACGCCGTGCCGCCCAGCTCATCGGCGAGGGCCGCAGCTCCGGAGGCGTCGACGTCGGCCACTACAACTTTCGCCCCACGGGCGGCCAGCGCCCGGGCACAGGCTGCACCGATTCCGCTCGCACCGCCGGTCACCAATGCTTTGCGTCCGTTCAAGGAGTTGTCCATCGAATCAGCCCTTCGAGGTGGTGGAGGCAGTCGTCAGTCCGTGACGTTCGGCATCGGCTTCGTCCACGGATTCGAGCGCGATGCCCTTGGTCTCCTTGAGCGAGATCACGGCGACGGCGGTAATCGCGCAGGCGACCACCAGGTAAATCGCGGTGGGGAGCCAGGAGCCGGTGTCCTTGAGCCACTGCGTTGCCAGCAGCGGCGCCAGTGAGCCTGCGAAGATCGAGGTGACCTGCGAGCCGAGCGAAACGCCGGAGTAGCGCATGCGGGTGGGGAAGAGTTCGGACATGATGGCCGGCTGCCCCGCGTACATGAAGGCATGCAGGCACAGGCCAATGGTCACGGCGAGCACGATGACCACGGCATTCTTGGTGTCGAACATGGGGAAGGCGAAGAACGGCCACGTCGCGCCGGTGATGGCACCAATCAGGTACACGGGCTTGCGTCCCCACGAGTCCACGAGGCGTCCAACCTGCGGGATGACCAGGAAGTGGATGAGGTGTGCGATCAGGAGAGCCAGCAGAAGCGAGGAAGTGTCGTACTTGTGGACGCTCTTGAGATAGACGATCGCGAAGCTCACCACGAGGTAGTACATGATGTTCTCCGCGAACCGGAGTCCCATGGCCTGCAGGATGCCCTTGGGGTACTTGCGGATGACCTCGCCCACGCCGTAGCTGATGGCCTTGGATTCCTCCACCTGCGCCTTGGCTTCAAGGAAGATCGGGGCTTCGGTGACATGGGTGCGGATGTAGTAGCCCACGAACACGATCACGGCGGAGAGCCAGAACGCTACGCGCCAGCCCCAGCCGAGGAAGGCTTCACTGCTGAGCGTGGTGGACATGACGAACAGGACCAGCGTGGCCAGCAGGTTTCCAACCGGCACGGCTGCCTGCGGCCAGGATGACCAGAAGCCACGGGATTTATTGGGGCTGTGTTCAGCCACCAGGAGCACCGCACCACCCCACTCGCCACCGAGCGCGAAGCCCTGGATGAAGCGGAGGGCCACCAGCAGGGCAGGCGCCCAGTAGCCGATGTCCACGAAGCCGGGGAGGCAGCCCATGAGGAACGTGGAGACGCCCACAATCACGATGGTCAACTGCAGCGTGGGCTTGCGGCCCAGTTTGTCGCCGATCTGGCCGAAGACGATTCCGCCCAGCGGACGGGCAACGAAGCCCACCGCGTAGGTGATGAACGCCTGGATGATGCCGTCCAGCTCGTTGCCGGTGCTCGGGAAGAAGTACTTCCCAAAGACCAGGGTTGCCGCAGTGGCGTAGAGGAAGAACTCGTACCACTCCACTACAGTGCCCACCATTGAGGCTGCGACGATCTTCTTCAGGCCGGAGCCCTTGCCGGCATCTTTTCCGGCTCTTGATGCGGAGCGCTGCTCAACGCTCATATCCATCTCCTCAGTGTCCTCTTTGACCCTTTTGAACGTGATGTGATCCACAACACGGAATGCTCCACTGAGTATTGCCGCAGATTCGTTATGCCTCAATGACCAATAAGGCACCTTAGGTGTGCAGAATTGCAGATATGAATCCCAATCCAGACGACCTCCTCATCTTCCTCGCCGTCTCACGCTCAGGAAAATTCACGACGGCGGCCCAAGCCTTGGGACTGAACCACACCACCGTCTCTCGCAGGATAGCGGCACTGGAAAAGGCGCTGGGCGGCAGGGTACTGGCGCGAGCCGCCGGGGGTTGGGAAGTGACCGAGCTGGGCGCCCAAGCCGTACTGGTCGCGGAACGGATCGAAGCTGCGGTGGGTGCGCTGGGACCCAGCGACCGCGCACCCGACCCCATAACCGGCGTCGTACGGATGACCGCAACAGACGGCTTCAGCGCGTACATCGCCGCACCTGCCGTGGCGCGACTGAGACGGGAGCACCCGGGACTGAGCGTGGAGATCGTCACCGTGACGCGTCGGGCACTGCAGCAACGATCCGGCCTGGACATCGAAGTGGTGGTGGGGACGCCGCAGGTGCACCGGGCCGAAGCGATCAGGCTGGGCGAGTACCGGCTGGGAATGTACGCGTCCCGCGCCTACCTTTCGGATCACGGGACGCCCGGGAGCATCGAGGAACTCACGCGACACCAACTGGTCTACTTTGTGGATTCAATGCTCCAGGTGGACGATTTGGATGCGCCCCGGAGGCTGGTTCCGACCATGCGCGACGGCCTTAGCTCCACCAACGTGTTCGTGCATGTCGAGGCCACCCGGGCCGGGGCAGGTATTGGGTTCCTTCCCTGCTTCATGGCCGATCGGCACTCGGATTTGGTGCGGCTCCTGCCATCGGACTTCGCGGAGCTGCTTCCTTACTGGATGGTCCTCCGCCCGGACTCGATGCGCCGGCCTGCGGTAGCCGCCGTCGTCCAGGCCTTGCGCGAGGAGACGGAGCAACGACGGGAGGAACTGCTGGGGGCCAACTAGCCGCGCCGCCTATGCGGGGGCCGGCTCCGTTTCCGCAGGAGGATCGTGGCGCACCGGAGTCCCGGCCGCGAAGGCGCGCACTTGGGCATCGTCCCAGATGTGCGCTGGGACGCCGCCGCCCAGAAGCCGTCTGGCAAGGGTGGGGTCATCACCGAAGGGCGTGTGGCTGCCGGCCATGATCATATTGCCGTAGCGACGACCCTTGAGCATGGCGGGGTCGGCGATAATCATGGTGTGCTCGAAGGTGTCCGCGATGGTTGCGGCATCGGCGCGGGCGTTCTTCAGGTCCGGGGCGTCGCCGGAGTTGACCACATACAGCCCATCGGCTGCGAGTACCGCGTCCGCATGGGCCGTGAATTCACGCGTTGTCAGGGCGCGGGGCGTAAAGGCTCCGGCGAAGACGTCGCGAATGATGAGGTCACGGGTATCGGGAGTCAGCGACTCTGTCACCTGCCGCGCCTCGCCAACCCGGATCCGCAACAGGGGCGCCTTGGGCAGCTCGAACCAACCACGGACATACTCCGCGAGCTTGCCATCGAGCTCCACCACAACCTGCCGCGCCTCGGGGTAGGCAGCGTGGAAGTACCGGGCCATGGAACACGCTCCCCCGCCCAGATGGAGCGCGCGCAACTTGGGTTTCTGTTCCCTGGGCCAGCGCGATTCCACCAAAGCCGCGATCCAGCGCATGTATTCGAAATCCAGGAACAGCGGATCGGCAAGGTCGATGTGCGAGCTCATCACGCCATTGATTTTCAGCAACCAGCCGTTGGAGTTGTCCTGGTCCTGGATCAGCTCGCAATCGCCGGTATCGATGTAGTAGACACCCTCTACCGGGCCGTCGAGACGGGTGCCGGAAGGCACGTCGACGACTCCCGCCGTCGACCTTTGTGACTTGCTCACCCTGCCGCGTTTTGCCACTACTTCCGTCCTGCCTCAGTCATGGTTCCAGCCTAGTGGAGCCCTGCAGCCCAGTGAGTAGTAAGGATACTTACAATAATGGGCGGTTGGGCCATAAGATCAATCCATGAACCTTGGCGAGTGGGTATGGGCGGAACTGTTCACCGCCGCTGCGGCATGGCTGACCGTGGTCTTCCTGCTGCTGGCCCGCGTGCCCAAGCCGCCGAGCCTGCTGGATTCGTCCTTGGACGACGAAGAAGGGGCCAGCGGCGAGCTGGAATAGTGTCCGGTTTTAGCGGCGGTTAGCGGCCGACGGCGGTACGCACCATCCGATGCTCCGGCAGCGAGTACCAGGACGGGTCGCAGAGCTGCCTTTTGCCGTCGGGGACGAAGCCGTTGCGCCGGTAGAAGGCTTGGGCCCGCGGGTTGTCGTCCAGGACCCAGAGATACGCCGGCCCGTCTCCAATCAAGGCATCCACCAAAGCCTGGCCCACACCGCGGCCATGGATACGTTCGAGTGTGTACAGCATGAACAGCTCCATATCGCAGGGCTTGTCCTCGTCACTGCCCGAGCCTGCGGCCCCAATACCTACAAGGTCGCCGTCCGGCCCGTGGGCCAGCCTCCGGGAGTGGCCGGCAGCAATGGACTCCCGGTACCGGTTGATGCGGTCCGGCAAGGCGGCTTCCTGTTTGGCGAAGAACTCCGGCGGCAGCAACCGCCCGTAGCTCTCACGCCAGGACTGGAGGTGCATGATGGCCATCTCTTCGGCGTCCTCCACCGTCGCCGGACGAATCGTGAAATCCACCGCCTACCTCACCCGTGCCATCGCGAAGCCGTCCCAGCCTTTGCTTCCAACCGTCTGGATGGCGGTGGCGTCCAAGCGGCGGTCCTGTCCCATCATCTCCAGCATCTTCACGATGCCCGGCGCATTAACCTCATCCCGTTGCGGGTCCAGGATGGCGCCATCCCAGATGACGTTGTCCACCACGATCACCGTCCCGGGGCGGCCCAGCCTGATGGCCCAGTCCAAGTAGTTGGCGTCGTTTTCCTTATCGGCATCGATGAAAACGAAGTCGAACGGGTCCTGGCCCACAAGCGTGGGCAAGGTATCCAGGGCAGCACCTACACGGATGTCCACCTTGTGTCCTACGCCGGCAGCATCCAGGTTGGCTCGCGCGACGTCCGCATGTTTCCGGAGGAATTCGCACGTGACGATCCTGCCGTCGTCGGGCAGTCCCTGGGCCATCCACATACTGCTGAACCCGGCCAAGGTGCCGATCTCAAGCACGCGCCTGGCCCCGGACATCTGCACGAGCATGCGCAGCAGTTTGCCGGCATTGGGCGCCACTTCGATCGCAGGCATGCCTGCCTCCACGGCGGACGTCAAGGCACGCTTGTGGGCAGGATCAGGGCGCACGACGACGTCGGTCAGGTACCGCTCCACATCGACCCAACCAGGCTCGGTGACGTGTTCAATCATGCGCCCCAGTCTTGCACTCGCAGCAGGCTGGGGGAAGGAACTAGTCCGTGGCGGTGATGGCCTCTTCGAGGCGCTCCACTTTTCCGGTCAATTCGCCGCTGTAACCCGGACGGATATCGGCCTTGATCACCAGCGAAACCCGGCTGCCGTAACGGCCCACCGCCTCGGTGGCGCGCTTGACCACGTCAAAGACCTCGTCCCACTCGCCCTCGATGGTGGTGAACATGGAGTCCGTCTGGTTGGGAAGTCCGGACTCCCGGACGATTTTGACGGCGGCGGCTACGGCGTCGTGCACTGAGGCGTCGGGGGTGGGTCCACCGTTGGCAGCGGATGCGGGCTGGCCCGAAGGCGCGACTGAGAATGCAAGCAACATGGAATCCAGTGTTTCACGTACCGGTTTGTCATATGACGGCCTACTCCCGCGTAACAACAGGCAGGGACCTGACCGTTGCTACCCTGACAAGCATGGAACAGCCCTTGGAACGCAAGCCCCTCAGGGCAGACGCCGCACGCAATGTGGACAAGATCATTACCGCTGCAAGGCAGTGCTTCCGGGAGCATGGCCCCGAAGTGCCGTTGCAGACCATCGCCGCCACCGCTGGAGTTGGCCCGGCTACACTGTTCCGCAACTTTTCGGATAAAGAGCAGCTGGTGCTCGCTGCCCTGTCGCGCCAGCTCCGCCAGCACGTGGATCCCGTGGCTGCCGCAGCCCTTGACGGCATGGACGCCGCCGAGGGCCTCATCAACGTCATCGATGCCGTGATGCAGGTAGCCAGTGAAGACGCCAACCTCCTTGACGCCGTTGCCGGACGCCGCGGACTCCTCATGGGGATCACCGGTGGCCTCATCGGCTCCATGGCCACCTTGTTGGAGCGCGGCCAAGGCCAGGGTTCACTCCGCCGGGACATCACCATCGAGGACATGGTCCGGCTGGTTGCCATGCTGATAGGTGCTGTGGACACGATGGAACCGGGATCCGAAGCGTGGAAGCGGCCCGTCGCCCTGATCGAGGACGCCATCCGCACCGAGCGCCCTTCGCGGCCCCTTCCCGAACAATCGGGCATCCCGGGCGTGACGTTCACTGACGCTGTCTAGCCCCACCCCAGCAGCCTGAGCAGGGCGGCCGCGGCAGCGCCGGAAATCACCACCACCAGGAACGGTGCCCGGAGCCACAAGGCCACCGCGGCCGCAGCCAACGCCCCGATGCGGGCATCCAGAACCAGGGCCTGCCCCGAAGCGACAGCATTGACCACCGTCAGTGAGGCCAGCAGGCCGATGGTCATGGTGCCGGCTACGTGCATGATCCGTGGGCTTTCCAACAGCTTGGCGGGCACAAAGTAGCCCAGCAGCTTAGTGAGGTAGGCCAGGCCGCACGCGATCAGGATCCAAAGCCACAGGTTCATGCGTTGCTCCTGGGTTCTTGTTGGCGCTTTTCCGCGTAGGGATCCACGTCCGGCTCAAGCCCTTCATCCATGCGCGCGTGGCTGAACCACCCGATGATTCCGGCCACGACGGCAGCAACCAAAATCGGAACACCTGACGGCACGAAGGGCACCGCCATGACGGTGGCCAGTGCACAGGCTGCGGCGATGGCCCACGGTTCCCGGCCCTTCAGCCGGGGCCAGAGCAAGGCCAGGAACGCTGCTACGGCGGCACCATCGAGGCCCCACTGCTTGGGATCTCCCATGGCATCCCCTGCCAAGGCGCCAACGGCCGTAAAAATATTCCACAAGATGAATATTCCAATTCCGGCTGTCCAGAATCCGCGGCGCTGCTCATCCGGATCCGTCTGGCCGGACGCCGTCGCCGTCGACTCGTCAATGGTGACGTGCGCGGAAAGGTAGCGCTTCCAGCCGCCGGGCCGGAGCATCGCATTGATCTGCATGCCGTAAATGCCGTTGCGCAAACCCAGGAGTGCGCTGGCGGTCATGGCCGCCACCCCGGAGCCGCCGCCTGCCACCACACCAATGAACGCGAATTGCGATCCACCGCTGAAGAGCAGGAGGCTCAGAACCATCGTCTGCCAGAAATCAAAGCCGGACGCGACAGACAAGGCACCAAACGAAACCCCGTAGAGTCCTGTCGCGATGCTCAAGGAGAGTGCGATCTTGAACGCCGGCGACTCCCTGAGTTTCAGGGGCGCGGAACCACTGGTCATTTCCGCAGGCTCCACGACCAGAGGATCAGCGGAATCTGCAGGGGCAGCCGCACGGTGTGGATACGCCTCTGGGCAGGAGTGCCTTTCGGTCCGTAAGCGCGCCTGAGGGCATCAATATGCCCCGCAAGGAATGCAGTGAACATCGCTGTGGTTGCGTCAGCCGCCACCTTGCGGGTGGCAGGTACCAGGAGACCGACGGCGGCAGCCACCTCGAGCAGGCCCGACGACGCGACCCATTCCTCCCGCGACATCACTGCCAACGGCCCATTGGGACGGCTCCCCGGCTCATCCCTGCGGCACAGGTAATCCGGCACCACGGGGTAATAGAAGGCGGGGGTCCGGAAATGCTTTGCGGCACTGGCCAGGAGCAGGGCGCCCAAGCCTATTGCTGAGACGGTATGTGTTGCCTTGGGTGACCAGCGAAGTGACATGAGACCACTCAATCACAAGCGCGGTAAGCCCCAAAGTCAGCTGGAAACCATGAGCTGCGCCAGGACCTGCGCCGGTTTGTTGGTGGTGATCTCATGGATGCCGAGACCTTGGCAAAGCGCTACATCCTTCTGGGAATCAACAGTCCACACCCGGAATACGCGGCCAGCCTCCAACCACCGCTGCACGTTGCGTGCATGCTCGCGCACATAGTCGATTCCCGGGCCCGCGATTCCCGCCTGTCCCTCGTCCAGCACGCGCTCCGCTTCCTCCTGCATCGCCTTCATGACGTTGGCTACCGCCCCGCCGGTGAGGAAGCCCAGGCCCAGTTCCTCCCGGATTTCCTGGACCGTGTAGTCATCCACCAGTTGGCAGACATGCTGCGGGGGAACAGTCTCCAGCAACCGCTGTACAGAGTCCGAATCGAAGCTCATGAAGGAGACCTGGATGTTCTCCAGCCTGGACTCCTCCGGTGTCCAGCCTTCCTCGGCCAACAGGGCCAGTACCCGGTCCTCAAGCTTCAGCCCGTAGGGACTTGGGTGCTTGAGTTCGATGGCCAAGCCGATGTCGCGGCCGGCCCCGCGGAGGATATCCAACAGCTCCGGCAGCGTCAGGAATTGGTCGGCCACTCCCCCATAGGCTTCAGGGATCCGCGCACCCTTCCATGACGAGAAGTCCAGCTCCCGGAGCTCTTCCAGGGTTTGCTCGGCTACAGGTCCTGTCCCCGTGGAGGTCCGGTCCAGGTTGGAGTCGTGCAACAACACCACGTGCTGATCCCGGGTGAGGTGCACATCGCACTCGACTCCGTCCGCCCCGTCGTCGATGGCCCTCAAATAGGCGGCCCTGGTGTGTTCGGCAAAGGCGGCACTGGAGCCACGGTGGGCGTAGACCTTGGGCCTTACGGTGGCGAAGTCGTCGCTTGTCATGGAGATACGGTAGCCCACGCGGTTGTACGCACGGGGGCTACGCTGGGCTAATGCAGGTGAACTCTGAACAAATCCCAACTGAAGACGTCACCAACCCCCGTCCGGCGTCAGGTCCCGTACCCGCCCCGGCCGGTCCCGCCGTCGTCGATCTTTCGGCGGGAGACCTGGAAAAAGCAGCCGCGCTTCGACGGATGAAGCGGCTGGCGTTGGCCCTGCTGATCGGGATGGCCGTGATCTTCACGGTGGCATTCGCCTTCCAGAAGCAGTACCCGTGGCTTGAGTACGTTCGCGCAGCGGCCGAGGGTGGCATGGTTGGCGCGCTGGCTGACTGGTTCGCCGTCACCGCCCTGTTCAAGTACCCCATGGGTCTTAGGATCCCGCACACCGCCATCATCCCGCGGCGCAAGGACCAGATCGGCGAATCGCTCAGCGAGTTCGTGGAAAGCAACTTCCTGTCCCAGGAGGTTGTGCAGGAGAAGTTGGCGAGCATCGATATTGCCCGCAAGGCCGGGGCCTGGTTGTCCGGTCCGGGTGGTGCCGAACGCGTCGCGAAGGAAGGCGGTGCTGCGATCCGCGGCGTGTTCACCGTCCTTAATGACGACGACGTCCAAGCGGTCATCGAAGGCATGGTCCGCAAGCACCTGCTCACCCCGCCATGGGGGCCGCCGGTGGGCCGGATGGCGGAGCGGATCTTCGCGGACGGCCACCACCACAAGTTGGTGGACCTGCTGGTGGACCGCGCAGCCGACTGGGTAGACGACAACCATGCAACGGTGAACCGGCTCGTTTCGGACCGCTCGCCGCTCTGGGTGCCAACATTCGTGGACGGCCTGGTTGGCGACCGCGTGCACGTGGAACTGTCCAAGTTCATGCGCGCCGTCCAGTCCGACCAGAACCACCAAGTGCGCCAATCCATCGACGCCTACCTCACCGAGCTCGCCCAGGACCTGCAGCACGATCCGGCCATGATTGAGCGCGCCGAAACCATCAAGGCGCAGATACTCGGCGATCCCGAGGTCCGCGAACTCGCCTCACGCACCTGGGGAACGGTGAAGACCGCACTGCTCAACGCCGTCGATGACCCCGACAGCGAACTGAGCCTGCGATTCAAAGGAGCCGTCCGGGACTTCGGCACACGCCTGGTCAAGGATGAGGAACTGGCCGGCAAGGTCAACGCCTGGATTGGCGACGCGGCCGGATACCTGGTGAACACCTACCGCTCGGACATCGCCGGCGTCATCTCGGACACGGTGGCGCGTTGGGACGCAGACGAAACGTCCCAGAAGATCGAGCTCCAGGTGGGCAAGGACCTTCAGTACATCCGCATCAACGGAACCGTGGTCGGCGCGCTGGCGGGCCTGGCTATCTTCACGGTTGCGCACCTGCTGTTCGGATAGGACGAGGGGCCTCACCCGTCCCCAATAAGTGCACCATCTGGCCCGGCCTTGCCTGGCCGAGCAGGTCCAGGTCCTCGTCCCGGACCAGCGCGATCACGGGCGATTTTGCCGTTGCCGGGTGGCCGGCCAGGGCGATCACGGGAAGGCCCGACGGCGGCAGCAGGACCGAGCCGGTCCGCAGCGGCTGAGGTTGGCGTGCTGGAGTTGGGGCCGCCTCGAGTGGTCGCCCCACCAGCCGCGCCCCGGCCCTGTCCGACTCCGGCGAGAGAATCCACGGTTCGGTGGTTAACCTCAGCCACGAATCAGCGCCGAAATCAGGGGTCTGCGGGCCGCGGAAAACCCTGGCGACCACCGGACGTTCGGGATGAAGCGCACGGCGCGGGGGTTGTTGCATGTCCGGATAGGTCTGGCTGTTCGGACGGCCAAAGGTCAGGGCACCGCCAGCGCGCAACGGCTCGGCCTGAGGCGGAATGCCGCCGGGTACTGCCACGTAATATCGGATTCCGAAGAGCGCGGGCCCTACCTCAAGGACCGATCCCGGAGCCACCCGCACCGCTTTGTTAAGTGGCAGCTCGGAGCCGTTGAGGGTGACGATGCCTTCGGCGCCCGTGACTGACACTGCGGAGGCCGTGACGAAGCGGAGCCGGAGGCCACCGAGCAGGACCTCCAGGCCCCCGGCGTCGGCGCAGTTGCCCAGGAGGGCATTGGCCAGATGCATCGATGCGCGGTCCAAGGCCTGCTCCGGCTCCAGGGCCGAGGTCAAGGTCCCAGGGTCAACTACTACCGCACCCATTAATGCACTCCCCTAAAAAGAACCGCACCGCAGGATCAGGCGAACGCCTCGACCTGCACGCCGGCTTGCTCCAGTCCCTCTCGAACGGCAGCGGCCATGCTGACGGCCCCTGGCGTGTCTCCGTGGATACACAGCGAATCCGCCTGCACGGGGACGACGGAACCGTCGATGGCCAGTACTTCCTTGCGCGTCGCCAAGCGCACGGCCTGAGCCACCACTGCGGCGGGGTCGTGGAGGACGGCGCCCTCCTGGGTGCGCGGCACCAAGGTGCCGTCCGGCAGGTAGGCCCGGTCCACGAACGCTTCGCGGAAGACCGGGTGACCGGCCTCATCAGCCAGTTTCAACCATGCCGACCCCGGCAGTCCCAACACGGGAAGGCCGGGATCGTAGGCATGAACAGCAGCCACCACGGCCTCTGCCTGCTCGGGATCCTGAACAATCCTGTTGTAGAGGGCGCCGTGCGGTTTGACGTAGTCCACCGAAGCGCCCACGGCGTGGGCCATCCCGTCCAGGGCGCCGAGTTGGTAGAGGACGTCCCCGAAGAGCTCATCAAAGGTCATGTCCAAGGAACGACGTCCGAACCCAGCCAGGTCCCGGTAACCCACATGCGCGCCTACACGAACGTCCAATTCAAATGCTGCGCGGCAGCTGTCCAGCATGGTCAGCGGATCCCCGGCGTGGAAGCCGCACGCCACGTTGGCGCTGCTCACGATACGGAACATCGAGGCGTCATCGCCCATGGTCCAGGAGCCAAAGGACTCTCCCAGGTCAGCGTTCAGATCCACTGTTACCGCCTTCCAGCGTCGGGTTTTCGGTTGCGTTTACAGTCACGTTTTTGGGTGCGTTGGGCAGAAGTTCACCCGGCACTGTATCGGGCATCGCGCCGAAGGCTTCCTTGGCACTGGAGACCACGGCACGGCCCATCATCAGGTTGCCGGCACCGCCAACCACGGCCCCGATACCGAAGGGCAGGGCGCGTCCAATGAAAGCGCCGCCTTGTTTCTTCAGGAGGTTCTTCAGGAAGGCGCGCTGAATGGTGTCACGGATGACTCCGAATCCGCTGCCCGGAATCTTCTTGGTCAGGGACTTGCCCCAGGCATTAGTGACGCCTTTACCGCGGCCCAGCGACTGCCCGCTCAGTGCGCCCAGCAGGGACGTGCCTTCCTCACCCAGCATGATGGCCATGACCATGGTCCGGGAACGTTCCGGGTCGGTGAGCCTGATGCCGTGGAGTTCGGCCAGGGACGACGCGTACAGGGCCGTGGTCTCCAGGAACCCAACGGTTGCCAGCGCGGAAAGGCCCAGCGATGCCGCGGTACCAATACCCGGCACGACGGCGGTCGCACCTACGGCGGCACCCCCGCCTGAGATGACGAGCAGGTAATGGTGCTCCAGTTTTGCCGCAAGCTGCGCTGGAGAATCATGGGGGTGCCGGCGTTGCAAGCGTCGAAGGTTGGCCAGGACCAGTGGCCGCTGGACCTCTACGGCTTTAAGCAGGACATTGTGGACACCGGGCTTGGGTTTGCCTTGGGCGTCGAAAACGGCGTTGTGTGCTGTTTCCTGGGCGATTTTCACCGCCGGGTTGGGGCGCTTGGGCATCTTTACCTCTCCTTGGCAGTCTGTTGTTTCACGGGGAACTGCTGGGTTCAGCCTATGCCACACCTTTGGATCACAAGGTCCCTGATCAGTGCTATGTGGACAGGATTCCGCGGAGGGCGGACGCCGCAGCGGACCACACCCAGGCGTAGACTGGGGGCACTCACGGAAGCAGTCCCAGCCAAGGACAGGAAGTATCCGTCATGAAGCCATCAGATGAGACCGAACATGTCATCCGGCACCACACCGACGCTCCGGCAGAGGGCGAGACGGAAGGCTGGGTCCCGCATGACACCGGCCTCCACAGCCAGGAACCGGCGGAAGGTCCCGACTTCGAGGACGACGCCCCCGCGGAGGGTTCCCCGTAAATGAGGTTCCTTTGCGAACCGGGCATGCCGGGTGCTTTATGCCGCCCTGCGTAAGCTGACCACAACCGCAGAAAGGACCCCTGAATGGCCGCTGGAACCAAGGACGATCCGTGGCAGCTGACCACTCCCCCGGGCTCGTCCGACTACGTCATGTACAAGGATGAGTCCGCGGACCCCCCGGCAATCGTCTGCCAAGTGGGCTCTACCAAGTTGCTGTACCAGCTCCGCGCCATCGAGGACCTGCACGCGTGGCTCGTGGAACAGGGCGACTGGGTCCCGCTGGGCGCCGCCGACGAAGGCAAGGACGCCGCCGAGGGAACGGTAGAGGCGTGGGGTCGCAGCGAAAGCAACCCGGTGGGCGGCTGGTACGGTCTCCGGAAGGGGTACCGGGGCCGGTTCGGCATGTACATGCCACCCCTGCTGGAAGCGCTGGGATTGGCCGAGCTTACCCATGAAAAGCGGAACAACGCCATGCGGGCGATCTCCACGTAACCGGACTGCGGTCAGCCGGGCACCCTGCCCGTAGTCTCCCTCACCACAAGGTGCGGTGTCCGCACCAGGTGGGCTGCCGACGTCGTACCCTCCAAACGGTCCACCGCGCGGTCGACGGCTGCGCGGGCCAACAAAGGCGCGTCCTGGCTGATCGAGGACAACTGGACATAGCTGAGCCGGGCGAATTGGCTGTCGTCGTAGCCGAGGACGGAGACGTCGTCCGGCACCCGGAGGCCAGCGGCGCGGAAACTCTCCCAGACACCCAGCGCACACCGGTCATTGAAAGCAACGACGGCGGTGGGCAAGTCCTGCTGCAGCTCACGGCCGGCGCGCAAACCGTCTTCTTCGGTGGGTCCCCCGGCGACGACGCGCGCATCCAAGCCACGTGAAGTCATCTCTGCCTGGAATGCCGCCCGTCGTTGTGCGCTGGACACTGCCTGGCCGCCATCCACGTGTGCGATCCGCCGATGCCCCAGCGAAACCAGGTGCTCCACGGCCAGGTGGATCCCGGCATGGTCATCGCTGCTCACTGAGTCCAAGGAGTCGCCAACGTCGTCGCGGAGAAGGCTGATGACGGGCAAGCGGGCTGCGTATCCGGCCAGTTCCTCCGGCGGGAGGGACGGGGAAATCATGATCAGTGCCTCGCAGCCCAGGTCCAGCAGGGATTCCACTGCCCGCGCTTCCGGTCGGCCATTGGCCACTGCGCTGAGCGCGATGTCGTATCCGCGTATCGTCGCTCCGGCGTAGGCGGCGTCCACAATCTCGGCATGGAAGGCCTGTGCGGTGGAAAAGCTGAGGCCAAGGAGCCTGGTGCGGCTGCTTCGGAGGAGTCGGGCGCGGCTGTCGGGCCGGTAGCCGAGTTCCCTTGCGGCCGCTTGGACTTTCAGCCGGGTCGCTTCAGAAGCACCCGGGGCGTCCCGCATGACGATGGAAACCAAGGCCCTGGATACACCTGCGGCTTCAGCCACGTCCATCAAGGTGGGACGTTTCCCGGTCATGACTCTCCTCTGCTCGGAGCCAGTCTATAGAACGTTCTACAGGCGAATAGATGTGTGCGCTCACAAATCCGGTCGTGCGGCCGGCCGCGACTCAGACGACCGACCGCACTAGCCCGGTTTCATGCAGCGACGGCGCCCCGGGTGGGCCCCAGAACCCACCACACCCATCGCTGCCAACTCGTCAATGAACCGCGACGCGGCCGAAAAGGGCAACGGCGCAGTACACAGCTCAAAGACATGGGCACTGGATATGTGCCCTGACCTGCGGAAACGTGACGCAGGGTTGCCAAGAAGTTTTTTGAACGTCGCTCGGGGCATGGCATTGCCCGGTCCCCGAGCCAAAGGTCCCCCAAAAGGGGCATCACTTTTCGCTTCGCCGGAGCACTCCTAAGTACCCGGATAATGAGCAACCACCACGCAGGAGCAAGATGTGAAATCAACCAAAGGGCTGGCCGTACCATTCGTCCCCTCGTTTGCGGACGCGCCGGACATCCACCTGCTGTTCATGGCGGCACTGGTCCTGTTGGCCGGGCTGGCCGGAGGGTGCACCATGCTGCTGCTCCTGCTGATGGCACCCCTGGCGAAGCTGGCGCTGGACCACATCCGCCCATCGCGCCAGGTCGCCCCCGAGCCGAAGCTCTCGACGCCGGGACTCCAGGCTGGTGTCCCGCACAACCCGGCGCAGATTCCGCTGGACAGCCCAAGACCCTTGAACTAGAACGATCTAGACGAGCAGGCCGAAGGCGTGCCATCATGGGCGTACTAGAACGATCTAGACATCCATTCAAGGAGCCCCAATGACGTACCTTCAGCACCCGGTCGCCGATGACCGGCCCGTCCGCATCGCAGTCATCGGGGCGGGGTGGATCGGCAACTTCCACGCTGAATCCATTGCAGTCCGCCTCCCCAACGCCCGGCTGGAAGCCATCGCCGATCCCGTACAGCCCGCCCTGGAGGCCCTCGCGAGCCGGCTCGGCGTGGCGAAAATCAGCACCGATGCATCTGATGTCCTGAACGACCCCGACGTGGACGCGGTCCTGATCGCTGCGCCCCTCCGCTTCCACTCGGAACTGATCACCGCAGCGGCCAAGGCAGGCAAGGATGTCTTCTGCGAGAAGCCGGGCGGCCGGACCATTGAGGAACTCGACGCCGCCATCGCAGCAGCGGAAGAGGCCGGCGTCGTCCTCCGCTTTGGCTTCAACCGCCGCTACTCTGCCGACTTTGCGGCAGCGCGGAAGCTCATCGACCAGGGCATCGTCGGCGTGCCGCAGCTTCTCCGCTCCCTCACCCGCGACCCCGGGACCGAAGCCGGAATCGGCAACCCGGAGCGAATCGCGCCCGGCACCATCTTCCTTGAGACGCTGATCCACGACTTCGACACCCTGAACTGGCTGAACCCCGGCGCCGTTCCAGTCAAGGTCCACGCGGTCGCAGACGCCCTGGTAGCCCCCGAGGCCAAAGCCGGCGGCCTCCTGGATACCGCCGTAGTGACCGTAACCTACAGCAACGGTGCCATCGCGGTGGCCGAGGCCAACTTCAACGCGCTGTACGGCTATGACGTCCGCGGCGAAGTTTTCGGCTCGGCGGGCATGGTCACGGCAGGCAGCCCGCAGTCCACCAATGCCACGAGCTACACGGCGGCGGGCATCACCTCGGAAACCACCCGCTTGAACATCGACCTCTTCCATGACGCCTACACGGAGGAGCTTGCACACTTCGCCGACGACGTCGCCGCGCGTCGCGGTTCCACAGACAAACGTCCGACGGCGGCCCCGCCGCGTACCGCTGTTGCCGCGCCGGGTGGAGCAGACGCCCGGAACGCCCTGGCTGTGGCATTGGCCGCGTTCAAGTCCTCAGAGTCGGGGTTGCCGGTAGCGGTGGCAGACATCGCGGAGCTTCGCCCGGCCGAGGCGGAGCCCCGGGGTGCGGCCGTGGTGCAGGAGGTCGGAGCGTGACCTTCCGGCTGGCCGTCTGCGCAGAGATGGTCTACGGCGAACTGCCGTTGATCGAACGTGTTCGCCGCATCCACGATCAGGGCTTCGAGGTTGAGCTCTGGGACACCCGCGGCAGGGACATCGCGGCCCTCGCCGCCACCGGAGCAAGGTTCTCGTCCATGAGCGGCTATTTCGGCGGCAGCCTGACCGACTCCGCCACTGCACACGAGGTCCTTGCGTCGGCTGAGAAGCTGATCCCCACAGCCTTGGAACTTGGTGTTGAGCGGATGGTGGTCCATCCCGCGGAGCTTGGTGAGGGTGGTCGTGCGGTGAGGCCGACACATCGGGCTACGGGCGGGATGTGGTTGACCGGACTCCGCACCTTGGAACAGTTGGGGCATCTGGGTGCCCAGCATGGGATCGTCTTCGCGCTGGAGAACCTGAACACCATCCTCGACCACCCGGGCATTCCCTTGGCCCGCGCGAAGGACACCCTGGCACTGGTCCAGGCCGTCGACCACCCCAACGTGAGGATGATGCTGGACCTCTACCACGCACAGATTGGCGAGGGTAACCTGATCGAGCTCGTCCGCGCGGCCCAGCCGTTCACGGGCGAAATCCAGGTGGCCGATGTACCCGGGCGCTTCGAACCGGGCACCGGCGAGATCAACTACTCCGCTGTTGCCAGGGCACTGGCGGACGTCGGATACAACGGGGTGATCGGGCTGGAAGCGGGGGCTGTTGGCGGTCAATCGATCGAAGCCGGGGATACTGCACTGGCCGCCTTCCGCGCAGCATTCACTCCCAACTGAGCCTCAGTTCAGGTCGTTTTGAAATGCCTCAAAACGACCTGAACTGTTACTCGCCTTGGCGGGAACCACTACCCATAGGCGCGGTAATCAGCCGGCCTTCCCGGACAGCGCAACGAGCACACCGGCGGTGGCGAAGAATTTGTTGCTGCCAAGGTCACGAACAGTCTTGATTCCCAGCTGGGCGAGCAACTCGTCGTGTTTATCTGTAAGGCCGGCGAGTGCGGACGGCGGAGCGGCAAGGATTTCGTCCAGGGTGGAATTCTCGTAGGCCTTATCGAGTGCTTTGCCCAATTCAACAGAAACAGCCAACGTATTTCCTTTCATTGATACGGAAAATAACGCAAACGTGCCGTGCAGCCATGACACACAACTAAGCAACCTTTGATTATTGCCATCACAAAACAATTAGTCGGGCTGCTCAAGATCAAGATAGCCCACAATGGCGACAATTGGGACACCCTTTCTGACGGCAAATCAGTAAGGATGCTTAATATAGGCTTCATGGGTGCACTCCGCCGGCTGGACGGGAAGGTAGTTGAGCCGGGCATGGGCTACAGGTTCGTCCCCTGAAACGTTCCCGCTTAACGAAAGCCGCCCGCCGTCGTCGTACTTTCAGTGAAGTACGACGACGGCGGGCGGCCCGGGCGCGGTACGTCGCTTTAGAGGTTCTCGATCAGCGAGACGTCGCGGACGGCTCCCTTGTCTGCCGAAAGCGCCATGGCTGCGTAGGCCCGCAAGGCCGGCGAGACCTGGCGGTCCCTGTTCTTGGGCTTGAAGCCGCCGTTGACCAGGAGCTTTTCGCGGCGCTCGGCCAGGATCTCATCGGAGACCTTCAGCTGGAGGGAACGCTGCGTGATGTCGATGCTGATGATGTCGCCGTTTTCCACCAGCGCGATGTCGCCACCGGAGGCGGCCTCGGGGGAAATGTGCCCGATGGACAAACCGGAGGTTCCGCCGGAGAAGCGGCCGTCAGTGATGAGTGCGCACTTCTTGCCCAGGCCGCGGCCCTTGAGGAAGGAGGTCGGGTAGAGCATTTCCTGCATGCCCGGACCACCGCGGGGGCCTTCGTAGCGGATCACCACCACGTCGCCTTCCTTGACCGACTTGTTCAGGATCATTTCCACGGCTTCGTCCTGTGATTCGCAGACGATCGCGGGTCCCTCGAACTTCCAGATGGACTCGTCCACGCCTGCGGTCTTCACCACGGCACCGTCCACGGCAATGTTGCCGCGCAGCACTGCCAGGCCACCGTCCTTGGAGAAGGCGTGCTCCACCGACCGGATGCAGCCACCTTCGGCGTCCGTGTCCAGGGAGGTCCACACGTTCGACTGCGAGAAAGCCAAGGAGGAGCGGACGCCACCTGGCGCCGCGTGCCACAGGGCCTTGGCTTCTTCCGTTGCCTTGCCGCCGCGGACATCCCAATCGTCCAGCCAACCGTCGAGGTCGTTGGAGTGCACGGAGTGGACGTTCTTGTGCAGGAGGCCGCCGCGGTTCAGCTCGCCCAGCAGCGCAGGGATGCCGCCGGCGCGGTGCACGTCTTCCATGTAGTACGTCTTGTTCCCGGCAACGTTCGGGGCAACCTTGGCCAGGCAGGGAACCTGGCGGGACTTGGCGTCCATCTCGGCCAGGCCGTAGTCCACGCCCGCTTCCTGGGCAGCGGCCAGCAGGTGGAGGATGGTGTTGGTGGAGCCGCCCATGGAGATGTCCAGGGCCATGGCGTTGTCGAAGGCTTCAGCGGTGGCGATGCTGCGCGGCAGCACGGACTCGTCGTCGCCGTCGTAGTAGCGCTTCACCAGCTCAACAATCGTGGAACCGGCCTTCTCATACAGCGCCTTGCGTGCCGTGTGGGTTGCCAGCACGGAGCCGTTGCCCGGGAGGGCCAGCCCGATGGCCTCGGCCAGGCAGTTCATGGAGTTCGCAGTGAACATGCCGGAGCAGGAACCGCAGGTGGGGCAGGCATTCTCTTCGATCAGGTTGATGTCCTCATCGGAGATGGACTCGTCCACGGCGTCGGAGATGGCGTTCACCAGGTCAAGGGAGCGCACGGAGCCGTCGGTCAGGGTCACGCGGCCGGCCTCCATGGGACCGCCGGAAACAAACACCACGGGGATGTTCAAGCGCAGTGCTGCCATGAGCATGCCCGGCGTGATCTTGTCGCAGTTGGAAATGCACACCAGGGCGTCGGCGCAGTGGGCGTTGACCATGTACTCCACGGAATCGGCAATGAGATCCCGGGACGGCAGGGAGTAGAGCATGCCGGAGTGGCCCATGGCGATTCCGTCATCCACGGCGATGGTGTTGAATTCGCGCGGCACGGCACCGGCGGCGAGGATCGCGTCAGACACGATCCGGCCCACGGGCGCCAGGTGGGTGTGGCCGGGGACGAACTCGGTGAAGGAGTTGGCCACCGCGATGATCGGCTTGCCGATGTCCGTGTTGGCAACACCGGAGGCACGCAGCAGTGCGCGGGCTCCAGCCATGTTGCGGCCGTGGGTGACAGTTCTTGAGCGTAGTGCAGGCATAGGTACCATCCTGCTGATTTTCTACGGCAGGCGGAAGACGGTGCTGCTACTAGTACTGAAAGTAACAGAGTAATAGTCTTGAGGGCGTGAGCAATGAACAGCGCAAGGAACTGGGCCTCTTCCTCCGGACCCGCCGCACCCAGGCCTTGCGGTCGGATTATGGCCTGCCTCCGGTGGGCAGGTCCCGCGAGCGCGGCCTCAGAAGGGAAGAGATTGCGTTCCTCTCCGGAGTGAGCGTCACCTGGTACACCTGGCTTGAACAAGGCCGGGACATCAGCCCCTCACGGCAGGTCCTTGAATCGATTGCGCGTGCCCTGCATTTGTCCGATACCGGGCTGGGCTACGTCCTTTCCCTGGGTGGTTATTCATCTGCGCCTCCGAAGGGCCCGGTCGCAGCGGACGCGCCCGCTCACGTGCAACGCCTTTTGGAGGCCCTTGATCCCAACCCGGCCTATGCCTTGTCCCCGGATTGGGGCGTG
Source organism: Paenarthrobacter sp. UW852 (assembly GCF_024608385.1). NCBI lineage: Bacteria > Bacillati > Actinomycetota > Actinomycetes > Micrococcales > Micrococcaceae > Paenarthrobacter > Paenarthrobacter sp. UW852. The sequence continues at coordinate 121,357 of NZ_JAMSGY010000006.1, forward strand.
GCCGGTTGGAACCGCGGCTACGAAGCGCTGTATCCGAACATCGGGACTTTCGACGCCGCCGACAGGAACCTCTTGTGGCTGGTTTTCACCGACCCCTATGTCCGCGACCTGCTGCCGGATTGGGATATCACCAGCAAAAGGTTCCTCGCCGAGTTCAGGGCTGAAACGGGGCAACGGCTGGGCGATCCGGATGTCGCGTACCAAGTGGAACGGTTGAAGGAAGCAAGCCCCGAATTCCAGGAAAGCTGGGACCGTTACGACATCCTGGGTTTCCAGTCACGGGAGCGGCTGTTCCACCACCCGGCAGTGGGAGTCCTTCAAATGGAGCACCACCAGGTCTCGCCCTCGGACCGGCCGGACCTGCACATTGTGGTGTACACGCCCGCTCCTGGAAGCGATGCCGGCGAACAGATGGAACGGCTCATGGGTAAGGGCAAGCAGATCGCCCTATAAGGTCAACGCCGCCTCGTCCGGGGTGGCCAGAGTCAGGACGGCCTCCTCCACTGTCTCGTGGTCTTCCAACTCGCGCTCCAGCCGGCGCAGGACCACGGCTTCTTCGTGTTCGGGGTGATCCCCCACCAGGTCCACGGCCGCAACGAGGTACAGCTTGCGGGGGCCCACGAATTCCAAGTGGAGGTACGTGAGCCGGGCGATGTCCGGATGGTCAAGCACCCGCCGGGCCATGGAGCGTTCAATGTCCGGGGTGACGCCCTGGCCCACAAGGAACCTCCGGTTACGGTCGATCAGCACCACAGCGACGACGGCCAGCAGGATGCCCACCACGATCGAGCCCACGGCGTCCGGCACCGGCGATCCGGTGACTTGATGCAGGAACACCCCGGCAAAAGCAACAACCAGGCCAACCAAGGCGGCAGCATCCTCAGCGAAGACGGCCCGCAAGGTGGGATCAGAGCTGATCAGGACCTGCTCCAACGTGTGGCGTTCCAGCTCCCTGGCTGCCTTCCTGGTCTGCCGGAACGCCTGGACAAAGGAGAAGCCTTCAAGGACAAAGGCCAAGGCCAAAACCACGTATGCCACCAGGAAGTCCGACGCAGGCTCAGGAGTGATGAGCTCCTGGATGCCGTGCATGATGGACACCACGGCCCCGGCCGTGAAGAGCCCGAAAGCGGCGAACATCGACCACACGTAGGCTTCCCGGCCGTAACCCATCGGGTGGTCCTTGTCCCGCGGGCGCTGGGATCGCCGTTCGGCCAGGAACAGGAACACCTGGTTTCCGGTATCCGCCCAGGAATGCGCTGCTTCTGCGGTCATCGATGCAGATCCCGTGAGCGCCGCAGCCACCGACTTGGCGGCCGCGACCAGGGTGTTCGCCGCGAAAGCGATGATGACGGTCAGCAGCGTGGAACCGGACTTGTCTCGCTTCTGGGATGCGGCCATGGGGATACCGTATCCAAATGCAGGGAAAACAAAAGCCGCCCACCGTCGTCGTGCTTGAGTAAAAGCACGACGACGGCAGGCGGCTAGCGCGTTCAGCCTCAGGCGGGAAGGTGGCTGGCTACCTTCGGGGCTTCCGCTGCCGGCAGTCCCTCGCCGGCCTGGCCGTACAGCCAGTCGTTGTACTGGAAGTCGTTGTCCTTGCGGCTCTTGAACAGCAGGTTTCGGAGCGTCCGCCCCAGTCCGGAGACGTGCCAGGACTCACCCCAGACGCGGGCCGTGCGCTGGACCCGGGCGGTGCGGGCTGCGCGGACCTTGTTGAATTCCGCAATGGCGTCGTCCCACGCGGACGGGTTGGCGCCGTCGGAGGTGAAGACGGTGCCGGCGCTGACGTCCTGCAGCACGGCGGCGTCTTCGAGTGCCTGGCATGCGCCCTGGGCGAGGTACTGGAGCATCGGGTGGGCGGCGTCGCCCATGAGGACCATGCGGCCGGCAACCCAGTTTTCGATGGGGTCGCGATCGTACATGGGCCACCGGATGCTGGTGCCAAGATTCGCGAGGGCGGCCTGGACGGCGGGGACACAGTCCTTGTAGGCGGCCTGGAGCTCGTCCACTCCCCCGTACTGTTCTTCACCGCGCTCAAAGGAGGGGGATTTGAAGACAGCCACAGTGTTCAGCAGTTCGCCCTTACGTAGGGGGTACTGCACCAGGTGGCAGTCCGGTCCGAGATAGACCACCACGTCCTCAAGGTCGGTGGCGGGGGTCTCCGCGGTAATGGGAACCGTACCGCGGTATGCGACGTAGGCCGAGGAAACGGGTTCATCGGAGGCAACCAGGGTACGCAGCGTGGACTTCAGTCCGTCAGCGCCAATCACTACGTCAGCTTCATAATCGACACCGGCCGCAGTGTGAACGATGCCCCGTCCGTTCACGGTTTCCACGCTGTCCACCATGACGTCGTTGACCAGCTTCACACCTGCCGCTTCACATCCTTCGAGGAGTACGCGGTGCAGGTCGCTGCGGTGGATGACCACGTAGGGGGCGCCGTAGCGTTCCTCGAATTCCCCGCGCAACGACTGTCGGGTCAGCTCTTCACCGGTGACGGCGTCGCGGAACACAAGGTGCTTCGGCTGGACGCCGATCTCCAGGGCCTTCTCCAGCAAACCCCAACGCTTCAGGACGCGGGAGGCGTTCGGGGCCATCTGCAAGCCTGCGCCAACCTCGCCGAATTCGGGGGCACGCTCCACGAGCGTGACGTTGGCGCCGTTCTGGCGGAGGGCCAGGGCACCGGCCAGGCCGGCCATTCCTCCTCCCACAACCAAGACATCGGTGGACGGGGTGTACTCAGGCATTGTTTGCTCCTTGGGAGATCTTGTTCTTGATGTTGAGTCCGACGGCGGCCAACAGGACCGCTGCGACAGCGGCGGCACCGGCGAACGCGAGGAAGTTTGAGTTGACGCCCAGCCCGGCGGCGAGCAGCAGCCCACCCACCTGCGGCGCCACGACGGCACCGATGCGGCCCGTGCCCAGCGCCCAGCCGAGCGCGGTTCCCCGCAGATGGTCGGGGTAGTAGCTCGCCACTGCTGCGATGATGAGGCACTGCGTGCCATGGGTCCCGACGCCGGCCAGCACCAGCGCCAGATACACCACCGCCACGGGCGGGCTGGCCAGGAGGGCAGCAAGCCCGACGGCGGCGACGGCGGCGGCCGCTATCGCCGTCGGAATCGGACCGAAACGGGTGCCCGCCCAGGCGGTAAGGACCGAGCCGGCCACGGCACCAAGGTTCAGGGCCAAGGCGAACGTCAGGGCGGACCCGAGGTTGTATCCGGCCAACTGCATCAGGTTAGGCAGCCAGGTACCGAGGCCGTACCAGGCGAACAGGGTTGCGATGGTGGCCAAGGCGAACAGCACGCTGACACCGAGGTACGGCGCACGGAGGAGGGAACCGAACCCTGCCTTCTTGTTGGCGTCAGTGCTTGCGCCCTTCCCCGGTGCCAGGGTCTCCGGGATGAACTTGAGGCCCAGCGGTACCACGATCACCAAGGCCAGTGCTGCCACGAGGAACATGGCTTGCCAGCCGAAAGCGGGAATCAACGGGATGCCCACCAGTGCTGCGATGGAGCCACCGATCGGCACCCCGGACATCATGAGCGTGGCGATGGTGGACCGCCATTTGGTGGGGACCAACTCGGCCACCAGCGCGTTGGCGGAGGGGACAAGCCCACCCAGTCCTATGCCGGCGAGGAGGCGAAGAATGCCGAAAACGGCCGCGTTGGGGGCAAGGGCACACAGGATGGTGAAGACCGAGAAGACAATCGCACAACCGATGATGGTTTTTCGTCTGCCCCACGAGTCGGCCATTCTTCCGGCGAAGATGGCGCCGATCATCATGCCGAGGAATGCCATGGAGCCGATGGTCCCTGCGGTGGCTTTAGTCAGCCCCCAGCCTGTTTCGGAAATCAGGGATGACTGGACGGTGCCGTAGACGATGAGGTCGTAACCGTCGAAGACCACAAGCAGCCAGCAAACAAGGACGGCCAGCGCTGAGCCTTTGGAAAAGCGCGGCGCGGTGCCGGGAGCGTCAGCGGTGACGGCTCCGGAGGTTGGCCCATGCGACGCTGCAGCGGGAAGTGTGTGATTCATCCCACCACTGTCCTGCCGGTCGCAGCAGCAGCACCATACAATTCTGTTGTGCAGAATAATTCACCTCACCCGTCTACCCGGAAGCCGCTGCAGAAGCGGCCCACCTATTCCATTGAGGCCGTGGACAACGCCCTTCAGCTCCTCCAGCTGCTCCGCGATGGTGGCGCCCTCAGGCTCAAGGACGCCGCCGCCGAGTTGGGCGTTGCCCCGTCCACCGCCCACCGGCTGCTGGCCATGCTGGTCTACCGCGGATTCGCGGTCCAGGACGAAAACCGGCGATACGTGCCCGGGCCGGCGATGGGCGTGGGTCCCGCGGGACTGGGCTGGACCAGGCCCTTGCGCGACCTCGCGCTGCCACACATGGAACTCCTGTCGGCCCGGCTCGACGAAACGGTCAACCTGATGGTTCGGGTAGGCACCAAGGTCCGCTTCCTCGCAACGGTTGAGGGCAGCAACGTCCTGCGCATTGGTGACCGCCAAGGCACGGTCATGCCTGCAGACAAAACGTCCGGCGGCAAAGTCATGCTGGCCGAGCTTGAGCCGGCCATGATCGACCAGCTGTTCCGCAGCCAGAACGCCGGAATTGGCGGCGACACCATCCCGGACGACAGCTATCCCTCCTTCCTCCGGGAACTAGAGATGATCCGCGGCAACGGTTTTGCCGCAAATTTCGAGGGAACCGAAGAGGGCGTCAGTGCGCTCGGAATGGCCGTGCACAACCGGCATGGCCAAGTAGTGGGAGCGTTGAGCGTCGCCACACCTGCCACCCGGTTCCGCAAAGTGTTCGACGCCGGATTGGTCGCCGCCCTGCGTGAGACGTGCCGGCAACTCGAAATCGACATCGCCGCCAACCCTGCGGACGAGGACTAAGCAGAGCCACGGCCTTCACCCTACGTTGCGAGGCCCACTCTGCGCCCCAAACACGCCCCAAACCACGCAGAGTAGGCCCCACAACGCAGGAACTAGTTCTGTACAGCAGAATTTTCTCGAACCCCAGGTACCACCGTCCGTAGGGTCGAACTACGCCAAGAACTGTTCGGACCTATCGAGGAGGCCTACGTGTCCATCAGCGCCGAGAACACGACCCACGAATCCGTGGCCGCCAGCCACGCCCTGCCGGAGCCCACTCCGGAGGAGGCTGCCCAGTTGGAGCAGTTGTACAAGGATTTCGCTGCCGGGAACATGGTGCCTTTGTGGACGGAAATCGGTGACCTGATGCCGATGGTCCCCACCCCGAAGGCTGTGCCGCATGTCTGGCGCTGGGATGACCTGTACCCGCTGGCCGCCCGGGCCGGCGACCTGGTTCCGGTGGGCCGGGGTGGCGAGCGGCGGGCCATAGCCCTCGCGAACCCCGGCCTCGCTGGTACCCCGTATGCGACCCCCACGTTGTGGGCCGCGATCCAGTACTTGGGCCCGCACGAGGTAGCCCCTGAACACCGGCACTCGCAGAACGCCTTCCGTTTCGTGGTGGAGGGCGAGGGCGTCTGGACTGTGGTCAACGGGGACCCCGTGGCGATGCGCCGCGGAGATTTCCTGCTCACACCGGGCTGGAATTTCCACGGCCACCACAACGACACCGACCAGCCGATGGCGTGGATCGACGGTTTGGACATTCCGTTCGTGCACTACGCCGACGCCGGGTTCTTCGAGTTCGGCACCGAACGCGTCACCGATGAAGCAACCCCGGACATCTCCCGCTCGGAAAGGCTTTGGGCCCACCCCGGCCTCCGGCCCCTGTCCGGATTGCAGGACACCACCAACTCCCCCATCGCGGCATACCGGTGGGAACACACCGACGCGGCCCTCCGTGAGCAGCTCCTCCTCGAGGACGAGGGCCATCCGGCCACAGTGTCCCAGGGCCATGCCGCGATCCGGTATTCCAACCCGACCACGGGAGGGGACGTCATGCCCACCATCCGTGCCGAGTTCCACCGCCTCCGCGCCGGCGCCTCCACCGAACCGCTCCGCGAGGTCGGCTCCAGTGTCTGGCAGGTCTTCGAAGGCACCGGCACCGCCATCCTCAACGGTGAAACCAAGGCCCTGGCCAAGGGCGACCTGTTCGTGGTCCCGTCCTGGCAGGAATGGTCCCTTACGGCGGACGCCGATCAGCCCGGCTTTGATCTTTTCCGTTTCAGCGACGCCCCCATCTTTGAACGACTGAACTTCAACCGCAGCTACACCGAAGGACCAAGTAAATGAGACTGCTCACCCTCCGCACCGAAACCGCCACCGGCAAAGGCACCGTCGCCGTCCGCCAGGACGGCGACACCCTCACTGAAATCGACGGGTTTGCCGACGTCGGGGCACTCCTGGCCGATCCCGCCTGGGAAACCACGGCGAAGGCAGCCATCGGCGCAACGCACGCGCTCGACGGCGCCGACCTCGCCGCCGTCGTGCCCTCACCGGGGAAGATCATCTGTGTTGGCCACAACTACCGCAACCACATCAAGGAAATGGGCCGGGACATCCCCGAGCACCCCACCCTGTTCGCGAAGTACACCGAATCGCTGATCGGCCCGAACGACGACCTCGCCCTGCCGCAGGAATCGGACACCGTGGATTGGGAAGCCGAACTCGCCGTCATCATCGGCAAGAAGGGCCGCCGCATCCCCGAGTCCGAGGCGGCGGAGCACATCGCCGGTTACGCGGTCCTGAACGACGTCAGCATGCGCGACTACCAGTTCCGCACCATCCAGTGGCTCCAGGGCAAGACCTGGGAGAACTCCACCCCGTTTGGGCCCGCCCTGGTCACCAAGGACGAGTTCAGCGCCGGACCGCTCATGACCTCTGCAGTGGACGGAGAAATCCAACAGTCCACTCCCACCGGCGACCTCGTGTTCACTCCCGAATTCCTGGTCTCCTACATCTCCACCATCATCACCCTGAACCCGGGCGACGTCATCGCCACCGGCACCCCAGGCGGCGTCGGCCACGCCCAGGACCCCAAGCGGTACCTGCAGGAAGGCCAGCTCCTGGTCACCACCATCGAGGGCCTGGGCCAGCTGAGCAACCGCGTGGTCAAGGAAGCCTGATGGTCGCGCGCCACGACCTCGCCACCGACCCGCGCCTGCAGGAAGAACTCCTGCAGGCGCGGCGGGGCACCGCGTTCTTTGCCCGCAAACTCAACGAACTTTCCGACGCAGAGCTCGACGGCGGGACCCGCCTTCCGCACTGGACCCGCCGCTACGTCGTGGCCCACGTCGGGTACAACGCCCGCGCGATCGCACGGTTGGTGGAGTGGGCTGCCACCGGGGTTGAAACACCCATGTATCCCTCGCCCGAGGCCCGGAACCGGGAAATCAACTTCGGCGCCACGTTGTCCCCCATCGCGTTGCGGAACCTCTTCGACCATTCCGCCGTGCACTTGTCCGTCGAATGGCGCGACCTCCCGGACACGCACTGGACCCACGAGGTCCGCACCGCACAAGGCCGGACCGTTCCGGCGTCGGAAACCGTGTGGATGCGGACCCGGGAAGTGTGGATGCATGCCGTGGACCTCGACAACGGCGCCGCGTTCGACGACATCCCCATCCCTGTTCTGGAACGGCTCCTCAAAGACATCACCGGCGCTTGGAAAACCCGCGGTACCGATACTGGACTCCTCATCACGGTGGACGAAACCGGCCAGGCGTTCGGCGACACCAGTGCCACGAACCCGACGATCGTCACCGGGCCGCTGCCCGCCGTCGTCGAGTGGGCCGCCGGCCGCAGCAGGGACGGCGCGAAACCCGTCCCACCCCCTTGGATCTGAGAGTTTTGAACACGTACTGTACAAAAACCCGATAATTCAGCGCACTATGGGGAGATGAACGCCACCAGCCCGAACGGCCCGGTGGAGGGAGGCTCCAACGGCAGGGTGCCCCGCCTGCACCCGTGGAGCCGCTACGTGGCTTTGGGCGACTCGTTCACCGAGGGAGTAGGAGATCCGGAGCCGCGCAGCCCCGGGGGCTTGCGGGGCTGGGCGGACCGGGTAGCGGAGGAGCTCAGCAACGGACATCCGGACTTCGCCTACGCGAACCTGGCAGTCAGTGGAAAGCTGCTCCGCCAGATCCTGGACGAACAGGTGGGACCGGCGCTGGCCCTCCGGCCAGACCTGATCACCCTCAACGCCGGCGGCAACGACCTGCTCTTCCACCGGACAGATCCCGATTCGCTGGCCCTTGAGCTGGACGCGGGGGTGGAAGCACTGGCCACCACAGGAGCGTCCATCCTGCTGTTCACGGGCCCGGACTGGGGCGCCACGCCCGTGCTGGGGCGCACCCGCGGGAAGGTGGCCATCTTCAACGAAAATATCCGCATTGTCGCAGCCAGGCATGATGCCGTGATCGCAGACCTATGGGCCCTCCGCCAACTCACCAATCCCCAAATGTGGGACCCGGACCGCCTGCATTTCTCCCCGCTGGGCCAGCACACCATCGCCATCATGGTCCTGGATGCCCTCAACGTCCCGCACTCCCTGGAACCCCTGGCGCCGAAGCCCCTCCCGGAACGCAGTTGGCGCGAAGCGCGGGCGGACGACGCCATCTGGGCGCGGGAATACTTGGTTCCGTGGGTGCTGCGCCGCCTCAGGCAAAGGAATCCCGCCCAAGGCCGACACCCCAAGCGGCCCCAACCCGGCCCGGTTTTCGGCGCTGCCATGCCACCGGGGTCCTTTGTGGGCACCGATCCCCGTAACCTCACCGCGCGGGAGGACCGCCAGTAAACGTGGGCGGGAAACCGCGGGGTATGCATTCCATCACCCTTTGCCGCGCCTGTGGTGGCTTCGACAGGATCAACGCTAAAATTTCACTTGCCGCATGTACAAGCTCTTCGGCATCAACCGCGCTCTTTCCTCGGAGTGCCATACCGTGAGTGGGGGAAAACGACCAGTCATGACGACAGGCAGTACCCCCAACCCCCAGCCCGGATCTTCTTCGGTGAAAAACGTTCCTCCCGTCAGCCATACCCTTCAACCCCAGCCGTCGTCCCCGGCTGCTGGTAAGCCCGTGGCGTACCCTGCCATCTGGCAGGGGTTCCTTGGTTCGCTGTTCATGTTTGCCGGGTCGATCGGTATTGGATGGATCGCCAACGGATCCCCCATGATCCGGCATCCCATAGTCATTGCCCTCCGCACAGAAGGATGGGGCGTCACCACCTCGGCGGTGTTGCTGACTGTGGGCGCCATGCTGTTGGTGCGCTCCTGGCTCAGGCTCGGCCAACGGATGGGTACGTGGGAGGGTAACTCCCTGCGGCCCATTATTTGGGCCATCACCGCCTGGTCCCTGCCGTTGCTCTTTGCTGTGCCCGTCTACTCACGCGACGTGTATGCCTACATAGGCCAGGGCCGCCTGATGATGGAGGGCCAGAATCCCTACACGGTAGGCATCTCAACTCTTAGCAACTGGTTCTCCCTGGGCGCCGATCCTGCGTGGGCTGAAGCCAGGACGCCCTATGGGCCGTACTTCCTGTGGATGGAGCACATGGTTGTCGCCATCACGGGCGCCCAACCGGATGTGTCCGTCCTGCTGTTCAGGCTCCTGGCTGCCGGCGGCGTGCTGCTCTGCGTGGTGTACGTACCCAAGCTTGCTGCCCTCCACGGCATCAACGGCGCCCGGGCACTGTGGATCGCGGTGGCCAACCCCCTGTTCCTCATAAGCTTCGTGGCCAGTGCACACAACGACGCCATCATGGTGGGCCTGGCAGTGGCCGGCACGTACTTCGCCGCCACCAAGCGCCCGCTGATCGGCATCCTGCTGGTCACTGCGTCCATTGGCATCAAGCCGATCACCGTGTTGTTGCTCCCCTTCATCGGACTGATGTGGGCCGGCGCCGGAGCATCGTGGCCCCGGAAATTCGGGATCTGGGCAGCAACAGCGGGGATCAGTTTCGGCGTGTTGTTCCTCAGCGGAATCCCCCACGGCCTCGGCATGGGATGGGTGTGGGCCATCACCGATCCCACGCCCGGCTTCACCGGCTACTCGCCGTCGGGGTTCCTTGGCCAGCAAATCGAGTTCCTTGGAAACGCCCTTGGGCTCCCGGGCAACGCCATGGCCGACATCCTGCGCTCCGTCATGAAATGGGGCGGCGTGGGGCTGGTCCTGCTGCTGATGTTCCGTGGAGACCACTCCCGGGTGGTGCGGCGCATGGCCCTCGCGTTCGCGGCTTTGGTGCTGCTGTCACCCATCATCCAGCCCTGGTACATCCTCTGGTTCGTACCGTTCCTGGCCGTGACGGGCATCAGGGACGACTGGCAGATGCGCAGTCTCTACGTCGGAGTGACCTTCTTTGTGGTCTTCGGGGCGCAGGACCAGCTGTCCGTGTGGTCCTTCGTGGAGGTCTCAGTAGACCTTTCCTCGCTGGCCTTCGCGATCGCGCTGCTCTTTGCCTTCTACCTGGTGTTCCTGGACATCCATACGCGCAGGCTCCTGGTCCAAGGCAGGTTATCGCGCTGGGTGGGCCAGAACGACCGGCGGCTGCTCCACCGGCCACCCACCATCCGCTAGAGCGTTACCTGCCGGACCTGGCTCCGCCGTCCCAGTTCCACGGTCCGCTGAACCGACCACCACAACAGCACTACCAGCAGCACGTTCCTGATGGTGAGGACCGTGGCCATGACCGGGTGGGCGTGAATGAGCGGCGTGTAGAACAGCGGGTAGATCACGAACGTCGTCATGGCGATGGCCATCAGCAACGCGGCAGGCACCTTCCAACGGTTCCAGTCGTGCGTCAGGCCGGCCACGATCACCGGCGCCAGCCAGATGATGAACTGCGGCGAGCCCACCTTATTGAAAACGATGAACGCGGTGGTCATCATCAGCGCACCTTCAAGGAACAGCTCCTCGCGCTCGGCACCGCGTTTGAGGGCGCGGATCAGGAGGATCGCCCCGGCGACCGCGGCGACAATCAGCAACGGCTGCATCAGGAAAGCGGCTGCGTCGGCCCCGGGCCCGTAGACCTCGGTGGAGTTGATGGCCGTGTTGTCCGCCATTTTGGAGCCGGCGATGTTGAAGACACTGAGCCACACCCAGGGCGTGGAGAAGGTGGCTTCCAACTGCATGCCGCGCTCACCCTGGTTGATCAGGAAGTCCAGGATGTGCTTGAAGCCGCCAGTCAGGTAGGTTCCCAGACCCACGACGGCGGTGACGGCCGCGCCCGCTGCGACCATCTGCAGCCGCGAGCGGCTGGCAATGATCATTGGAGCGAGCACCGCCGCGGGCCAGACTTTGATCCACGTCGCGATACTGAGCAGCACCGCGGCAACTACCGGCCTCCGCGCAGCGCACAGCAACGCAATGAGCACGATCGGGGCCGTGATGCCCTCAACGCGGGCAAAGCTGAGGTAGCCCATGAAGACCGTGAAGAACAGCCACCACCAGGCAGGCGCGATTCCGCTGACCTTGCGCGGGCCCCTGGTCAGGTACCAGAGACCCACGGCGTTGAGCGCCGTGATGATCAGGAACCACATCAGCAGGTACAGGTCCGGGCCGGCTATTCCGGCAAGGAAGATGGGAATCTGTGCCAGCACCGGGTAGACCCAGGGACTGATCTTGCCCGGGTTCGCCGGGTTGTAGCCCTCCAGCGACCATTGCCGGTACTGCTCGGTATCGCTGAACGTGTCACCGTTGAGGAAGAAGGACGCCATCCAGCACAGGAAGAAGAAATGCACGACGGCGAAGCCCCACCACACGCTGCCGGGCCGGGCGAACCAAGCGACGACCGCGGGAGGCAGGACACGGCTGCGGACGCGGACCAGCCGGTCGAAGAACGTGGCAGAAATTTTAGAGCTCCTTGACCGCTGGTTCGGCAACGACTGAAGGCTTCCTGCCCAGTGAATAGAGGCGGCGCGCGGACCAGAAGAAGAGGACCACCAGGAGCACGTTGCGGATGGTCAGCACCATGGCCATCAGTGGGTTGTTGTGGCTCAGCGCATCGTAGAACAACGGGTAGATGAAGAACGTGGCCACCGCGATGGCTATCAGCATGGTGGCCGGGACGCGCCAGGCCTTCCAGTTGTGGGCCAATCCGACGGCCACGGCGGGGGCAAGCCACACCATGAACTGGGGTGATCCCACCTTGTTGAAGACAATGAAGGCGGTTACCAAGGTCAACGCGCCCGCGAGCAGGAGTTCGGTGCGGTCAACGCCACCGCTGACTTTTCCTTGGTGCAGGGCCCAGAAGGTCAGTCCGGCCACGGCGGCCGCGGCAAGCAGCAGGAGGGGCTGCATGAGCACCGACATGAAGGCCGTTCCGGGCCCGTCCACCTGCATGGAGTTGATGTCGGTGTTCATGTACATCCGGGAGTCGCCCACGCCCAGCACGGACAACCAGAGCCAGGGCGTGGTGAAGGTGGCTTCGAGCTGCATTCCGCGGTCACCCTGCTGGGTCAGGAAGTTCAGCAGCTTGGGAACGGCGCCGACCGTAGCGGCGAGTGCCACCACAACCGCCGTCGTCGTAATTCCTGCCAACACAACCAGCAAGCGGTTCTTGACCACGGCGAACAGCGCCAGCATCACAGCAGCGGGCCATACCTTGGCCCATGTGCCAATGCTCAGCAGCACCGAGGCGATGAATGGCCGCGTCACGCCGTACACCAAAGCGACCAGGACAATGGGGGCAGTCAACCCATCAACGCGTGCGAAGCCGAGCCAACCCATGAGCAGCACGAAGGACAGCCACCACCAGCCGGCGGGGATGGCCTCTGCGCGGCGGCCACGGTCGGTGAGCTTGAGCATCGCCCACCCGTTGAGGACGGTGGTGATCAGGACCCAGAGGAAGAAGAAAGGCCCGGAGCCCGCAGCGGCGGCGATGCCCATGGGGATAAGGGCCAGGATGGGGTACACCCAAGGACTTGGGCCGCCTGAGAGGTTGCTTTCGTTGAAGCCGGCCAGGGCCCATTCACGGTAGATAAAGGTGTCGCTGAAAGCCTCGTTGCGGAAGGCAAGCAGAGCAGCGAAGATCAGGAAGCCCAGGTGGACAACTACGAAGCCCCACAGCAGGCCCCGCGGCGTGTTGAGACGCTCCAGCAACCTCCCCGGCAGCGTTTTGCTGCGAAAATCCGCGAGAATACTGAAAAACCTGTCCATCAACGTAGAACTTCCTGGCTAGGTGGGTCCGTGCTTGAGCAGTCCCCAGTTTTCTTGGGACCGGCAAAACCCCCGCGTGCTACTTTACGCGAGTCACCCAAAAGCCTTGCAGTCAGCCGGCGGGCTGCGCTTCGGTCTGCGCACGGATGCTCCAGGTCGACCAGTCCAGTGGATGCACGGAAGGACGCCCCAGCAGGTATCCCTGGGCTGCGGTGACGTTCAACGCGGTGACTTCTTCAAGTTCGGCCGTGGTTTCGATGCCTTCCGCGATGACGCTGGCTCCGAGGTCCCTTGCGAGCTCCACGATGGCCCGTGCGCGCATCTTCTGCCCTGCGCTGCCTTCGATGCCTTCGATGAGGTGCCGGTCGAGTTTGATGATGTCCGGGCGCAGTTGCTCAACCCTGTCCAAGGAAACCAGGGCAGCACCCGAAGCGCTGACCGCCAACCGGAGTCCCAAGGCCCGGAGGGGACCCAGTCCATTGGCACCGGAGTGCCCGCCGGCGTCCTCCAGGCTGCCGGTCAGTTCAACGATGATGCGCTCGGGCGCCAGGGCAGCTGCGGCCAGCAGGTTACGCACCCGCGGGTCGATCGACGTGGCCGGGGTAAGGTTCAGCGCCACGGACATGTCATCCGGGACCTCGTGCGCGGCGGTCAATGCGCAGTGCAGCGCGGCGATTTCCAGTTCGGTGCCCAGTCCTGCGGCAGCTGCCTCGCTGAACCAAACGTCGGCGCCGGCACCGTCCTCGCCAACGAACCGGGTCAATGCTTCGACGCCCACCACCTCGCCTGTTGGCAGGGCGTGGACGGGTTGGAATGCCGTCAACAGGAGCTTGTCTGCGAGGACCGCCTGGATGCTCTCGCGGATCTCGGGGCTGACGGGAACGGAAACGGTCCGTGCTATGTCAGATGATTCCAGGTGCAGGCTGGCGGGCTCACGCTGGACAGGGACCTTAGCCCCCGATGCCGGGGTTTTCCTTGTCTCCAGCAGGTGTTCCAGGAGGGCGGCGGCGGGGTTGTCCGGGTGGGCATCCACCAACACGCGTAGCCTGTTCCGGGCCTCTTCGCTGCCGGGATCGGTGTCGGCCAGGATGGAAGCGATAATGTCCAGCACCTGCTCGCGCATGGTCGCACCGCTGCTTTGCGGCGCGGCCCCAGAGCTTTCATGGCGCGAGCTATCGGCACCGCGATCCGGTGGGCTGGAGCCCTCTTCTTGAGCCATCGAAATATTCCTTTATGTGAATCCCCCGCTGGCTATGCCAGACACCTGCCGGACCCGCAACATGTGGGCCTTGTCACGAATCTAACAGAACGAACCGCAGGACGTTGCTACAGGCCCTACTGGCATTAACCAGGCAAGAATTCGCCGGGTTCAATCTCCTTGGCCATCTCGTCCAGGAACCGCATCACAGTCTCCCGTTCGGCGGGGGTGAGCCGTGCTGCGGCGAGGAAGCGTTTGGCTTGCTGGCGGCCCACGGTGCGCATGGCGGCGTCGTGCGTTTCGGGTGTGATTCCAATGGCGAGCGCCCTGCGGTCGGAGGGGTGCGCGCGGCGGGTGATGTGGCCTGCACGTTCCAGCCGGTCGAGCAGCTTGGTGGTTGACGCCGTCGAAATGTGGAGGTGCGCCGCTATTGCGCCGGGGGTGGCAATAACGCCATGGTTGGCACAGACAATCAGGTAGTGCAGGGCGCGCATGTCCGACTGGTTAAGCCCCATGTAGATCCGGGAAGCGTCGGAGAGTCGCTCCTCAGCCTCGCGCAACCGCCCCAGGGCGGCCATGAGCTCGTTGATCTGCTGGATATCGGAGTCGGAGAGGCCGGAGCGGTCCACGAGTTCCTGGTGGGGATCGTTGGATTCCACGCTGTAAATGCCCGAGGAAACCGAGGCGTCGATTTCTTCAGGTTTGGACATGTTGAGTATGTTACACCCAACTTCTTACATGGTAGCCTTTCTTCTAGCTTATCTAGCAATGTTGTTCGTTGAGTTGTTCCGAGGGAAGGCGAGAAGTGAACGCGACAGAGATGGTCGTCCTCCTTGACGATGCCGGCAACCCCATCGGAGAGGCCCCCAAAGCCTCAGTGCACACCCAGGACACTCCCCTGCACCTGGCGTTCTCCTGCTACTTGCTTAACGAGGCAGGCGAAGTCCTCCTCACCCGGCGCTCGCCCGAGAAGA
The DNA here is from genome assembly GCF_024608385.1 of Paenarthrobacter sp. UW852. Lineage (NCBI taxonomy): Bacteria > Bacillati > Actinomycetota > Actinomycetes > Micrococcales > Micrococcaceae > Paenarthrobacter > Paenarthrobacter sp. UW852. The sequence continues at coordinate 136,629 of NZ_JAMSGY010000006.1, forward strand.
AGACCTGGCCAAGCGTGTGGACCAACAGTTTCTGCGGCCACCCGGGACCGGGCGAAGACTTCGAGGAGGCCATCATGCGGCGCGCACGCTTCGAACTCGGCGTGGACGCCAACCGGATCGAACCCGCCCTCCCCCACTTCCGCTATCGGGCGGTCGACCCTACAGGGATCGTGGAAAACGAGATCTGCCCCGTGTACACCGCCCGGATCAGCGGCACCCTCCAACCCAATCCCGCCGAAGTGGCCGACTGGGCCTGGATATCGCCCGACTTGCTCAGCGAAGCCCTGGAACACACGCCCGCGGCCTTCAGCCCCTGGCTCGGCATGCAGTTCCCGCAGCTTCTCGAGGCCCGGACCCTCCCTCTCGCAGCAGGTGCCGGGGCATGACCATCACCTCAGGAACCGTGCGCAGCCGAACAGATCTCTGCACCGCCATCGAGAATGAGCTTTCCGGCCTGATCGGCAAGCGGACCAGTGCCGCCACAGCCTACGGTCCGGACTTCGCCCACCTTTGGACGCTGGCAGGTGCGAACGTCCTGGGCGGCAAGTTCGTCAGGCCGCTCCTCCTCATGGAAACCTATGACGCCCTCCAACAAGGGAACCCGCGGCAGCGCGAAACCGCCATCAGCATCGCTGCCGCCATCGAACTCCTCCACTACGCGTTCCTGTTGCACGACGACGTGATCGACGGCGACCTGGTCCGGCGCGGGCATCCCAACCTGATCGGATCCCTCCTGGCCGAAGCGGGAGAGCTTCCCAGGCCCGATGGCGCCCTCCACTGGGCCCAGACCGGTGGCATCCTCATGGGAGACATGCTGCTCTCAGCCACCCACCAGGCCTTCGCCCGCGCCGAGCTGCAGCACGAACTGCGCCTTCGCCTGCTGGATCTGCTGGAACACACCATCAACGAGACCGTGGCAGGCGAGCAGCTTGATGTGGGCCTGGGAGATGGCATCGTGGCCCCGGAGCTTGAAACCATCCTGGTGATGTGCGGCTACAAGACGGCCACCTACACCTTCGAGCTGCCGTTGCGTGCCGCCGCGGCGCTGGCCGGGGCGGACTTCGGCGTGGAAACTGCGCTCGCCACGGCAGGCAAGCACCTGGGACTCGCCTTCCAGCTGCAGGACGACCTCCTGTCCACTTTCGGGGATCCGCGCCGCCACGGCAAGGATCCTTTTTCGGATCTGCGGGAGGGCAAGCAAACGGCCATCATCGCCCACGCCCGCAGCACCAGCAGCTGGGCGGACATCGAACCCTTCTTCGGGCTCCCCGAGCTCAGTGGCGCGGACGCCCACCATGTCCGCAGGCAGCTGACCGACTGCGGAGCTGAGCAATTCGTCCAATCCCTGATCAGCGAGCAAATGCGGTCCTTCAACCACCTGCTGAGCAGTCCCGAATCCCAGGTTCCGCCGGGCGCCCGCGACGTTCTGTTGGATCTTGCAGGCCAACTGGAAGGACGGCAATCATGAGCGTCGCCATGGACACTTCCTTTACCCAGTTCACACGGACCGCCGAACGCGCCGCGAACCAGGTCATCGCCGCCTACTCCACTTCCTTTGGCCTCGCCTGCAGGTTGCTGGGCTCCCGGCACCGCCAACATGTCCGCAATATCTATGCCCTGGTGCGGGTCGCCGATGAGCTGGTGGACGGGGTTACCGCGGAGGCGGGACTCAGTTACCAGGAGCAGAATGACGCGCTGGACCATTTCATCGATGAAACCCACCGCGCCATCAAGATCGGTTACAGCAGCGACCTCATCATCCACGCGTTCGCCCAAACAGCTCGCGCGGCCGGGATTGACGCGACCCTGATCAACCCCTTCTTCGACTCCATGCGCACGGACCTCGGCGGCCACGCCGCCGCCCCTGCTGTGCCGTTGCGGTTCGACGCCGACGCCCACCAGGGTTACGTCCACGGTTCCGCTGAGGTTGTGGGTTTGATGTGCCTGCAGGTGTTCATGCGCGGGCAGGACATCGACGACGACGGCCGCTCAGCCCTGCGCCATGGCGCCAGCCAGTTGGGGGCTGCGTTCCAGAACATCAACTTCCTCCGCGACCTGGCCGACGACACCGAACGTCTTGGCCGCAGCTATCTGGGTACTGCCGAGCATCTCGAGGACCGTGACCGGATGGAATGGGTCCGGACCATCCGCGGCCAACTCTCCGACGCCAACGCGGCCATTCCCCTTTTGCCACGGGACGCCCGGGCCGCTGTCCGCAGCGCACTGGCCCTGTTTGCGGCCCTGACTGACAGGATCGAGCAGACAACAGTGGACGAGCTGTACCGTTCACGGGTGCGTGTGCCGGACACCGTCAAAGCCGGGCTCGCTGCCCGTGCGATCGCCTCAACCTGGATGGAGCTTCGCCGATGACCCGCACGGTAGTTATCGGCGGTGGCATCGCTGGGCTTGCCACCGCCGCACTTCTCGCCCACGAGGGACACGAGGTCCAGCTCCTTGAGCAGCAAGATCACGTAGGTGGCCGGGCAGGAAGCCTGGAACGGGACGGATTCCGCTTCGACACCGGCCCCTCCTGGTACCTCATGCCCGGCGTGTTCGATCATTTCTTCAAGCTTCTGGGCACCAGCGCCGCCGAACAGCTCGACCTGCGCACGCTCAGCCCCGCGTACCGCGTCTTCAGCGAACCAGGCCACGACGGCGTAACGCCGGAACCGCTCACGGTCCCCTTGGGCAGCGAACAGGTTCTGGACACTTTCGAAAGGGTGGAGCCCGGAAGTGCCAGGGAGTTGTCGGCCTACCTTGACTCGGCGCGGCACACCACGGACATGGCCGAACGCTTTTTCCTGTACAACCCCTTCACCAAGCTCTCAGAGTTGCTGCACCCGGAGGTCGTCCGGAACCTTCCCCGGCTGGCGCAGCTCCTCCTGACGCCGTTGGACAAGTACGTTTCCCAACGGTTCCAGCACCCGGTGTTGCGGCAGGTGCTGGGCTATCCTGCCGTGTTCCTAGGCACCAGCCCTTCGGCCGCTCCCGCCATGTACCACTTGATGAGCGCCCTGGACCTTGGCGACGGAGTGCAATACCCCATGGGCGGGTTCCGGGAGCTGGTGGAGCGCCTTGAAGCCTTGGCCACCGAGGCCGGGGTCCGGATCCATACGGGTGCCGAAGCACTCAAGATCACTACGCGGGAAGCAACCCGGACCAAGAAGGTGGGCCGCTTCGACGGAGTGAAGCTCCCGGCCCCCTTTACCGGCAAGGACAGCCGGGAAGTGACCGGCGTGAAATGGCGCGACGCCTCAGGAGCCGAGCACTACAGCGTTGCCGACCAGGTTGTTTCCGGTGCCGACCTGCACCACACCGAAACCCAACTCCTTGGCGTCCGGGACCGAAGCTACGACAGCAAGTATTGGCAAAGCCGCACCAGCGGGCCGGGCGCCGTCCTGGTGATGCTGGGTGTCAAAGGTACGTTGCCACAGATGCCGCACCACTCCTTGTTCTTCACCCGGGATTGGGAGGCAAACTTCGCCTCGATCTTCGGTGCGGACACCCGCATTCCGGATCCGGCGTCGATCTACGTCTGCAAACCCAGCGCCACCGATCCTGGAGTGGCCCCGCAAGGCCATGAGAACCTGTTTGTCCTGGTTCCCGTCCCCGCCGATCCCACGCTCGGGGCAGGGGGGCCGGAAGGCACGGGGGATGCGCTGATAGAACGGGCCGCGGACGCAGCGATCGACCAGATCGCCCAGTGGGCCGACATCCCCGACCTCCGTGAACGGATCGTCGTACGGCACACCATCGGTCCGGCCGACTTCGCCCGCGACTACAACTCCTGGCGCGGCGGCATGCTCGGACCGGCCCACACGCTTCGCCAGAGCGCCATGTTCCGGGCCCAGAATGCCTCCAAGCGGGTCCGCGGCCTGTATTACGCGGGGGCCACCACTGCTCCGGGCGTAGGTGTCCCCATGTGCCTCATCAGTGCCGAGCTGGTGCTGAAGCGGATCCGCGGAGACCATAGCCCGGGCCCTACCGCTGTGAGACCAGTAGCTAGCAGGATTGGCTGATGGGTGTCCTCTATTTAGGCTCGTTACTGTTTGGCATCGGGTGCATGCTCCTGCTCGACCACCGTTTCCGGCTGTTCTTTTGGCGGGACGCCACAGCGGCGGCCGTAGTGACCGCCGTCGGGGTTTTGTTCCTGCTCGCCTGGGACCTGGCCGGCATCGGGCTGGGGATTTTCCTGCGCGGTGAAGGCACCATAGCCACTGGCCTGCTGATCGCTCCCGAGTTGCCCATAGAGGAGCCGGTGTTCCTCCTCTTCCTGGTGCTCTGCACGATGGTCCTCTACACCGGAGCCAGGCGCATGCTGGAGCGGATCCCCGCCCGGCAGCGCGAGAGGGAGAAGGAGAACGCGTGACCTACTTAGTGCTCGCGCTCCTCTTCATCGCCGCCGCCGTCATCGCCGGAGCAGCGTTCACCCGGGCAGCCTTCGCACGGGCAGCGTTCGCCGGGAAGGGTGGCGGGCCCGGCGAGCGAGGACGGCATTGGAAAGCCGTGGGCCTCGCTTTTGCTGCGCTGGCCGTGCTGACGGCAGTATTCGACTCAGTCATGATCGGCCTGGAACTCTTCCACTACGATCCCGCGCACATTTTGGGGCTCAGGGTGGGCCTCGCCCCGATTGAGGACTTCGCCTACCCGTTGGCCGGCGTCGTGGCACTCCCCGGCTTGTGGGTGTGGCTGACGCGTCGTCGCAGCCGCGCCCCACAACCCAACCTCAAAGGCCTCGTCCCACAAGCGCTGCTCGCCTCCCGACCGGTCAGCTGGATCAACACCGCCTACCCTTTCGCAGCCGCCATGCTCCTGACAACCCGCGAGATCGACTGGGTCCTGATCGTGGGCACCTTCTACTTCCTGATCCCCTACAACCTGGCCATGTACGGCATCAACGACGTCTTCGACTACGAATCGGACCTCAAAAACCCGCGAAAAGGCGGGATAGAAGGCGCGCTCCTGCAGCCCCACCTGCACCGGCCCATGCTGTGGCTGGCGGCGATCACCAACGTGCCATTCCTGCTGATCCTGGCCTTCGCCGGAGGGCCTGCAGCGTGGATCAGCCTGGCGGTGAGCGCCTTCGCCGTCGTGGCCTATTCCGTGGCCGGACTCCGCTTCAAAGAACGCCCTGTCTTGGACTCACTGACCTCCAGCACGCACTTCGTCAGTCCCGCCGTCGTGGGTTTGGCGCTGGCCGGCGCAAACGTGACGCCCGGGCTGCTGATCCTGCTGGCCGCGTTCTTCCTATGGGGCATGGCCGCCCACGCGTTCGGCGCCGTCCAGGACATCGAGCCCGACCGGCAGGCAGGCATCGGCTCCATAGCAACAGTCATCGGTGCGCGCCGAACGGTGCGGCTCGCCGTCGTACTGTGGCTTGTTGCCGGGCTCGCTATGCTGGCCACGCCGTGGCCCGGCCCGCTGGCGGCGATCATCGCCGTCCCGTACATCATCAACTGCGCCCCGTACTGGAACGTCACGGATACGACGGCGGCACGCACCAACGTTGCGTGGCGCCGGTTCATCTGGCTCAACTACGGTTCAGGATTCCTGGTGACGCTCATCTTCATTCTGCAGTGGAGCCTCACCTCATGAGTGGGGCGGTTCCTCTTCATCGATGGCGTCCAGCGCTTCGCGCATGTGCTGCAAAAAGTTCACCACGATCTGCGACTCTTCCGGGCTCAATGCGCATGCCGCGTCGAGCATACGACGATGCATTCCGCCCAAGGTATGCCGGACTTCCTGGTCTGAACCGGTGGTTGCCTTCAAAATCAATGCCCGACGGTCGGTGGGGTGCGGCTCACGGCGGATATGGCCGGACTCCACCAGACGGTCGATCAGCGTGGTCATGGAAGCGGACGTTATGCCGAGTTTGTCGCCAAGGTCCTTGGGCTTCATCAACTTGCCTGCAGCCTCGGCTTCGAACAAATACCGGAGGGCCAGCAGGTCCTTCTCACCCATCCCCATGGACGAACGGGTCCGTCGCCGCATCGCTTGTTCGGAGGCACGGTAGTCCCGCAGCGCGTTCAGGACGTCAACGGCAATGGCCTTCTGCCCCGGGTCTTTCCCGTACCAGTAGCCGTGTGCGTGGCCTTCCGAGTCCATCCGATGTTCCTTTGATAAACGTAAAGCTTGTTTCACTAGCATTTTGATACTAAGTCACCCGACCCGCGAATGCAGGACTCCGCACATTTCCCAAGGAAAGAGGCTCGAAACATGGCATCTCGAAGCTCAGACCTGGCCCGGCAGACGACCGTTACCGCGAGCCTGGTGATATGCATTGTGGGGTCAATGATCGGCGTTGGAGTTTTTGGCGGGACCCCCATCGCGCAGGCCGCCGGCGGTGCCTTGGCCGCCGACTCCACTCTCCTCGCTCCAGCGACACCGGCCTTCTCCATCTGGTCCGTGGTGTACGCCGGGCTGGTTGCTTTCACCGTGTGGCAGTGGCTGCCCTCCCAACGTTCAACTGAGCGGCAGCGATCGCTTGGTTGGATCGTCGCCGCCTCCATGGTCCTGAACGCTGCGTGGATCCTGTCCGTTCAGGCCGGTTGGCTCCTGGTCAGCGTTCTGGTGATCCTGGCCCTTCTGGCCACCCTGGTACTGGCGTTCCTGCGCTACAGCCAAACCCGTGCCGGCTCATGGGTTGAGTCTGTGGTGGTGGATGGAACGCTGGGGCTCTACCTGGGCTGGACCAGCGTGGCCGTCTGCGCCAACATCGCCGCGGCCCTCAAGGCCTCAGGCTTTGCGGGCTGGGGGCTGCGACCCGAGATCTGGTCCGTCACGGTGCTGGCCGTGGTGGCCGTCGTCGGAATCGCGTTGGCCATCAAGGGACGCGGACGCCTCGCCCTGGCGGCAGCCATCGCATGGGGCCTCGCTTGGATCACGGTCGGCCGCAGCTCCAACGCACCCGAGTCCTTCCCGACGGCGATTGCCGCAGCCGTTGCTGCTGCCCTGGTGCTCGGTGCTGCGATCACGGTGCGGGTCCGGCTGGTGACTATCCCGCGATGAGCTCCTTCACCGGGCCTTCGTGCAGGGCCAGGTAGATGTCATCCCGGACCTTGTTGGCCTGGGGGTCCGTCATGGTTTCCGCTAGTGGACGCATCACCACACGAACCAAGGCGTTCGACTGGCCGGCCAGAATGCGGAGGCGCTGCCGGGCAGCCGGAGGAAGGGACTCGCCCGGCGTGAGGGCGAGCAGCTCCACGCTTTCCAAGTCCTCAGCGCGGTCGCCCAGTGCCATCCGCACCTTGTCGCCGAGCAATTCAGCATCCATATCTGCTGCAACCACAAGCGAGAGGTCCCGGCTGATGGGTGGCATCTGGGACACCGGCTTCCAAGGATCGAGGTTGGTCATCTGTTGCTGGATCCGGGCGTCCGAGGACCGCAGCAACCTGATGTCGGGGATTCCCTTGCGAAGCATCAATGCGCGATCCAGCCCCATCCCCAACGCCAAGCCCGACCACTTCCCGGGGTCCAGTCCGGCGTCCACCAGCAGGTGCGGAGCCACGAGCCCACACTCCGCGAGCTCCAGCCACTCGCCATCCATGAGGACATCGATCTGCAAGCCCTCCTGCGTATAGGGGTGTGCTGAAGGCACCGCCCGCCACTCAGCACCAGGCAATACGGCAGCCACCAGGACGCCGATCATTTCCTGCAAATGACCTGCGTCGAGCGATATCCGTGAGCTGATCCGCCACAAGTCCACCTGATGGGGCGTCCCCACGTGCGTCCGGTCGATGGAATCACGTCGGTAGACCAGGCCCGGGAGAGCCCACAGTTCGTCCATTGACTCCCCAGGGACCACGTTCCGCAACAGTGACGGGATGGAAGCCGAGGTGTGGCTGCGCAGCATGACTGTAGGACTGACGTAGCGGGAGTACTTTTGGTCGCGGGTGACGTCCATTTCGCTGAAACCCAGGCGGTCGTAGTTGTCAGCGACACTCACCAGAGGACTGTGCCGGACCGTCCGTTCGGGCACTCCCCACAGTGCATGGAGGGCGTCCATCACGTCGCGAAGGAGTGTTTGCATTGCGTGGGGACCGTGGTCCGGGTTGGACAGGTCACGGACTGTCAGGGCGTCGTGAAGCTCGTCGGGGCTGGGATAAGAGGGCATGGCTGGTCCTTAAGGGTCGGAATGAGTGGGTTTCCTCCCCCGACTCACTCCGTGCCAGGACCTAGGCGCGCGCCAAACAGCCCTCGCGACCGGAGGCCGGTCGGGGGCAGGTAAATCGACGCAGGGAGAGCATGGGCCGACTATACCCCTGGATACAGGAGACGCAAAGGCGCCCCACACCCGCGCGGGTGTACGGCGCCTTTGCGCTTTGGGTCGAGACTACTAATCACGACGGCGGTTTACTCGCGAATCGATTGACATGACATAACTCACATTCTGTAAGCTGAATTCCAAGTCACGCAGACGGCTTACCTTGCTCTACACAGGGAGGTCCCCATGGCCCCCAATCCGCTGAAGGCCGAGATCCTCATGGCCCACGGTGTCCCTCCTTCCGCGGCCAGCGTTGCTCGACGAAGAGCAGCCGCGAACCATGGCACGCACGGCGCGGCCAACAAACCCGACGCCCTGCTTGGAGCGATAGCCGTCCGGCAGCTGTTCCACCGCTGGCCTTTGGTGCCATCACGGGAATTGGAACGGATCCGCCACGTCCTCTTGCACTGCGATCAGCTGGGCTCCCCGGACACCCACCATCTGTCAGAGCCGGCCCAAGCGCTGCTGGAGCTGATCAACTGCGAGTTGGAACGGCGTCGTTTACTGGCAAAATCCGGGCAGGAAAGCGCCAGCAGCAACTGACTACGGGAGAGCCGCAACCACATCGATCTCCACCAGGAAGTCGCCCAGGAACGATCCCACGGTGGTTCGTGCGGGGTACGGGGCTACAACATATTTTTCGTAGATGCTGTTGAAGCCGTCGAAGTCGCGCCCGGGGTGGTGCAGGTGGACGGTGGCTTTGACCACGTGAGAGAAATCCAGTCCGTGCGCGCCCAGGACTTCACCGAGGTTGGTCATGGCCTGGATGGTCTGTTCCTCGATGGTGATGCCAACCCGTTCATCGGTCACGGGATGGTGGGGCGTCTGGCCTGCGGTGAAGAGGAACCCGTTGGCCACGATGGCCTGGGAATAGGGACCGGCCGGGCTGGGGGCGAGGCTGGTGACGACTTGCTGGCGGGACATGTAATGCCTTTCGTTGCGATGGAAATTGCTAGAGGACCTTGGAGAGGAAAGCTTTTGTGCGCTCCTGCTGCGGGTTGTCCAGGACGTCCTCCGGAGGGCCGCTTTCGACCACCACGCCGCCGTCCATGAACACCACCTGGTCAGCGACCTGCCGGGCAAAGCCGAGCTCGTGCGTCACCACCACCATGGTCATCCCCGCTTCTGCGAGGGATTTCATGACGTCCAGGACTTCACCCACCAATTCGGGGTCCAACGCCGACGTGGGCTCATCGAACAGCATCAGCTTGGGCTTCATGGCCAGCGCCCGTGCAATCGCGATGCGCTGCTGCTGCCCGCCCGAGAGCTCCTGGGGGTAGGAGTGTCCGCGGTTGCCCAGGCCCACCCGGTCCAGGAGTGCCTGCGCTTCCACCACCACCTCACGCCGGGGCCGGCCGAGCACATGCACGGGCGCCTCGATGATGTTCTCCAGCACTGTCATGTGCGGGAAAAGGTTGAAGCGTTGGAACACCATGCCTGCGTTGAGCCGCGAGCGTGCTGTTTGGCGTTCCTTCATTTCATAGAGCTTCCCGTTGCGTTCGGCATAGCCCACCAGGTGCTCGTCCACGTAAAGCCGGCCAGCGTCCACCTTTTCCAAGTGGTTGATGCAGCGCAGGAAGGTGGTTTTGCCGGAACCGGACGGGCCGATCAGGCAGGTCACGGAACCCTTCTCAACCCTGAGGTCGATGCCTTTGAGGATTTCGATAACGCCGAAGTTCTTCCGGACTCCCCGGGCTTCCACCATGGCAGTAGTCATCATGCTGTCCTTGTCTTGGGCTTGCGGGTCCGTCGCGGCGCTGAGTCAAAACCGCGGCCGTACCGGCGTTCGAGTTTGTTTTGGAAGAAGCTCAGGACGGTGGTCATGAGCAGGTACCAGAGGCTGGCCACAATCAGCAGTGGAATGGTCTGGTAGTTGTTCGCATAGATGATCTGCGCCGAGTAGAGCAGATCCGAGATCGCGAGGACGCTCACCAGGGACGTGCCTTTCAGCATCGAAATGACCTGGTTGCCGGTGGGCGGCAAAACCACGCGCATCGCCTGGGGCAGGATCACCCGGTTCATGAGCTTGCCACCGCTCATTCCCAGGGCCCGGGCAGCGTCGTACTGGCCCTTGTCTACCGAACCGATGCCACCACGGATGATCTCGGCCATGTACGCGGCCTCGTTCAGCGACAAGCCCAGGAGCGCTGCACCCAGCGGGGAGATCAACACATTCGCTGATCCCAGCACCACGGACGGTCCACCAAAGGGCAGTCCGAACGCGATCACAGGGTAGAGCGCAGCAATGTTGTACCAAAAGATCAGCTGGACCAGGAGCGGCGTTCCCCGGAAGAACCAGATGTACGCGCGGCTGATGGTGCTGAGGATCGGATTGTCGGAGAGCCGCATGATCGCCAGCAGTGTGCCCAGCGCGATGCCCACAGTCATGGAAACCACGGTCAAAACCAGCGTCAAACCCGCGCCGGCCAGGATCTGCGGTGCGAACAGGTAGGACACCACAACATCCCAGTGGTAGCGCTGGTTCACCGCCACGTCCCACGCGGCACTGAGTGCTACCAGGATGAGCACCACTGCAAGGACCAGCCGGACCGGGTGCTTCAGCGGTACCACGGGAATGGAATCACCGGACGCTGTGGCCGGCTCCCGGGTGCCGGGGACTGAGGGTTGCTTCTGCACAGCCGTCACCTCTCTACTCGAATGCATTACTGGGCGAAGTTGACGCGGGCATCGGTGATGGCGCTGGTCTCAAGACCGTACTTCGCGAGGACCTTGGTGTAGGACTCACTCTTGATTACAGCGTCCAGGGCAGCGGAGACCGACTTCACCAACCCGGACTGCTTGGGCACGCCCACACCAACCGGCGCGAACTCGTACGTCCGGGCCACCTCGATGCCGGGGTTTTGGGTAGCCGCGAAGTTCAGGATGGGCGAGTCAGCCAGCACGGTATCCAACCGACCACTTGTCAGCGCGGATATGGCTTGCCGGGTGTCCTGGAATTCACTCCTTTGGATGGTTTCCTTGCCGGCGGCTGTGCAGGCCTCGTCATAGGAAGGCACGTTCACCGTCAGCTGGTACGAACCCGTCAGGAGCCCCACCTTCTTGCCGCAGAGCGCGTTCTCGTCCTTGATGCCGCCGGGGTTTCCCTTGGGGACGGCAATGGCGTTGCCGATCTGCATGTAGTCCACGAAGTCCAGCACTTCCATGCGCTTTTGCGTGGGTGTCATTGAGGAGACGGTCATGTCGTAGCGGTTGGCTGCGAGGCCGGGAATGATGGAGTCGAAGTTGGCCACCTGGATGTCCACTTTGACACCCAATGCCTCACCGATGAGACGGGCCACGTCCGGGTTGGTTCCGGTCATTTCCTGCGTGCCTTCGCGGTAGAACTGCGTAGGAGGTTCATTGGTGGGGATGGCCACGCGCAGCACCTTGGAAGCCTTGATGGATTCGGGCAGAAGGTCGACGGCGGCCTGGTTGACTGCCAGCGCGGGGACGCCGGTTCCCGCTGCGGCAGCGTCGCCGGACGGGTTCGACGCCGATGCGTTCCCAGTTGGGCTGCACGCCGTCACCGCCAACATCAGCGCAGCAGTGGCGACGACGGCCGATAAGACGGGTTTCGCGCGGAGGACCGCTGTTGGATTGTTCATGTCGGATTCCTCATTTCTGCAAGGCCAAAGGGGCCTCGGGGATACGGGTTGGTTGGTTGCGGACGAATGCTTCGTTGCGGTGCCGGATCAGGTCCCGGCCTTCCGCCCGCAGTTCTTCGATGGTTGAGACTCCGAGGAGCATCATGGTGCGGGTCATTTCGGCTGTGAACATTTTCAGCACGTGCTCCACGCCGGCTTGGCCGGCGGCAGCAAGGCCGTACAGGTAGGGGCGTCCGATGGAGCAGGCGTCCGCGCCGAGGGCCAGCGCCTTGACCACGTCGGAACCCCGGCGGATGCCGCCGTCGACGATGATTTCCATCCGACCGGCGGTCTTCGCAACGATCTCCGGCAAGACATCAAGGGGTGCCGCCATATGGTCCAGCTGCCGTCCGCCGTGGTTGCTGACCTGGAGCGCATCGATACCCATGGAAGCTGCCAGCGCGGCGTCGTTCGCGTTCACCACGCCCTTCAGCACGATCGGACCGTTCCAGCGTTCCCGTAGGTCCCGGATGTCGTCCCAGTCGGTAGGTTCGTAGGAACCGGCCAGCAGCGTCCGCCACATATCGGGCGAGCTGGCCAGCGGACCATCGGGAATTTGGGCATCGAGGTTGGGGAAAGCGATCGCGTCGTTGGCCAGGAATCCCAGGGCCCATGCCGGGTGCAACATCCCCTCAACCACCGTCTTTGGCTTGATGGACGGCGGGGCGGTGAACCCGTTGCGGTAATCGCGCTCGCGGTGCCCGATGGCCCTGCAGTCGACGTTGACCAGGAGGGCTTCGTAACCGGCCTTGGACACCCGGTCCAGAACAGCCTGCAGGAGCCCTTTGTCCGAGGTCGGTTCCAGGTTGAACCAGCGGCGAAGTCCCGGCGCCGCAGCGCTGACCGCTTCCATGGTGGTGGTGCTCAGGTGCGCCAGTCCGTAGGGGATACCGGCGGCGAGCGCTGCGCAGGCGACGGCGGACTCACCCTCGGGGTGGAACAGCCGGGTTCCGCCCGTCGGCGAGAGCGTCACCGGCATCGCCGACGGGCCGCCAAGGATGGTGGTTCTGAGGTCCAGGTTGTCCACTGATCCCCATTTGGGAAGGAATGACCAGTCATCGAAGGAGGACCGGTTCCGGCGCAGCGAGACCTCATCCTCACCGCCGCCTTCGATGTATTCGAAAATGCTCTTGGGGAGCCTTTTGGCTGCCAGCTTCCGCATGTCCTCAACGCTGTAGCACTTCCGGGAGAGCCGCTCGGCGGTGGATCGGGCTGGTCCCTGCACCGAGGCAAGCGCCCTGATGTCCTTGATTTTCATGGTGTGTCCTCTGTGTTCCTGACGGGCTCACCTGCCCGGCGTCCCTCCCAATAGTGACGCAGATCTCCCCCGTGCTATATGTAAGATCCTCCACAAGATCCGTCTGCACCCTGTGATAACGTCCAACCATGGATACCGCGACGCAGTCAGGGATGCAGCACTCGGCAGTACGCCTTTCCGACTGCATCCAGCTGATGCAGGCCGACCTGGTGCACGCCAATCCCACCCCGGAAAACCTCGGGCACCCGGTCTCGGACGTCCTCATGTACGACCCCCTGGATACGTGGTCCAGCGTGGACGATCGGATCATCCTCGCGGTCGGATGTACATACGGTTCACCGGATTTCGACCAGCTCCTCCACCGGGCGGCGAACAGCAACGCGGCAGCGGTGATCGTCAAAGCCCATGGCGCCCGGATGGAGCAACTGCGCTCCGCGGCGGTCCGGCATACCCTCTCGGTCCTGGTGGCCCCGGATGACGCGGACTGGACGCAGCTGGTGGCTTTGGCGCGGGCATCGGTCATGGGCGCCGCTGCGGACTCGGTATCAGGTGTGCGGCTTGGCGACCTTTACGCGTTCGCCAACGCAGCGGCTTCCATCACCAACGGCGCCGCCAGCATTGTGGACCCGCTGGGCCGAATCCTGGGCTATTCCACACTGCCGGGCCAACCCATCGACGAACTCCGCCGCATCACTACGCTGACCCTGCAGGAAACCATCCAGCCGGCATTCGACCAGGACTTCAAGGCTGTTTACGCTGCACCGGGGGCTGTGCTTGTTCCAGCGCTCGACGACGGAATGGCCCGCCTCGCGCTGGCCGTCAGGGCCGGCGGTGAGCTTCTGGGTTCCATCTGGATCATCGACCCGGGTGAGGAAAAACGCGCCACGGCATTGGACGCACTGGATCGGATGGCGCCCCTGGCAGGGCTGCACATGCTCCATGCCCGCTCGGCCTCAGACTTCGGGGAGCGACGAAATGCAGACCTCATCCGCACGCTCATGGATGACACTCCCCACGCCTCCTTCGCCGCCGCGCAGCTGGGCCTCGATACCGCCAACGGGCTGGCCGTGGCAGCCTTCTCGATTGTCCGCCCGGAGACGGGAAGCCTGGAGTCCGTCCGGGAAATCCACCGGCTTCTGCACTTGGTGACCACCGTGTGCAACGTCCAGTTCGGCTCCGGCCACAGCGCCCTGATCGGCTCAGTGGTCTACGCACTCCTGCCCGGCAATGGCCCGTCCCCGCGGGCCCTGCATGCCCGGATCATCCAGGAGATCGAGGCCTATTCGCACACCATCAGTTCGTTCCCGGTCATTGCGACAGTGGGTGGAATCGCAGCGACCATCGACGAGCTGCCGCGGTCCCGGTCCGAAGCCATGCGCACGCTGCACCATCTTTTGAACCTGCAGGAACGCCAGGGCAAGTCCCCGGGCAACAACAAAGTGCCGGGCGTTGCGCTCTTCGAGGACTTCCAGGTTCCGCTGAACCTGCTGAGGATTGGGGAGTTCATCGAGGAGAACGGCCTGGCCGGAACAGACGACATCGCCAGGATCCAGGCCCGGGACGCCGAGCAGCAAACGGAGTACCTGGAGACCCTGCGGGCCTATCTGGCCTTCAATGGCAACATTTCCGCCATGGCCACCCACCTCCACGTGCACAACAACACCGTCCGGTACCGCGTGGGCCGCCTGGCCGAGGACTTCAACCTCGACCTGGCGGACCCACAGAAACGGCTGTGGTTGTGGCTGCGGATTACCACCATGGAGCTGGCCGCGAAGTAGCTCCCCCCAACGCGACCTAACGGATGATGGGAAGGCCCGCCGTCGGGAAGACGCTGGGGAAGATCGACGGCGGCGGCACGGGAACGCTGTCCAGCGGCACCGTGATCGTTTCCGTCCCGACGGTGACGTCGTAGTCGCGCACCGTGATGCGCAACGGCTCGTCGCTGTAATCCGGCCCGGATTCGAGGGCCAACACGATGGAGCCCTGCGCGAGCTCTACGGACAGGAGTCGGCCTTGCACCTTGAGCTTGAACGACAGGTTTTCCCATTCGCCAGGCAGGCGCGGGTCGAAGCGCAGCACGTCGCCTTGGTCGCGCATACCCGCGAAACCGCAGACCAGGGAGCTCCAAATACCGCCGGTGGAGGCGATGTGGACGCCGTCGATCGTGTTGCCGTGCGAGTTGTCCAGGTCGATGAACAGGGCGTCGGTGAAGTGTTGCAGCGCAACATCGCCGTAGCCGACTTCGGCCGCCATGATGCCCTGCACGCACGCGGAGAGGGTGGAGTCGCCGGTGGTGATGGGGTCGTAGAAGTCGAACGCCCGCTGCTTCTGTTCGGCTGTGAAGTCCTGCCATTGGAGGAACATGGCCAGCACCGTATCGGCTTGCTTGAGGACCTGGTGCCGGTAGATCACCAACGGGTGGAAGTTCAACAGCAACGGGTACTTGGACTTGGGGGTGTTCCAGTCCCACGGTTCCAGCGTCATGAAGTCGTTGTCCTGGCTGAACACCTCAAGGTGGGGATCGTACGGGAGTGACATGCGCTCAGCTGCCTGCCGCCACACCATCCGCTCGGTATCGGCGATCCCCTCGTGCTCCAGCGCTGCGGCAGCCCGCAGGTTGAAGCGCGCCATGACGTTGGTGTACAGGTTGTCGTTGACCACGGCTGTGTACTCGTCGGGGCCCGTCACGCCGTGGATGTGGAACATGCCGTCCTTGCCGAAGAAGCCCAGCGACGCCCACATCCGGGCTGTTTCAATGAGCAGGTCCGCCCCCAGTTCTGCCCGGAACGAGTCATCCCCGCTGGCCCACTGGTAGCGGTTTGCGGCGAAAGCGATGGCGGCAGCAATGTGGAACTGGGCCGTTCCTGCGGCGTAGTAGGCGCTGGCTTCCAGGCCGTTGATGGTCCGCCACGGGAACAGTGCTCCGTCAACGCTGAGCTCCTTTGCCCGGACACGGGCATCCGGCAGCATGGCGTGGCGGGATTCCAGCACCTTTCGGGCACCGCACGGGTTGGTGTACGTCAGGTACGGCAGGAGGTAGATCTCCTGGTCCCAGAAATAGTGGCCCTCATAACCGGATCCGCTGACGCCCTTGGCGGGGATGCCAGCCACCCCGGCGCGGGCAGTGGCTTGCGCCAGCTGGAAGAGTCCCCACCGGACGGCCTGCTGCATCTCGGGCTGGCCGCCGATCGAGATATCCGCCGTGGTCCAGTACTGCCCGTAGTGGGCTTTGCTCTGGGCAAGGATTTCGGAGAACGACACAAGGTTGGCTTCGGCGTCGGCGGCCAGGCTCTCGCCACGGTCCTCGGCGTCGCTGGAACCGGCCACCAGGTAACTGACCGCCTTCTCCACACGGAAAGCCTCGCGGGCGTGAATCGCCAAAACGTAACGGACGGACGATTCGTCTTCCGCCACCAGCGTTTCAAACGGCTGGCCTTCGGCGGAGATCCAGTGGTCCACGGCCATGGCAACGCGCTGGCGGGATTCGGAAGTCTCCCAGGCCATGCGGAGCGATCCGTCGGCGCCTTGGAGGTGCAGCGGCAGGAGCACGCGCCCGGCGTGCCGGCCGGATCGGCGCGGGTCGTGGACCGAGTGGTCCTCCACAGGCTGGTCCTGGCGGTTGACGACGCCGGAAATGATGTCCGCGGACACGTCGCGGTCAGCCGAAACGGACAGCTCCAAGCCAAGGCATCCGCGGTTGTCGAACCCCACTGCGCGGCGCTCCACCGTGGTGACGGTAGCGCCGGAGCGGCAGGCGTAGGTGGTGCTTTCCTCGTAGACGCCGGTGGAAAAGTCCACGGAACGGTGGTAGTCCAACACCGTGGACTCGGCCAGGCTCAGCGCCTCGCCGTCGATGGAAACAGTGAAGTTGTTGGCGTCCGGCACGTAGACGATCCGTTGGCCGGTACGCGCAAAACCGTAGGCATTCTCGGCGTGCTTGATGTCCCAGATCTCGTGGAATCCGTTGATGAACGTACCAGGGAGCTCACTGTCGCCCGCGGTTGAATGTGAGCCGCGGATGCCCAGGTGGCCGTTGCCGAGCGCGAACAGTGTCTCCAGGGTCCCCTCGTCGCCGGGGACGTGGATGTTTTCCACGAGCTTCCAGGGCTCGCAGGGGAAGCGCAGCCGATCGGAGCTGATGAGTGCCATGGGCTAAAGAGGTCCTTCGAAAAAGTAGGGTCAGAGAAGATCGTTGAGGTCGTCGACAACCAGCGTGGCCCCGGCGTCCAGCAGGGTTTGGCGGCCCGCTCCGCGGTCCACGCCGATCACGGCGTAAAAGTCGGCCCCCGCGCCGGCCTGCACGCCGGAAACGGCGTCCTCCACCACGATGCATTCCTCAACCGGCACGCCCAGCAGGCCTGCCGCGTAAACGTAGGTTGCCGGGTCCGGCTTACCGGGAAGTCCGACGCCGGCAGCCACCTGCCCATCCACCACCACCTCGAAGTGGTGGTCAAGGCCGGCGGCCTTGAGTACGGCGGGTGCGTTGCGGGATGAAGACACGACGGCGACCTTCAGTCCCAGCTCCACCGCGGCGTTGATGAACTTGACTGATCCCGGGTAGGGCTCGACGCCACGGGAGTTCACGATCTCGTTGAAGATGGCGTTCTTCCTGTTGCCCAGGCCCTGCACGGTTTGGTTGTCCGGGTGGTCGTGGACAGGACCTTCAGGCAGGGTGATGCCGCGCGAGGCCAGGAAATCCCGGACTCCATCGAATCGCGGCTTGCCATCGATGTGATCGAAGTAGTCGCTTTCCTGGTAGCCCTTGGAATGGCCCGTCCGAGCGAGGTAGTCGTCGAACAGTTCCTGCCACGCATGCTCGTGCACCACGGCAGTTGGCGTCAGCACGCCGTCGAGGTCGAACAGCAGCGCCGAGGCGCCGCTCCAGGCATTACGAAGATCAGTCATGTGCGTCATTCCGTTTCAGCGCTTGTGGCGCGTGGTTTTGCGTTCGATGAGCTGGGTATGGGGCCAGTTCCGGCCACGTACTGGGAGACAGACGGGCCCGTCGTCGCGGAGCGTAGCCAACGCCCCGGAGCCGCTTGGTCGTTACGGGCGAACACTGCCGTGGGCGGGGCGCCGCAGGTGTTGGGTTGCCTGCCAGGCCACGTGTTCGTCATCGATACCTCCATTGTCCCACGGAACATTTCGCAAGCCCACGTCGGCCACCAGCCCAAAGTGTAAGCGCTTACAATTTTGTCATTCAAGAGAGTACAGCCGAACTCGAAATTGTGACGCGACTCTCACCGGCGTCTTGATTTTGGACCTTGGATGGTTTCTAATCCGGCGAACTACCGCAACACGTAGTACTTAAGGAACGCGCTGACATCCACCAGTTCCTGCGGCTCAATCCGGTGCCCCATCCCCGGATAGGTCCGCGCTGTCAGCGCGACGTTCGCCTCCAGCCACTCCTCGGTGTGCGCGATCGCGTCCTCGTTGATGACCGGATCGGCCTTGTCCCTGCCCCAAAAGAACGGGGGCGGACTGTCGAAGGACTCGCTGAGGGCAAGGAGGTCGTTGTCCAGCACGAATCCGGACAGGCCCACCGTGGCCGTAAACTCCTGGGGACGCAACCGCAGGAGCGTGCTGGCCATCGCCATGCCCTGGGAGTAGCCCAGCAGGCTGACGCTGCTGTGGTTCCCTTTGACGGAGTTGATCCAGTCGAACACCCGGTTGGTGGAGGCGATGACATCCGCAAAGTCGTTGGTGAGGAAGTAGTCCAGCAGGAACCAACCGTAGTCGTCGCCAATGACTTTAGGCCCGCGCAGCGCAGCGCAGCTGAAGTCGGCAGGCAAATGCGGGAACAGCTTCTCCATGCGCTGCTCGCTTGTCCCATAACCGTGCAACATCACCAGCAACGGGGTGCCTGCTCGCTCGTTTTCAGGCTTCGACCAAACCACTGATTCCATGGAACTGAGACTAGTAGACTTGCCGCATGACTCCGCAGGAACTGGCCAACCTGGCCCATCTGCGGCGAGCGCGCGACTTCATTGACCGTGAGTACGCCCGCCCGCTGGACGTTCCCACCATGGCCGCCGGCGCGCTCATGTCCCCGGCGCACTTCTCCCGGCAATTCAAGGCTGCGTATGGCGAATCGCCCTACAACTACCTCATGACCAGGCGGATCGAGCGGGCCATGGCATTGCTTCGGTCAGGAACCAGCGTGACGGATGCCTGCATGGAGGTTGGCTGTACATCGTTGGGTTCGTTCAGTTCCCGCTTCACCGAGATCGTGGGCATAACCCCCAGCGAGTACCGCTCCCGCGAACACCACGCCGTGAAAGCCATGCCCACGTGCATCGCCAAGCAGCACACCCGCCCCGACCGCAAGGGTGGCAACAACCTGAGCAGGATCGAAGAAGCGCCCGCCACGTAGCTGAAATAGCGTGGGCGATATGAACATTTCACTGAAGTACGCACACGTCACTGTCAACGATGTCGATGAATCCCTGGCCTTCTACCGTGATGGCCTGGGCTTGCAGGTCCGTAACGATGTCGGCTCGGACGGCCAACGCTGGGTCACGCTCGGCAGCGATGCCCAGCCGGATCTTGAACTGGTCCTGTCCCCACCGCATGCCGGCCGCTCCCAGGCAGACGGCGACGCCATCCAGGAACTCCTCACCAAGGGCGTCATGCCCATGCTCGTGTTCAGCACCGACGACCTCGACGAAACTTTCGAAAAGCTCCGCGCCACCGGTGCCGAGGTCCTGCAGGAGCCGATCGTCCAGCCATGGGGTCCGCGCGACTGCGCTTTCCGCGACCCTTCGGGCAACATGATCCGCATCAACCAGGGCTAAGGCCCCTGGAGTACGACGGCGGGAGGTCACCTTGGGCACCCACGGTGACCATTCGCCGTCGTACTTCTCCTGCTGTGTACCGCGTCCTGTCAGCGGCCAAGCAGGTACTTGGCGTCCGACAAATCGCCGTCCTGATGAGTGGAGGCGATGGCGGCGGAAACGACGTCGGACAAGCGGTGCCGACGACGGTAGGCCTCGCGCTGCAACCGTTCGCCCGTTCCGCGGCGGAGGATGTTTGCCACCCCCGCGCGTGCAGCGGTCAGGTCCCCGGCCTCCACCAGGGCCCGGCGGACGTGCCGTAGGAGGGCAGCCACGACGTCGGCCACGGGATAGGGCGTCTGTTCCAGCGGGTGCAGCAACTGCTGGTCAACGCCGAAGCGGCTGGCTTTCCAGTTGGCCATTCGCAGGATCGGGGTGGAAACGCCCGACGGCGGGACCCCCTCGCGCCACTCGCCCACCGAGGTCTCCACCAGGGCCCGCGCGATCAGCGCAATGGTCAACGCATCCTCGGCATAAAGGCAAACATCGGCAACCCGGAACTCAACGGTGGGATGCCCCCTGGAAAGACGCGCATCAAAATAGATCATGCCCTCATCAAGGGGTACACCCGTGGCGAGGAGGCTTGAGGCCATGGCCTGGTAGCCCTCGGCGGATCCGAAGACATCCATGGGACCAGCCGTAGGCCAACGGTTCCAGATCTGGGTTCGATAGCTGGCGAACCCGGTGTCGGCGCCCATCCAGAACGGCGAGTTGGCGCTCAGCGCCAGAAGCACGGGAAGCCAGTGCCGCATCCGGTCCAGGACGGCTACGCCCTCCTCCGGCGACTCGATGGAAACATGGACATGGAAACCGCAGGTCAGCTGTTCGCGCGAAATGAGGCCGAACTCGTTGCCCATGGCCGCGTACCGCTGGTTGCCCCCGGTGGGCGTCGCATGGAAGACCGGCGGCGTTGCCAGTGCTGCCACCCTGGCCCCGACAGCCCTCGCGGCCTTATCCGCGAGGGCCCGGCCCGCGCGGATTTCGGCCCGGAGTTCGTACGCTGTCCGGCAAGGGAGCGAATTGACTTCAATCTGTTCCTGCTTGAACTCCGACTTCAAGGATGGTGCGTCATCGCCGGCCTCCTCAGCCGGAGTGCCTGCCACATCCAGGATGCCGGCGGCCAAAGCCAAAGGCGTCCCATCCGAAGGGTCGGCAATCAGCAACTCTTCCTCGACACCAAAGGTGCGCATGGCCACCCCTCCCCACGACGAGTTATTCAGGAACGGCGGTCAGCCGACGTGCCGCGGAACCTCCATTTGGAATCCGCAACGGCAGTGGAGCACCTGGGTCTGCAGGTACACCTCAAGAAGGTTGGGGGTCCCGGGACCGTCCGTGGTCCGGGGTGCCTCAATCACGCGCTCCGTGGGGCGTCCCAACGTCATGGGCTCGCCACAGTGGGTGCAGCTGAACCAGAGCCCAGCGGCGGACGTTGACAGGAATTCCCTTTGGATCTCCGGCACCAGCGCGTCCAGGCGGACGGTGTGGGCGTAGAAGGTATCGCACTCGCTGCATGTGTAGCTGACGTCCACCAACTGGGACTGGTTGGGGGCAGACTCTACGACCGTTTCGACGAAAACGTACGAATCCGTGTCGCAGACAGTGCACCATGGGCGTGCGTCGGTATCAGCGACTGCGGGCACCGGCCCCGAGAGGGGTTTCGGGGCGGGAATCGGGGATCCAAGCGTCATTGCCATTCTCCTTTTGCTCCTTCAAGGAGCCTGCATGCATGCACGCGGAGAGCCGGCCGATAGAGGCCACGGCTTCAGTGCAGTTCTTGGACCATCCTTGATGGCGATTAGCATGAGGCTCCAAGGGCTATCTGCTTAACCCATGTATGAATGTAGTTCACCAGTGGCGGGGGTCACAAGGGATGGGAAGCCCAAGGACCGGCTGCCAGCCTGCGCTTAGGGCTCGAAGTGGGCCACGGGCGCATGGTTCGCCACGGACTTTACCAAGGACTCCGCGACGTCCCGGAGCTTCTGGTTCCGGGTGCTGGATGCCTTCTTGAGGATTTGGAATGCCTCGTCCTGCGAGCAGCGGTTCTGGCCCATGATGACGCCACAGGCGAGGTCGATCACTGTACGTGAGTGCATTGCTTCCTGGAGGTCCTCGGCATGCTGCTGCTTGGCGCCGATCCGTACGGCAAGCCTGAGCGACCGTTCGGCCTGGCTTGCGTAGAGCTCGCAACTGCGGATGGTGGCGTCATCGTAGACGTGTGCCTGCGGGGCGAAGAAGTTCAGTGCCGCGGTAGCGCCCTCGTCCAGTTCGAGCGGCACGCAAAGGGCTGAACGGTGGCCGCGCTCAGCGATGACCGTGCAGTACTCGGACCACCGCTCTTCGGTGGAGGTGTCGGGAACGTGCACCGTCTTGTGGCTTCGCATGGCTTCCAGGCAGGGGCCGTCGCCATAGGCCTGCTGGACTTCGTCAATCAGGCGCGCCTCGTGGGTACTGCCGGCCACGGTGGCGGTGCGTCGACGACGGCTCAAGGTGATGCCGCAGAGGACATCGACTCCCACAGCCTGGGAGACCGCGGACGCCGAGAACGCCGCGAGTTCATTAAGGAATCCGCCCACGTCCTCGCTGTCGATCACGAGGTCCTGCAACTGCTCGGGGACCGAAACTTCGTCGGGCGCCGGGTCGGCTTCCAGCCGCGCCAGATCTACGTTCATTTCGTCCATGCCTTAGTTTAGGGTCGGGGTGGTACTGCACCGCCACCCCTTGATGAATGACAACAGAATCCTTGCATATGCGGTGCACCTATGTGCACAATTCTGCTACGTCCCCATCGAGGGATGAAGGCTTTCCAGCTCATGCAGACGGGCGTCCCGCATTTTTTGATGCAAAGGTACAGACCCATGTCGGCCCAGCCAGCGTCCCGAGTCCCGGACGAAGCCCACCAACCTCCTGATGAACCACTGTGGTGCAAGCGCTGCAACACGGACAGGAATCTCCTGGTCAATTCCATCCAGTCCCACTACCCACCGGCCCCCAATACGGTCGATGTCGCGTACGAATGCTGCAGTTGCAGATATTCCTACACGCAGACTGCCTCAGTCCAGAAAGTGGCTGCGGTGCTCAACCGCCCGGGCATCACCCAGGGTGTGCTGCAGTTCGGCGGCCAGTATCTTCACTGCGGCGAACCCATGAAGACCAAGAGCTGCGAATTGCGCAGGATACAGACTCCCCTGGTGTTGAAGCCCAAGGGACAGCTGCGGATATACGAGGTGTTGATCAACACCCGGATTCTCGGATGTCGCTGCGGCTTCCGCATGGAGATTCCGGACTGAACCCGACCATTTGGCTTCGGCCCCACAACACAGCCCCGGAGCGACATAGCCCTCTGGCGACCGGAAGGAACACCATGCACGCAGAACCACACAGAAAAGAGTCCGCAGTGACCGGCGGGAAGAGCGGCCAAGGCAAGAAGCGGAAGCTTCCTGATCCGCCGGATCCGGACAACCTGCCCATCGATTATCCGGGCTCCGGGTGGGATTCGGGCAGCTACCCCAGCCATGTGCCTCCAGCGCTTCGTCCCCGGCATGCGGCCCACCACAAGAGCGTGTGACCATGGATCCGCAGGGCACACCGCATCCTGATCCCAGCCGCAGTCCCGGTACGGATCCCAGTCGCGAACCGCGTCCGACCCCCGAGCCCGTCCCCCTTCCAGAGCCCGGGCCACCGCCGGTTCCGGAACCCACGCCGGGGCCGGCCGCACCGCCGACGCCTGCACCGGGAGGCGAGCCCCGACCCTAAGCGGTCCGTTGGCACCTCCACCCCATAGAACGGATCTTGGCAAATCCCCCAGTCAGGATCCGAAGTAGGGCATGCCGCACTACAGGGAGTGCGGCATGCCCTTTGGCGTGTCCAGGCGCACCTACACGCCTATCTTTGTTTATGTTGGTTTTCTCTTGACGTACCCACATAAACAAAGATAGAGTCAAGCAATTCCACATCGTTGTGACAGCAGTCACGGACGTGGCTGAACTGAATTCTTGGCTTTACCGCAATGGAGGGTAAGTGTTCGCAGAAGAGCGCCAACAACTGATCTCCGCCCTCGTCGTCGAGCGCGGACGGGTGAGCGTCACTGACCTCGCCGACCGTTTCAGCATCACCACTGAGACCATTCGCCGCGACCTCGCAGCCCTCGAAGTTTCCGGAAACCTGCGGCGGGTGCATGGCGGCGCGGTTCCTTCGGACCGGCTGAGCACCAGGGAAGAGAGCATCCTTGAGCGTGCAGTTCAGCGCCAGTCCCAAAAACTACGCATCGCCAACGCAGCACTCGCACTGATTCCGGAACTCACCAGCGGCAGCATCCTCCTGGACGCCGGATCAACCACGGAAACCCTCGCGGACTTGCTCGCCCAGCGGACGCCGGCTGCCCACGGGAGCGACGAACTCGTCGTCATCACGCATGCCATCCCCATTGCCGGCAAGCTCTCTTCCACTCCCGGAATTGCGCTCCAGATCCTGGGCGGCCGTGTCCGCGGCCTGACCCAGGCGGCGGTCGGGCAATCCACCGTTGAGGCCGCGTACCGGCTCCGTCCGGACATCGCTTTTGTCGGGACCAACGGGATCCACGCCGACTTCGGCCTGAGCACACCCGACCCCGAGGAAGCAGCGGTCAAGGCCGCCTTCGTCAAGTCTGCCCGGCGAGTTGTTGCCCTGGCCGATTCTTCCAAACTGGACGCTGAAACACTGGTCCAGTTCGCCACGTTGAAGGATGTTGACACCTTGATAACAGACAACGAACCGTCCGCGGAACTCGCGGCCGCCCTGGCCGATGCCGGCGTCGACGTGGTGATCGCATGATCGTCACACTGACAGCGAACCCCAGCCTGGACAGGACAGTAGAACTCCCCGGTGCCCTGGCCCGCGGGGAAGTCCAGCGCGCCGTGGCCGTCCACCAGGAATCCGGCGGCAAGGGCGTCAATGTCTCCCGGGCCCTTGTAGCATCCGGCCTCGAAACGTTGGCCGTCCTTCCGGGCGCCGACTCGGACCCCGTCCTTTCCGGACTGCACGACGGCGGCGTGCCGTTTGCGGCGCTCCCCATCGGCCAGGCGCTGCGCAGCAATGTCACGCTCACCGAACCGGATGGCATCACTACCAAGATCAACGAACCCGGCCCGGAGCTGAGCGGTGAACAGCAGGAAGCCCTGATCGGGCTGCTGCTGGACCGTTCCCGTGGCGCCAGCTGGGTGGTTCTCGCGGGCTCGCTCCCACCAGGGGTGCCTGCGGATTTCTACGCCACAATCGCGCGTCGGCTCCGGTCGAACGCAGATGGGACGGTAGCCCCAGGCATCGCCATCGACTCCTCCGGGGCGCCGCTTGCGGCAGCCCTGGTGGGTGATGCCGCAGGAAAGCCGGACCTCCTCAAGCCGAACGCGGAAGAGCTCGCCGAGCTTGCAGCCGCTGCAGGTTTCACCAACGTCTACACAGCTGAGCAACTGGAAGCAGACCCGGCCAAAGCCGCCCAAGCTGCTGCCGCCGTCGTCGCCAGCGGTGTAGGCGCCGTTCTCGCAACACTCGGGTCCAAGGGCGCAGTCCTGGTGACCGCGGACGGAGCATGGTTCGCCACGCATCCGCCCATCAAGGCCGTCAGCACAGTGGGCGCAGGGGATTCATCCTTGGCCGGCTACCTATTGGCCGCAACTCAGGGTGGTTCCGCTCAGGACTGCCTTCGTCAAGCTGTGGCACATGGTGCCGCTGCTGCTTCGCTGCCGGGCTCCACTGTCCCGGCAGTCCACCAGACAACCCCCGACGCCGTAACCATCACGGCCCTCCAGAAGGACTAACAGTGACCCAGCTGATCACACCCCAATTGGTCACCCTTGACCAGAACCTGGGCGACTCCCCCGCCGACGTCATCCGCGTCCTGGCCGGCAAAGTCGCCGCGGCCGGCCGTGCTTCCGAGGTTGAAGGGCTCTTCACGGATGCCTTTGCCCGCGAGCAGAAGACCGCCACCGGCGTCCCCGGCGGGATCGCCATCCCGCACTGCCGTTCAGCCGCGGTTACGGAGCCTGCCCTGGCCATGGCGCGCCTGTCCCACAAGGTGGACTTCGGCGCCAAGGACGGTCCGGCGGACCTGATCTTCTTCATCGCGGCACCGGACGGGGCCGACCAGGAACACCTGAAGCTGCTCTCCAAGTTGGCCCGCTCACTCATCAAGAAGGACTTCACGGCAGCGCTGCGCGCGGCTTCCTCCCCAGAAGAAATAGTGGAGCTGGTGGACGGCGCCATTGCTGACGCTCCAAAGACGAGCGAAGCCGGGGATGGGGGTCGCGGAGTGGTTGGGCATCGCGAAGCGGGCACGACCCCCATCGCCGGCGAAGCCTCGAACGCGCCGGCAGCCAAGCGCATCGTTGCAGTCACCGCTTGCCCCACGGGCATTGCGCACACTTACATGGCGGCCGACTCACTCGTGGCTGCAGCCAAGGAAATGGGCGTGGACCTCCAGGTCGAGACCCAGGGTTCCTCCGGCGCCAAGCCGCTGGACCCGGCCGTGATCGCTGCAGCTGACGCGGTCATCTTCGCCGTCGATGTCGATGTTCGCGGCAAGGAGCGCTTTGCCGGTAAGCCCGTCATCAATGCTCCAGTCAAGCGGGGCATCGACGAACCCACCAAGATGGTCCAGGAAGCCCTGGCTGCTGCGGAAGACCCGCATGCACGCCGCGTTCCGCACTTCGGTGCCGAAGAGCAGGCTGAGCGTGCCGAGGAGGAGAAGGGCGAGCACATCGGCCAGAAGCTGAAGCGCGCACTCCTCACCGGTGTCAGTTACATGATCCCGTTTGTTGCCGGTGGTGGCCTGCTGATTGCCCTCGGGTTCCTCATGGGTGGCTACCTCATCACCAGCTTCGCGGACAAGATCGTTGTCGAAAACAGCATCTTCAACCTGCCCACCGAATTCCCGGACAATGCCTGGGGGCCGCTGGGTGCCTACATCGGAGCGGTGCTGTTCAAGATCGGCGCCCTGTCCCTCGGGTTCCTGGTTCCCGCGCTGGCCGGCTATATCGCCTACGCCATCGCTGACCGCCCTGGCATCGCCCCCGGTTTCGTGGCCGGCGCCGTGTCCGGGTTCATGGGCGCAGGCTTCCTTGGCGGTATCGTCGGCGGTCTCCTGGCGGGCTATGTTGCCTACCAAATCGGCAAGTTGGATGTCCCGCGTTGGCTTCGCGGCCTGATGCCAGTGGTCATCATCCCGCTGATCGCGTCCTTGGTGGCGTCCGGCTTGATGTTCCTGATCCTGGGCGCTCCCATCGTTGCCCTCACCAACGCCCTGAACACCGGACTCTCCAGCCTGACCGGCGCCGGCGCAGTCGTCCTGGGCATCATCCTGGGCCTCATGATGTGCTTCGACCTGGGCGGTCCCGTCAACAAGGTTGCTTACGCCTTCGCCGTTGCGGGCCTCGGTGCGGCGAGTGTTACCAACCAGGCTCCTTGGCAGATCATGGCCGCAGTCATGGCTGCAGGCATGGTTCCCCCGCTGGCAATGGCCCTGGCCACCGTTTTGGACAAGAAGCTCTTCTCCCTGGCCGAGCGTGAAAACGGCAAGGCCGCGTGGCTCTTGGGCGCTTCATTCATCTCCGAAGGTGCCATTCCCTTCGCAGCCGCAGATCCCCTGCGGGTCATCCCGGCCAGCATGGTGGGCGGTGCTGTAACCGGCGCCCTGTCCATGGCCTTTGGAGTCACGTCCAAGGCTCCCCACGGCGGCCTCTTCGTCTTCTTCGCGATCGACAACTTCGTGTTGTTCTTCCTCTCGATCGCAGTCGGCGTAGTCATCACGGCACTGTTGGTCATTGCCCTCAAGCGTTGGGCCGTTCGGAAGCCGGTTGAAGCAGAGCCAGTCCCCGCTACCGCCACCGCCAGCGTCTAGACTTCCCACAAAGCCACCCACACCTAAAGGAGCACCAATGCCCGAACGTACAGCCACCATCGCAAGCCGCGTCGGCCTCCACGCCCGCCCGGCAGCCATCTTCGCAGAGGCCGCCGGCGACCTTGACCTCGATGTCACCATTGCCCGCCAGGGCGATCCGGCCGACGACGCCATGGATGCAGCCAGCATCCTGTCCCTGATGAGCCTGGGTGCAGCCCACGGCGACGTGGTGGTCCTGCGCGCCGAGGGCGAGGGCGCTGACGCAGCCCTGGACAGCCTGGTCAAGATCCTCGAAACGGACCACGACGCGTAGCAGGGACGTGCAAGCTCCCCAATACTGAAGAAGAGCCTGGTGCCACCCCGGAAGAGGGCGGCACCAGGCTCTTTTCGCGTCCCGCTATGGCTTGGCGAGCGTGTCGAGGTGACGCGCCAGCATGCTGAGCATGGGACTTTCCGCCGGCAACTCCCCGCTCCATAGTCCGTTCATCGCAATTCCGTCCAGCAGCGCGCGCAGCCGCTGTGCTTCATACTCCGGGTCGCGGTCCCGGTGGAGTTGCCCTGCTTCCGCCAGGATCTGCAGGGCGGCGTGGCATGCGCGATCAACGGCCCCGCTAAGCCGGACCGCCGCAGGTCGCAGTTCGCTGTCAGTGAGGGAAAGGACGCCAAGCTGTACTTGCGCCACCAATTCCAGGCGTCGCTCCTTATCGAGGGGGAGCAATTGCATCAGCAAACCATCAACAAGGGCCCGCCCGGTGAGCTCAAGCGCGGCCACCCTGGCCGTGACCCGGTCCTCGATGAGTTGCAGGCAATACTCCCGAAGGGCATGCTGCGTGGCAAAGGCCCTCCGCAGCGAGGCAGCGGCGATGCCGGCTTCCGCCGCGACCCCGCGCACGGACAGGCCGGCCAGTCCATCACGCTCCAGGACTCGAAGGGAAGCTTCCGCAATCGCGGCGGTACGTGCCTCTGTGTCTATTCTCCGCGGCATGGTCTCAGCGCGAGGCAGTAGCGGCCGGCAATGCCCTGGCGGGCTTCTTGGGCCAGATCGTGTAGCTCACAGCCCAGAGGAAGTCGATGGCGAAGATGATGCCCAGGATGCGAAAGAACTCCGAGAGGGCGGCGGTTCGTTCTGCATCGTTCACCAGGAGGATGACCGCCCCCAACGTCGCAGCGGCGATGGTCATCGCCAACGCGGTGAGGAGTACGTCGCGCCAGCACTTGACCGTGTAGGCGGTCCCGCTGAGTCGTTCCGGAGCGGGTCCGCCGGCGAACCGGTGCTGGAAGTGCGCGTCGGCCCACGCCACCATGCGTTTGCCGTAGGCGATGGAGACGCCAATGTAGATTGCCGCCAGCCCGTGGTGCCAGGAGGCCGTTGCCCCGCCCAACAGATCGACGGCCACCAGAGCCAGCAGGACGGCATCGATCAAAGGAGCCATGAGCAAGAGGGCTCCGCCCAGGCGGCGGCGCTGCAGCACATACCGCGCTGTAAGGCCGGCGAGAATCGCCAACCAGAAAGCCACTTCGCAGACCACGATTGCAACCAGAATCATTCACCGCTCCTCAACGCCGCACTCCAAAGAGCCGTGGCCCTCGCGTTTTATTAGTACGAGTGTACTCATAAAATGCGACGACGAAACGGGAGCCGCCCGCCGCGGTTGCGCTAGCTCTGTTTTTCGATCAGGAATGCAGCAATGGAAGGTTCCGTGGCTTTGACTTCCTGCAGTTCCCCGGACAAGTAGGCCTCCACGATCCGAGGGTCAACATACGATGTACGCGCCACTGTTGGAGTGTTGCCCAGGAGGGCCGCCGCATCCTTCATGGCTTTTACCAGCGCCTGGGGTCGCGTCATGGTGCCGTCGGAGCTCAACAGGCTGAGGGCGGCAGCCGCGGTACCCTTCCAAGTCCGGAAATCCTTGGACGTGTAAGCCGCCCCGGCAATGGTGCGAAGGTACTCGTTGATCATGGAGGCATCCAGGGAGACCCAGGAACCATCCACCTTGTAGGCCAGCAGGCGTTCCTTGCCCGGTCGTCGGGCCAGAGGCTCCAGGAACGCAGCCAGGGCGGGGTCATTAATGGAGGTGTCCCACAGCTGCCCACTCTTGCCGGGGAACTTCAGCGCCACGGCATCGCCCTTGACCCGGGCATGCCGGCAGCGGAGGGTAGTGAGCCCATAGGAGCCGTTCTGGCGCATGTAACTTTCGGAGCCTACGCGCAAAGCACCGAGGTCCATCAACCGCACCGCTGCTGCGATGGTCTGCTGCTTGGGTGAGGAGGTGTCCTTGAGGTGGAGCGTGACGGCCCGGCGCACCGCAGGGAACACGGAGCCCAACTCCGCCGCGCGCTGGAACTTCTCGGTGTCCTTACGTTCACGCCAGCGGGGGTGGTACATGTACTGGCTGCGGCCGGCCGCGTCCACGCCGGTGGCTTGGATGTGTCCGTTTTCGAAGGGACAGATCCACACCTCAGTCCAGGCAGGCGGGATCGCCAGCGCGTTGATGCGCTGGCGATCCTCCTTGCTGACCAGGCTCCCGTCCGGGTGGCGGTAGCTAAAGCCCTTGCCCACCTTGCGGCGGACGATGCCGGGCTTGGAAAGGTCGCTTCGCTTAAGCCGTGGCACGCCGGGCTGCCTGTCCGCGATCAGCCAGGTCCGAGCGCTTGCTAGGCCTCGTCCGGGTCCGTGACAGATGCGCCTGCGTTCATGATTTCGGCGTTGATCATCCACACCAGCTGCTCGAGCCTGGAGATGAATGCGTGCAGGAGGTCCGCCGTCGTGGGATCTTCCTCATCCACTTCATCATGGACGTCGCGCATGGTCTGGACTGCGCGCTCCACGCGGTCGGTCACCAGCTTGACGGCGTTCTTGGTGTTGACCAGGCCGGCGGGGAATTCCTCAAGCCGCGTGCCCTTGGCGACGGTGGCGCTGCGGCCATCGGGGAGTGCGTGAAGGGCCCTCATCCGCTCCGCGGTGTCGTCGGCGAATTCGCGCGTTGCCACCACCAGCTCATCCAGCTGAAGGTGAAGGTCCCGGAAGTTGGGCCCCACAATGTTCCAGTGGGCCTGCTTGCCCTGGAGCTGCAGCTCGATAAGGTCTGTCAGGACGATCTGAAGGTTGTCTGCAAGCTGCTGTGACGCTTTCATGTGTTCCTCTCGTGGACGTTCATCCGAGCCAATACGTGCCACCTGTTTATCGCGGCACCGCCCAATCATCAAGTGACGACTTCAACAAGCCTTTCATAAGGTTGCTTAGTAGTACAATGAGGAGTGTTGCTGTTCACAACTGGCGAACTTCATCCTACGGTGAAGACCTGTTGGGGATAGCGGATAGGCACTTGAGGGCGGCGGAACGCCCCTAAGTACCGGCATAACTAAATCGAAGTAAACCGGAATGCATAGTTGGGAATCCGTTGATTCCCCCAGAAAGGAATGTGCTGACCATGAATACGCTTCTGATCATTGCTGGTGTAGTAGCAATTGTCCTTCTCCTTGTGGGCGGCTTCTCCCAGGCCCTTAGCTGGCTGCTGTGGGTGGGAATCGTCCTCCTCGTAGTGGCGGCCATTGGCTGGCTCCTGAGCTTCATGTCAGGGCGCCGGGGTCATACGGTCTGAAGCCAGGTTCCCCGCCGAGGACTGCCCCGCTGCGCGGAACTGCGCGTCGGAGCAGTCCTCGGTCGCTTCTATTGGCCAGCAAGAGTTGCGAGGTGCATCAATGACGGAGCCGGATCACATTCCGCGGGTAGGACGTAACGAGTCCACCGAAGAGCGGATGGACCGGAACTGGATGGAATTGATCCAGGAGCTGCGCGTGCTCCAAACGGGAGTCCAGATCCTGGGGGGCTTCCTGCTGACACTCCCTTTCCAGGCCCGATTCAGTGAACTGGACGACTGGCAGCAGAACCTTTACCTCTTCAACGTCATGACCGCAGCTTTGACGACTGTGCTCATCGTCGTCCCGGTGAGCGTGCACCGCCGGCTGTTCCGGCGGGGGCTCAAAGCCACCCTTGTCTCCAGCGCTGACGTCATCACCAAATTTGCCCTGGCAGGAGTTGCCCTTCTGATTACCGGCTCCGCCTCCCTGGTCTTCGACGTGACAGCCGGCAGGACTGCGGGGTTGGTGGCCGGCGGCGGCATCATCCTGGTCCTGCTGGTTTTTGTGGTGGGCATGCCGCTGTGGCTGCAACAACAGGCCGGGACAACCAACGGCACTTCAAAGGAGGGCTGAGCCTCCGTGTACCTCAGCGAACGCGGCAAGTCCGTTGCCGAACCCCACTACAAGACAGGCGCCTAACCAGGGAAAGGAAACGAACCATGCCGGAAAAGAAGAATCCCAGCATCAAAGATCCCGAACTGTATAAAGAACTTCGCGAGGATGGCGCATCCAAGGAAAAGGCCGCCCGCATCTCAAACGCCGCTGCTGCGCAGGGGCGCAAGGCCGTGGGCCGTAAAGGTGGAAAGTCGGGCGACTATGACGATTGGACCGTGGACAAATTGAAAGCCCGCGCCAAGGAACTGGGCATCAAAGGCTATTCCGGAAAAAAGAAGGCTGAACTCATCTCCATGTTGCGGAACCACTAGTTCAGAGGCGCAAACAAAAAGCGGTGGCCACCTGGCGGGGCAGCCTCCGCTTTTGTGCGGAACGACGACGCCGGGTCACGCCTTTTTCTTGGCCCGCGCCTTAGGCTTGCTGGCAGTCTTGGTCGCGGCAGCGTCGTCGTCGGACGCCTTTTCCTTGCCGCGTTTCTTGTCGAGGCTGCGCTTGAGCGCTTCCATGAGGTCGATGACGTCGCCACCTTCGCCTTCGCCTTCCACGACGCCGAAGGTGGCCTCCGTGTCCAGGGCCTCGCCCTTCTCCAGCTTGGCCTCGATCAGCGTCTTCAGCTGTGCCTGGTAGTCGTCGGTATATTCCTCGGGATCGAAGTCGTGCGCCATGGAGTCCACCAGGGCTGAGGACATTTCGAGTTCCTTGTCCGAAATCTTGACGTCGGTCTCCAGGGACGGGAACTTAGCTTCCCGGACCTCGTCCCCCCACAACAACGCCTGCAGCAGGAGCACGTCCCCGCGCACCCGGAGCGCCCCCAAACGGGTTTTTTGGCGCAGGGCGTACTGGACTATGGCAATCCTGTCCGTGTCTTCCAGGGTCTGTCGCAGCAACATGTAGGCCTTGGGTGACTTGGAGTCAGGTTCAAGGAAATAGCTGCGCTCGTACATGATGGGGTCCAGTTGCTCGGCAGGGATGAACTCCACTACCTCGATTTCCCGGCTGCTCTCTTCCGGGAGGGACTTCAACTCGGCCGCCGTCAGGACTACAGTCTGGCCTTCCTCTTCGTAGGCCTTATCAATGTCCTCATACGCCACCACTTCACCGCAGACTTCACATTTCCGCTGGTACCTGATGCGGCCGCCGTCCTTATTGTGGACCTGGTGAAGGCTTATATCGTGATCCTCCGTGGCACTGTAGAGCTTCACTGGTACGTTGACCAGACCGAACGCGATAGATCCCTTCCATATGGCCCTCATGAACCCAGTCAACAGCACAAGCACGCAGAGGAGAAGAGGTGGCAGGCAAGCAGAAGGAGCGTGTCGTGGTGGAGGGCCACGAGCTCACCCTCACCAACCTGGGCAAAATCATCTACCCCGAAACCGGCACCACCAAGGCCGAGGTGCTGGAGTACTACGCTGCCGTGGCGCCGTTCCTCATCCCCGCGGCGGCCAACAGGCCCGTCACCCGCAAACGCTGGGTCAACGGAGTGGGCACTGCCGAGCATCCGGGCCAGGTTTTCTTCCAGAAGAACCTGGAGGACTCCGCGCCCAAATGGATACCGCGCGCCACCATCCACCATTCGGACCACACCAACGACTACCCCATGGTGAACAACCTGGCCACGCTCACGTGGATGGCCCAGATCGCCTCGCTGGAGATCCACGTTCCACAGTGGCAGGTTGACGCCGCAGGCAACCCGCTCCGCCCCGACCGTTTTGTGCTGGACCTCGATCCCGGCCCGGGCGCGGGGCTGCCTGAATGCGTCGAGGTGGCCAGGCTGGCCCGCTCCATCCTCCAGGACATGGGCATGGACCCCGTCCCCGTCACCAGTGGAAGCAAGGGCATCCACCTTTACACAGGTTTGGACGGGACCCTCAAGTCGGAGCAGGTTGCGGCCTTCGCCCATGAACTTGCCCGCGCTTTGGAGTCCGACCACCCGGGGCTGGTGGTCAGCGACATGAAGAAGTCCCTGCGCGCAGGCAAGGTACTGGTGGATTGGAGCCAGAACAGCGGCAACAAGACCACCATCGTGCCGTACTCCCTGCGCGGCAAAGCCCACCCCACGGTTGCCGCGCCCCGCACCTGGCGGGAACTGGATTCCCCGACGCTCGACCATCTGGACTACACCGCCGTGATGGAACGGGTCCGGACCGGCAAGGACCATTTCGCCCCCATCTCGGACCGGCACCTGCCGCCGCACGGCGAAGACACCGACGACGGCGATGCTGCTTCGGGCGGTTCGCGCGGCAGGGTGGTGACGGTGGAGAACCGTCTCGCTAAATATGTTGGGATGCGCGATCCGGAGAAAACCCCGGAGCCGTTTCCGTCGTCGTCGGCCGCTGCCGCGGCGGCGACCAGCGCGACATCCTCCGAACAGCCAAAACCGGGCGACCCTCCGCCGCCCGGCGGCATCTTCGTCATCCAGGAGCATCATGCACGGCGCTACCACCTGGACCTGCGTTTGGAGCACAACGGTGTCCTGGCGTCCTGGGCATTGCCCCGTGGTGTTCCGGAAACACCCGAGCGGAACAATCTGGCCGTCCATACCGAAGACCACCCCATGGAGTACGCAACGTTCGCCGGGATCATTCCGAAGGGCGAGTACGGGGCGGGAACCATGACCATTTGGGACCGCGGCGAGTACACCTGCGAGAAATGGCGCGACGGCAAGGAAGTCATTGCCACCCTGACCGGCCAACCGGGAGGTGGACTGGGCGGCACCAAGCGTTTCGCGTTAATCAATACGGGCGACCGTTGGCTGATCCACCTGATGAAGGAGCAGCCGGGAGCGCGCCGAACTCCGCCCGTGAAGGACCCGAAGGCCGCCGCTCCCCCGGCCAAGCAGCCCCTCCGCGATTACGCCCCCATGCTGGCCACATCCGGGACCACGGCGGACCTTAGCGGGAATGACTGGCTGTACGAGCTCAAATGGGATGGCATCCGGGCCGTCATCACCGGAACCGAGGGCAAGATCCGGCTCATGAGCCGCAACGGCAACGACCTCACGGCCACTTATCCGGAGCTCACCGACCGCTCCTGCTGGCCGGAAGGCGACTTTGTTGCCGACGGGGAAATCGTGGCACTAGGCAAGGGCTCCCGGCCCGACTTCGGGCGGCTGCAACTCCGGATGAACCTGGCCAAGGCTGCCGATATCGAACGCGCCAGGGCCTCGGTTCCGGTCCAGCTCATGCTTTTCGACCTGATGTACGACGACGGCACGGACCTCATCGGGCTGCCTTACGTTGAGCGCCGCGAAAGGCTGTCGGCGTTCGCCGGACGCCTGAAGGCAGGATGTCCGCTGCATCTGTCGGCCGTACTGGACCACGATGTCGAAGACCTCATGTCCAGCGCCGCCGAGTTGGGCCTGGAAGGGGTCATGGCCAAGAAGGCGGACAGCCGGTACGCCGTGGGACGCCGCAGCAGGGCCTGGCTCAAGCTCAAACTGGAGCAAAGCCAGGAAGTCGTGGTGGGCGGTTGGCGGCCAGGGGCCGGCGCGCGGAGCGGAACCTTCGGGGCGCTGCTCTTGGGCATCCCCGACGGGGACCAGCTGCACTATGTGGGCAGGGTGGGG
Organism: Paenarthrobacter sp. UW852; assembly: GCF_024608385.1. Lineage (NCBI taxonomy): Bacteria > Bacillati > Actinomycetota > Actinomycetes > Micrococcales > Micrococcaceae > Paenarthrobacter > Paenarthrobacter sp. UW852. The sequence continues at coordinate 172,322 of NZ_JAMSGY010000006.1, forward strand.
ACCGGGTTCAAGGATTGGCAACTGCGGGACATTATCGGGCAACTGGAATCACGGGCCACCAGCGAATCCCCGTTCGCGGACATCCCTCGTGAGGACGCGGCCGGCGCCCACTGGGTGCGCCCGGACCTGGTGGCTGAGGTAACTTTCGGCAACTGGACCGGCCCTGGCCGGCTGCGCCATCCGGTGTGGCGTGGTTGGCGCCCGGATAAGTCCCCCTCGGACGTGAGCCAGCCCAACTGAATGGCAGTTGGGCTGGCTTCCGCGTCGGAGTAGTGCGGCTAGGAGGAGTGTGGCATCTGCGGACGGCTGGTCCGGTGGATCGCAGACACTGCGGCCCCCTGGCCCATGCGCCCGTGGGCTTGGTCGCGGTCCTTCGGGTGACGGCGCTTGCCGTTACCGTCCGGCCACTGCTGGCTTTGATCCGCGCCCAGCGCCAACGCTATGGCAGCAGGTTCGGGCATCGGGGCCATGTCCATGGACTCCACCAAGTGGCTCGCAACCTCAGGATTGATGTTTTCTGCTGAATGCTTCGCAGTCATGGTTCTTCCCTTTCAGTGTGCCTGTCCGATGGATTTACCAGCGGACCTTCTTCTCGGTCTTGGCTTGCTTACCGCTGGCGGACGTGGGCTTGTGGCCTTTGCCGGTGCTCTGCCATCCTGCTGGCGCTCCGCCACCGGACTTGCTGGCGAGCATCGCCCGCTGGGCGTCCGTGAGCTTGGATTTGATACCGCCCGATGCGGCTTGGTTCTTGTGGTCTGAAGGGTTGGCGGTCATATGGACTCCTAAAGTGTGTGAGTCCTGAAGAGACACGTATCCCGTGTGTTGCGGTTCAAGAAAAGGGCGTCGACAACGGGAACGGCATGGAGGCAAGCCTCAACAGGCGTGGATTTTTGTCTTCTGAAACGCAGCAGGTGCACCATGGCGGGCACTGCCGGTCTACTCAAAAATCAGTGTTCCCATGCGTCATACCCTAACCAAGTTCCGCCACGTTTGTGAACCCCTCAGCTAGCATGGCTCCCGTGACCAGCATCGCTTCGATCGTCACCACCTTGCGGGCTGCGGGCTGCGTCTTCGCCGAAGACGAAGCCCAGCTCCTGATCCGCGCGGCCAGTACCCCGGACGAGCTGGCCCGAATGGTTGATCACAGGGTGCGCGGACTCCCGCTCGAACACATCGTGGGGTGGGTCGATTTCTGCGGGCAGCGGATGGCTGTGGGACCCGGCGTATTCGTTCCGCGGCGTCGTACGGAGTTCCTGGTCCGGCAGGCAGCGGCCATCGTCCGGCCGTCAACCGAGGGGCGCCGCGCCGTCGTCGTCGACCTCTGCTGTGGCTCCGGCGCGATAGGCGCAGCTTTATCTGAACTGATGGGTGGGCTCGAGCTGCACGCTGCCGACATCGATCCGGCCGCGGTCCAGTGTGCCCGGCGCAATGTGGAACCCCGCGGCGGCCACGTCCACCAAGGTGACCTCTACCAGGCACTCCCCCGCAGGCTCCGGGGGCAAGTCAATGTGCTCCTGGCCAACGCACCCTACGTGCCCACCGGGTCCATCGGGATGATGCCGCCGGAGGCCCGGCTCCACGAGCCGATGGTGGCGCTCGACGGCGGAGCTGACGGTTTTGCGGTGCAGCGTCGAGTGGCGTCCGGGGCACTTGAGTGGCTGGCACCGGGTGGTGCCCTGCTGATCGAGACCTCCACGGCACAGGCATCCGAAACGGCCGCGATCATGGTGGGTGCGGGGCTCGCGGCCACAGTGGTTTCGGATGAGTCGCTCGGGGCAACCGTGGTGCTGGGTTCACTTCACCTGGGGCCTTCGGACATTGGACAACAATGAACAAGAAACTCATCCCACTCGCCGTTGCCGGCTTTCTGCTCGCGGGATGTTCATCAGCCGCGACCCAAGCCGGATCCGCGCCCAGCGCGCCTGTAACAAAGACGGAGGCCAGCCAGCCGGCAGTAGCCACTGAGGCTGTCCCGACCGCATCTGGCGAGGTCGACAAGACTGCAGACTTTAAGACGGCAAACGCCTCTGCGGCTTGGGCAGGTAGCATCACCGCCGTGACCGAGACGGAACCAGGCAGGCTCAGCATCGACACCACACTCATTGACCCACGCGGAGCAGCGGACAGTGATGCAGCGAAGACTGCCATAGCAATTTGCGAGTCCGCAGTTCAGCTCTACCAGCCCAGCAATGTAGCAGTGAAAGAAAAAGATGGAACCCACTTCGTCCTCTTCGGCCACCCCTCCGTACCCGTAGGTGCCTGCGCGGAAGTCCGAACGATCAGATGATCGGAAGATCGGAACTTGCCAGGTCGGATCGTGCTTCCGTACCGGCACCTTCTACCGACCACGCTTGGACGCACCGTTCCGCCACGCGATGAGCACCACGATGACCAAGCAATCCGTCAGTTTTTGACTCCGTTTCCGCCCCTTTTGGTGGGCTTGGCTAAACAATTTGGTAACAACGTGCTTTGTGGGCAAAACCGGGCCGAAATCCGCGTGTTTGCGGGGCAAGAGCGGGCAATGAGATGCAACACAACTAGGCAATTTGCACCCCCAGACGGTCCAAAAATCGGATCTCAACTCGGGTTTTGGGCCAAAACCGCGTAAAATTGAAGGCCTGCCCAGAGCGGGGCAGCAGAAGTCGCAAGCAAATGACCTCCCTAGGAGAAGCCCAAATGCCCACAGACCAAAGCAACACCGTCTCTCCGGATGGCGCAAGGAACGCCACCGGACAGCAGGTATCGGCAGGCCGCAACCCGGCCGCCGCAAACGCAGCAAACGCAATGAACGCAGTAAAGAACGCGGCGAAGAAGACAAAGCTTCGCCCGAAGCGTCGGCTCAAGGAGTCCGACGTCAACGTGGTGGACAAGCCCATGCTGAGGAAAGCACTCGGCGGCACCATCGTCGGCAACACCATGGAATGGTACGACGTTGGCGTTTTCGGCTACCTCATCACCACCATGGGACCTGTATTCCTCCCTGAAGCGGACAAGTCCGTCCAGACACTCTTCCTGCTGGGCACCTTCGCTGCAACCTTCATCGCGCGCCCCCTCGGCGGCGTCGTGTTCGGTTGGCTCGGCGACAAGGTGGGCCGCCAGAAGGTACTTGCAGCAACACTGATGATCATGGCGGCAAGCACGTTCGCCGTCGGCCTCCTTCCCGGCTATGCGCAGATCGGCATCTGGGCCGCCGCATTGCTGGTGATCCTGAAGCTGATCCAGGGCTTCTCCACCGGTGGCGAGTACGCCGGTGCCACCACCTTCGTCAGCGAGTACGCGCCGGACAAGCGCCGTGGCTACTTCGCCAGCTTCCTGGATATGGGCAGCTACATTGGCTTCGCCCTCGGCGCCGCCCTGGTTTCCATCCTGCAGCTCACGCTCGGACAGGCTGCCATGGAGGAGTGGGGTTGGCGGATTCCGTTCCTGATCGCCGGGCCGCTGGGCCTGATCGCTGTTTACTTCCGCAGCAAGATCGAAGAATCCCCCCAGTTCCAGGCAACACTGGACGCCCAGGAAGCCACGGCCAAGAACGCAGCCTCGCAGGACGCAGCTGTTGCCAAGGGTCCCGTTGGCATCATCAAGGCATACTGGCGCCAAATCATCCTGGCCATGATCCTCGCAGCCGCAGCCAACACCGTCGGCTACGCCCTGACGTCCTACATGCCCACGTACCTCACGGATTCCAAGGGCTACGACCCCGTCCACGGCACCCTGCTGACCATCCCGGTCCTGGTGATCATGGCCGTGTGCATCCCGCTGACCGGTAAGCTCTCGGACCGCATTGGCCGCCGCCCCGTCCTGTGGATTGGTGCAGGCAGCACCATTGTCTTCTCGGTTCCGGCCTTCATGTTGATCGGCATCGGTGAGATCTGGTCCACGCTGGCTGGCCTGGCACTGATCGCTTTCCCAGTGACGTTCTACATCGCCAACCTGGCCTCGGCCCTCCCCGCGTTGTTCCCGACGTCCAGCCGTTATGGCGGAATGGGTATTGCCTACAACTTCTCGGTGGCCATCTTCGGCGGAACCACGCCGTTCATCGTGCAGGGCCTGATCGAGGGCACCGGCGATGACATGATGCCGGCGTACTACCTGATGGCCACGTCCATCATCGGTGCGATTGCCATCTTCTTCCTGCGTGAATCCGCCCAGCGTCCGCTGCCGGGCTCCATGCCCAGCGTAGACACCCAGGCTGAAGCGCGCGAGCTCGTCGCAACGCAGGACACCAACCCGCTCATCAACCTGGACGAGATGCCGTTCGACGGCCAGCCCATTGATGACGCAGTGTTCGGCAAAGGCAACAAGGACCTGACCCCCGCTTAGGAACTCTTTGCCTGCAACTTCTGAGCAGTAATTAACACTGCAAGCGACACGGATAGTTCGCGGCCAAGCGCCGCCCAACGTAGCCACCAACCCCAAGGCGCTCTCCTTGAGGTTGGTGGCTACGGTCGTTAAGGCACCACCTGCACGTTGCTCACCCGCTGTTTCGTTGTTGGCCAACGACGGAACTGCGGGCCTGCAACGGGCCCTTAGGACGACAGCAACTTCCGCACCGCTTCCCCAATAATCCGCGCGCCCTCCGGGAACGCTCCGGGGTTGGGTCCAGCGTAGTTGAGCCTGATGTGCGGCCCTTCCGGCTCTGCTGGGAACCACTCGGTCCCTGCTGCAATGAGCACCCCCGCCGCTTCGCAATCCTTGGTGAGCTGCTCGACGTCGAACCCGTCCGGCATCCGCAGCCACAGGTTCAAGCCGCCTTTGGGCAGGTTGCTGAGGTGGGCTTCGGGGACGTGTTCCGCGAGGCTGGAGACCAGAAGATCGCGGCGCGACTGCAGCTGATGGCTGAGCCCGCGAAGGTGGGTTTGCCACCCGGGCTGAGTGACGACGTCGAGCGCTGCCGCCTGCAGCAATCCGCTAACGTACATCGACTCGGCGGCCTGTGCGCCCATGATCCGTTCCCGGGCGGGTCCGCGGGCAATAATCGCCGCAACCCGAACGGCCGGCGACACGCTTTTGGTCAACGAGCGGATGTAGACCACGTGGCCGGAATCGTCCTTGGCAGCTATCGGCGCGGAAGGCGCCGTGATCCCGAAATCGTGGGCCCAGTCATCCTCCACAAGGAAAGCGCCATGGTGCTGCACGATCCGCAGCACCTCTTCCCCACGCTTGGCCGACCACTGAGCTCCCGTGGGGTTGGCGAAGTTTGGCTGCGCGTAGAAGAGCCGGGCCCCGGATTCCTCGAAGGCCCTGTCCAGCTCGTCGGGATCGGGACCTTCGGGGCCGCTCGGTACGGGGATGATGTTCACGCCGGCCTGACCCGCGGCCAGCAACGCGCCCCAGTAGCTGGGCGATTCCACCAGCAGTGGTTGGCCGTGGCCCACAAGTCCGCGAAAAATGGAGCTGAGTCCGCTTTGGCTCCCGGGAAGAACGACGACGTCGCTCGGCTGGGGCGGCGTGACGCCAACCGGCGTGGAGGCGCCCAGTTCCTGCGCGAACCATGATTGCAGCTCAGGGATGCCCTGCGCCGGCGGCCTTGAGAGGGCGGCTTCTCCCCTGGCAGCCCGCGTGAGGGCGGCGCGGACCAGCCGCTCCGGGAGAAGCTCGCGGTCGGGATATCCGGAATGAAAAGCGATGGCATTGTTGGAAGCGCTGCGCATGGCAGCAGAGTTCAGGGGCCGCGGGGCCTGGGCCGACCTGAGGGCAGCGGTCTGCCAGCCGTAGTCCGATGGCCTCGCCGTGCGGTACGCCCGGACGAATGTTCCCACGCCCGGACGACTCTCGATCAAGCCTTGGGAAGTCAGCGTTCTCAAGGCCTTCTGGACCGTGACCGGACTGGCTTGGTATTCGGCCACGAGGTGGCGGGTTGATGGCAGCTTCGATCCCGGAGCGGCTTCCGAAATCCACTCTTTCAGTCCCACAGCGATGCGGGAACTGCTATCGTTATTCATGAGTCAACATAGTAGCGCTACTAATCTTTCGCGGCCAGTGATATCCCCCAAGACCTCAACCGGCATATGGTGGGGCCTCCTGGGAGTCGTCGCTTTCTCCTTTACCGTCCCCTTCACCCGCGTGGCCGTTGAGGGACTTTCGCCCCTGTTCATTGGTGCCGGCCGGGCCGTAGTGGCAGCCCTTCTGGCGGCACTGGCCTTGGCCGTGACCCGGCAGCGCTTTCCCCGGGGCCGGCAATGGTTCAGGTTGGCCGTAGTAGCCGGAGGCATCGTTGCGGGGTTCCCGTTGCTCACCACTTTCGCCCTTACCAGCACGTCCGCCAGCCATGGAGCGGTGGTCATTGCACTCCTTCCGGCAGCCACCGCCACGGTAGCGGTCATTCGGGGACGGGAGCGGCCCCGCCTCCTGTTCTGGGTCCTCACCGCAGTAGGCGTGATCGCGGCCCTCGCTTTCGCGCTGGTCCAGTCCGGCGGTTTCGGTTCACTGCACTGGGCCGACCTGCTGCTTCTTGGCGCAGTGCTGGCCGCGGCTGTGGGCTACGCGGAGGGCGGCTTGTTGGCCCGCGAACTCGGAGCCTGGCAGACCATCTCCTGGGCTTTGGTTGTGGCATCGCCCGTGATGATCCTGCTGACGGCCCTGTCCGTGGGATCAGGACTGCCCTCAGCCACGCCCGTTCAATGGCTGGGCTTCGCGTACCTTGGCGTTGTGAGCATGTTCCTCGGCTTCTTCGCCTGGTACCGGGGGCTCGCGATCGGCCCCATGGCCCAGGTCAGCCAAATCCAACTGGTCCAACCGGTCATGAGCATCGCATGGGCTGCGCTGTTATTGGGCGAATCCCTGAACTGGACCACCGTGGTGGGCGGCCTTGCGGTGATTCTCTGTGCAGGCGCCGCAGTCCGCGTCAGGCTCAACCCGCCGTCGGCCTCTTAAGACCTGCCACCCCGAAAGGACACCTCGCATGTATACCCCCGCACATTTCGCCGCCTCACCGGAAGCACTTGACTCGTTGCTCACGCAGACCAGCGCCGCCAACCTGGTCACCATGTCCCCGGAGGGACTGCAGGCAACCCTCCTGCCTTTTGTGTACGACCCCTCAGTCGGGGAGCATGGTGCGCTGCAAGCCCATATGGCCAGGAACAATCCGCAGTGGTCCTTGCCGGTCACCGGTGAGGCCCTGATGATCGTGCAGGGCGCCGACGCCTACATCTCGCCGTCCTGGTACGCCTCCAAGGCCGAACACGGCCGGGTGGTACCCACCTGGAACTACTCCACTGCGCATGTTTACGGCCAGTTGATCATCCATGACGACGCCGACTGGCTGGCAACGCACGTCCGTCACCTGTCCGACCGGAACGAGGCCGGCATGCCCAAACCCTGGACAGTGGACGAAGCCCCCGAGCGGTTCATTGCCGGGCAACTGCGGGCGATTGTCGGCGTCGAACTTGTCATCAGCCGGGTGGAGGCTAAAACGAAACTCAGCCAAAACCGTTCGGCCGACGACGTGGATGGCGTCGTCGCCGGGCTTCGGGCCCGTGGAGATTCTGCGAGCGCCGCCGATGTGGAAAGGGCCCGGACCTCGTAGACTCGGCGCATGCGTGAGGTTGCAGCTGGGTCCGTGGGGGCCGTTCACCATCTCGAAATCTGGGTGCCGTTCCTGGACCGTGCACGGGCAGAGTGGGGGTGGCTGCTGGGCGAGCTCGGTTATGAGCCGTTCCAGGAGTGGCCCACTGGTTGCAGCTGGAAACTTGGTGGGACCTACGTCGTGGTGGAGTGCTCCGATGCCATCACCGGCACCGCTCACCGCCGCACCGATCCGGGGGTGAACCACGTTGCCTTCCACGCTGGCACGCGGGAAAACGTGGACCGCATCCGCGAGCTCGGAGCGGACGCGGGTTGGTACGAAATGTTCGAATCCAAGTACCCGCACGCCGGCGGCCCGGACCACTACGCCGCTTACCTGATCAACACCGACAGCTACGAAGTTGAGCTGGTGGCCGCCGACTAGGTGCACTGCCGGCTAGGTGGGCGGGACCACCGGGCGCCACATAGCCACCCGCGGCCAGCGGGTCAGGCCCAACTCCGCCTCGTGTTCCATAAGGCGGGTGAGCTCCGGACCCCAGCTACCGGCGTCGAGCATTTCAAAACCGAGCCGCCGGTAATACGGAGCGTTCCAGGGCACATCCCGGAACGTACTGAGGGTCTGCCGATGCATTCCGTGGCCCCTGGCCCAGACGCGGGCGGCGTGGAGGAGCTCGCGGCCAATGCCCTGGTGGGCTTGGTCGGGGTGGACGCTGACCTGTTCAACATGGCCCTCGCCGTCCACGACATCAGCCAGGAGATACGCCACCGGGTAATCGAGCCCGTCGACGTACACCCACGCCCGCCCGGCAGCGGCGTAGGCGCCCAATACCTCCACGGGAAACGGCTCATCGTCCGCTATCGGGTCCATGCCAAGCTGCCGGAAAACTTCCCCCGCGGCGCGCTCAATATCCTGCATCAGCTGCAGGTCATCGGCGTGGGCGAGCCGGATCATTGCCGTGCGTCCAGCGCGGGCGGTGCCTGTGCCACCAGGAATTCGTTGCGCTTTTCAATGAGATTCTGCATGTACCGGGCGAGGATCAGCTTTTCCGCCAAGCGGCCCAACGGGCCGAAAGGCGCCGCGAATTCGATCGTGTCCACCATCAGTGTTCCACTACCGTCGGGGCGGAACTCGTGGGTGTGGCGGAGGTACTTAAAGGGGCCTTTCACCTGTTCGTCAGAGAACGACGCCGGGGCCTCCATCCGCACAATACGGCTGGTCATGCGGAACCGGACTCCGAGGTGCCATGCCTGCCACGTGACGGTCTGGCCTTCCGAGATCAGACCCGTCGTGACGCCTGCAACGGCCTTCTCGCGGCTCTTGGTCATCGACTCCACGTGGGCGTCGATGTTCCGCGAAAGATCGAACAGCTCCTGCGGCGGCATGGTGGATCGGGTGCGGCAAACGAAAGCAACAGGCATACGTTGATCTTCCCAGACCTTTCCGCCTCAGAGCGCGCCAGCTCACCACGTGTTGTGACCGCGCTTATAGCGGTACGCTTGCCCGCCCTGATAATTTCGAAAGCAAACCGTGGAAGATTGGTGGTGTTCCCCTGTGCCCGCATTTTTGACGCACGCCCGTGAACTCCACCGCCTTGGCCCGGCCAACAACGATCGCCTCTCAGCCGTTCGCGTTGCGCTCAGCGTTGCCGTGCCTGCGCTGGTCCTGGTCCTCATCGGACGTCCCGACCTCATGATGTACGCAGTCTTCGGTGCGCTGACCGGAATGTACGGCCGCAACGAAACCCACCAGCTACGGCTCAAGCACCAAGCACAGGCTGCGCTGATCCTGGTGGGCGGGCTGAGCATCGGCGTCGTCCTGTCCGTGAACCACATCCACTCGTGGTGGTTGGTGCTCGTGGCTACCCTCTTCGCAGGGTTCGGCTCGTTGTATGCCGATGCCGTGCGGCTGAAGCCAATTGGTCCGTTCTTTGGCATCCTCGCCTTGGGCGCCTGCGCTTCGGTGCCAACCAGCGTCCCGTTCACGACGGCGATACTCATCGGAGCCGCGTCCGCCGCCTTCTCCCTGGTGGTCGGCTTTGCCGGCTGGTTCCGGCACCGGGCCTGGGTGGCCGGCGCTACGCGCGACGTTCCAATGCTCAGTGGGCCCCTGCGCCAAGCGGCACTCGTGCACGCCACCCGCTACATGCTGGCGGTTGGCGTGGCTGGGGCCATCGGTGTGGTGAGCGTGAGTGGCCACCCCCACTGGGCCATGGCTGCGGCGGCGGTGCCGCTTGCCGGGGCCGATCTCCCCAGCCGCGTCCACCGGGGCATCCACCGCATCGTGGGGACGTTCCTCGGTTTGGTGGTGGTCGCCGTCGTTCTTTTCCCCAGTCCGCTGTCGCCCCTGCAGTACTTTCCCGGCCACGCCACCGTGGTCCTGGCGGCGGTGGTGGTCCTGTGCCAGTTCCCCACGGAGCTGTTCATGGCCCGGCACTATGGCTGGGCGATGGTGTTCTTCACCCCGGTGATCCTGCTGATCGCCCAACTCGCGTCGCCCATGGATCCCGGCGTCCTGGTGATGGAGCGTGCCATCGAAACGTTCGTCGGGGCCGTGGTGGGCATCGCCGTCGCCGTCCTTGTGCGGGCGCCCCAGGCCAAGCCCGCCGCGCAGGGGCCATAAGACATACTGGTTCCATGCAGGCGACAACGGTGTTGGTCGAAGGCGAAAGTGACCGGCTCGCGGTCGAGTCACTCGCTCGTCGCTGCGGACATGACCTGGCCTCAGAGCGGGTCACGGTGGTTCCCATGGGAGGCGCCACCAGCATCGTCCACTTCCTGGACCGTTACGGTCCGCGTGGGGCGAACCACCGGCTCTTGGGCCTGTGTGACGAACGTGAATCGTGGGGCATCGCCCGCGCGCTGGAAAAGGCCGGGATCGGATCCGGGCCACTGGACGAGCTCGGGTTCCATGTTTGCCGGGCTGATCTGGAGGATGAACTCATTCGCAGCCTCGGCGTCGACGCCGTGCTGGACGTCATTGACGCCCAGGGCGAGCTTGCGTCGTTCCGGCTCCTCCAACGCCAACCATCGCAGCGCGGGCAACCGGAACCTGCACAGTTGCGCCGGTTCTTCGGCGGCCGGAGCGGCAACAAGATCCGCTACGCGCCGTTACTGGTGGACGCTTTACCTGCGGGGCAAGCGCCCGACCCGCTCGCGCGGCTCGTTGAAGCCTTCACGCGTGAAAGTTAGGGCTCCAGCGGCTTCCGCGGCGGCCCGGACGTCAGCCTTGCCGGCAAGATGCGCGCGAAGAAGCTGACCACTTTGTAGCGTTTGGTGGGGATGGAAACGCCTTTGCCCTTTGCGTTGTCTTCCAGCCCCACACGGACCACGCGTTCTGCGGTCAGCCACAAGAACCGTGGAGCCACGGATTTGTCCATGCCCATGCGGTCGTGGAATTCGGTATGAGTAAAACCCGGACACACGGCAGTGACCTGGACTCCGGACTTCGCATAGCTGAGGTTGGCCCAGCGACTGAAAGTCACCTGCCATGCCTTGGCGGCCGAGTACGTGCCCCGGTTAGCGAACGCGGCAACGCTGGCAACGTTGATGATCCTGCCCCTTCCGCGTGGCAACATCACCTCCAGGGCAGCGTGGCACAACTCCATGGGCGTCTGGACATGCAGTCTCAGATGCCGGCGTTCTTCCTCCAAATCGTTGCGCTCGAACGACTTCAGGAGCCCCAGTCCGGCGTTGTTCACCAGCACGTCCACGGGCCTTTCGGCATCCCTGAGACGGTCCGCTACTGCCGAAACGCCGACGTCGGTTGTCAGGTCTGCGGGCAGGACCTCCGCCGAGATACTGAAGTCGCGTTCGAGCTCCGCGGCTTTGTCCTTCAGGCGCTGCTCGTCACGGGCCACCAGCACCAGGTGGTGCCCCGATTCGGCGAGTTGGCGGGCGAATTCAGCACCGATCCCCGCCGTCGCACCGGTGACCAGGGCGGTGAGTTCATTGGCTCGAGTCGTCATGGGCCAAGACTAGCTGCCCCCACGCCGAGGGGTTAGCTCCCACCCCCTTGCCCACGCCGAGGGTGCCGAGACCTAACCCCTCGCGGGGTGTCAGACGAACTTCGCCAAGGGGTTGGCCAGGCGCCCCGCCATCTGCAGCCCGCCCGATGGATCCGAGATGTCCAGCATTTGCTGGTTGTTCCGCAGTTGGAGCCGGTTGAGGCAGGAGAGTTCGAAGTCCGGAGCGAACAAATCATGCATGGCGAACTGATCCGCGAGCTCCGGGTGACGCTGCTGGTACTCCTTCACAACAGTTGCGGCAGTGCCCCAGAACCCGTCCTCGCCCAGCGTCCCGTCCTCCACAAGGATTGCTCCCAGGAAGCGGAAGATGCAGTCGAAAACATCGGTGAATATGGCCAGGACCATTTCCTCGGCCGGGATTTCGGCCTTGATGCGCGAAACCTCTTCCGGCAGTTCCAGCCGGTCCCCCATCACCACGATTTCCTCGGCAATGTCCTTCATGATCGCCCGTACCGGCACACCGTCCTCAAGGATCAGGATGACGTTTTCGCCGTGCGGCATGAACGCGAGTTCGTACTGGTAGAGGCAGTGAAGCAGCGGCACAAGATACGCCTCGAAGTAGCGGCGCAGCCACTCGGTGGGAGCCAGCCCAGATCGCGCAATGAGGGCGGAAACCATGGACTGGCCGGTGCCATCAACGTGCAGCAGCGACGCCATGGTGGCCAGCTGCTGTCCGTCCTTGAGCAACGGCAATGGACTTTCCCTCCACAGGGCCGAGAGCATCTTGCGGTAGGGCGAACCCTTGGCCGAAGCAGCCTCGTAATAGTGGTTGTGATAGCCGATGGCCGCTGTTTCACGGATCATGGCCAGGCCCCGGTTCTGGAGCTCCTGGTCATTGCCGATCAATTCCTGCAACCAATCGTTGATGGCCGGCGTTGCCTTCATGTACTGCGGCGAGAGCCCACGCATGAAGCCCATGTTCAGCACGGACATCGCCGTTTTGACGTACGCCTTCTCTGGGTGGTCGGTATTGAAGAACGTCCGGATGGACTGCTGTGCCTGGTAGGAATCCTCACCGGTGCCAAGGTTCACGATGTGGCGCTGGGCGATTTCTGCCGCGAACGTCACGGTGAGCTTGTTGTCCCACTGCCATGGGTGGACGGGCATGAGGAGGTAGTCCTCCGGATCCAGCCCTGACGCGGAAAGCTCCGCGTTGAACCAAGCCAACGTGGCCGGCCCGAGTTCAGCTTCGAAGTGCGTGCGGTAATCCAGCCCGGCGCTCGAGGTAAATACTGCCTTGCTGCGATGCACGGCGATCCACTGCAGCTTCACAATGGCGCCGGTTTCCGGCGCGAACGCATGGTAGTCCGCGATCCCGAATCCCAGCCGGCCATTGTTGGCCACGAAGCAGGGGTGCCCCTCCGTCATGCTGTGCTCGATGGCTTGGAAGTCAAGGGCACGATCCGCGCCTCCGCTGACGCCTGCCGCCAGTTGCGCGGAGGAGAACGGCTTGCCTTGCTTGTACGCGTGGCTGGCCAGCGTGCTGCTGATTTCCTCGAGGTACACGGGCAGCATTTCCTGGCGGATGGCCAGTGCTTCGTGGAATTCGGCAATGAAATCCAAGGCGTCCACCGGAAGCTCCTGGCCATCCCGCAACCGAACGATGGAGTCCGCGACAACAGACCAGTGCTCCAGTTGCAGGACGCGCGCCCGGAAGCGGTACTCGACGGTGTCGTCGTCGCTCACCACCTTGTACAGGCCGACGCCGGCGCCTTCCTCCCGGATCAACTCCGGGACCAGGATCCGTTCGTGTGAAAACTCGGCAATCGCCTTCCGTACCACGTGCCGGTTGGCAATGGCCCAACGCTCAGGCGTCAGGTGGGACACCGAGGCAGCGGCCGCGGTGGTCACGTTATCGGCAGTGGTGGTCACAGGGATTCTCCTCTGGTTGGCGCGGCAGTCGCGGCCAGGATCGGGGTCAGGGTTGCGAGGAAATCCTCGCGGGTGCAGAAGCTCAGGAGCCCCATTTTGTGGTCTTCGGCAGGATCGACGGCGGGCAGCGTCACCACGCCGTGTGGCCTGAAGCCCACCTTTTCGTTGAGCACGTGGATCTTGTGGTTCCGGGCGTCAGGCTCGACGACGACGCGCTGGGTTGCAGGGTCATCGAACAGTTCCGTCATGACGGACTGCATAACGGCGGTGGTGTAGCCCGGCAGCGGTTCCCGGCTGGGTGGGGACACGAGCAGGTGCATTCCGACGTCGCCGGCTTGGACTTCGTAGACGTCCGCCAAAGGCGACGATTCCGGGCGGTACCGTTCCATCAGGAAGGCGGGGACGCCGTCGTCGAGCCCTAAGAACGCCTGGTGGTGGTCCGATCCGGCTATTCGCGAGTACTCCTCCACTACGTCCCGTTCGGTGGCCGACACCATGCCCCAAAAGCGGGCGTACTCCTGGCTGACCCAGCTGTGGAGGACAGGTGCATCGGCCACGGGATCCACGGGCCGAAATGTGAAACTCATACGGTTACTCCAGTTGTTTCCGGCAGGCTGGCCACCACGGGAGCCGGTGCGCCAAATTGCTGGAATGCGATGCTGCGCTCGATTGGGTAGACCTCGCGACCCGTGATTTCGCGCAGAATGCAGGAGTTGCGGTAGGCGGCCATGCCCAGGTCCGGGGTGACGAAACCGTGCGTGTGGAGCTCGGCGTTCTGGACGAAGATTTCGCCGGGTTCGACGCCGGTTCCGTAGTTGCGCTCGACGTCGAAACGGCCTTTGGAGTCGCGGCGGATTCGATCCTGGATCCCTGCCAGGAAGGCGGGTTCCTTGTAGCTGTAGCCGGTGGCGAGCACTACGGCTTCAGACTCCAGGGGGTAGTCCCGCCCGTGTTCTTCATGGTGAAGCTGGAGTGTGTGGGTGCCGGTGGAGCCGTCCCACTCGGCTGCAGTCAACGACGAGTGCGTGTGCAGCTGGGTGTCCACCATGCCGGAGAGACTCTTGGTGTAGAGGAGATCGTAGATGTCGTCAATCAGGTCCGAGTTGATGCCCTTGTACAGGTTCTTCTGGTTCTTGATCAGGTGGTCGCGCTGCTCGCCGGGGAGCGAATGGAAGTAGTCCACGTACTCCGGCGAGGTCATCTCCAGCGTGAGTTTGGTGTATTCGAGCGGGAAGAAGCGGCCGGAACGGGTTACCCAGTTGAGCTGGTAGCCGTAGACATCAATTTCCTGAAGGAGTTCGTAGTACAGCTCGGCCGCACTCTGGCCGCTGCCCACGATCGTGATGCTGCGCTTGGACTGCAGCTCACTCTTCCTCGACAGGTAGTCGGCGTTGTGGAGGACCAGTCCCCCGGCGTCTACTATTCCTGCACAGGCGTCCGGTACATAGGGCGATGTGCCTGTGCCAAGGACCAGTTTCCGGGCGCGAAGCACCTCAACGCCCTCGGGGCCCTGCACCGAAAGGTGGTACACGCCGTCGTCGTAGGTCACATCCAGCACATCTGTGCTAAAACGGACAGACTCCAGCTGACCCGCCACCCACTGGCAGTACTGGTTGTACTCCGCGCGCAGGGGGTAGAAGTTCTCACGGATATAGAAGCGGTACAAGCGTCCGGTCTGCTTCAGGAAATTCAGGAAAGAGAAAGGCGACGTCGGATCGGCGAGGGTCACGAGGTCCGCCATGAAGGGAACCTGCAGGTGTGCCGGCTCCAGCATCATGCCCGGGTGCCAGTCGAAGGAATCGCGGCGGTCCAGGAACACGCAATCGAGATCCGCCACCGGCTCGCTAAGTGCCGCCAGGCCCAGGTTGAAGGGCCCGACGCCGATACCTGCGACGTCGTAAATCCTGCCGTTGTTTGGGGTGCTCATGCGGCGGCCTCCGTGGTGTTTGCGAGGAGGCTGGCGCCCGTCCTGCGAATGAGTTCGATGATTTCCTGGATGTCCTGCAGGGAGGCCTCAGCGTTGAGGAGGGTGAATTTAAGGTAGTGGCGACCAGCCACCTTGGTGCCCGCCACCACAGCGTCACCCGAGGCGAAAATCGCTGCGCGGATCGCGGGATTGATGGCATCGGCTGCGTCTTCATCGATGACAAGACCGTCAACCACCGGGCGGTAACGGAATACCAGGGTGCTTAACTGTGGTGGGGCAGCGAGCTCGAATTCGTTGTCGTTGGCCAGCAACGTACCTACCCGGGCGGTGAGGTCGATCGCTTCATCGAAAAGCGCTCCGATTGCGTCGGCACCCATGATCCGCAAGGTCAGCCACAGCTTGAGGGCGTCGAAGCGTCGCGTGGTCTGGATGCTCTTGTCCACTTGGTTGGGGATCTCGGCCTTGGCGGCGCTCTCAGGATTGAGGTAGTCCGCGTAGTAGGTGACGTGTCCCAGCATGGAGCCATTGCGGACCAGCACCGCGCTTGAGCTGACCGGCTGGAAGAACGTCTTGTGGAAGTCCACCGTGACGGAGTCGGCCAGGTGGATCCCGTCCAGGAGGTGCCGGTGGCGACCCGAAACAATGAGCCCTCCCCCATAGGCGGCGTCAACGTGCAGCCACGAATCGTAAGCCCGTACCAATGCGGCGAGCTCGGTAAGCGGATCAACCGAACCGAAGTCCGTGGTCCCGGCGGTGGCCACAACCGCCATCGGCACCAGCCCGGCGTCGTGCGCTTCAGCCAAAGCAGCCGCAAGGGCGGTGGGGTCCATGCGGTGGTCTTCGGCAGTGGGTATGGCAACAACGGCGTCGAAGCCGAGCCCCAGCATGGACGCGGACTTCTGAATGCTGAAGTGGCTGTCGGCAGAGGTGAAGATCCGGAGGCGGTCAAGCAAGTGCGGCAGACGGGCCTCGGAGTTACGGACACGCAGCGTGGCCACCGCGTGGTTGCGCGCCATCAGCAGCGCCTGGAAGTTGGACTGGCTGCCACCCGAGGTGAACACGCCATCGGCGTCGGCGGTGAAGCCGATGCGCTCAGCGGTCCAGTCGATCAGGCGGCGCTCGATCATGGTGGCACCCGCACTCTGGTCCCAGGTGTCCATGGAGGAGTTCACTGCCGAGAGAACAGCCTCACCAACCAGCGCCGGGATGACGACCGGGCAGTTAAGGTGGGCCGCATAGCGGGCGTCGTGGAAGTAGATGGCGTCCTTGAGGTACAGCTCGTCGAGTTCCTCAAGGGCCGCTGCCGTATCAGGCAGTGGGCGTTCGAGGTCGACGGCGCCAACCTTCGCTTTCAGCTCAGCATGCCCGACGCCGGTGAACGGCTTGGCGGTCCGCTGCACTTTGGTGGAGACAGCGTTGACTCCTTGCAGAACCTGCGCGACGTAACTGGGCGAATTTCTTGCGTTGAACAGCTGGTTGGTGGCGGCGAGGGCCAGTTCCACTTTGGAGCCAAAATCCTGCTCCTGAGCGATCCGCTCTTCGACACTTGGTGACGTCACGTCAGCTTCCTTCCATTGCTTTGGGGCGCTTGTTAGCAAGGTAAGCCTTACTTAGGTAAGCCTTTCCGTCAAACTTTTGTGACCTATTTCGCTTGGAAGGCTGTTTCTAGAGGTTTCTTGCGGTTTTTTGTCGTGCGGGTACGTCATTGACTTTGTTTGGCACCGCCCGAAGTGCACAATGTTGGCCGATTTTGTTGACGTGGAAGCGCGGAGGGATCACCACCCTGAGTGCGACCAGACGGGGTAGAGTGCAGAGAACATCAACGGCCACGGGCTGGGGGATCCATGAAGGACCACATTCACGAGCGCATCGGCTTCCGCGAGATTGACGAGAACGGCAACGCCGTCACGGCGATCAGCCCGCACGCACCCGAGCCTGTTGACCCGGAGAGGTCCCGCCCATCCATCAATCCATTCGTCGTTGCGCTGTGGGTTCTGAATGTAGGCCTGGCGTGGTTCGGAGCGTGGGCGTTGACCACGGCCACCTCAGCGATCATCAGCCCGACACCCAGCCAGGAGCCCGAGTCCGCCCAACTGAACTTCCTGATGCTGTCCAACGCGCCGTATGCGCTGCTGGCTGCGGTCCTGCTCACTGCCGCCCTCCTGTTCTGGCACGCGGCGCAGTGGCAAAAGAAACGGCCGACCAGGTAACAAGTACCTGATCGGCCGCCCCCCAATAAATGGGGCCAACTACACCACTGTGGCGCCCAAAACACACTTGATCGCGGTGGCAGGCTTGGTCACTTCGCTGTTGGTTACCCAGTCGAGGGCCTTGCCTGGCTGCGCGTCCTTGAAGGTCTGCTCGCCGCGCGCCAGAACCGCCGAGGTGGACGGATCCACCCAGCTAACGGTGATCTTCACCGCGCCCTTGGTGCCCTCTGGAGGTGTAACCGTCCCTTTGGCTGTCACCTTTCCTGGCGCGGTATCGCAGGACGTCATTGTGGTGGCCTCGATAATCCCGACACCCGGGTTGGCAGGTTTTGCCTCACCTGTGGTGGCGGCTTGGGTTGTGGTTGACGACGGCGATGTGCCCGCTTCGTTGCTCGGGGACGACGAGCAACCAGCGAGTGCGGCCGCCGAAACCAGCAAACCCGCAATGCATGCGACTGTCTTCTTCATGGTCTGGCTTCCTGGTTCTTCTGGGTTTTATTCGTTCATGAAATGCGCGGCAACCGGGGTTGGGGCCCCGATTGCCGCGCACTTTTTGTCCTATGCCTCGGAACGCCTGCGGCGTCCAACAAGGAACAGGAACAGCCCCGCGCCAACAACCAGCAGGCTGATGGGCAACACGGTGAGGACAACTCCCGTGCTGGCCAGCGAACCTCCGGGTTGGCTCGGAACCACCGGCGGGAAGGTCACAACAACACTTGCAGGTGGTGTGGTGACAGGGGGTCCCACCGGGGGCCTACCCGATGCGGTTGCCGTGTTGGCAACTTCACCGGCGTTGATGTCGGCCTGGGTGATCGCGTACGTCGCCGTAGCCGTCACCGTTTCCCCGGGAAGCAGTGTTCCTGCCACCCCTGGCCAGGCGTAGGTCAATGCTGAGAGGCCCACCATGGGATCGTTGACAGCGACACCCGTCAACGGCACATTCCCGGTGTTCTTGATCGTGAACTTGTAGATGATCACGTCTCCAACGTGGGTGGGGTCCCCCACCCCTGAAGCGTCGGCCGTCTTAGAGAACTCCAAGCCCGAGTTTGGCGTTAGCGGTGTGTCCGTCTCTCCCGGAGGAGGAGTAACGGGCGTTCCCGTCGGAGGCGTACCGGTGGTGGTGGCGCTGTTCGCAACATGGCCAGCGTTGATGTCGGCCTGGGTAATTGCATACGTCGCCGTAGCCGTCACCGTTTGTCCGGGCAGCAACTCGCCCGGAGTACCTGGCCAGGTGTACGTCAGAGCCGAGAGACCAGCCAACGGATCCGTGATGGATACCTTGGTGAGCTTCACGTTGCCGGTGTTCTTGGCCGTGAAGTTGTAGGTGATCCGATCCCCAACCTTCGACGGCGACTGAACCGCCGAAGCGTCTGCCGTCTTCGTGAAGGTCATCGCCGGAGCCGGGGTCAACGGGGTGTCCGTCTCGCCCGGAGGAGGCGTCACAGGGGGTCCGACCGGCGGAGTACCGGTGGTCGTGGCGTTGTTCGCGACATGCCCAGCGTCGATATCAGCCTGGGTGATGGCATACGTTGCCGTAGCCGTCACGGTCTCTCCGGGAAGCAGTGTTCCTGCAACGCCGGGCCAGGTGTAGGTCAGTGCCGAGAGGCCAGCCAGCGGATCCGTGATGGATACGTTGGTCAGGGTCACGTTGCCGGTGTTCTTCGCCGTGAAGTTGTAGGTGATCTTGTCGCCTGTAACAGTCGGGTTCTGAACCGCCGAGCTGTCCGCCGACTTGGTGAACTCCATGGCCGGAGCCGGGGTCAGCGGGGTGTCCGTTGTTCCCGGAGGAGGCGTTACCGGCGGACCGGTGGGCGGAGTACCTGTTGTGGTCGCAGCGTTCGCCACGTGACCGGCGTCGATATCAGCCAGCGTGATGCTGTACGTCGCCGTCGCCGTCACCGACTGGCCCGGAAGCAACTCGCCAGGAGTGCCCGGCCAGGTGTACGCCAGGGCAGACAACCCTGACATCGGATCCGTGATGGAGACGTTCTTCAGCGTGACGTTGCCCGTATTCTTCGCCGTGAAGTTGTAGGTGATCTTGTCACCTGCAACAGTCGGGTCCTGAACAGCCGAGCTGTCCGCCGACTTGGTGAACTCCATGGCCGGAGCCGGGGTCAACGGGGTATCCGTCGTTCCTGGAGGAGGCGTCACCGGCGGCCCAACAGGCGGGGTGCCTGTGGTGGTCGCAGCGTTCGCCACGTGACCGGCGTCGATATCAGCCTGGGTGATGGAGTACGTTGCCGTAGCCGTCACCGTCTGGCCTGGCTGCAACTCGCCCGGAGTACCGGGCCAGGTGTAATCCAGCGCCGAAAGACCAGCCAGCGGATCCGTGATGGAGACATTCTTCAGCGTGACGTTGCCGGTGTTCTTGGCCGTGAAGGTGTAGGTGATCTTGTCACCTGCAACGGACGGGTCCTGGACAGCCGAGGCATCGGCAGACTTGGTGAACTCCATGGCCGGAGCCGGGGTCAACGGGGTATCCGTCGTTCCCGGCGGAGGCGTCACCGGCGGACCGGTGGGCGGAGTGCCTGTGGTGGTCGCAGCGTTCGCCACGTGACCGGCGTCGATATCAACCTGCGTGATCGCGTACGTTGCCGTAGCCGTCACGGTCTGGCCGGGAAGAAGCTCACCAGGAGTGCCCGGCCAGGTGTACGTCAGTGCCGAGAGGCCAGCCATCGGATCAGTGATGGCGACGTCCTTCAGCGTGACGTTGCCGGTATTCTTCGCGGAGAAGGCATACGAGATGACGTCGCCAACCTTGGAAGGATCCTGGACAGCTGAGGCATCAGCAGTCTTGCTGAACTCCATGGCCGGCTTCGGGGTCAACGGGGTGTCCGTGGTTCCCGGAGGAGGCGTCACCGGCGGACCGGTGGGCGGAGTGCCTGTGGTGGTCGCCGCATTGGCGACGTGACCGGCGTCGATATCAGCCTGCGTGATCGCGTACGTTGCCGTGGCCGTCACCGTCTGGCCTGGCTGCAACTCGCCCGGAGTACCCGGCCAGGTGTAGTCCAGCGCCGAAAGACCAGCCAGCGGATCCGTGATGGAAACGTTGGTGAGCTTCACATTGCCGGAGTTCTTGGCCGTGAACGTGTAGGTGATTTTGTCGCCTGCAACAGACGGGTCCTGAACGGCTGAGGCATCAGCCGTCTTGGTGAACTGCATCGCCGGAGCCGGGGTCAACGGGGTGTCCGTGGTTCCCGGAGGAGGCGTGACAGGCGGACCAACCGGCGGAGTGCCTGTAGTGGTCGCAGCGTTAACCACGTGGCCTGCGTTGATGTCAGCTTGGGTAATCGCGTAGGTTGCCGTAGCCGTCACCGTTTGGCCTGGCTGCAACTCGCCCGGAGTACCCGGCCAGATGTACGTCAGGGCCGAGAGACCAGCCAGCGGATCCGTGATGGAAACGTTGGTGAGCTTCACATTGCCCGTGTTCTTGGCCGTGAAGTTGTAGGTGATGGTATCGCCAACAACTGCAGGGTTCTGAACGGCGGAGGCATCCGAGCTCTTGGTGAACTGCATCGCCGGAGCCGGGGTCAACGGAGTATCCGTCGTTCCCGGAGGAGGCGTCACGGGCGGTCCAACCGGCGGAGTACCGGTGGTCGTGGCGCTGTTCGCAACATGTCCGGCGTCGATATCGGCCTGCGTGATCGCGTACGTTGCCGTGGCCGTCACCGTCTGACCGGGCAGGAGTGTTCCTGCCGCTCCAGGCCAGGTGTACGTCAGAGCCGAGAGACCAGCCAGCGGGTCGGTGACCGACACATTAGTCAGCGTGACGTTTCCCGTGTTCTTGGCCCTGAAGGTATAGACGATGCGATCCCCTACAACCGACGGGTTCTGAATACCGGAAGCGTCTGCTGTCTTGGTGAACTCCATGGCCGGAGCCGGGGTCAACGGGGTATCCGTGGTTCCCGGAGGAGGCGTGACAGGCGTCCCCGTGGGAGGCGTACCGGTGGTCGTGGCGCTGTTCGCAACATGTCCGGCGTCGATATCAGCCTGCGTAATCGCGTACGTCGCCGTAGCCGTGACCGTCTGACCGGGCAGCAACTCGCCCGGGGTACCGGGCCAGGTGTATGCCAAAGCCGACAGACCGGCCAGCGGATCCGTGATGGAAACGTTGGTGAGCTTCACGTTGCCGGAGTTCTTCGAAGTGAAGGTGTACGTAATGACGTCACCAACCTTTGAAGGATCCTGAACAGCCGAAGCATCAGCCGTCTTGCTGAACTCCATGGCCGGAGCCGGGGTCAACGGAGTATCCGTGGTTCCCGGAGGAGGCGTCACTGCGGGCCCCGTGGGCGGGGTTCCCGTGGTGGTCGCCGCGTTGGCAACGTGGCCTGCGTCGATATCAGCTTGGGTGATGGAATACGTTGCCCTAGCCGTCACCGTCTGACCGGGCAGCAACTCGCCCGGGGTACCCGGCCAGGTGTAGGTCAATGCCGAGAGGCCCGGAAGCGGGTCGTTGATGACCACACCGGTGAGCTTCACATTGCCGGAGTTCTTCGAAGTGAAGGTGTACGTAATGACGTCACCAACCTTGGAAGGATCCTGGACAGCCGAGGCATCAGCGGTCTTACTGAACTCCATGGCCGGAGCCGGGGTCAACGGAGTATCCGTGCCAGCCGGAGGAGGCGTCACTGCGGGCCCCGTTGGCGGGGTTCCCGTGGTGGTTGCGGTGTTGGCAACGTGGCCTGCATCGATGTCAGCCTGCGTGATCGCGTACGTTGCCGTAGCGCTGACCGTCTGGCCCGGAAGCAACTCGCCGGGCGTGCCCGGCCAGCTGTAGGTCAATGGCGAAAGGCCTGGAAGCGGGTCGTTGATGACCACACCAGTGAGCTTCACATTGCCCGTGTTCTTCGAGGTGAACGTGTAGGTGATCTGGTCACCCACAACAGACGGATCCTGGATGGCTGAAGCGTCAGCAGTCTTGCTGAACTCCATGGCCGGAGCCGGGGTCAACGGAGTATCCGTGGTTCCCGGAGGAGGCGTGACAGGCGGACCAACCGGCGGAGTGCCTGTGGTGGTCGCGCCATTGGCGACGTGACCGGCGTCGATATCAGCCTGTGTCACTGCGTACGTTGCCGTAGCCGTCACAGTCTCGCCGGGCAGCAGCTCCCCTGGAGTTCCGGGCCAGTTGTACGTCAGTGCAGACAGGCCAGCCAGTGGATCATCAATCACCACACCGGTGAGCTTGACGTTGCCTATGTTCCTGGACGTAAACGTGTAGGTGATCTGGTCACCCACAACCGACGGCGACTGAATAGCCGAAGCATCAGCAGACTTGGTGAACTTCATCGCCGGAGCCGGGATCAACGGGGTATCCGTCGTTCCCGGAGGAGGCGTCACCGGAGGGCCAGTGGGAGGCGTTCCGGTTGTCGTAGCACTGTTGGCCACGTGACCTGCGTCGATATCAGCC
Organism: Paenarthrobacter sp. UW852; assembly: GCF_024608385.1. Taxonomy (NCBI): domain Bacteria; kingdom Bacillati; phylum Actinomycetota; class Actinomycetes; order Micrococcales; family Micrococcaceae; genus Paenarthrobacter; species Paenarthrobacter sp. UW852. The sequence goes on from NZ_JAMSGY010000006.1 coordinate 195,287, forward strand.
TGTGTTACCGCGTATGTTGCCGTAGCCGTCACCGTCTGACCGGGCAGCAACTCGCCCGGGGTACCGGGCCAGATGTATGCCAAAGCCGAGAGGCCCGGAAGGGGGTCGTTGATGACCACACCGGTGAGCTTCACATTGCCCGTGTTCTTCGAGGTGAATGTGTACGTAATGACGTCACCAACCTGCGAAGGATCCTGGATTGCCGAAGCGTCGGCGGACTTGGTGAACGTCAAGGCAGGGCCAGGAGTCAACGGAGTGTCCGTACCGGCCGGAGGCGGGGTTACCGCGGGACCGGTGGGCGGAGTACCAGTGGTGGTAGCAACGTTTGCTACGTGACCGGCGTCGATATCAGCCTGCGTGATGGCGTACGTTGCCGTAGCCGTCACCGATTGGCCCGGAAGCAACTCGCCGGGCGTGCCTGGCCAGGTGTAGGTCAATGCCGACAGACCCGCCAAGGGATCGTTGATGACCACACCGGTGAGCTTCACGTTACCCGTGTTCTTCGAGGTGAAGGTGTAAGTGATCTTGTCACCAACAACCGACGGCGACTGGATAGCCGAAGCATCAGCAGACTTGGTCAACTCCATGGCCGGACCGGCCGTCAACGGAGTGTCCGTACCAGCCGGGGGCGGGGTTACCGCGGGACCGGTGGGCGGAGTACCAGTGGTCGTAGCAACGTTCGCTACGTGACCGGCGTCAATATCAGCTTGCGTGATGGCATACGTTGCCGTAGCCGTCACCGACTGGCCCGGAAGCAGTTCGCCCGCAGCACCCGGCCAGGTGTAGGTCAAAGCCGACAGACCCGCCAGCGGGTCATCAATGACGACGCCGGTGAGCTTAACGTTGCCCGTGTTCGTGGACGTGAACGTGTAGGTGATCTTGTCACCCACAACGGACGGGTTCTGGATTGCGGACGCGTCAGCGGACTTGCTGAACTTCATGGCCGGAGCCGGGGTCAACGGCGTATCCGTGGTTCCCGGAGGAGGCGTTACGGACGGTCCTGATGGCGGTGTGCCGGTTGTGGTTGCCGCATTGGCGACGTGACCGGCGTCGATATCGGCCTGGGTGATGGCGTACGTTGCCGTAGCGGTCACGGTTTGGCCGGGAAGCAGCTCGCCCGGGGTGCCGGGCCAGGTGTAAACCAGCGGCGAAAGCCCAACCAAGGGGTCGTTGATGGACACGTTGGTCAACGGGACATTGCCGCTGTTCTTCGAGGTGAAAGTGTAGGTGATCAGGTCGCCAACAACAGACGGATCCTGGATAGCCGAAGCATCAGCGGACTTGCTGAACTGCATGGCCGGAGTTGACGTCAGCGGCGTATCGGTGGTTCCAGGAGGAGGAGTGACCGGAGGGCCGGTGGGCGGCGTGCCCGTGGTCGTTGCAGAGTTTGCGACGTGGCCGGCCGTAATGTCGGCCTGCGTGATGGCGTACGTTGCCGTGGCCGTTACGGTCTGGCCGGGAAGCAACTCGCCGGGAGTGCCGGGCCAGGTGTAGGTCAGAGCCGACAGCCCAGGCAACGGATCGTTGATGGAGACGTTGGTCAGTGGAACGTTGCCGGTGTTCTTCGAGGTGAAGGTGTAGGTGATCTTGTCACCAACAACCGACGGCGACTGGATAGCCGAAGCGTCAGCAGTCTTGCTGAACTCCATGGCCGGAGCCGGAGTCAGCGGGGTGTCCGTACCAGCCGGGGGCGGGGTTACCGCCGGGCCCGTGGGCGGAGTACCAGTGGTAGTCGCCGTGTTGGCGACATGGCCGGCATTGATGTCGGACTGCGTGATGGCGTACGTTGCCGTAGCTGTGACGGTCTGTCCGGGCAGGAGGGTTCCTGCGACACCCGGCCAGGTGTACGTCAAAGCAGACAAGCCAGCCAACGGGTCGTTGATGGAAACGTTGCTCAGGGACACATTGCCGCTGTTCTTCGCGGTAAAGGTGTAGGTGATCTTGTCACCCACAACCGACGGCGACTGGATAGCCGAAGCGTCAGCGGACTTGCTGAACTCCATGGCCGGAGCCGGGGTCAGCGGGGTATCGGTACCTGCAGGCGGCGGGGTAACAGGAGGACCTGTCGGAGGATTACCCGTGGTGGTGGCAAGGTTGGCTACGTGTCCGGCATCGATGTCGGCCTGCGTGATGGCATATGTAGCCATTGCGGTCACGGTTTCACCCGGCAGCAAGGTGCCAGGAGTTCCCGGCCACGTGTAGGCGAGCGGGGACAGTCCAGCCAGGGGGTCGTTGATGGTGACACCCGTCAGCGGTACGTTGCCCGTGTTCTTCGATGTGAAGGTATAGGTGATCTTGTCGCCAACAACCGCCGGTGAGTTGATAGCCGAAGCGTCAGCGGACTTGGTCAATGCCAGTTCCGGTGCCGGTACGGCCGTATTGGTGAGAACACAACTGATGTCGGCGCCAGCAACCGGCACCAGGGAGTAAGCGCCATTTACGACGGCGCCGGTGGGCAAGCCTGCCTGGAGTCCGTTGGCGTCAACACAACTGATCACCTTGCTGTAGCCGGACAGGTTGGTTCCGGACTCCGTCAGGTAGTACGTTGCACCTGCGTCAGCGACGTATTTTCCGGTAACACCCGTACCCGCAGTAACAGTGGATCCCGTACCCGACGTCGTCGCATTGGCAGTGTTGCTGACAACAGGTCCCGTCGCGGATCCGGTACGGATTTCAGTGGTGAACTGGTCCGAATCCATCAGGCGGGTGGCGTCCAGCGCCTTGCTCAGTTGCAGGCGCGGGGCCTTGACCACCAGGGTGGCATCTGCCGGAGGGTTCAGGTTGGTGACGATGTTGGCCGGACCATTGACGTAGGTTCCCTCGGCCGCAGCCGTGACGTCCACGGTGATGGTGCACGAAGCCATGGCGTCAGCCAGGTCGCCGCCGGTTACGGCGAGGATGTCACTGCCTGCAACGGCGGTCCGAATAAACGGGTTGGTTCCCGCGGCCTGGACACAAGTGCCGCCAATGTTCGGCGCGTTTGCGATTTTCAGCCCGGCAGGAAGGGTATCCGTGACGGACCAGTCGGTCTTTGCCTTGACGTCATCGGTGTTGGTGACCGTGAGCGTCAACGTGGAGGTTCCACCGGGCCCAATGAGCGCGGGAGAGAACGACTTGTCCAGTTGCGGGGTAACGTCCACGATCTGGGGAAGGTCGAAAGCGACGTCGTTGCCCGAGCCACTGGTGGCTTCGTTGCGCACTTCCAGGCCCAGCGAAGGAGTCGTGCCTTGCGGGACCTGGTAGGCCCCGGACTGCAGTTTGGTGATTTCGGTGACTCCACCGTTGGTGGTGTTGGTTCCACAGGGATCCAGCCCGGTACCCAGGACAAGTGGTGTGCCGTTGACGAGGAGGCTGAATGTCTCCTTGGCGTGGGCGGCGTGACAGTTGACCTGCGCAAAGTAGGCCGAAACAGCGTAGTAATGGCCCGCAATGGCCGGGATCGTGTTGGACTTCGTGCGGAATTCTGTTCCAGCCGTGATCCTGCCGTTGCTTGCGTTGGTGTACTCAGACAGGACCTGGTTTTTGGCGGCCTGTGCTGCTGTCATTCCCTGCGCAAGGCCCAGTTTGACGGCCATGTCACGAATCTGTCCCCAGCCATCAGGCTGGTTATTGACACAGCCAGCGTCCGACGTGGGCAGTGGGGTGGATGAATTCAGGATCCACCCGTCGCACTGCCCGCCAGCTGGCGTGTACGGGGTATCAGCCGTGTACGTTTCATTGGCCGCCTTCGCCCCGCCCGTGTAATTGAGGAGGCTGATGGCGCCGCCGGTGGCGTCTTGGTTGGAGAAGTCCTCCGTGTAGACCGGAGTTCCTGGTTGGGTAATTCCCGGCGACCCCGGGACAGTCGCCAAGGAGGGCGGGGCCAAAGCGCCACCTACCCCCAATGACATCACTGCTGTAGCGACGACAGCCGCCAGCAGTTTCTGTGGACGTGTGTGTTTCATGGGTTCTCTTGTTTTCTTTCGGTCACACGGGGCGCCGGCCCTAGGAGGGCTTCGACGTCCCGTTTGGGCTACTCACCAGTAGTCCAGTACGCGCAACAGACGATTCGTGTCGCTGAAAGCCCAGGCTGTTCAGCGGGGACCCCGATACGCGGTGACCCAAACGCCTAGTGGAGGTTGCCGTCAGTTCGTGACGCGAAAAACAAGAGAATTTTTAGTAAGTTTTTTGAACCGCTCAGATGCTCGGCCAGGGACGCTTATCCGTACTGGTTCGCAAACGTCTTGGTGACGATATTCTGCCCGCCAAAAAGGTAGTTCAGTGTTCCGCTGTTGGCCTTCGCAGGCATGGACACTCCCAGCTTGAACGCGAGACTCCCGCGGTCAAGGGAGTCAGTGGTGCATCGGATCCGACGCATCGTGGTATCGGTGGCGGCGCATGTCCATCCCGCCGGAGCCAACGTACTGCCGGCCACGAACGTCGACTGATCCGGCAACGCAAAGACAGCCTCGGCCGACGTCGGAGTTCCGTCGCCCTGGAGGGAGAACGCCACCCGAAGCTCCCTGTCTGTTGGGGTGGAACCAACAACGGCACTGAACGTCGCATCAACCGTTTGGCTCGGAGCCGCCGCCGGAGCGGTTGCTGCAGGCGCCGTCGTCGAAAACACCGTACCGGAGCCCACCACAACGGCACCCCGCGAGGGTGTCGCCGCCGAGGGAACCCCGACGGCGGGTGGTTCCGGCGCTGCTGCCACGGGCAGGTCCGATTCGGGAACCGGTTCTGGGTCCTCCGCTGCGGCGCTGGGCTCAACAGACGGCCTTGCCGACTCAAGCGGAGCTGCCGACTCCTGTCCTGGAGGAACAGTGGCAACTGCCTGGTTTTCAACTGTCGATTGTGAACCGGTATTCATCTGCAACAACCAGACAAGGAGTCCGGCCAGCGCGACTGCTCCCAAGACAATCGACGCCGTCAGCTGCCATGCTTTGCTGATCCCACGGAGTCCCGCCGTGGAAGCATTGCCCGGCACTGCGGTGCTGCCGGCACCCGAAGATGCAGTCCCGGACATTGCTCCGGCTCCGATAGCGGCAATGGCACCAGGTGTGAAGGCCAGCCCAGTGAACAGCGGGAACAGGATGGCACGCATGCCGCCTTGGACATCGTTGAGTTCAATCAGCAGGGCGGTGCACTTGGCACAACTATCCAGGTGGGCCGCGACCTTTTCCTGCGAAGTGCGCTTCAGCGCATTCCGGGCATACTTACCCAGCTGGCTGGCGTACTCATCACAGGCCCGGTCAACTGTCTGGCTGATGTGGTGCTGCAAGTAGGCCTGCCGAAGGCCCTCCCTGGCCCGGATAGCCAAGGACGAAACGCCATTTGGCGTGAGCCCGACGAAGGGCGCGGCCTGCGAGGGTTTCAACCCCTCGATATCCAAGTGCCACAGCACGGCCTGCCAGCGCTCAGGCAGCGATTTGAACGCCTTGGCCATGATGGTGGACTCGAGAGCGCCGATGACGGGGTCATCATCCAGCACCGGAGAATCGAGAATGGCGTCATCCGCCGCGGTTGGCATCCGGCGGGCCTTGCGATTCCTGTCGTGGGCAGTGCGCCGCACCACGGTCAGGAGGTACGAACGGAAGAACTCCTTTGGGCCCTTGCCTTCCTTCAACAGCTGGAAGATGGCGGCGAATGACTCGGCAACAACGTCATCGGCGTCACTTGGGTTGTCAGTCTGTGCACGGGCAACGTACTGGGCAACTTTCAGGTGCCGTTGATAGAGCACATCGAAGGCCTCCGTGACGCCTTGCCGCACCAACGAGATGATCTGGGGATCACTGCCTGAGGCCTCTGCGGAAGTCAGGGACGCCCCTCCGGCCCCACCCGCTAATACTTGATCCATAAACAATAGTGTGCCATCACAAGCTGTGTGACTTGAATCCGCGACCGCTGCCCTGTAGAGAACTTGGTTTTTCGCATCACGATCCGGGCCCTCGCATTACTTGTTAGGCGAGAACTTCCCATCCCCAGAAGCCAAGCGAGGATCCATGGTCGTCAGGCGCCCACGCCCTTTCCTGAAATTAATGCGTGCCACCCACAAAAACCTGCTCGAACAACAGAACGAGATTGTCCGGTCTTTGCCCACCAATCGTTCAGGGCCGTTGGCCCGGAAGAAGAACGCGGGGCATGTCGCCCTCGTCTACGGAGCGGACCGGCCAGTGGCCATACCCGGCGATACCGTCATCTTTACGGCTTGGATCACCAACGACTCCACAAGTCACGTCCGGGATATCACACTGGTGCCAAGGTCCTTCACAAATGAGGGGATGGAGATGCTGGCATACACGTCGGAGCCGGTGGAACGGGACCTTCGCATCGGACTCCTGGCCCCGGGCCAGTCAGTCATGCGCAGTTTTTCCTATTTGGTGACGGAATCCGATCACGTTCACGGCGGCAGCATCATCAGTGCCATGCAGGTGCGCGGTACGTGCCGCGGCCTCGCAGTGCTCGATGAGCACGATGCCATCGTCTCCCTCAGCGGGACGCGAAAGGACTGGCCTTTTGGGCCCACAGGATACCAAGCCCCCGCCCGGACCTCCGGATACCAACCCCAGGCCCACCTTGCCGGGGCCTAGCTCCGAGCTATACCGTGGCTAGGGCAGGAGGCATTCAAAAAGCAGTAAGCAGGGGGAATTCCGCGTGCCGGAGACGATTGCACGCCGGACCATCTATGACCAATTCATGGTGGCCCTGGGTGATGGGTATTGTCCTGAGGAAATGGCCGAGCTACTGGGGCTTCCGATTGCCACTGTTTCGCTTTGGCTGTCACGGCTCGGGAACCTGGCGTCTGACTTTGCCGCCAGCGCCGACGCCCCGCCGCCGCAGGCTGCAACTCCCGACACCCTCCCAAGTCTGACCTTGGTCTACACGCCGGATGTCCTGGAGGCGTGCGCGGGCCAAGTGGTAACTTTCACCGCGAACATCCTTAACGATGACGTAGAGACGCTGCTGGATACCAGCCTGCTTCCGGCACGCCCCCTCGAGGCCACAACTGAGGTAGGTGCCGTCATCTTCGCCGCCATCACGTCACCTTTCGACATGGGCGACCTCCCCGCGGGCGGCATGAGCTCCATCTCGTTCAGCCACAAAGTCTCCGAGCATGAGGCCCGCAGCGGAGGGGAACTTGTGAGCCGCCTTTCCGTCAGGGCCACGAGCACCGGAAGCAACGCCGAAGTCACCGACCAATGCTGTGCCCGTGTGAAGCTCACTTACATCAGGGCGTCCGGATAACCCGCTACTCGTTGTCGGGCTCGCCGGTGGGCGGCTCTGCAGGCCAATCGACATCCTGTTCGTAACCTTCGTGTTTCTTCAGGTAGGCCGCGATATAGGGGCAGTGCGGAATGATGCGTTTGCCGGACGCCACTACGTCGTCCAAGGCAAAGTGGGCGAGCACTTTGGCCAAGCCCTGTCCGTTGAAGCCGGGCTTGGTTTCGGTGTGAATGAAATCGATGTGGCCGGGCCTGTCGAGGAACTGGGAGATCACCGCCAGCTCGCCGTCTACGTGAAGCTCATAGCGGTGAAATTTGTCGTTGCGCACCGTAGTGACGCCAGCGCGGAACGACTCTGCCAGTGAATCCGTGTACTCGGTCATGGTTCGAGATTGGCACTTAAATCAGGCGCTGGCAACGTGGGCGCCTGGGCCTCACTCCTTTCCGTAGCGTTTGCTTCCGGCTCGGCCTGCTGCGGCGTCGGAACCCTGCCCAGCAGCAGGACAGCGAGCGCGAAGCAGGCTGCTCCCCCACCCAGGAGGGAAAGCGTCAGGCCGTTGAAAGCGGCATCAGCGACCGGCACGAAAACCACGACGGCGGCCGTCACCACAGCGACACGTGAGGGACCGCGCGCGTGGTTGGCCGCCGTCGGACGTTCCTCAAGCCGACCGAAAAGCCACACGACCGGGACGAGCAACGTGACGACCGCGGCGAAGACGGGAATCCGCGCCCACCACCAGTCGGAAGTGCTGGCGTCGGGTATCGGCAGGTCCGTCAGCAACAGCAGGCCCGAGAATCCCACCAGCAGCGGAAGATGCCACAAGTAGATGGTCATGGATCTGCGGCCGGCGAGCGCCATTACGGTTTGGACCCATCGGGCACTGGCGACCCACCGCACGGCCGGCTGGAGCAGCTGGAGCGTTGCTGTTTGGGAGATGCCCAAAAGAAGCAAACAGAGGTTGGGTGGGTTGATGTTCACCACCATGTTTCCCGGATAAACAGCCACGCCGGTGACGAGACCCAGCAGGAGGTTGCTGGTCACGACTGCGCCCACGAGCCACGTGCGGCTGCGTCGCTCAAAGAAGCCGTCGGCCATCAGGAAACCCAATTGCTGGACGGCGCACCAAACGAAAATCATGTTGGTGAACGCGAGCACGGGAATGGCTCCGCGGAGGGAATCCACAGTGATAATCGCTGCCACCAGGACACCGAAAACAACGAACGGCGACTTTTGATGCAACCGGGCCATCAGCGGAATGCTCAGTTGCGCGGTCAGGAATGCCGCAAGGAACCACAGAGGCATCGCGGCACCAGCGGTCATGAGCTGAATGACCTGGGGATGTACCCCCATGAGTAACGCCACCCATAGACCGCCCCACATCAGTGCAAGCAAGGCCATGGCGGGGCGCACCAGGCGCAGGAGCCGGAGCTGCGCGAAATCGAAGCCCGTCCCCCCGCGGGCCGCAAGCCGCCGCCACGACTGAAGCCCGGTCACCCCGCCCATCACGAAGAACAACGGAACAATCATGAGGAGCCAGAGCACTGGCGTGAACCAGCTTTGGTCCATGAGGACGTTTTGTGTCTCAACCGTGCCGTCTTTGTGCAGGACAGGACTGACCATCATGCAGTGCGCGGCAACAACCAAGAGCAGGCAGGTGAAACGGACAAGGTCGATCGCCGGATCCCGCCGCACCGCCTCATCCAGGCCGGTGGCAGGGTGTGTTTGCCTGGCTCTATCCATGGCTCTCCCTACGAGCGCACCGCGCGCTGCCTCCATTGTCCGCCCGCTTAGGACAGGGGGCCAGCAGGCGTGCCGTATGAGCCTTACCCGGGCGTCTGATGCAGCAGGCGCTTCCGCTGCTCCGCGTCCATGGCCGCAGCGCACGCCGCAGCGGCCATGCCGAACGATCCATCAAGGACCGCCTTGTCGGCGCCCGCAGAGGCGCCGAATGCTGCGAACTCGGCCGTGTGGTGCACAGCGCCCCGGACGTCGTAGCCCACTATGGGGTGAATGGATGGCACCCTTTGGGAGACGTTGCCCATGTCTGTGGAAGCTACAGGGTCGGTGTTGAACACTACGTCCCTTCCCGTGGCCTTCATTGCTTCCTGGTACGCCCCGGACAGGAACGGATCCTGTTGCAGTTCTGCGTAGTCGTTGCCTTGGGAGTTCAGTTGCAGGGTGCAGCCGCTCGCGTGCGCACCGGCTTCGAGGCAGCGCCGGACCTTGTCCTGGATGAGGCGCAATTGCTCAATACCGGGTGCCCGCATTTCCACACTTGCCCGGGAGCGCTCCGGAATGACGTTGACGGCGCTGCCACCCTCGGTGACGATCAGCGACACGATCGAGCCAACGGGCAGCTGCTGCCGGGCCAAGGCAATGGCCAACTGCGCCACCACCAGCGCGTCCAACGCGTTGACGCCCTCGGACGGCGCTGCTGCGGCGTGCGCCGGGCGACCTTCGAAGACGACGTCCCACATGGACATGGCCAATGACGAGCCGCCCACCACATCCGCTGCGCCGGCGTGGACCATCATGGCCAGTGAGACGTCGTCGAGGAAGCCCGCCTCGATCAGGTCCACCTTTCCCCCGGTGGTCTCTTCCGCCGGAGTTCCCAGGACCTTGACGGTGATGTCCAGCTCTTTGGCCACAGCGGCCAGAGCCAACGCTGCGCCCACCGCGCTGGCAGCGTTGACGTTGTGACCACAGGCGTGCCCAATATCGGGCAACGCGTCGTATTCAACGCAGAGTGCTACCACCAGTTGACCGCATCCTAAGCGCGCGCTGAACGCGGTGGGCTGTTCCGGCTGTTGTTCGTCGAAGGTGAACCCGGCCTTTCGAAGCACCCGCTTGACCCGTTTGACCGCGCGGAATTCCTGGCCACCCAGTTCCGGGTCGGCGTGGATGGCGTGGCTAAGGTCCAGAATGTCCGGTTTCCATCGCTGGACTTCGCGCTCCACTAAAGCCTGGACGTCGGCCAGGGAGGCGGGCACGACGGCGGACCGTGCAGTTTCGCTGTCCAGCCCGGCGGTCATGCCGTCACCTCGGCGGCCTGTCGCTTCGGGTACCGGGCACTGGCCCCTGCGGCGATCAGTGCCGCCACGGCGAGGGCTCCCCAGATGGTCAGCAAACCGGTTTCGGTGATCCGTCCGTTGGCCACAGAGGCGGACGACAACAGCTTGACCACTGCTGCGCCCACGGCGATGCCGACTGACAACGCCAACTCGTTGAGTCCGGCGGCTGTTGACGTTTCTTCCAAGGGCACTCCTTCCACGGACAGCGAGCGGGTGCCCGCTTGGTACATGCCCAGGCTGAGGTTGAACATGGCAAAGCCGACGCAGTATCCGGCGAACGAGTCGTGCGCGAACATCATGACCAGGAACCCTCCAGCCAGCAGAACGCCGGCAAAGACCAACGTGGGCCGCTCTCCGAACTTCCGCAGCGCCCGTGCCGTCAAAAGGGACGCAACCAAGGAAAGTACGGATGCCAGGGCAAGGACAATCGCGATCATCAGCGGACTGAGAGCGAACCCGTACCCTGTTTTGTCCGGGTTGGAGTGCAGGAAGATGCCGTTAGTGCCGAAGTAGCTGATAGAAGCGAAGCCGAAGAAGAACGTTGCCACGGAAATGGCGCGGATCCGCGGCGTGGCCAGCATTCGGAGGTCCATGAACCGCCCACCGGCGGCACTGCCGTAGTCTCGCTTGACCCAGAAGGCCAGCAGGATAAGCCCCAACAAGCCAGCCCCAAGGGTGCGGGCGTCCAGCCAACCCCATTCAGGCGCCATGGAGAGCGCCACCACGAAGCCGATCAGCCCCATTGCGCAAGCCAGCAACGGCGCAAGGGCCATTCCCTCACGGGTCGGGACTCCGGCGTCGGGCAGCAGGAACGAGCAAACAAAGGCGATGACCGCGAATGGCACCGCCACCCAGAATCCGAGTGTTGGGTTGGTGACACCAACGATTCCGGCCAGCAGTCCGCCGGCTCCCACCATGATCATGAGCATGCCGATCATGACACTGACGCCAGTGCGTATGTGGGCGGGGCTGGTGACTCGAAGGATACCCATCATGAGCGGGATGAAGCCCACCACGCAGGTCAACATCACTACACCTAAGGTCACCGTCCATAGCGTCGGCCACAACGCCATCTGCAAAACACCGACCGTCACTACACCCGTGGACCAGCGGAGTATGAGTCGGTAGCCGTAGCTGTCGCCGAGCCTTGAAATGATGGGCGTGAGGACGGCAAAGCTCACATTTGAGATGAGGAAGATGCCGTTGATGGTGGGATCATCAATCTCGAAGACCGGTCCCAGTGCGGGCAGGATGGGGTTCAGATACCCCTGGGTGACACCGCTGAGCGATTCAATGAGAGCCATCGCCAGGATCATGCCTGCGATGGTTTTGCGCGTAGTGGCCGCTGCCGGTGGTGCTGTCTTGCTTGCCATGAGCTTCCTAGAGTCCTGGGCGGATTCGCCGGTGGTGATGCGAGTCACAACGCTATGGCTGTCAGTTATGCTGACGTTCAAATTGTTTGAAACCCACACGAGGAAGTGCGCATTGAACGAATCGGCCATAGTTTCCGAGCTGGACCTCGAAATCGTGAATGCCCTCCAGATCAATCCGCGGGCGGAATGGAGCCGGATTGCGGATGCCCTGGGCCTGTCCGGCCCTACTGTGGCGAGGCGTTGGAACGCGCTGGCCGAACAAGGACTGGCATGGATCACGCCGTCTCCGGGACAGCGCTACCTCAGTGCCGGATGGTCCGCTTTCATCCAGCTCTCGTCTCTGCCCGGCGAAAGCGAAGCCCTGATACAGAGGCTGTGTGAGGTGCCGGCGTTCGGCACCGTTTCCATGGTCACAGGCTCCCACGATGTCTTCATGGATTGCTTTGCGTCCAGCCACGAGGAACTCATGGACATCGTGACCGGAGCCTTTCCTGTGCTGCCTGGCCTCACCCACCGGGAGGTCGTCTTCGTCACCAAGCTTTACCGGCAGGCCTCGGAATGGCGCAGTGGAACACTTGAACCCGCACGCGCGCGGCTGGTCTCAGCTGAAGCCAAGACAGCACCGGCAAGCTACTCGCCGGATCACCTGGACGCCTCGTTGCTTGAGGAACTGGCCAACGACGGACGTGCCTCATGGGCTGAACTGGGAGAAGCCTGCAACGTCTCGCCGCAAACTGCCCGACGCCGCGTGGAACGCTTTCTGGCGTCCGGCTACATCACGCTGAGGTGCGATGCGTCCACTGCGGCGAACCGGGGCCTGCGGGAAGTGACGCTTATGCTCAATGTTCCGGCACAGTACGTGGAGGACGTTGGCCGCTACTTCGCTGCACAGACGAACTGCAGGCTCAGCGCCCAGGTGCTCGGTTCCCACAACCTGGTGGTCACGTTGTGGGTCCGGGACTACCTGGAGGCACAGGCATTTGAGCGCGAATTGGCCGAGCGGGCACCAGGCAGCACGGTGATCTCCCGGCAAGCGGTAGTCCGGACATACAAGCGCCTTGGCCATGTCCTCGACGAATCCGGGCGAAGCCTCAGGGTTGTGCCGCTGCCGCTCTGGAGAGAAGGGTCTGGACGGGCTACGGAAACACCGGCAGGATCATAGCCATGACTACCTCTATTTTCGTGAATTTGCCTGTCAGCGACCTCGAGGCTTCCAAGTCCTTCTACACAGCACTTGGCTATTCCATCAACCCCAACTTCACAGATGACACTGCTGCCTGCGTTGTCTTCAGCAACACCATTTACGCCATGCTCCTGACGCACGCCAAGTTCAGCGAGTTCACCAAGCAGCCCATCGCGGACACCAAGAATTCGACGGCGGCCATTGTCGCCATTTCCGCCGAGAGCCGCGAAGATGTAGATGCTTTGGCGAACAAGGCCCTCGAGGCCGGCGGATCAGAGACGTATGACGCCCAGGATCTCGGATTCATGTACAGCAGGGCCTTCCGCGACCTCGATGGCCACCACTGGGAGGTGCTGTGGATGGATGACGCCGCAGCCCAGGCCGGTCCCCCGGAGCACTAATTTCAACACTCACGTCGCGGCACCGCTGTTCCGTCGTTGCCCAACAGCGGAACAGCGGGCCACCAACGTGTTCTAGCCGAGCGTCACGGCCAAAACGCCCAGGACGACGGCGAGCAGCGGCGTAATGCCTTGGGTGGTGGCTGCGCGGAGGTACTTTTTCCCGCTGGCCGCGAGGACCATCGCTGCCAGGAGCATCGACCCGCAGCTGCTGAACACGAGGGTCCAACCTACCTGTGGAGCCCCGGCCCAGACTGCGATGATGCCGATCAACGCGCCTATGGCCAGGAAGAGGTTGTAGAACCCCTGGTTGTAGGCGAGCGGCTTGGTGGTCTCGGCGTCGGCCTGCGAGGTGAGGCTGAAGCGTTTCCACGTGGATGGCTTGGTCCAGGTGATGGACTCCATGGTGAAGATAAATACGTGAAGCAAAGCCGCAATCAGGGCGAAAATCAGGGAGGCCAGTATCATGGTCTGATCCTAGCCTCCCGTGTTGTTGGGACCGGGCCGTCAGGCGCTCAGCAGCTCCAGCGTGGCGCCCGCGAATGCGCCCGCAGTGCCGTTCCAACGCGCCAACAAACCCTGGAGATTCTCGCCATCTGCCCGGTATGCCGCGGTTTCCGCCTCAAGGGTAGACAGGATGCCGGTGCGTAGTTCAGTGTTGAAGTTCACCTTGCCGACCCGCAGCGAGGGAGCTTTGGCGAGCTCGTCCGCCGGGATGCCCGAAGCGCCGTGCAGTACCAACGGGACGCCGGTCTTCGAGGCAACGTCCTGCAGTACATCCCAACGAATATTGGGCTCACCCTTGTACTTGCCGTGCACATTTCCCACCGCGATGGCCAGCAACTGCGCACCCGTCCGCTCCACGAAGTCGGCCACCTGCGCGGGGTTGGTGAGCCCCTCAACCGGAGTACCGGCGTCGTGCGTTTCACGGGCGGTATCGAATGCCCTGTCCTCATCGCCGGCCAGCCCGCCCAGTTCCGCTTCGATCACGACGTCGGTGCGTCCGGAAGCGTCCAGCGCGGCACGGACTTTGCGGACCAGGGCAATGTTGTCCTCGAACGGCAACGACGAACCATCGGCCAGGACGGCGTCCGCACCGGCGGCCACGGAATCGCGGATGACCTTGAGATCCGAAGCGTGGTCCAGCTGGACGGACACCGGGACGCTTGCGGAGTCCGCCAGGCCGCGGAGGGCTTTGATCAGGCGGAGTCCGTTGGGAGTGGAAGCCGTCTTGGGCGCAACCAGCAGGATGACGCCCAGCCGCGCTTCCTCGGCAGCCGAAACCACGGCCAGGGCGGTGGTGAAGTCGTAGCACGTGAAGGCCGGAACTGCGGAGCGGGAGGCCAGTGCAGAGGCGACCATTGAGTCCAGGGAAGCGCGCATCAGTGGCCCAAGCCTCCCACCAGGATCCAGGCCACGTAGGTGAGGACAAAGCCGGCCAAGCCAAGGATGGTGGTGAGGACGGTCCAGGTCTTCAGGCCGTCGGACACTGTGAGGCCGTAGTAGCGGATGACTGTCCAGAAGCCTGCGTCGGTCACGTGTGACAGGCCCAGTGCGCCGAAGCCGATGGCGATCACGATCACTGCGATCTGGGCGGGCGTGTAGCCGCCTTCCATGACGGCGGACGTGAGCAGGCCGGTGGTGGTCACAATAGCTACGGTTGCCGAACCCTGGGCGGCGCGAAGCGCCAGGGAGATGATGAAGCCGAGCACAATCACCGGCAGGCCAAGGCTGTCCAGCGTATGGGACAGCGCGGCACCGATACCCGAGGTGCGGAGGACTTCACCGAACACGCCACCGGCTGCAACCACCATGAGGATGGAGGCGATGGGAGGCAGCGCGCCTTCGAAGATCTCACCGGTTTCCTTGAGCGACCAGTTGCGGCGAACAGCCAGCAGGAAGAAGGAAAGGGCCACGGCCACGAGGAGCGCGAAGAACGGGTTGCCGATGAACGAGGCCACCCCGTACCAGTAGTTGTCCTTGGCGATGGTGAGGGTGCCAACGGTACCGAGGAGGATCTGCACAATCGGGGCGGCGATCAGGAACATGATCAGTCCGGGGCGCGGCGGAGCGATGGCGCGGGCGCCGGGGCCGTCGTGGCCGACGCGGCCGACGCGGACCAGTGAATCGGAGCCGAATTCTTCAACTTGGGCTTTGACGCCGGGAAGGAGCTCGTAGTCCTTGCGGTTCATGATGCTGGCAACCCAGTAGGACAGGAAACCGAGCGGCACGCAGATGATCAAGGAAATCATGGTGATGAGGCCGATGTCGGCTCCGAAGACACCCGCGCCCGCAACGATGCCCGGGTGCGGCGGGACTGCCACGTGAATGGAGAGCATGATGCCGGCCATCGGGAGGCCGAACTTGACGGGGTGGACCTTGGCGATCTTCGCGAAGGCGTAAACAATGGGCACCAGGACGATCACGCCCACTTCGAAGAAGACCGGGATGGCAACCAGGAAGCCGACGGCGGTCAACGCCACCGCAACGCGTTTGGCCCCGAGCTTCTCAGTGAAGTGGGTTGCCAGAGACTGCACGCCGCCAGAGACTTCGATCATCCGGCCAAGGATGGCGCCCAAGGCAATCAGCAATGCGACCTTGCCCATGGTGCTGCCCACACCGTTGGTGACCACGGTGAAGATGTCCTTCAACGGAATCTGCGCGGCAACAGCTACCAGGATGCTCACCGCAAGGAGGGCGACGAAGGCCTGGATCTTGAAGCGGATGATCAGCACCAGGAGCAGTGCGATGCCTGCTGCCGCGATGGTCAGCAGGAGGGGTGTTCCCAGCTCCACAGCGGGTTTGATGGCGGGGGCGTCGGCCGCCCGAACCATCAGCGAGTTGACGAGGGGGTTCATTGGGGGTGTCTCCTTTGACATACCAGCCCTAAGAAGGCCGATTGGAGGTGCGACGACGGCGGAGGGGGGACCGCCGTCGTCGCGGGTTCTGTGATGGGGGTGGTTAGGCGGTGCGCTTCGTGGGCGCAACAACCTTGATGACGGCGGAGTCGTCGGCGGCAGCGAGGCCCTGGGCCTGGCCGAGCAGATAGAGCTGTTCAGCGGCGGCGGCTACGGGTGCGGCAAGGCCGGCGGCCCGTGTTGCCTTGCCCACGATGCCCATGTCCTTGACGAAGATGTCCAGGCGGCTGAGGACCTCGGCGCCATCCTCCGTGTAGGCCTCGAGGATGCGTGGGCCGCGGTTGGAGAGCATGAAGGAACCGGCAGCGCCGGCTTCAAGGGCGGCGAGGGTCTTTGCCTGGTCCAGTCCCAGTGCGTCGGCAAGGGCCATGGCTTCAGCCGCGGCGGCGATGTGCACGCCGCAGAGGAGCTGGTTGACGGTCTTGAGTGCCTGTCCGTCGCCGGGCTTGTCGCCCACGATGCTCAGCGTGGAGGCCAGGAGTTCCAGGGCCGGGCGGGCCTTCTCGAGCGCTTCAGGCTCGGCGCCCACAACGATCAGCAGGTCGCCTTCACTGGCACGCTTCGGGCCGCCGGACAGGGGAGCATCCACCAGGGCCACGCCGTATTCAGCGAGCTTGGCAACGGTGGTCGGGATGGCTTCCGTGCCAACCGTGCTGCCAAGGATCACGACGGCGCCCGGCTTCAGTACCGAGGCAACGCCGTTCTCGCCAAAGAGGACATCGTTGAGCTGTTCGCCGTTACGGACCGCCAACAACAACGCGTCGGCGTCCTGGAAAGCTTCACGGGCCGAGGCGAAGGTCTTGATTCCGGCTGCCGCTGCGAGTTCAAGGCGGGGCTCAGCGATGTCGAAGCCGTGAACGGTCAGCTCGGATGCGAGCCGGGTTGCCATGGGCAGGCCCATGGCGCCAAGGCCCAGGACGGTGACGGTGTAGTTGCTGCTGGTCATGGTGTTCTCCATTGAATTTCGGATGCTTTTAGAAGGTGGCGCTGAGCTTGCGGGTGACCTGGGTCAGGGATTGGTCGTCGCCGACGTTGCCGGCAAAGACGATGTACGGGATGCCCTTCGCGGGACCATCCACCGGCTCCCAGAGCGAGACGATGCCCGGCAGCATCGGTCCGCGGACAATCGCGTGGCGGATTTCCAGGCCGTGCGCCGCGACGTCCGAGGACGTGATGCCGCCCTTGGCAATAACGAATCGAGGCGGGAACGTTTTGAGCGTGCGGTTCACCACGGCCACGACGGCGGCGGAGACGGTGCGGGCGATCTTCAGGCTCGCCGCGGCGTCGTCGGTCTTGATGAGGAGGCGGCTGGTGTGGACGATCACATCGCCTTCGCGAAGAGCGCTGACGACGTCGGACACGACGGTTCCGATGTAGGCATCGGCCTCCGCACCGAGCAGCCGCTCTACATCGATCTCGATGGTCCGCGCCGAGCTGTGCTCTGCGGTGAGGTTGTTCAGTTGGCGGGTGGTGACGCCCACATGGGAGCCCACAACGATCAAGCCGCCTGCAGTAGAGGGAGTGTTGCCGGCGTAGGCTTCCTCGGCGGTGAGGGCCGCGCGGATCTCCTGGCCAATCCGGCCACGGACGAACGGCGGACCAACGCGGTAGAGGAGCTTCTTGCCGTGTCGTTCAGCTTCTTCCAGGCCCAAGGCCAAGGCACGGAAGTCGTTCTCGGTGACGATGTCGGCCACGATCGGGGTGGAGTTGGTGGCAGACTCCAAGGCGTCGGCGATGGCCTTCGCGGAAATGGCGGGGTCCTGGGCAGAGGCACCGGCGCGGATGATGTTCAGGTCCAGGACGATCACGCTTTCTGCAGCGAAGCGGCCCTGCGACTTCTCCTCCACATACTTGGCCATCTCCGAGTTGGCGAAGCCGAAGCTTGCGTCCTTGGCGAATTCCGTCTCCGCCACCGGGGTGAGCGATCCGGCATCGCCGCGCATGTAGTGCACACCGCCGATGGTGACCCGGCCGGCGTCGGGGAAGGCAGGAACGATGACTACGCCGTCGGTTGCTTCACCGGTTTCAGCGGCGACGGTAGCGGCGATGACGTCGGGCTCCAACGGGTAATGGCCGCGGAGGGTGGAGTCGCTGCGGCTGACGAAGCCGAGCTTCACACCGGCCGGTCCGGCCGCGGCCAATGCATTGCGCACGACCTCTTCGTTACGGGATGCGGCTTCGGCGGGGTCCAGGCTGCGGGTGTTGGTGAGGACGTAGACGGCAGGCTTGGTGTTGTTTTCACTGATGTGGGTGAAGGCCCACGTGAAGTCCTGGACATCCCAGCGGGTGAGGACCGCGAGGCCTGCGACGGACTGCGTGCCGGTGGGGTCGTCGTCGAGGACCACCAGGATCTTCGGGGCAACGGCGGAGGACGCTGCAACGGCGTCGGCCACGAGCTGCGCGGGGATCTGAACTTCCGCCGGGAAAGCGGCCAGAACGTCGGCTTCAAAAGTCACTTTGCACTCCATCGTGGGAAATCTCTGTTGCTGTTTAGTGAATGTAAGATGTCAGACATCTAACATTTGAATGCCAGTGTGACACACAGCTCTTCCCTGCGCAAGATGCCCTGCGTCACTAGGCTGGGGCCATGGCTGACAGTGCGGTTCCGCTCCCCTTCGTGGACGTTCGCACGCCTGCCGACGCCGGCGATCACGTGCCGGCAGTACTGATCCACGGCTGGGCATCCAGTTCGTCGTACTGGGAACCGCTGGTGGAGAAACTGCTCGACGGCGGCCGGTCGGCGTGGATTCTGGATCTCCCCGGGTACCACCCGGGTGAGGAGTTGTCCGGCTTCGACTGGACACTGGACTCGGCCGCGAAATCCGTTGCGGCGGCCATCAAGAAACGCGGCGGCAAGCCGGTGCATTTGGTAGGGCACTCCATGGGCGGAAGCGTCGCCCTGACGGTTGCGGCCAACTATCCGGAGCTGGTGGCGACGGTTGCGTTGGTGGGAATGGTGCCAGCCCCGCCAAATGAGGGATTCAGGGCCATGTTGGTGTCCCAGTTGGAACAAGGATTCTTCGACGCGGCCACCAAGGCGAAGCTCATGAAAGCCTGGTACGGGCCACTGACCGACCAAGAGATGGCAAGGCTGGGCAAAGGCTTCGACGTACCCTTCCCGGTGCTGTCCGCCAGCGCGCTGGCGGCGATATCCGGCGTCGAACCGTCAGTACCCGGGCGCGTCCAGGCGCCCTTGCTGGTCATCGCCGGAACCGGGGACCGGGTGCGTTCCATCGACCAGATGCGTGAATTCGTGGCTGCAGAACGCAACCGAAAACTGAAGACCATTCCCGATGCGGGTCACAACGTGCACTGGGAACGGCCGGATGAATGTGCCCAAGCGGTGCACGGGTTTTGGAGAACGAGCTGGCAGCCGCCAGCGTAAGATGTCTGACATCCATCCGGTCCCGCGGGAAAATCCACAGGGCGCCGGGCGGAGCGAAGGACAGGAAACGGGGAAATATGGCACGCAAGTCGCTGGTCGGCGTCGTAGCTGATGAGTTGCTGGACCGCATTGTGGCGGGCGAATTCCCGCCCGGAACGGTGGTCCCGGGCGAGCTTGAACTCAGCGCCAAGCATGAGGTGAGCCGCATGACCGTGCGCGAAGCCATGAAAACCCTCGAAGCGCAGCGGATCCTCAGCGTGGAGCGAGGCCGTGGCACGTTCGTGAATCCCTTGAATCAGTGGGCCTCCCTCGAAGCTGTCTTGCGCGCAGCTTCCGAAGGAACCAAGGACGCCGCGGCTGCCATCCAGCTGATCGAGCTTCGTCGGATGCTCGAGACCGGCGCTTGCGAGCTGGCCGCCGAACGGATTTCGGACGATGAACTCGCGGCCCTCAGGGAGCACGTGGAAAAGATGCAATCCGCACACGAAGTCAACGACCTCGCCGGATTTGTGGAAGCCGACCTCGCCTTCCATGACGTGATCCTCCATGCTTCCGGCAACGTGTTTGTGGCCGTCCTGTTCGAACCGCTGCACCGTGTCCTTGAAGCCCGACGCACGGAAACCTCGGCATTCCCCGAAATCCAGGAACACGCAATCGGGCACCACCGGAAGATAGCCGCCGCCCTGTCCTCCCGGGATCCGCATGAAGCCCGGCTCGCCATGGACGCCCACATGCAGCAGACCCTGGACGACCTGAAGACGTACGTACTGGAGGCGTGAGGACCGCGTGAATACGCGGTCCTTCCCCGTCCGCGACCGCCCCGCTGGCTAAGCTGTTCGCCCGGGCGCTGCCGACGGACGAATAGCGGCCTATCTGGAAGGAGCCCAGCTCAAGTTCCTGCAGGTCGTTGGTGAGGCGGGTCCAGAGCATCTCCATGTGTGCGGACCCAGCGGGGGACGGGGCAGGACGATCCGCAGGCCCTGCGCACTGTCACCCCTCTCGTCCGGGACGTGCGCCACGGGACCAAGGCACATCGAGAGCGATCAGGGCTTTTGCCAGACGCCTATTCCGAAGAGTTTCGGCTTAGCTCTGCCATGGTCGAGTCCACCCCCTCCACCCCGATCACCACAGCGGCAGGGCTGCGGTAGGTCATGAGTGTCTACCCCAGATGGCCTCCGCGCGTCTGGCCAAAAACGGACCGCAGGCCCAAGCGTTGACAGCGTTCGCGGCGACGTCGCCCTTCAACCCGAACGAGAAATACCTCCCCGGGACCTGCCGGGTCCTCCCTGCACCCACGGCGGACTCGGTCCCGCTCACCAAAGCCGCCCAAGCCCTCCTCCCTCAGGTCTATGACGGCGTGAAATATGTCAGGGCCAGGATTCTGGTCACCGACCTGCTCCCACCGGCAACCAGAAACCCCTGGGCATCTTAGAGACCCCACGAAGAAGCACTGCACCGGCACACTGTCGTGCTGGACCAGCGCAGTGCTGGTTACAGGGAAACGGTCTTCATTCGTCTCCGGCCCGCTAAGATGTCGGCGCCCCACCCGGGTGAGCTGATGCCCTAGGCGCTTGTTCTCATTTGCTTTTGCGGGGTAGGCAGCACTTGAAAGTTCACGATGCTCTGGAGTGTCAAACTTGGTGTGCACGTGTGCGCCGTCCAGCGCTCCGTACTCTAAACATATGACAACACCGACGGCACCAAAAAGGGGTCGACTCCTCTCCAGTGTGACGCCAGAACTGGCCTCGCAGTTTGCTGTGGAACGGAATCCCGGGACCATATTCAGCGAGCTCAGCGCCGGGTCTCCTAAGAAAGTGTGGTGGAAAGGGCCTTGTGGTCATGAATGGGAGGCATCCCCCTACAACAGGCGTTTGGGCCAGGGATGCCCTTTTTGCGCTGGGAATCGCGTACTCCGCGGATTCAACGACCTAGCAACTGTTATC
The DNA here is from genome assembly GCF_024608385.1 of Paenarthrobacter sp. UW852. Classification (NCBI taxonomy): domain Bacteria; kingdom Bacillati; phylum Actinomycetota; class Actinomycetes; order Micrococcales; family Micrococcaceae; genus Paenarthrobacter; species Paenarthrobacter sp. UW852. Next base: position 216,761 of record NZ_JAMSGY010000006.1, read on the forward strand.
CCGGCCCTGGCGGCAGAATGGCACCCTACGCGCAACGGCGACATACTTCCGACCACTGTTACACGGAGTTCGGGCAAGAAGGTCTGGTGGATTGACGCGCTCGGGCATGAATGGGAAACGAAGGTAAGCGATAGAGCCAAAGGCAACGGCTGCCCCTACTGCAGCGGAGCGAGACTCCTGCCAGGGTTCAACGATTTGGCCACGAAACTCCCCCAGTTAGCAGAACAATGGCACCCATCCCGAAATGACCTCAAAGCCACCGAGGTCGCCCCTAAGTCCAATTCAAAGGCCTGGTGGATCTGTCCTCTCGGCCACGAATGGTACGCGAAGATACTAAACCGGGCGTACGGCAATGGGTGTCCAGTCTGCAAGCTCCCCCGCGGTGAAGAGTTTGCGGCAGAGAAACGCCGCCGACGAGCTGCGGGAAAACCTGTACGCCGTCGAACCCACGACCCACACCGGGTATCACAGGCTCTTGTACAGGGCCACAACGACATGGCAACCACGCACCCTCTACTGGCTGCAGAGTTTCATCCGGTCAGAAACCTACCCTTCACCCCAGAAACAGTCGTTGCCGGCACGGCTAAAAGGATATGGTGGCGGTGCCACAACGGGCACGAGTGGGAGACGACCGGCAACTCGCGCGCTTCAAGCGGCACAGGCTGCCCGACATGCGCTGGCCAGCGCATCCTCCAGGGATATAACGATCTCGCCACAGTGCGGCCTGACATTGCCGCGGAGTGGCATCCAACGAAGAATGCCGAGCCCCCCTTTGATGTCACCGTCAGCAACGGCAAGAAAGCATGGTGGCTTGCCCCTTGTGGCCACGAATGGCAGGCGGTCATTGCCAGCCGCACAGGACAAGGCGTCGGGTGCCCAGTTTGCTCCGGACGCAAGACCCTCGAGGGGTACAACGACTTGGCGACACTCCGTCCGGACGTGGCACATTCGTGGCACCCTTTAAGAAATGGCGAAATTACGCCGTCGCAAGTCAATCAGTACTCGAACAGCCAGCGATGGTGGCTCTGCGGCAAGGGCCACGAATGGAAATCAACGGTAAACAATCGTTCTCATGGTCAAGGGTGCCCATTCTGTTCTGAAGGTGGTGGGTTCAAACGCGGAAAACCTGGATACGTTTATTTCCTCGAGCACAAGGAACTTCGTTCTTTCAAGATCGGAGTGACCAACATCGGAACACACCGCCTCGAACAATTCAAGGCGGAGGGGTGGACTGTCCTCCACCTACATTCTTTCGCCGACGGCAGCCACGCTCTCGCAGTCGAGGGAGCCATCAAACATTGGTGGCGTGCCGAACTCAAGCTCCCGCCTTGGCTTGGTCCCGAAGACATGATGCAGACTAACGGATGGACTGAAACGGTCAGTTCCGATGAACTGACCACACTGGAGTGCGTGAAACGAATCCAGTCCCAGGCAGAGTTAGTCCAGCGCCTGCAGTTTCCCGTTCTAAATGTGGAACAGTCTTCTCCAGAAATTGGTCCGGCTTCGGATATTACGTTTTCTACCGCATATGGGCCGATTCAGGACACACAACCGTCAAAGCTGAGGCCGTAGCGAATCAGCAAGTAAGTTGCCTAAGCAGGGTCGGCGTTCTCCTCCCATGGAACGGGTAGCCTGTTCTGCTTGATAAAGCTTCGCCACCAAGAGATACAGTCGGAGGCAAGAGTGCGCGCGTCATGATCCTGTGGTTCAGGTGCCTCCGGATTCCAGGCGGTGACCGTCACCGTCGGCGACCATTTGCCGATGCCCTGCGGCATCGTTACTGACATCACTCGCGCAGTTACTTTTTCCGGCTGCCCCTTGCGACCTTCTCGCGTGTGGTGCTTCGATGTGCTCGCTATGGCCTCACAGAGCACCATCGGATCGGCGTTCCAGGCCGCCTTCACAACCTTTTCTGCAACCTCGGCCGGAAGCTGCGTATCGCGCTTTATCCATTCAACAAGGTGCCAGCAGTCTTCAAAAAACCTTAAGAGCCGGTGCCTGATGACGCGATTATCAGTGCCTTCAGCGAGGAAAGCCTCTTCGACGGCCTCATAATCGCGGATCACATCATCCCACTTGCTGAGCCAGGGCTCAGCCTCCGAATAGCCGACTTCCACTACGACGGCTTCCAAAGTCCCCGAGCCGGTGAGCTCAAGATCTCCGGCCGCTGATGTGGCTCCGCAATGAGGACATGTCATCACCCCATTGGCCATCCCAGCTCGGCAACCTCCGCAAACAGTCTTCATGTCACGGGATGCTGTTGCTGCCTGCTCCGCCTTGTTTCTCTTGTATAGATCAATCCCCTTTTTCACACTGATAGAAGCGGCGATAACACCACCAAAGAGTGCGGCACCAAGCAGTATTTTTCCCCAGTCAATTTCGGGTCTGGCTTCGTCTTCTGCATCTTCAGCATGGCCTGCGCGGTAATTTGCATCCGCTTCGACTCGCGCGGCATTCCTTGCGTCACGCCGGGTTCGCCTATCATCGGCGATATCCGTACGCACCTTCGTGAGCTTTTCTGCCGAGACATCAAGAGCTTCCAAGATGGTGGGGTCAAAACGTGTAGTCTCCCATGAGCGGTACGCGACACCACCATACCCATTGTCATGATGGCGCTGAACTCCGAAGGTCTTGCCCTTTGATGTGAGGCCGTAAGCCCCAGGGCGTCCATAGTAGAAGCCCTGATCCAACAGTAGGCGATTGATTTCTTCCGGAGTGGCTCCAACCTCAGCCCCAATCTCAGTGGCCGAGAGCCCAAGACTACCCATGACGTACCCCATCCACCCCGCTGCCCAGTTCGGTGTCCATTGTAGAGTGCCGCATGCACCAATGCCGTCGCCTGCCAAATACTTATGCATTCGTGTATCACTCCGCCACCAGCTCCTTGGAAGTGGAACGGCGAAGATGGCAGGAACTTTTCGTGGGCCGCCGTTCAACACCCCCTAGGAAAAGAGGCTCGCGCTCCCTCGCAGTACTGAGGTCTTTCACCTGTGACGCCCGGTACGATAACAGCAACGAATTCGACGGTTCAGCGCAATAGCTTAGGGGATCATGACCACGCCCGACTTCCACCCCGCAACCCAGGTTGTGGCATCACCCCCCGGACTCGCCCTTCAGCGCGATGATGAAGGCGACGGCGACTCAATTATTGAGGAACTCCTTGAAGAAGCTAGACGTGAAGCGGCCGAAAGAGCGACGCTTGTCCAGCCAATCAACAGCATCAAACTGACTCGCTTCAAGCAATATCAGGCCCTTGATCTGGCTCTAAACCCCAACCTGACCCTGATGGCAGGAAGCAACAATTCTGGAAAGTCGTCCATCCTGCATGCCCTGGCCGTATGGGAGTTTTGTCGCCTCGCAACAACTATGGAGCGCGGTGGAGTCGCCGGACTCCACCCGAATCGCGTGGGCGTACAGGGATTCGGCATCGGCGATGATGAGTTCTCTCCGATCAATATTCCTTCCCTCAAACACCTATGGACTAACTTGAAGCCTGGACGCACAAACCCCGGGCAAGATGGATATACGTTGAATATCGGCGTTCAATGGACGACAGCTATCGGGCTCAAGCACCTCACATTTGGCCTATCTCTGGCCAACGATCGTTTGTTCATTCGGGTCGATGCGTCCAATCTCGCTGCGGGCGACGCAATCCCCCGCATTGCTTTCCTGCCGCCCTTTGCTGGAATCTCCGCGCACGAACAGAGAGTGAGTGGAGCAGTTCGACGGCGGCGAATAGGTGAGGGCTTGGCTGGAGCTGTTCTCAGAAATCTCCTCTTGGACATGCAGCAAGAAAATGCCAGAAAACGGTCAGTCCTTCGAAACTCCGGGACTCGTGGTGGCCAATCAAAGATCAAGGACAAAGACCTCGATGATCTACGTCAGTCGGATCCGTGGGAGATATTGCAGCAGACGCTGCGTGAGGTCTTCGGAGCCGAACTTGCGGTCTCCGAATTTCAGGAGGAGTACCACTCCTACATACAAGTTCTTGTGGTCAAGGGGACACTGAGCGGACATAAATTGACTCCGCACAAGGGTTTTACTAAACGCGACCTGATGGTGGAGGGGAGCGGCTTTCTGCAATGGCTCAGCGTCTTTGCTCTGGCCACGAGCCCCGATGTGGATGTGTTGCTGCTCGACGAACCGGATGCCCACCTCCATCCCCAACTGCAGAAAGAGCTGGTCAATCGACTCGAGAAGCTGACCAAAGCCTCAAACAAGCAAGTATTCGTAGCAACCCATTCAAGCGAAATTCTCAGGAGTGCGTATCCAGAACGAATTTTAGAATTTCGCAGAGAAGACTCGCCAAGGTACCTGACTGCAGACCATCACAAAGTCGGGCTCTTGGAAGGGCTCGGTTCGCATTACGCACCCCGAATGGACCAAATGCGGCGTACCAGGAAGGTCTTCTTTCACGAGGGGACCTCGGATTTGGCCGTCCTTCGCGCAGCTGCAAAAGTCGTGGGCACACAGCTTTCTGAAGACTGGATACCTTGGAGAACCGAACGTAGCCACAAGGAAAGAAAGATGCTCTGGATGGCCCTGAAAGAGGAGATCCCTGGGCTTACGGCCATCAGTCTTCGAGACCGCGACGAGGAAGAAGTCAACACGGTGGGTCCCGAGCTGCAAGACAGGGGGCAAACCGCAAGTCCCGGTTTCGACATGCGTAAATGGCGCCGGAGACACATAGAGTCCTACCTTGTCGCGCCGAAAGCAATGTCAGCGGCATCTGGCAAGTCAGAGTCACATATTCGTGAACATCTCGAAGAGGAACACGCCCTGGCTATCAACGACTCCTATTTCAAGCATCACTGTCCCGATACGCTCTTGGAAATCCGGGGAAAGTCAATCCTGCAGGGACTTCATCTGACAGCTGCTGCTGTTGCCGGACATCTGACACCAACGGAAGTCTGCGATGACCTAAAGACCATGGTCACCCTACTGGCCGACTCTGAACAGTAGGGTGGGACAACCGTGCTGGCGGCAACACGTCAGTTGGCCTGTTCTGGTCCGTAGACGTCTTCACGACCCCGAACTGAGTGGAACAAGGCAACCCCTGGATGACCTGAAGACGTACGTACTGGAGGCGTAGCCTCCGCGTCCGCAACTCAGCGGCGCAGGCTCTCCGACGGCAGCTCGCCGAAAGTCTTGAGATACAGCGCCGAGAACCGCCCTTGGTGCGTGAATCCGCAGAGCTCCGCCACCGCCGTGACGCTCTGCTCCCGCGGGTCGGCCTCGAGCAGCATCTCCCGGGCCCGGTCCAGCCGGATGCTCCGCAGCAACTCCGACGGCGTGGCGCCGGTCTCCGCCCTGAGCGCGGTCTGCAGGGTCCGGACGGACACGCCCAGGCACTCCGCAATGTCCGGGACGGTGAGTTCTTCGAAGGCGTGGCGCTCCAGTAGCTCACGGCACTCACGCACCAGCCTGCTCTCGGCTTCGGGATCGCGGACGTCGTCACCTGGGCGTTCCATGGCCATCAGCAGACGCGACACCATGCTGTCCGCCAGGAGCCCCTGGACAAACACAGGAGCGGCACTAGCCGGTCGGCTGATCATATCGTCGTGAAGTTCGACGACAGCCCTCAGGAAGGCTCGACCTGCCCCACCGCTGAGGTCCATACCGTACCCCAGGTCCACGGCCCCATCGCCGTACAACTGCCCGGCGACGCGCTCCAAGGCCGGGCGGCGCACATAGACGATCAGGTGCGGGCTGCCACCGTCCCAGCTCATGGAAAACGGCTTATCGATCGGAGGGACGCTGGCCATAGTGGGACTGGACTCCACAATGGTGGACCCCACCTGCATGGTCGCATGGCCCGCCAACGGAATCTGCACAAGGTGGAAATCCTGCAAGCCCTCGGGGTCGATTCGGACGTCCGCGCCGTAGTCCAGGAACTCGATTCCAACATCGGCCCGATGAAGGGACCGCAACTTCATGTCCACGGCGGATGTCCTGGTCCGCGGCGCCAGCTCGTGGCTGCAGAACAGTTCGGCAATCTTCGCGTGGGCTTCGTCCACGTCCTTGGTGGCCATTGTCGGTCGTCCCCGCAGAACGTCCCGGGGAAGAATCCTCACCATCCGCCACCTACTTCACAGGGTTTTTTGCAGCTTTCGCCTTTCGGATGATCCCCGCGCCATGTGGATATTCCGGAGTGCAGCGGCTGTCTAGAGTCGCTTTTAGGACAAGTATGACCCAGCTCACAGCACCGAAACAACGCTCGAAAGGCAGGTGGGGAAAGTGAAGAACATCAAGCTCGTACACGATCGTCGCGAAGAGCGGGACGTGAACCACTTTGACTTGTGGGCCGCGGAACTCCTGGCAAGGGAAGCGCGGCTGACATCAGCGGCGTGGGTGGGCTGGCACGAGGAAGAGGACGAGCCTGCGTAATCCGGATGATGCCTGCGCCTAACGGATATTCACGCGGCCACGCGCTACCTAGAGTCGCAACCAGAACAAATATGACGCACGTCATAATTCCGCAACAATCCACCAAGGAAAGGCTCAAGCCATGTCAGCACTGAAGGGCAGGACGGCAATCGTCACCGGGGGCGTCACCAAGGTAGGCCAGGGAGTGGTTACCGCGTTGCGGGATGCCGGCGCCACCGTGGTGGTTGCGGACATAGCGTCCGACGGCGGAATGGTCACCAAGGAGCTCGGCGAAAGTATCCACTACTCCCACACGGACATCACGGACGACGCCGCCGTCACGGAACTCGTAGAGAACACTGCCAGGGAGCACGGAGGCCTGGACATCCTGGTAAACCTCGCCTGCACCTACAAGGACGACGGCGCATCCTCCGGCAGGGCCGACTGGCTCGAAGCCCTCAACGTCAACCTGGTGAGCGCGGTAATGGCGGCCAACACGGCCCGGCCTCACCTGGCAAAATCCGGGCACGGAGCCATCATCAACTTCACCTCCATCTCCAGCTCCGTAGCCCAGACCGGCCGCTGGCTGTACCCGGCCAGCAAGGCAGCCTTGGTCCAGATCACCCGCAGCATGGCCGTGGACTTCGCGGCCGACGGCATCAGGGTGAACTCCGTCAGCCCGGGCTGGGTATGGAGCAACATCATGGACTCCCTGAGCAACGGCAGCCTGGAAAAGACGGACTCCGTCGCGGCCCCGTTCCACGCACTGGGGCGGGTCGGCCGCCCGCATGAGGTGGGCGACGTCGTCGCCTTCCTTGCAAGCGACCAGGCCAGTTTCGTGACGGGAGCCGATTGGGCGGTCGACGGCGGCTACTCCGCTTTGGGGCCCGAACGCGCCGAAGAGACCATCCCGCTGCTCGCAGCCAACTGACAACAGCGATCCGAACCAACAGAAGAGGACACCACCATGACGCAACGCCACATCACCATCGTCGGCGCCGGCCAGTCCGGACTACAGCTGGGCATCGGCCTGCTGGACGCCGGTTTCCAGGTCACCACCATTTCCAACCGCACACCCGAACAAATCCGGGACGGCAAAGTCGCTTCCAGCCAGTGCATCTTCCATGACGCCTTGGAAAATGAGCGGGCGCTGGGGCTGGATTTCTGGCCGGACTCACCCACCGTGGACGGGATCTCATTCACCATCCCCCACCCCGAGGTGCCTGGCGAGAAGGCCATCAGCTGGGCCTCCCGCCTGGACAATCACGCCAAGTCGATCGACCAACGGGTGAAGTTCCCGCGCTTCATGGAAGAGTTCGTGGCGCGCGGCGGCGAGCTGGTCTTCGAAGATGCGGGGGTTGACGAGCTGGAAAGGTACACGCTGAACTCGGACCTGGTGATCGTGGCCGCCGGCAAGGGCGAGATCGCGCAGCTCTTCACCCGCGACGCCGAACGCAGCACCTATGACGCACCGCAGCGGGCGTTGGCCTTGACCTACGTGAAGGGCCTGACACCACGGGAAGACTACTCGGCAGTGTCGTTCAACCTCATCCCCGGTGTTGGGGAGTACTTCGTTTTCCCTGCACTCACCACCACCGGCCCTTGCGAAATCATGGTTTTCGAGGGCGTCCCCGGCGGCCCGATGGACACGTGGAAAGGCCTGACGCCTGAGGAGCACCTGGCGAACTCCAAGAACATCCTGCAGACTTTCCTGCCGTGGGAAGCCGAGCGCGCCACGGACGTGGAACTCACGGATCCCAACGGCATCCTCCAAGGCCGATTCGCGCCCACGGTCCGGCACCCGATCGCCACGCTCCCGAGCGGTCGGCAGGTACTGGGCCTGGCCGACGTCGTGGTTCTCAACGATCCCATCACGGGCCAGGGGTCCAACAACGCCAGCAAGTGCGCGGCGTCGTACCTGGACAGCATCGTCCAGCACAGTGGCGCCTTCGACGCCGGGTTCATGCAGGCCACGTTCGAGCGCTATTGGGATTACGCCCAGCACGTTGCACACTGGACCAATGCGCTCCTGGCCCCGCCACCGCCGCACGTCCTGGAGCTTCTGGGCGCGGCCAACCAGGAACCCGCCATCGCCCACCGGTTCGCGAACGGCTTCAACCATCCACCGGAATTCCAGGAGTGGTTCATGTACCCCGACAAGGCAGCCGGCTACCTTGCCGAACTCGCCACCGCCAAAGTTTTGTAGCACACCCCTGCCAGCAAGGATTCAACCATGCGAAAAATAGCAATCGTCGGGGCCGGCGAATCCGGCGCCCAACTGGCCCTTGGCCTGCAACGGGCCGGCTATGAGGTGACGCTGCTGTCCGACCGCTCGGCCGCGCAGATCCGCACGGGCAAGGTCATGTCCAGCCAGTGCATGTTCTCCACGGCCCTCGACGCCGAAGCGCAGATGGGCACGGCGCTCACGGAATTTTATGAGTCGGGGGCCGTCCCGGGCATCAGGTCGATCCGGCTACACGTCCGGGCCGAACAAGCCATTGAATGGGAGGCACTCCTGGATGGGCCTGCCCGTTCCATCGACCAGCGGATCAAGAGCGCCCTGTGGATCGAGACGTTTGTTGCCAACGGCGGTGACTTCCGGATCGAGAAAGTCACCCCGCGCATGCTGGAAGAACTCGCCCGGGATTACGAGCTGGTCATTGTGAGCACAGGCAAGGGCGAAATCGGCCAAATCTTTCCGCGGGACAAGGCAAAGTCGCCCTTCGATCGCCCACAGCGGGTCTTGGCCCTGAACTACGTCACGTCTTCCGACAGCATGGACACCCACGGAGACGCCATCCGCATGTCCATGGCCCCCGGCATCGGCGAGTTCTTTACGTTCCCGGGCCTGACCGTCTCCGGCCCCTGCCGCATGATGGTTTTCGAAGGCGTGGTGGGCGGCCCCATGGACTGCTGGACCAACGTCGGAAGCCCCGAAGAGCAGCTGGAACGCTCCCTGCAGATCCTGCGTGAACACTTCCCGCATGAGGCCGAAAATTTCGCCAACGCGCAACTGACCGATAGCGGGGCCACGCTCCTGGGGCGCATCACGCCGACCGTGCGGTCCGCCGTCGGGGAACTCGGGAACGGGGACCTGGTGTTCGGCCTGGGCGACGCCGTGGTCCTCAACGATCCCCTCACCGGGCAGGGCTCCAACAATGCAACCCTGGCCGCAAAGTACTACCTGGACTCAATCGTCCGCCGGGGCCAGCAGCCCTTTGACCGCGCATGGATGGAGCGCACTTTCGATGAGTTCTGGCGCGGATGGGGCCAATGGGCTGTGGAGTGGACCAACGATCTGCTCAAGCCACGCAGGGACCACCAGAAAACACTTCTGGCAGAGGCCGCCGAGCACCCCGCACTGGCGGCAAGCATTGTGGCCGGCTTCGACGACCCCCGAACCTCATACCCCTGGTGGTTCGACCCCACGGCCGCCGCGGACTTCATGCAAGCCCGGAAGGAGGACGATACCTCCGCCTTCGACCTCCGCGATTTCCGGGGCGCCTTGGGCCAGTACGCCACGGGCGTTACCGTGGTGACCACTGTTGCCGCCGACGGCAGGAAGGTAGGCATGACCGCGAACTCCTTCACGTCAGTCTCCATGGAACCCCCGCTGGTGCTGTGGTGCCCCAGCAAGCGGGCGCCCAGCCTGGGCGACTTTGAGGATGCCACGCACTTCGCCATCAACATCCTCGCCAGCGACCAGCACGTCCTGTCCCGCCAGTTCGCAACGCCCGCCACGGACAAGTTCGCGGGGACGGAAACCACCGAGGGCATCGCCGGTGTGCCGCTCCTCAACGGTGCCGTCGCTACGTTCCAATGCAGGACAGTCTCCCGGCATGACGCCGGTGACCACGTCATCTATGTAGGTGAAGTGGAGAGTTACAACCACGACGGCGGCGCTCCCCTGGTGTTCCATGCCGGCAAGTACCACGCAACTGCCAACCACCCGGATTTCTGATAACTCCCGAAAGGAGCGGTCCCGCATGAACGATCCCGTTGACGTCGCCGTCATTGGTTCGGGCATCAACTCCCTGGTCGCCGCAGCCGAACTTGCCCTGGACGGCAAGCGCGTGTGTGTCATCGAGCGCTCGGAGCGGCTGGGTGGTTTCATCGACTCATCCGAGCGGACCCTTCCGGGTTTCATCCACGACACTTTCTCCTCCTGGCATCCCCTGTTCGTTTCCGGCGGCGCTTACGCAACCTTGGGCAAGGAACTGCAGGCCAGGGGCCTGGAGTACTGCAACACCACCGGGCCCGTGACGGCGAGCGTAGCGACGGACCCGGCCACCGGAGCCCATCGCGTGGTCATCGCGCAGCGGGACCCGGCGGAAACGGCTGCGACGTTCAAGGTCGCCTCGGATCAGGCTGCGTACTTGGCCATGCTGGATGACTTGGGCAGCAACGCCGGGACGGTCTTCGGAGCCTTCGGCGCGGAGCTGCGTTCCTTCAATGAGGTCGCGAAGATCGCGTTCGGGGCCTTGCTGCGGGGCCGGCTGGCAGGGACTGAAGCCTTCCTCAGGGACTCGGTGATGAGCGGACGGAACTACGTCCGCAGCCGTTTTGATGGCTGGGAAACCGACCAGCTGTGGTCGCCATGGCTCCTCCACGCAGGGCTCGGCCCGGACCAGGCGACCGGCGGCGTCATGTTGCCGGTGATGGCCATGAGCATGCACGGCTTTGGACTTCCGGTGGTCAAGGGCGGTGCTTCGCGGTTTGTTGCGGCGTTCGAGTCGCTCCTGAAGGACAACGGAGTGCAGATCATGCTGGGTACTGAGGCAGAAGAGGTCCTTGTCGGAGCAGGGTCGGTTAAGGGTGTTCGGACCTCGCATGGCGTGGTTGCAGCCGACACTGTCTTGGCGAATGTTTCACCGCAGGCGCTGTACACGCAGCTCCTCCGCCGGCCACCCGCCGCTGCTGCCGCGGCGGCTGGGAAATACCAGAACGGCCGGGGTGCCATGCAGATCCACCTCGCCCTGGACAAGCCTGTTGAATGGCTGGACGCGCGCCTGAACAAGGTTCCCTTGGTGCATCTCAGCAATGGCTCAGACAGCACGGGAATCGCTTGCGCCCAAGCCGAAGCCGGACTGCTGCCAGCTGAGCCAACAGTGGTGGTGGGCCAGCAATGTGTGTTGGATCCGTCGCGGGCACCGGAAGGCAAGGCGACGCTGTGGCTGCAGTTGCAGGAAGTGCCATTTGCTCCGGTGGATGACGCTGCGGGAAAGCTTGATGTCAGTGAAGGCTGGACGGACGAGCTGAAGCAGGCCTACCTGGATCGGGTTCTTGACCGGCTGGAACCGTTCGCGCCCGGGACCCGTGACACCGTCCTCGCCTCGGACATCCTGGCACCCACGGACTTGGCCGCTACCAATCCCAACGCAGTCAAGGGCGACCCCTACGGCGGATCGGCCGAGCTGTTCCAGAACCTTTTGTGGCGGCCCTTCCCCGCGGCGGCAGGACACCAAACTGCCGTCAAGGGACTCTGGCACATCGGAGCGTCCACCCACCCCGGGCCGGGACTGTCGGGCGGCTCCGGGCATTTGGTGGCACAAAAATTGATCAAAAAAGCACTGAAACCACGCAAGCGATAGGAGAACAATGTCTGTTCTGGCCGGGCTCACAGAAGCCCTTTCGAATGGCTCGGTGGAAATCATCGACCTCACCACCCCGCTCAGCTCCGAAACCCCCATCCTGAACCTGCCGCAACCTTTCGCGAACACGGTTGGGCTGTCCGTCTCGCCAGTGAGTAATTTCGACGACGCCGGTCCGGCCTGGGCATGGAACGACGTCACCGTTGGCGAGCATGCCGGGACGCACCTGGATGCTCCCGTCCACTGGATCACCGGCAAGGACGGTAAATCCGTGGACCAGATCGAACCCCACCGTCTGGTGGGGCCCATCGCGGTGATCGACAAGACAGCGGAGGTCGCTGCCAACCCCGATTTCCTTCTGGAACCTGAACACTTCGAGCAGTGGCAGGAAGAGCATGGCGCGTTCCCGGAGAATTGCTGGATCGTCTTCCGCACCGGATGGTCGGCCCGGGGCGCCGACGCTGCGGCTTTCGTCAACGCGGACGACGCCGGACCGCACACTCCGGGGGTCTCTGCGGCAGGTGCCAAGTGGCTGGCCGGCAACGCCTCACTCAGTGGCTTCGGGGTGGAGACGGTGGGCATCGACGCAGGTCAGGCGGGTGCACTGGACCCGATGTTCCCTGTCCACTCGTTCCTCCTCGGAGCAGACAAGTACGGGGTAACGTCCCTTCGCAACGTGGATCGCCTGCCGGTCACGGGGGCCACCATGGTTGTTGCCCCGCTGCCGATCGTCGGCGGCACAGGCAGCCCGAGCCGCGTGTACGCCTTGGTGGAGCGCGCATGAGCGAGCAGCCAAGGGTTTCAACACTCGTCGGGCGGACGCTGGCGAAGCTCGGCGTCGGGCATGTCTTTGGAGTAGTGGGCAGCGGCAATTTCGATGTGACCAGCACGCTCATGGAGGCCGGAGTCCCGTTCACCGCGGCCCGGCACGAGGGCGGCGCGGCAACCATGGCGGACGCTTACACGAGAATGTCGGGCAAGGTTGGCGTGGTGACGACGCACCAGGGCTGTGGCCTCACGAACGCCATCACCGGCGTTGGCGAGGCGGCCAAGAGCCGCACCCCCATGATCGTGCTCACTGCAGATACCCAGGCCGCCGCGATCCGATCGAACTTCAAGATCGACCAGGATGCCCTGGCCCGCAGCGTCGGGGCAGTCGCGGAACGGATCCACTCCCCCGCCACCGCCGTCGCGGACACCGTCCGGGCTTTCCGCACTGCTGTGAATGAGCGCCGCACGGTGGTCCTGAGCTTGCCGCTGGACATCCAAAGTGGAGCCGCCGGAGACGAGGTGGATGCCGTCGTCGTACCTCAACCGCTGAAGGTGCGGCCGGACGCCGCCGGAGTTGAACAACTGGCGACGCTGATCGCCGCGGCGGAACGCCCGGTCTTTGTTGCCGGACGTGGTGGGCGCGGCGCCCGGGAGGAAATCCTGGAGTTGGCCCGGCATGCCGGCGCGTTGGTGGCGACGTCGGCGGTAGCCAACGGCCTGTTCAACGGCGATTCCCACAACCTCGGAATTTCGGGTGGGTTCTCTTCGCCGCTGACAGCAGAGCTGATCAGCGGCGCGGATCTGATCGTGGGCTGGGGTTGCGCGCTGAACATGTGGACAATGCGCCATGGGCGGTTGATTTCTGCCGATGCGAAAGTGGTGCAGGTCGACGTCGAAGATGCTGCGCTGGGCGCCAACCGGCCCATCACGCTGGGAGTACTCGGCGATTCCGCGCTCACTGCCTCCGACGCCCTGGCGGCGCTCAAGCAAGCACAGCCCGAGCCGGCCGAAAAGTACCGCACCGAAGCCAACGCCTTGGCCATCAAACAGGGTGCGCGGTGGCGCGATGTCGCCACCGAAGACCTCTCCACCGCCACGTCCATTGATCCGCGCGTGCTGACCCGCGAACTCGATTCCATGCTCCCAACAGAGCGGGTAGTGGCCGTGGACTCCGGAAACTTCATGGGTTATCCCAGCCAGTACCTGGCGGTGCCGGACGAGTTTGGTTTCTGCTTCACGCAAGCGTTCCAAGCCATCGGGCTGGGGCTGTACACGGCGATCGGCGCGGCTGTTGCCCAACCGCACCGGCTGCCTGTCCTGGGGGCCGGCGATGGCGGTTTCCTGATGGGCATCAGCGAACTGGAGACAGCAGTCCGGATGAAGCTGCCGCTGGTGTGCATCGTCTATAACGACGCCGCCTATGGGGCCGAAGTGCACCACTTTGCGTCAGAACATTCGCCGGAGGACCTGTCCAGCGTGGTGTTCCCGGACACGGATATCGCCGCGATTGCACGCGGCTTCGGGGCTCACGGAGTCACCGTCAGGACCGAAGCGGACCTGGACGCCGTGCGCCCATGGATCGCAGCCTACGAAGCCGGGACCCAGGACCGGCCACTGGTCATCGACGCAAAGATCGCCTCAGACGGCGGCTCGTGGTGGCTGGCGGAGGCGTTCCAGGGGCACTAAGTACCGGGGTGTCCACGCGGGTACAGAAGAGGCCGTTTTGAACGCTCAAAACGGCCTCTTCTACTGCTTACATGGGCGGGTTATGCGTCCACGTCCGTGTTCACGATGTAGACATCGCACGGCGCACCGTGGGCAACGCTGTTTGCGATGCTGCCCAGGACGCGTCCCAGGCCCTTCATGCGCTTGTTTCCGACCACGATCAACGAGGCGTTGTTGGTTTCGGCGTAGTTGATCAGGGCGTTGGCCGGAGTGCCGCGGGCAGCGAAGTACTTGACGTTACCGGCGGGAATGTCCAACTCTTCGGAGACCTTGCGGGCAACGTATTCTGCCGAGTCCGCGGAAGAGACGGTGATGCGGTCGCTGCCGCTTCCGAATTCTTCAATGCGGTCATCGGAGAAACCGCTGATCACGTGCAGTTCGGCACCGAGCGCGGTGGCGAGCTTCGCTGCTGCCACTGCCGCCCGCTTGGCTGTTTCGCTGTTGTCGACGCCGACCACAATTACTTCTGACATGAGTACTCCTGGTTCAGGGGATTTACTGGGTGCTGCTGCAAGAAATCTACACTCCATCCTCATCCGCCGGGGCAAGTACTGGCACACGGGTGTTTACGGCGCGGCTGGTCCGGGTAGGGATAGGTCATCGGAACGATCACACGACCGAAAGGCAGGACCATGAGCGACGCACCATTTTCCCCGCAGACCGCCATCGTCACGGGATCGGATTCAGGCATCGGACGGGCTACCGCGGTGGCTTTGGCCCAGGCCGGCATGGATGTAGGGATTACCTGGCATTCGGACCAGCAGGGCGCCGAAGAAACCGCGGGGGAAGTCCGCGCACTGGGCCGCAAAGCCGTCGTCCAACAGTTGGACACCACGGACATTCGCGCAACGGCAGCCGCCATCGGGAAGCTGGCCGATGAGCTCGGCGGCGTCGACGTCTTCGTCAACAACTCCGGCACCGGCGACGGCACCAAGTTCCTGGAGCTCGACTACGACACCTGGATGTCCACCCTGGACACCAACCTCAACGGCGCATTCGTTGCCATGCAGACTGCGGCGAAATGCATGGTCAAAGCGGGACGCGGCGGACGCATCATCGCGGTGACCAGCGTGCACGAGTTCCAACCCCGGGTGGGAGCCTCGGCCTATGACGCCTCCAAGCATGGCCTGGGTGGGCTGATTAAGACCATGGCCTTGGAACTGGCCGAGCATGGGATCACAGCGAACAACGTCGCACCCGGCGAAATTGCGACCCCCATGACGGGGCAAACCGACCAGGACCCGGAGCAGGAGGAACGGCCCGGAGTACCCCTGGGACGGCCAGGAGATGCCAGGGAGATCGCCGCAGTCATCGCGTTCTTGGCGTCCCCGGCAGCCAGTTACGTCAATGGCGCATCGTGGCCTGTGGACGGCGGAATGCTGCAGATGGGACCGCAGGCGGGATCGCACATCACCAGCAACGACTGGCGCGAAGGCTAAGCCCCGGCTGGCTCTGGCCGCCCGGAGGCCAGTGGGCTAGTCTGCTTGGACGGCCTGCTTGGCGGGCCAGATTTTCCTTCCATATATTCGCAAGACGTTGATGAGGAGCACCATGGCTGGCCACACATATAGCGTTTCCGAAATTGTAGGAACTTCCAGCGAAGGCGTTGACGACGCGATCAAGAACGGCATCGCCACCGCATCCCAGACCCTGCGCAACCTGGACTGGTTTGAGGTCAAGGAGATCCGCGGTCACCTCGAGGACGGCGAAGTGGCCGACTGGCAGGTCACCATCAAGCTTGGTTTCCGCCTGGAGCGCTGAAACGCTCTGCGAGATGACAGTTAATGCCGATGTTTCGGAGGAACATTGGCATTAACTGTCATCTCGGCGCGCAGGCTCGGGCACCTGCGAGGCGGTGCCCATGTCGCCGAAATTGAGCAACGTCAAAGCGTCCGACGACGGCGAACCCGCCTTCGCCGAATACACCCTTAGCAGCTGGTCGGGGTCGTCCGGGAGACTGAGGGTTTCAAAGTTCAGTTCCAGGTCCCCCACCACGGGGTGGTGCAGCCGGACTGTGCCGGCGGACCTGGTGGCCACACGGTGACCGGCCCACCATTGGCGGAAGTGTTCGCTGTGCACGGCAAGTTCACCCACCAGCTGGTTGGTTTGGGGATCGTTGGGATGCCTGCCGACGTCCATCCGCAGAGCTCCGACGGCTTCGGCGGCTACCGTTTTCCAGTCCCTGAACAGGCTCCCCGCTGCTGGATCCAGAATGATCCACCGAGTCAGGTTGCGTTCGGGTGCGGGCAGCGCGGAGAAATCGGTGAAGAGCAGGTGCGCCATCCGGTTGGCGGCCAAGACGTCCGCCCGCCTGCCCAGCAGCATTGCAGGAACATCGCCGACGGCGTCCAGGAGTTGCCGCAACGCCGGACGCACCTTTTGCACCGGGCCCGGGTTGCCGGAGGAGCTGGCACAGTGTTCCAGCAGGTCCATCATGTGTGCCTGCTCCCCCGCGTCAAGGCGGAGCGCCCGTGCGACGGACTCCAGGACTGCCTTGGAGGGGTGGATGTTGCGGCCCTGTTCCAGCCGCGTGTAGTAGTCGGTGCTGACGCCCGAGAGCCTGGCGACCTCCTCGCGGCGGAGCCCGGGGACGCGGCGGGAACCGCCCGACTCGTCCGTTCCGGCGTCGTCGGGTGAGAGGCGGGCACGCATGACTTTGAGGAATTTACCGAACTCCGCGCTTTGACCCATCCGTCCATTCTGCCGTTCCGGGTGCTTGAAAGACCACCATTTTGGGTAGGACTACCAGACCTAGGAAAAACAGGATCAGGCAGGATTGCTGACTCAGCCCCCAAAACTGCATAGGCTCAGTATCGAGCCCCCGAAAACGCTTTCTGGAGTGTCACCACCCAAACCATCCAGTCAAAGGAGACCGTCATGCCAGAGCTGACATTGAACAACGGCGTCACCATCCCACAGCTGGGATTTGGTGTATTCCAAGTGCCTGCGGATGAAACGCAGAAGGTGGTGGAAGATGCATTGGACGCCGGCTACCGCCACATCGACACCGCGGCCGCGTACCGCAACGAGGCCGGAGTCGGCGCGGCCGTCGCGGCCTCGGGGATTCCCCGCGAGGAACTTTTCATCACCACCAAGCTCCGCAACGGCGAGCAGGGCGAGGCTTACGACGCGTTCCAGCGCAGCAGGGACGCACTGGGCCTGGAGGTCATAGACCTCTACCTGATCCACTGGCCCGTCCCGTCACAGGGGCTTTACACGCAGGCATGGAAGGAGATGGAGAAGCTGTACCAGGACAAGCAGATCCGGGCGATAGGCGTCTCGAACTTCCTCTCCGACCATCTGGACACCCTCCTCCGGGAAACAGAGGTGGTGCCTGCCGTCAACCAAATCGAACTCCACCCCACGTATCAGCAGGGTGATCTGGCGAACAAGTGCCGCGATCTGAGCATCGCCGTCGAGGCTTACAGTCCGCTGGGACAGGGCAAGGACTTGAACGCCGAGCAGGTGGCGTTGGTGGCGGCGGCGCACGGCACCACTCCTGCCCAGGTGATCCTGGCCTGGCACCTGGCCCAAGGGACCATCGTGATCCCGAAGTCCGCTGACTCCACCCGCATGCGCGAGAACTTCGGCGCGGCAGACCTCACCCTGACCGAATCGGAATTGGCAGCAATCACCGCACTGGAGGCGGGCGCCCGAATCGGCTCCGATCCCGCCGTCGCCGCTTTCACCCAAATGTAGCCACTCAACGAGACAAAAGGACCCCGCAGCTATGCAGTACACCCACTTGGGCCGCTCCGGCCTGAAAGTTTCACGTCTCTGCCTGGGCACCATGAACTTCGGTCCGCAAACCGACGAAGCGACCGCCCACTCGATCATGGATTCCGCACTGGATTCCGGCATCAACTTCTTTGACACCGCCAACGTCTACGGCGGAGCCGAGCACCGCGGCTGGACCGAGGAAATCATTGGCCGCTGGTTCGCGAAGGGTGGCGAGCGCCGCGAACGGACCGTCCTGGCCACCAAGCTCTACGGCACCATGACGGACCGTCCCAACGAATCCAAGCTGTCCGCGCTGAACATTCGCCGGGCTCTGGATGCCAGCCTGAAACGGCTTCAGACGGATTACATCGACATCTACCAGTTCCACCACATCGACCGCGATACGCCTTGGGACGAGATCTGGCAGGCGATCGAAGTCGGGGTCCAGCAGGGCAAGATCCTCTACTCGGGCAGCAGCAACTTCGCGGGCTGGCACATCGCGCAGGCGCAAGAGGCCGCGCGCCGGCGGAACTACACCGGACTGGTCAGCGAGCAGTCCATCTACAACCTGTTCAAGCGCGAACTGGAGCTGGAAGTCATCCCGGCCGCACAGCAATATGGCCTTGGCCTGATCCCCTGGTCACCGTTGCAGGGTGGCCTGCTGGGCGGCGTGCTGAAGAAGGAAGAGCAGGGTGTGCGCCGCACAGAGGGCCGTGCGCTTGAAACCCTCAAGAAGCATGAGGACCAGATCCGCCAGTACGAGGATTTCGCGGACGAGCTCGGCCACGCCCCTGGCGACGTAGCACTGGCCTGGTTGCTCCACCAGCCCGCCGTGACGGCACCGATCGTGGGGCCCCGCACGCAGGAACAGTTGGACGCCGCCATCCGGGCACTGGATGTAACACTGAACGAGGACGCGCTCAAGCGGCTCGATGACGTCTTCCCGGGCCACCGTCCCGCCCCTGAGGACTACGCCTGGTGAGCAGCCCCCTCCTAAACAGTCTCGGCCAAACTGCGGATACGGTCGCACCACGGAACATCCTGTTCATCGGTGGGACCGGGGTCATCAGTGCGTCAGCGGCTGGACGCGCCGTCGCACTGGGCCACCGGCTGACCATCCTCAACAGGGGACGGTCAGCCGGCCGGCCGGTCCCTGATGGCGCTGAGGTGCTGCATGCCGACATCCGCGATCCCCAGGCTGTGCGTGAGGTACTTCAGGGAAGAAAGTTCGACGCCGTTGCGGACTTTATCTCCTACACCCCGGACCAGGCGCTGGCCGGCGTGGAGATGTTCCGCAGGCGGACGGGGCAGTACGTGTTCATCAGTTCCGCTTCGGCGTACCAGAAGCCGCCCACCACACTGCCCATCAGGGAATCGACGCCCTTGAAGAACCCGTTCTGGCAGTACTCGCGGGACAAGATCGCCTGCGAGGGAGTGCTGTTCGAGGCGTACCGTGAGCAGGACTTCCCGCTGACGGTGGTGCGGCCTTCTCATACCTATGACCGGACCAAAATTGCCATGGTGGGTGGCTGGACGGATATCCACCGTATGCGTGCGGGGATGCCGGTCATGGTCCATGGTGATGGCACCTCGCTGTGGACTGTGACCCACAGCCGCGATTTCGCCAAGGCCTTCGTGGGCCTCCTTGGACGGCCACAGGCTGTTGGCGAAAGTTACACCATCACCTCCGACGAGTACCTGCCGTGGAACCAGATCTACCGCTTGTTTGCACGGGCGGCCGGGGTTCCGGAGCCCGTGCTTTTCCACGTATCCTCCGAAACCATAGCCGCCCACAGCCCGGAGCTGGGGCCCAATCTGCTGGGCGACCGCTCCCACTCCGTGGTTTTCGACAACTCCAAGATCAAAGCCCTCGTTCCGGACTATCGGGCAACAATCCCCTTCGCGGACGGTGCAAGGGAGATCGTGGCGTGGCATGATCAGCATCCTGAGCTTCAAGTGGTGAACGAGGACTACATGGAGCTCAGCGATCGGCTCCATGAGGCTCTATGAAAGGAACAGACGGCCATGACATTTGCCCCGCTCATCGAGCTCAACGACGGCAACAGGATTCCCCAACTGGGACTGGGCACGTGGCCCCTGAATGACGCACAGGTGGCGGATGCCGTTGTGGAGGCTGTATCCCGCGGCTATCGCCATATCGATACCGCCGTGAAGTATGGCAATGAGAAGGGCGTGGGCAACGGCATCCGGGCCTGCGGGGTGGACCGCGGGGACCTCTTCATCACCACCAAGCTGGACGGGGAATTCCAAGGTTCCGGCAAGGCCGTTGCTGGTCTGGATGGCTCGTTGGAACGCCTGGGGTTGGACTACGTGGACCTGCTCCTCATCCACTGGCCGCTCCCCCGCCGCGACGAATTCGTCTCCACGTGGAAGACCTTCGAGGAACTCC
Source organism: Paenarthrobacter sp. UW852 (assembly GCF_024608385.1). Taxonomy (NCBI): domain Bacteria; kingdom Bacillati; phylum Actinomycetota; class Actinomycetes; order Micrococcales; family Micrococcaceae; genus Paenarthrobacter; species Paenarthrobacter sp. UW852. The sequence goes on from NZ_JAMSGY010000006.1 coordinate 237,344, forward strand.
GGGCGTCCGGCAAAGCACGCTCCATCGGGGTTTCCAACTTCAAGCCCGCGCACCTGGACCGCCTTTTCCGGGAAACGGGCGTGGTTCCCGCCGTCAACCAGATCCAGGTCAGCCCTTCCATTCCCCGGCCCGCCGCACGGGCTTTCAACGAACGCCACGGCATCATCACCGAGTCCTACAGTCCATTGGGGGCCAGCAGCGAGTTATTGAACGCCCCTGTCCTGGCTGCGGTTGGCGAGAAACACGGAAAGAGCCCGGGCCAGATTGTGCTTCGCTGGCACGTGCAGCAGGGCCTGGTTGCCATTCCCAAGACCGCCAACCCGGAACGGATGAAGGAGAACCTGGAGGTGTTCGACTTCGAGCTGGACCAGGATGACCTCAGCAAACTGCAAACACTCGACGCCGGCCCGGACGCGGGCGTCGACTCGGACGTTCAGGGGCACTGACCATGGAAACAGCAGAAACACTCATCTGGACCGGCTCCTACACTGCCGACAGGAACGGAAACGGGAAGGGCATCACAGCCCTTTCCGCCGATGACAACGGCCAACTAACCTCGGTCGGTCTCGCCATCGAGGCAAACTCGCCGTCGTTCCTTGCGCTGCACCCCACGCTCCCGGTGCTCTACGCCGTGGCGGAGGAGGGCAAGACTGTGCAGGCCTATCGCAGGACGGGTGCCGCTGAGCTGGAGGCTTTCGGGGAACCGTGGCCCGCGGGCGAGGCCACGTGCCACGTCGCTGCGGATCCCCAAGGCCGTTTCATCGTGGCCACCTGCTGGGGCGACGGCCAGGTCATCCTGTACGAACTGGACGACGACGGCGCCATCACCTCGCGCACCAGCGCGGAAGCCGCCGTCGATCCCCACACCGCAGTGGCTCCGGAGCCGGGCCGGCCCAGCCGCGCCCATTCGAGCCTGATGCTTCCCGATGGCCGCGTCATGACCACTGACCTTGGACATGACCTGGTGCGCATCTGGAAGTACACGGTGGGTGAGGGACTGGTGATCGATCATCAAGTGGTCCTGCCGGAAGGATCCGGCCCCCGGCACATGGCCCGCCACCACAGCGGCACAGTGTTCGTGGATACGGAGTACTCGGTGGAAGTGGCCGCAGTCCGCATGCAGCCCGAAGGCACGTACGAGCTGACTGCGATGGTTCCGGCAAGCACCAACGGCGCAGAGGAGGGCGACGCGGGAGCTGAAATCGCCCTTTCTCCGGACGGCCGCTTCGCCTACGTTGGCGTCCGCGGAACCAACCGCATCTGCGTGCTTGCGGTCTCCGAGGACGGCACCGAAATCGAACCCCTGGCGGACGCGCCGTGTGGTGGCGAATGGCCGCGCCACCACTTGGTCCGCGAAGGCTGGCTGTACGTCGCGAACGAAGGTTCCGACGACGTCGTGAGCTTCAGGCTGGACCCGGAAACGGGCCTCCCGGACGGCCCGGTGGGCCGGGTGGAGACGGGTTCTCCCAGCGTCCTTGTCCCGGCGGGTTAACTGACACCGAGATGGCACTTGATGACAATCATCCGCTCAGACATTGTCATCATGTGCCATCCCGGCGAGTTTTCAGGCGGTCCAGACCTCGACGTCGTCCGTGCCGCAGATGAGTTTGCGGCCCGTCGGTTCGAGGACGACCCAGAGCAACTCCTGGTGCTTGGAAACGTCGTCGACGCGACCTACACCTGCGCCCCACGCGACATCGTAAATCCACACGGGATCACCGGCGCTGAGCTCAGACCATTCCGCCGACGGGACGTGGCGGTAATCGGCGGGCCTGTTCAGGATGGTGCTGGTCATGCCGGGACTTCAGCCGTGGATCGCCGCCGCCAAACCGTGGGCGTGCCCTGGTAGGACGGAAGAACACTGCCCTCTGCGAAGACCTGGACTGCTTCCGGGTCGGAGTCCGGGCTCCACAGGCCCGACGCCGGGCAGTGGGAACCGGTAGGCATGACGCGGGTGGCTCGTTCGCGCAGGAGGGCGATGCTCTTCATCGTTGAAACTCATCCTTGGGTAGTTCGGGGGGATTTTGTGAAGCAGATCTCCTCAACCCTATGAAACTCAAGCGATGATCGTTATGGACAAATGAATAACGTTCTCCTGCGGCACAGTGCTTTTGCACAGGAACCCTGCGTGGCCCCGGCTACTTGTAGCTCAGGCTAAGAAAAAGTGCCTTCAGCTGCGCGTATTGCGTGGTCTTCATCCAGGCTTTGGCTGCCTCTGGAGTGGCGAAGGCCGGCTGCTTGGCGGGGTCGAAGATTGCGTAGGCACTCATGATTCCGTTGGGCACACGGACCTGATTGATACCTGAGCCCGTTTCCCCGGATTGCATCTCTGAGGCCAGGCGGACATCCATGATGTATGTGGGCGTCTGATCCAGCTCCGCGGTCGAAGGCGTTTCTCCCGGGTGAACCATCATGGCCGCCTGATGGGCAAAGAAACCGAACTGCACGGGATCACTGGCTGAGGTTGTGGAAACCACTCCAGGTACTGTGGCGCGGTCGTAGACGGTTCGCTTCACCCAGCCGCCCGTCCCATCCGCGTAGTTTCCGTTGAACACGCGCGCTACCTCGGCCCCAGCGGCATCGAAAACAGTCACAATGCGTGAGGCTTCCGCGGTCCCGGGCGGATCGTACGGCCCCTGTTCCGCCCGGACACTCCAGCCCACCGGGTACGTGAAGGACAGGTGCCCGTCCGGGAAGGTGAAGGTCTGGCTCGTGGGAACCTGCACCGGCGGGACCACCGGAGCGGTTGTCGGTGCAGCAGGCACGGTGGGGGTCGGCGCCTGAGTGGTTGTGGGCGTCGGGCTTGCCGTGGGCGTTGCGGACGGCGTCGCCGTAGGAGTCGGCGTTGCGGACGCGCTGGGTGTGGGGGTCGCCTCCGTCGACGTCACCGGGTTCGCGGGCGCCGGGGTTGAAGTCACGGTCCCGAAGTTCGCGGCGACAAGCACCCCGGCGGTGACGGCGGCTGCGCCGAGCAGGAGCCCGCCGGCGATCTGGGCCTTGCGGCGCCGTCGGTTTTCCAGGGACGTGACCCCGGCCAGTGGGCTGCTGTCGCTGTACACAGTGGATCCCGACAGGATCTTGTGCAGGGCTTCTTCGCCGTTCGGTTCCGTCACTGGATCGATAGTGAGCGGGTCAACAGCTGAAATTTGGTTCTTGATCGGATCCATTGTCTTCAGACCCCCATCTTCTCTGTAGTCGGGTCGGCCCCTGCAGGCATCTGCTTCCGGAAGGCCGCGCGTGCCCGGTGGAGACGGACTTTCGCTGCTGATTCACTGCACTGCAGCACAGCGGCGATGTCGGCGATCCCCAGGTCGTCCCAGTAGGCCAGCTGCAATATGTCACGGTCCTTCTCGCGAAGGCGGTCCATCGCTTCCTGAACGGCAACGTTTTCCGAGTTGTCGCCAAACCGCTGGACCGCCGTCGTGCGCAATTTCTCCTGCAGCGCCTGCCGCCTGTCGCGGCTGCGGTACGCGTTGCCCACCAGGTTGCGGGCAATGGTCAACAAGTAGGCGAGGTCCGGGCGTGAGTCGTCCACCCATTTTTGCCACACGACGCGGAATACATCCGCTGCTATCTCCTCCGCCACATGCGACGATTCAACGCGTCGGCAAACGAACTTGTAGACGGATGGATAGCTGTCTTTGTGAATGGCGATGAATGCCAATTCGCGCTCGGAAAGCACGATTTCCCCCTGAATATAGAACCCGGACCTGCAGGATACTTGGTTAGTTTCCGGCCGGGTCGCCACGGTTACACGCGGCGAAAAAGTTTTTGCTGTGATCCCTGCGATAGTTTCGAGTCATGGTGAAAACAGGAGCGTCAGTTGAGTGGGCGCGTCAGCAGGTAGACCTCGGCCGCGTGCCGCTTGCGGTTCTGGGGATCGCGTCCAGCAACGGGATTGAGGACGTCGTAGCATTCGGGTCCGACGGCGGCCGGCAAGCGACCGTCGACAACCACTTCGCGCTGTTCTCCGTCTCAAAGCCCATCAGTGCCCTGGCCGTCATGCGCCAGGTCGAGTTGGGAAAGCTATCGCTGGGCAACGCGCTCTCGACGGCGGTTCCGGGTTTCGGCGCCGGCCGCACCGACACCGTAACGCTGGAGCACCTGCTCAGTCACCGGTCCGGGATCACCGACCCGGAGCTCGACGACGGTGTCCCCCTCCGCGACGCCCTCACCTCGGCGGGCCAGACCTTCTACGCGGGATCCTTGGTCCAGTACTGCAACATCGCTTTCGAGGGCGCAGCAGCCATGGCCGAGTGGGCTGATGGGCGTCCTTTTGAGGAGCAGGTTCTGTCCCTGGCCGTAGACACCGGCGCAAGCGGCCTCACTTTCAGCACGGACTGCAACCCGCACACGGTGCACGGAACCGAGGCGGAGGGACTGAACGCCGAGGCCATGTTCCAGCAAAGGCATCCGGGGGCGGGACTCTTCGGAACAGCCACGGACCTGCTCAATCTCGGAACGGAGTTGCTCAGGGATTCCGGCAAGGCCGTCCAACCGGCCACCCTGGCAGCCATGCGCCGTCCACGGACCACGGAGCTTTCACACATCACCACCCGTCCCAAGCCTCTTCGCCACACCGGGCTGGGATTCCAATTGCCGGCCAACGAGTCCGAGTTGATCGCACGGGGAATCTACGGCCATCCCGGTTGGTCAGGAACGGAGTGGTGGATGTTCCCTGAGCAGGATCGCTGCGTGGTGTTCCTGACGAACGTCCTGGACACCCCGGACCTGGGAGTGGACACCACAGCGTTGTTCAACGCAGTGGCAGCTTCCTAATCCCTGCGGGCAACCCGTCCCCGCCATGCGGACACAGCCCACACCATGGCGAACAATGCCACGAGGATCAGGCCCGCGTCGCCGAGGTCCACTTCGCCGAGCCACGAAGTCAGCGGGTCCTCCAGCCCAAAAGCGGCATTGGCGAACCCGCCAAGTGTGATTACGGAGATGAACAGGGCCGACACAGCCGAGATACCTGTTATCAGCGCATTGAAACCGAGCTTGCGCTGAGGATTGTTGATCGCGGATTTGTACATCTTCATCATGGCCACGCCGTTGGCGGAATCGCACAGGGTCATGGCTGCGGTGAACGCTAGCGGCAGCGCCATCAAGGCGAGCGGCGATACTCCGGCGAGTGACGCCGTCGTGGTTATCACCAGCAGCCCGATGGTGGTGGCGGTATCGAAGCCCAGCCCGAACAGGAAGCCGATCACGTAAATGTTCCGCGGCCGCTCCACCTTGGACAGTGGTTTGGCCAGGAGCCTGGCGACGAAGCCTTTCGCTTCGAGGTCTTCGTGGCGGACCTCGCCGCCAGCCTGCACGTCCCGGTACAGCTTGGTGGCGCGCACGAAGGCCGAGCCGTTGAAGAGGCCCATCGCCAGCAGGAACAGCCCCGAGACGCCGCTCCCGATCAAGCCCAGCACCCTGTTGCCTGTGGTGCCGTCCTCCATGAACTGCCCCACCAGCGTGGCTCCCGCCACCACCAGCAATCCGGCCAGCACCACCACCGAGCTATGGCCCAGGCTGAATGCGAAACCCACGCTCACGGGGTCCTTATGCTGGGCGACGAACTTCCGGGTGGAATTGTCGATCGCGGCGATATGGTCCCAGTCGTAACTGTGCTTAATGCCCGCCACGTAGGCGGTGACCACCAGACCCAGCGCCAACGGTTGGGCACCACCGGCAGCGCCGGCCAGCAGAAGAACGACGGCGGCGGCATGCAACCCGGCTACGGCACCGAAGGTGAACAGCAATCGGGTCCGCAGGGAAAGGTTCTCGCGCTCCCGGTACATGGTGGCGAACTCAGTCAGCGCGGTCATCAGTACTTCCTCAGGTTCAAAGGCGCCTGGCCGAACCAACGTTCCCGCAGAACGCTGGTGCAGGCACCCAGTAAATTGTTGAGTTCCCCAGTGCTGTTCGACAACGATCGCAGCACAAGCCCGGTGCTCCCGGCAAGGGTCTGCGTCAAGGAAACACCCGTATACGCGTCAAAGTCACTAGCCAAGTGGCTCAGTTCGTCAGCAAGTTCCTGGCCCACCCGTGGGTCCACCACTACCAACGAGCCCAGATGACTGAAACCCTCCATGAACCCCATCCCACTGACGTCGTTTACAGGCGGGCGGATCAAAAGGTTGTCCAGCGCCAACAACGCCGACCCGGCGTCGTCCTCGATCCAGATCTCGTTGCGCAGGCGCACCTCTTCATACTTGAAGGCAGCACCGTCCGGCGACCATCCCGGCGTTACGACCTCCGCCATGACAAGGCACGACGACGGGTGGAGACTGATACGCGAATTCTGCCGGTAGCTCGCCTCCCGGTAAGCGATCAACTGGTCGGGCACCAGTTCCAACCGAGAGCCCTCCCCCAGCCTGATGTTCATCCGCTGCTCAGCAAAGGACCCCGGAGTCCGGTAAATCTTGGTAGCCGACTGCGTGGTCAGCAGAAGGTCCGCCCCGTCTTCCACCTCCACGTCGACAAGGAACAAATCCGCCCCCAGATACGCCCCACCCGGATTGACCATGACGTAGCAAACCTGCCCACTCTGATCCAAGTAATGCGCCCGAAGCACCCGCAAAGCCCCCTCATGGAACTGCCGCGCAGCAACAGACCGCCCCCCACGCACACAAACCCCAAGCTCCAACCGCCCCCGCACAGCCCCCTCGCCCACAGCCACCCCAGCGCCGGGCCCTGGTTCCGCTCCTTGGCCGTGGTCAGCGGAGGCGGCAGAGCCGGATTTTTGGGCCGCGGCGTGGCGGGCATCGCGAAGCGGGCACGGCCCAAAATCCGGCGAAGCCGCCGTCCCCAGCAGACTCACGATGCCAGATCGAGCATCAGGACGTCGCGGCGGATCCAGTTGAGGACCTCTTCTAGGCCTTCGTCGGTCTTGAGATTGGTGAAGCAGAACGGTTTGTTGCCGCGGAACTCCTTGGAGTCCCTCTCCATGATGGCCAGGTCCGCCCCGACGTGGGGGGCGAGGTCTGTTTTGTTGATGATGAAGAGGTCGGACTTAATCATGCCTTGCCCGGCTTTGCGGGGGATCTTCTCGCCCTGGGCGACGTCGATGATGTAGATGGAGAAGTCCACGAGTTCGGGGCTGAAGGTGGCGGACAGGTTGTCGCCGCCAGACTCTACGAAGATGACCTGCAGGTCGGGGTGGCGTGCCTTCAGTTCTTCGATGGCCGCGGTGTTCATGGAGGTGTCTTCGCGGATGGCGGTGTGCGGGCATCCGCCGGTTTCGACGCCAATGATCCGGTCTTCGGGGAGGATACCGTTGGCGGCGAGGATTTTGGCGTCTTCGATGGTGTAGATGTCGTTGGTAATGGCAGCCATGGAGATGTCGCCGCTCATGTGCCGGGTGATGCGTTCGACCAGTTGGGTTTTGCCTGCTCCGACGGGTCCGCCTACACCGATCCTGATGGGTTCTGTCATGTGTTCTGTCCTTTGCATCAGTTAGCTCATGAACATGCGGGCACGTTGCCGTTCGTGCCGCATTTGTGAAATTTCAAGTCCGGGGCTCACAGCCCCAAAGTCGTCCCAGCACAGCTGTGCTACAACCTTGATGGCGGTAGCGACGGCGTCGTGCGCGTCCCGAAGTACCCGCTGCCCGGCGTTCTGCCCGAGCGGTATGGCGCGCACCGCGTTCTGCGTCAGGGAAGTGACGGTGGCAAAGAGGTAGGCTGACAGCGCCTCCTCGAAGGGCACCCCCAGCGACCGGGCAATCACCCCAAAGGCCAACGGCTGGTGTCCCGATGCGCGGCCGCCGCGGACCAACTCCCGGTAGGCCTCCAACCCCGTGGACGGGAACACCTCACCGCCGATCTCCAGGAGGCGGCCGCCCATCTTCAGGGAAGCCTCCCGCACCTCCCGGGCCAGCAACTGCCCGGACAACAAGCGGTCCAACAATCCAACATCCACCCCCTCGTAAAGGAAGCGGATAGCCAAGCCATCGGAATAACTCAGCTGCTGCCCCACAAAGGCACCCAACCAAACGCCAAATGAGCCCTCATCACCCACAAGGCCGCGCTCAATGTAGCCCTCAAACCCCAAGGAGTGGGCAAACGCCCCTGTAGGTAGCGCCGAGTCAGTCAGCTGTTGAAGAGCCAGCTGATAGCTAGTGCGAGTGCTCAGCATGGCGGAACGGCACCGGCATGACCCGCTCTTGCCTGTCGTAGGGGACGCCGACGCTCTTCACATAGTCTTCGACCGTGTGGTCGTACTGGCACACCATGACTTCGGCCCCGTACTCGGACGACGCATCAAAGAACTGCGCCTGCAGGTGCCGGTTGCCAAGCGAATGTGCCACCACTCCCATCTCATGGATGCTGCGGGGCGCGATCACCAGGACGTCGGTGGGCAGCACGGAGATGACAATCAGGTTGGTGTCTTCGATGGCCAGGATGTCGCCGTCGCGCAGGTCCCCTGTTCCCGAGGGAAGCCGGATTCCGAGCTCCTTGCCGTGATCGGTGGTGACGCGCTGGATGCGCTTGACCAGCAGGGCGCTGGGGAGCACCACCTTTTCCTTGTGGTGACCCTCGTAGGCGTTGCCCGGTAATTCGTGCAGGTTGCCGAGGATTCTTTCGATGATCATGGATGTCCTAAAAGAGGAAGTAGCGCTGCGCCATGGGCAGCACGTCGGACGGCTGGGAGGTGACTTCTTCGCCGTCGACCGTCACTTGGTACGTTTCGGGGTCGACGGCGATGTCCGGGGTTTCGCCGTTGTGCTTCAGGTCCGCTTTGGTGAGGTTGCGGATGCCGGAAACGGGTTTGATGATGCGTTCGAGGCCGAGCTCGTCCGGCACACCAGCCTCGATGGCTGCCTTGGAGAGGAAGGTGATGGAGGACTGTTGGAGGGCTTTCCCGTAGGTGGCGAACATAGGCCGCATAGTGCGGGGCTGCGGGGTCGGGATGGAGCCGTTTGAATCTCCCATGAGAGCGTAGGCGATCTGGCCACCCTTGATGACTACTTCCGGCTTCACGCCGAAGAACGCCGGATCCCAGAGGACCAGATCGGCGAACTTACCCGGTTCCACCGAACCGATGGTGTCCGCCATGCCCTGCGCGATGGCCGGGTTGATCGTGTACTTGGCGACGTACCGCTTGAGCCGGAAGTTGTCGCTGTCAGGCGAGCCATGGGAAGCGCCCGAAGGATCATGGAGAACTCCCCGTTGGCGCTTCATGGCATCTGCTACCTGCCACGTGCGGGTCACGACTTCTCCCACCCGTCCCATGGCCTGGGAGTCGGAGGACGTGATCGCGAAAACACCGAGGTCGTGGAGCACGTCTTCGGCGGCGATCGTTTCCGCACGGATGCGGGAATCGGCGAAGGCCACGTCTTCGGGAATGTCCGGGTTGAGGTGGTGGCACACCATGAGCATGTCCAGGTGCTCTTCGATGGTGTTCTTCGTGTACGGGAGCGTGGGGTTGGTGGACGCGGGAAGGACGTTGGGCAGTCCGGCAATCTTGATGATGTCCGGCGCATGCCCTCCCCCGGCGCCTTCGGTATGGAAAGTGTGGATAACGCGGCCGTCGATTGCCGCGATGGTGTCTTCCACGAAGCCGCACTCGTTCAGGGTGTCGGTGTGGATGGCCACCTGGACGTCATATTCATCGGCCACACGCAGGGACATATCTATGGACGACGTAGTGGATCCCCAGTCCTCATGGACTTTGAGCCCGACGGCGCCTGCGCGGATCTGCTCTGCGAGGGGCTCGACGGCGGACGCGTGGCCCTTGCCGAACAGGCCGATGTTGACCGGAAGCCCCTCGACGGCCTGAAGCATCCGCGAGATGTGCCAGGCGCCGGGCGTGATGGTGGTGGCCTTGGTCCCCTCAGCCGGACCGGTGCCCCCGCCCACCATCGTCGTGATGCCGTTGCACAGGGCCGTGGGAACTTGCTCCGGGGAAATGAAGTGGATGTGCGTGTCGATGCCGCCGGCAGTGAGGATCTTCCTCTCTCCGGCGATGATCTCCGTGCTGGCCCCAATGACGATGTCCACGCCGTCGGTGATCTGGGGGTTGCCGGCTTTGCCGATCTTGAAGATGTGCCCGTCCTTGAGGGCTACGTCCGCCTTGTAGATGCCGGTGTAGTCCAGGACGATCACGTTGGTGATGACGGTGTCCGGAATATCTTCGGAGCGGGTCAATTGTCCGTTCTGGCCCATGCCGTCACGGATTACCTTGCCGCCCCCAAAGACCACTTCTTCGCCGTAGAGGGTGTAATCCTTTTCGATTTCGAGGAACAACTCCGTGTCAGCCAACCGAATGGCGTCGCCCGTCGTCGGGCCGTAAAGCTCGGCGTACTGCCGGCGGGGAATTTCGAAGCTCACTGGTGGTCCCTTTCCGCTGCGACGCCCGGGCGGGCTGACCCCTCAACCCCGGTTCCGCCGTCGAGCTTTCCGTTCACTGCGTTGCTGAGGCCGAAGACTTCGCGGGCCCCCGCGATCTCGATCAGTTGGACAGTCTTCCTGTCTCCCGGCTCGAAGCGCGCCGCCGTGCCTGCTGGAATGTCCAGGCGGCGGCCGTAGGCGGCTTTGCGGTCGAATTCCAGGGCGCGGTTCGCCTCTGCAAAGTGGTAATGCGAACCAATCTGGACGGGCCTGTCGCCGCGGTTGACGACTTCGACGGCGATTGCCTCGCGGCCGCTGTTGCACGCAATGGAGCCTGGCTGGAGCCTGTATTCACCGGGGATCATGAGGGCCGCCTATCGGATGGGGTTGTGCACGGTGACGAGCTTGGTGCCGTCAGGGAAGGTGGCCTCGATCTGGACGTCATGGATCATTTCCGGCACGCCTTCCATCACGTCTTCGCGGCGGAGAAGGGTAGTGCCGTAGCTCATGAGCTCAGCTACGGTCTTGCCGTCCCGGGCGCCTTCGATGAGCTCGTAGCTGATGATCGCCACAGCTTCGGGATAGTTGAGCTTGAGCCCGCGTCCTTGGCGGCGCCGGGCAAGGTCGGCGGCCACTACGATCATGAGTTTCTCTTGCTCACGGGGCAAAAGATGCATCGGCTCTCCTGGAACTGGGCATGGGCTATGAAGTTGAAACCAGCCTAGGGAGCGCAGGTTTCGGTAAGGTTACCAAATGGTCTCACCCGCTGGTCGAATCTACAGGAATTGACCTCAACTTAAGTTGAGGTCCTAGCATCAGTTCCGGTGCGCGCACAAAATCCAGCGCCATCCCGGCCAGTTCCCCAGAGGTGTTTGAATGAGCGGTTCCCTACCCGTGCCATCCCCGCGAGTCAGCGAGCTCTTCAAGAGTGCGTTCCGAGGCCATCCGGCAGGCGTTGCAATAGTTACCGCTACCGGACCCGACGGCGCGGTAGGGCTCACTGCATCATCGGTGGCATCGGTTGCGGTCGATCCACCGACCCTGGCGTTCTCCGTCACCAGCGGGCGATCCGCTTCCGTCATTGCGGCAGCCCAGACGATCGTGGTGCACCTGGTAAGCGCCGACCAGTTGGACCTCGTCCGGACTTTTGCCGACCCGGCAGCTCCACGTTTCACCGAAAGCATGGACTGGGAGGTGCTGCCCACGGGTGAGCCCCTGCTCAGGGAGGCCCAATGGGCGCTGCGCTGCGAAATCGTCCACCGGGCAGCCCTGGGCAGTTCCGTGCTCCTGGCCGCGGAGGTCCTGGATATCAGGTCCAATGCTTCCAGTTCCGCTCCGTTGGTCTACCACAACCGCGAATTCCACACGCTGGTCCAGGGTATTCCGGCTGTGGCTTAGTTGTTTCGCCCGCGGGCTGCCACACTCCAGGTATCCACCACGGTTCCATTGCGGACCACGGTGACCTCATCCACCAGGTTCATGGCCAGGCACACGTGGTTTGGGATGACCCGAAGCCTGGTACCCAGTGCAGGGAGTTCGGCAGAATCCGGCCAGACAACCGTGGCGTGATGCTCCGAAAGTGCGGTGACCTTTGCTTCAGGATATTCAGGCAGCCGAGCGTACCCGGCGGCCCAGTCCGGGCGGTCGCTGCCCAGGATTTTGCTGCCGGCATCCACCACAACGCGTCGCACGTTTCCACCCGTGGCCTCGTGCCGGCTGACGACGGTTGCGGCTACCGTCAGGGCAATGTCCTCCCACGTGCAGCGTTCCAGTTCCAGTTGCTGCGCGTCGCCGAACACGTAGACGCCGGGGCGGAGCTCCGTCGCTACCGTTTCCCCGGCGATAAGGGCCGTCGGCGTCGATCCCCCGCTGATGGTGGTCACTTCGAAGCCCGCTTCGGTCAACGCCGTCGCGGCCCGGCCCAGTGCATCGTTTTCGTTGCTCGCGGCACCGGTGGGCATTCCCGGTTTGTAGCTGTGGCCAGGGAACGTGAACACGCCCGCCACCGTCAGACCCGCTCCAGCAGCGGCACGGGCTACGTCCGCTGCTTCGCCAGGGAGCACGCCGCTGCGGTGATGCCCACTGTCGATTTCGACGAGCACCTCAATCCGCCCCGCGTCCGCGCCCATCTGGTGACCCATCGCCGTCGCGCTTTCCGCAGAATCCACGCCCACAGCGATCCGGCCTGAGGCCGCGAGCGCCCTCAGGCGTTCAGCGCGTGGCGCGTCCACCCAGAGCGGGTAGGCGATGAAAATGTCCCTCACCCCGTCCGCCGCGAAGACCTCGGCCTCGCCGATGGTGGCGACCGTGATCCCCTCAGCCCCGGCGGCCAACTGCTTCCGGGCGATCTCCAGGGTCTTGTGCGTCTTCACGTGCGGGCGAAGCCGCAGGCCCCGGCTGAGCATGCTCGACGCCATGCGCTCTATGTTCCGGTCAAGGACATCGGCGTCGATCAGGACGGCAGGGGTAACCACTTCGGCGGGGATCACGTTCATGCCTAAAACACTAACGTCCTGGGGTGCGGACTGCCTGCCCGGCATGTTCGACGGCGGCTGGCACCGAGGCGGATTCCGCCGCCAGATTCCTTAGTCCACTACTGCGGCGACGGCCTCAATTTCCACGAGTTGATGGTCGTACCCCAGAACCGTGACGCCCATGAGGGTACTCGGAACATCGTGATCGCCGAATGCGTCACGAACTACTTCCCATGCCGCCACGAGGTCGGCCTGATTCACGGATGCGACGAGGACACGGGTGGATACAACGTCGTCAATTCGCGCACCGGCCGCTTCCAACGCCACGCACATGTTTTCCAATGACTTCTCGGCCTGCATCCTGTAATCTCCGATGCCCGCCGTGGACCCGTCTTCATTCAACGGGCACGATCCCGCCAGGAAGATCAGACGGGCATCCTTGGGCACGGTTGCCGCATAAGCATATTGCGCGGCCGAACTCAGCCGGTTTGAACGGATCAGGGTGACTGCGCTCGGCATGCGAGGCCTTTCTTGAGTGGTGCGCCGAATCTTGTTGACCTGCACAAGCGTAGTTTCGCCAGTGGCCACAAGGTCGCTTAAAGCCATCGCGGCATCGAACTTTTGGAGTAACGGTGGGCACGTCACACATCGCTCATCCCCTTGCAACGCGCCTGCAACAAAGATGCGTAAGGCTGGGGGCATACGGACGGCGACAGTTGAAGGGAGCGCACATGACTATCGCGAACAGGGACCTTTTCCAGGCGTTGAAGACGCAGGCCAGCCTGGCCCAGGCCTTCGGCGCAATGCCTGGAACTGCCGAAGAAGGCCACGCACTTAACGCAGGCGAGTACATCGAGGCCTGGCACAACGGCCGCCTCTACCACCGGGGAACCGTGGTGAAGACGGTGGCCGGAACCGAGCTCTTCTGGCTTCAGGATGAGACCGGAAGCCGACGACTGCTCGATATGGAATCCATGGAGATCGTGACCGTTGACGAGCCTGTCGGGGCAGCCACGGCGCAGGAACCGGAGCCCGGCCCGACCGCCACGATCACACCTATCTCCGCGTACCCCATGTTCCACGACGGAACGCAGCAGATCGCCTAATTGCCTGCTGTCGCGGCACACTACGTTTGCGCAGGTGAGGGCCTCGATAGGCTGTGCCCATGTCACACGGATCCGTCAGAGCAGCCTATGGACCACGCGCCACGGAGTACACAGCGCTCTTCGGAACCATCGAAAGCACCCATCCCGCCGATCAGACATTGATCGCGGCGTGGGCTCGCGGGCTCGGCGGCAAAGTGATCGACGCTGGCTGCGGGCCCGGGCAATGGACCAACTTCCTTCATGCCCTTAGGGTTGACGCGGAGGGAGTGGACATCGTCCCGGAATTTATCGAATCCGCCAGGCAGCACTATCCAAACACCGCATTCCGTGTGGGGTCGCTGGAACAACTTCAGGTCCCGGACCAGTCTTTGGCGGGCATCCTTGCCTGGTACTCCCTGATCCACACCAGCCCGGACGACATCCCCACCGTGTTGGCGGAGTTCGCCCGCTGCCTTGCACCCGGAGGCAGTCTCTTGATGGGCTTCTTCGAAGGCGAAACTGTCGAAGAGTTCCCGCACGCGGTGATGCCCGCCTACTTCTGGCCCGTCGCGGAGATGGGGAAGTGCCTCGACAGAGCCGGATTCCTGGTAACCAGCTCAAACTCCAGGAAAGACCCAGACGCGCGCCCCCACGCGTCGATCATCCCCACCCGCACACCCGGTCCCGCACTGGTTCCCTGAGCACACCGTTGTCCGGCGGGACTGACGAATTACCGAGGGCTCTTGAGGCAAAAAAACAGGCCGGAGACTCAACGTCTCCGGCCTGTCTTGGAGGGTGGGCCCTGTGGGGATCGAACCCACGACCCACGGATTAAAAGTCCGATGCTCTACCAACTGAGCTAAAGGCCCCTCCAGCTGTAGAAACAGCCATGAATACTGTACCCCAACGTCAAGGCAGACGAGGAACTCAAGGTGACGGGCGCCGTCGTGCGTCCAAGCAACCGTTACTCGACCCCGCCAAAGCACAGGAGTACGGTGAACTCATGAGCGAACAGCCAGAACCGCGAGCGTACGGCGGAGCAAACCGGCATCACAAGCCGAAGCCCTTCGCGCCCATCGATTTCGAACCGTTCGCTGGTGGCGCCGACCCCGCGCGGGTTTCGGAGGCTGCGCATCTCGCTGCCCAGGCGCTGGTCAAGCGCGGACGCGACAGCGACGACCCCAAAGTAACCCGCCGCTTGGTTAAGCTCGCGGACGAGCAGGGCCTCGAGGCTATCGCAGAGATGTGGGCCGAGAGCCCGGCGCGAAGCCTCCCCGGCGCGCTGTGGCGGCTCTACGCCCTTCGCGCCGCCACTATCCAAAACCCGGAGCGGATCTCCGTCTACTTCCGGGCCGGACGCGACACCGCGCAGGTTTCCAACGTCGTAGCGGGCGCCGCGGAGCCGCCTGGCGCAGACGAAATGAAGACCATGGCTGACGCCATTTTGTCCGGCGCGTTCGACGGCGAGTTCGACGTCGCGCTGGAACGTTCCGCCGCTTTCTGCCGCGTGGTGGCGCTCGGCCAGGCGACCCTCGCCGACGGCGCAGAGCACAGCAACGAAGGCCACGCCAGCAAGCTCACGCGCAATTCGCACCAGCTCGTCAAAACGGCCGAGGACCTTGAGCACGCCGCGAATGCATGGCGCCTGGGTGAGCTCGACTAGGCAGCAGCAGGGGCGAAACGTACCCACGTCGGGCGCGGACTGTCAATGTTGACTTAGCCCGCCCAACGGTGAAAACTAAAACTGGTGTCGAACCGCGAAACCCCCGGGCTTCAACATATAGCCGCTTCGAGCGGCCTACCGCCGAGAGGCGTATCCGGTTCGGCACCATTTTTATGCCCGGATGCAGAATGCCCGGGCCAGCACTTGGCCGGACCCGGGCATATGCGCCGAACTACTTCAGGGTGACCGTGGTTTTGGCCTGTTCCTTCTTGTCGTGATCCAGCTTTCCGTCCGCCGCCGCAGGAGTCATGGTGGCCGAGATCTCAGCCTCCTTGCCGGGCGTGTAGCCGAAGTTCTCCGCGATATTGAAGGATTCGCCCGATTTCAACACGAACGGGTCCTTTTCCTTGAGCTTCATGCCTGAGCTGCTCAGCCCGTACTTCTTGAAGCCATCGCTGCTGGAGTCGGACGGCATGCCACCGAGGTACTTCCAGTCCGCGTACTTGGCGCTGGGAGTGACCAGCGAGTGGCTCAAGGGGATGTCAGCGGATGATGTGTTGGTGACCACGTAGTTCACGTAGACGATCGGCGCACCCTTCTTCAGCAGGTTTTCCTTGGTTTCCTTGTCCAGGAACATGCTGTCCTTGGAGGCTACATCCGTGGCCACTTGGTAGATGTCGACGCTGAAGCTGTCGCCCTTCATGCTGCCAAGCTTGTCGCCCTTGTCCGTGATCGGGAGGGCCCAGGCCGCTGCCTTGTACGAGCCCGAGGATGCTGCAGCCCCGTCGGAACCTGCCGAGGCGGAGGCGGAGGAGGACGGGGCCGCTGAGGCCGCCGAAGAGGAGGACGACGACGGTTCGGAACCACCCGACGTCGTGCTGGTGGCAGTAGCTCCACAGGCGGTCAAGGCGAGCAATCCCGCCGCCGCAAGGCTGGTGATCTTCACAGTGTTGTTGATGCGCACGATTCCCCCATTGAGTGGATAAATTCATTGACGCGCCAAGTCTTGCATGGATGAAAGGGGCGCGGCGATGGGGAGCTCTGCCCTTCGGGGCCGGGGCGCTCACCAAGCAGGCGCGCGGGACCGGTAAAGTTGGGGACGAAACGGGCTGCGTCAAGTCAAGCCGTCCGCCGCCCTATCCGTCCCCAGCCCGGAAGCGACATGAAGCTGCGCCTTTTCCCCCAGGAACCCGCCGGACTCGTACTGCTCGCGCAGATGGCCAGTGTCATCGTGGCCGCCACCGGGACGCTCTCAGAAATCCTCGGAGCCCAGGCCAGCGAACACCAGCGCCTCGCCGAAGAACTGCACGAGCACGAGTCCAAGTCCCTGGACCTGCACTTCGCCCTCCTGACTCACATGCGCACCAGCTTCGTGAATCCACTCCCCCGCGAGGACATGTACACCCTCTCCCGCCACCTCAACGAGGCGATGGAGAAGCTTGACGCCGCGGGCGACCTGGTGTCCCTCTACAAACTGGACCGGCTGCCCAAGCGTGCCGCAGACCAATTGGAAATCATCAGCCGCCAAGCCGAGCTCACCGTGGATGCCATGCGGAAGCTTGAAGACCTGGACGAGCTGGAGGACTACTGGATCGAGATCCTCCGCCTGGCCAAGCGCGCGGAACGGACCCACCGGATCTGGGTCGCCGAGATGCTCAAGGACATGAAATCGGCGCAGTACGCACGGCACCGGGACATCGCCAACCAGCTGGTGGAAGTAACCAAGGACATGCGGAAGGTCGCCACCCAGGTAGGCAGCATCATCGTCAAGGAATCCTGACGTGACCATCGTCTTCCTTGTCCTTGTGGTGGGGCTTGCCTCTGGGTTCGCGTTCCTCAACGGTTTCCGCGATGTCTCCAACGCGGTGGCCCTGTCCACCCGGACCCGCGCCCTGACGCCGTCCATCGCCGTGCTTTTGGCGGCAATCTTCAACTTTGTGGGCGCCATGCTGAGCGGCACCTTCATCCTCGCCTTCACGCAATCGTGGATTACGTTGCCTGCAGGCCCCGGCGGCCTGACCATGCTCGCTTCAGCCTTGGCAGCCTCCATCTTGTGGGGTATCTACGCGTGGTGGAAGGGCGTTCCCCTGTCCTCCACGAACTCGCTGGTGGGCGGCCTGATTGGTGCCGGCAGCGCAAGCATCCTGGTGGGCGAAAGCTCGATCGGCGGGGTGGACGGCGTCCTGCTGACCCAAGTGGTCCTGCCCCTGGTACTGTCCCCGTTGATAGCCTTTGGGGCGGCCTACCTGCTGGTGTGGCCGGTCACCTGGGCTGCCCGCTATACGCAACCCAATGTGGTGAACAGACGTTTCCGGCGCGCACAAGCCGTCTCCACCGCAGCAGTCGCCTTCGGCCACGGACTCCAGGACGGGCAGCGCACAGCAGCGGTCATTCTCCTGGCAATGGTGGCCGCGGGGTTGTCAGGCGGGGACAACGTGCCGCTGTGGATCCTGCTGCTCACGGCCGTCATGCTCACCGCGGGAACGATGTTGGGCGGCTGGAGGATCTCGCACACCCTGGGCCATAAGCTCATCCGGATAGATCCCCTGCGTGGATTCGTGGCCCAGACCCTCACGTCCGTCATGCTCTTCATCGGTGCGATCGGCTTCCAGCTGCCGCTCTCCACCACCCACACCTTGACGGCGTCCGTCCTCGGTTCCGGGATCAACCAGCGCTTCCACACCGTCAACCGCTGGCTGGTGCGGAGGATCCTCCTGCTGTGGGTGGCAACCCCGGTGGTGACCGCCGTCGTCGCCTTCATTCTCGAATTGGCGTTCTCCCCCCTCGCTAAACTGCCTAACTAGGGCAAGAAAAAACGACGGCGGCCGTACCCCCAAGGCGACGGCCGCCGTCGTTATGTGCCGGCTCCCCCCATAGAAGCCGGAACCCTACCTCCCGCTTATCCGAAGCGCCCGGAGACGTAGTCTTCCGTGGCCTTCTGGGCCGGGTTGTTGAAGATGCTGGTGGTGTCAGCGAACTCGATCAGCTTGCCGGGCTTGCCGGTGCCGGCGATGTTGAAGAACGCGGTCTTGTCCGAAACGCGGGCGGCCTGCTGCATGTTGTGGGTCACGATCACCACGGTGTACTGGTCCTTGAGCTCGTTGATGAGGTCCTCAACGGCCAGTGTGGAGATGGGGTCCAGCGCGGAGCAGGGCTCGTCCATGAGGATCACCTGGGGTTCAACGGCGATGGCACGGGCAATGCAGAGCCGCTGCTGCTGGCCGCCGGAGAGGCCGGAACCGGGCTTGTCCAGGCGGTCCTTGACCTCGTTCCACAGGTTGGCGCCCACCAGGGACTTCTCCACCAGCGCATCTGCTGCGCCCTTGGAGATCTTCTTGTTGTTCAGCTTCACGCCGGCCAGCACGTTGTCGCGGATGGACATGGTGGGGAACGGGTTGGGCCGCTGGAAAACCATGCCCACCTGGGTGCGCACAGTCACCGGGTCAACACCGGGGCCGTACAGGTTGTCCCCGTCCAGCAGGACCTCGCCCTCGACGCGTGCGCCGGGAAGGACCTCGTGCATGCGGTTCAGCGTGCGGAGGAAAGTGGACTTGCCGCAACCGGACGGGCCGATGAAGGCCGTGACGGACTTGGCTTCGATGTTGATGTTGACGTCCTCAACGGCCAGGAAATTGCCGTAGTAGACATTCAGGTCTTTGACGTCGATGCGCTTAGACATGGTGTTCCTTTGTTCCTTGGGGGTTCTGGAAGTGTAAACGTGGCCTGAAGGGCCAGGCCCGGCTAGCGTCCTGTTTTCGGAGCGAAGATGCGGGCGATGAGGCGGGCTCCGAGGTTCAGGAGCATCACCAGGATGATCAGCACCAGCGCGGCGCCCCATGCACGCTGGTCCGAGGGGCCAGGGTTGGACGGCGACGTCGGGTTGAGGATCTGCGTGTAAATGAACGTGGGCAGCGAGGCCATCCAGCCGCCAAACACGTTGTTGTTGATGGTGGTGGCAAAGCCTGCGGTCACCAGGATCGGCGCGGTTTCGCCGATAACGCGTGCGATCGCCAAGGTGACGCCCGACGCAATGCCGGAGATCGCCGTCGGAATGACCACCTTGGTGATGGTGCGCCATTTACGGACGCCCAGCGCGTAGGAGGCCTCGCGAAGTTCGTTAGGGACGATCTTCAGCATTTCCTCGCTGGAGCGGACCACCACCGGGATCATCAGGACGGAAAGCGCGACGGCGGCTACCGCACCGGTCTTGGTGCCGGGGCCGACGATGGCGAAGAAGAACGCTGCCGCGAAGAGGCCGGCCACGATCGACGGGATGCCTGTCATGACATCCACGAAGAACGTGATGGCGCGGGCCAGCGGACGGTCGTTGCCGTATTCCACCAGGTAGATGGAGGTCAACAGGCCAACAGGCACGGAAATGACCGTGGCAAGAAGCGTGATCTGGATGGTGCCAAGCAGGGCGTGGTAGATACCGCCAAGGACGGGCGCACCGTCTTCCGCTGCTTTGTTGTCGAAGGCGCCGGTGACACCGTTCATGGAGGTGCCCAGGAAGCCGGGGGTGATGAGGCCCGGGATGCCGTTGACCAGCACGGTCCAGATCACCGAAATCAGCGGCAGGAGCGCGATCAGGAAGGCACCGACAACCAGGCAGGTCGCGAGCCGGTCCTTGGCTTTACGGGCACCTTCAACGGCTCCGCTCCAGGACACGAGGCCCACTGCGAACAGTATCGCGGAGACCAGGCCCCAGCCGAAGGCATTGAAACCGATCAGCGCCAGGATGGCCGCACCCACGACGAGCGCGACGGCCAGCACAATGTAGGGCGCGGACTTGGGCAGTTGGCCCTTCGTGAGCGCGGAGCGTTTACGGACTGCTGTGGCGGTCATTTAGTTGGCTCCCGAGAATTCTTTGTGCCGGGTGATGATCCAGCGGGCGATCATGTTCACACCCAGGGTGATGACGAACAGCACCAGGCCGGCCGCGATCAGGGTGTTGACCTTGAGGCCGCTGGCTTCGGGGAAGTTCAGGGCGATCTCGGCGGCGATGGTCTGGTTGCCGGACTGGATAAGGCTGGCGGTCAGGACGCCGGAGGACAGCACCAGGGCAACAGCCATGGTCTCTCCCAGTGCGCGGCCGAGGCCCAGCATGATCGCGCTGACGATGCCCGGGCGACCGAAGGGCAGCACGGCCATCTTGATCATTTCCCAGCGGGTTGCTCCCAGTGCGAGCGCTGCTTCTTCGTGCAGCTTGGGGGTCTGCAGGAAGATTTCGCGGGACAGGGAGGTGATGATGGGAAGGACCATGACGGACAGTACGATGCCTGCGGTCAGGATGGTCTTGCCGGTTGCGGATGCCGGACCCGCGAAGATCGGGATCCAGCCGAGGTTGTTGGCCAGCCAGTCATACGCCGGAGAGATTTCCTTGGCCAGGAAGGCCGCACCCCATGCGCCGTAGACGACGGAGGGGATGGCTGCGAGGAGGTCCACCACATAGCCGAGGCCGGAAGCGAGCCGGCGTGGGGCGTAGTGCGAGATGAACAGGGCCACGCCGATCGCTACCGGAGTGGCGATGACGAGGGCGATCACAGCCGCGATGAGCGTGCCCACCACGATCGGGGCGATGTAGGCGAAGAAGCCGTGGCCGCCCTGGATGCTCTCGGGAGGTGCGGTCAACGCAGGGATCGCCTGCACCACAAGGAACAACGCGACTCCGAAGAGAACCGCGAGAATCAGGCACCCTGCGGCCATGGCGGCCCCGGAGAAAACCTTGTCCCCGGCGCGTCCTGCGCCTTGGGAGGTTGTCAGGGAGTTGGTGGTCACTTCACGATCCTTCAGTCTGGAGTGAACTGGTCTTACATGGCTAAGTTCCCTGCCCCGGTCCGGTGCCGCGGTGGCCACCGTAGTGCGGGACAGGGAACTTCAGTGTTCAGCCGGGTTCAGCAAACCCGCCGGGAAACCTTAGGCCTTGGCCTTGATGGTTTCGATAGCGGCCTTGGCCTTGTCTTGCAGCGTCTTGGAGAGCGGTGCGGACTTTGCGGCGTCAGCTGCGGTCTTCTGTCCTTCGTCGGAAACGACGTAGGTTTCGAAGGCCTTGACCAGATCGGCAACTGCCTTGGTCTCGTAGGTGGTGCAGACAACGTGGTACGAGACGAGGACTACGGGGTAGGCGCCCGCTGCGGTGGTCTTGCGGTCCAGCTTGATGGCGACGTCGTTGGCGGCGCGGCCGTCAACAGGCTTGCCGGCTTCGACAGCCTTGGCGGCAGCGTCTGCGGAGATCTTGACGAACTCTTCGCCGACCTTGATGGAAGCGGTACCGAGCTTGCCGGAAACAGCGGAGTCGTCAGCGTAGGTCACGGCGCCGGGGGTGTCGGTGACGGTCTTGACGACGCCGGAGGTGCCCTTGGCGTTTTCGCCCTTCAGGGATGCGGGCCATACGCCGGCAGCCTTGTCGGTCCAGACCTCGGGAGCTGCAGCTGCCAGGTAGTCGGTGAAGTTGCTGGTGGTGCCGGAATCGTCAGAGCGGTTCACCGGGGTGACCTTGAGGTCCGGGAGCGTAACGCCTGCGTTGAGGGCGGCGATTGCGGGGTCGTTCCAGTTGGCGATTTCGCCGCGGAAGAGTTTGGCGACCGTAGCGGCGTCGAGCTTCAGTTCCTTGACGTTGGGAATGTTGAAGGCGACGGCGATCGGGGAGATGTAGACCGGGAGGTTGATGGCACCCTCGGGGCCGCACTTGGCCTTGGAGGCAGCAAACTCGTCGTCCTTCAGGTAGGCGTCCGAGCCGGCGAACTGTGCCGAGCCGTCGATGATCGCCTTGCGGCCTGCGCCGGAGCCATCCGGGGAGTACTGCACGGTGGCGCCCTGGTTTGCGGTGGCGAAGCCGGCCTTCCAGGCGTCCATTGCTGCGCCGGTGGAGGAGGCGCCAATGCCGGTCAGGGTGCCGGTGACCTTGGTTCCGGAGGCTGCCGACTGGGTGCCGGCCGGAGTGCCCGTTGCGTTGTCTGAACCGCAAGCAGTGAGCGCGAGAGCGCCGGCTGCGATGACCGCGATTGCCGCGTTGCGGCCGAAGTGAGTTGCCTTCACTTGGATGTGCCCCTTCCAGGGATTCTTCGATGCGGGCCGAACGGAGATTTCGGCGTGCGCGAGCTGTGGACCTTTTTGTTCCTTTACTGAAGGTAAGGAGCGCAGGTAACGGGACCTGTGGTGGAAGGTGAACAGGAGATGAACGACGGCGGACCATTGGGTGATGTGGCGCGCGCCACCTTGAGCGTCGCCCGGGTTGCCGTCGTTGCGGATGCCAGGACAAATAGACTGGAGCACATGGCTGCCGCGAAGGGATTTTCTGCAAGCAAGAGGTTTCTGCGCGCCAGGGTCCGGACCGGCTTGGTTCGCAGCCGGAATTCGTTGACACCGGCAATCCAAATGACAGTGTGCGCCGTTGGTGCCTACGCCTTTGCCGAATACGTGCTGGGCCACCAGGGTCCCCTGTTCGCTGCCACGTCGTCCCTGATTGCCTTGGGCTTCTCCCGGGACCCCCGCCTGCGCCGGGTTATCGAGGTGGGCCTTGGCTGCACCCTCGGGATCGTTGTTGGCGACTTGCTGCTCCACTGGCTGGGCGCTGGGATCTGGCAGGCCGCCGTCGTTCTTCTCTTCTCCATCCTGTTGGCCAGGTTCCTGGACAGCGGCACCATCTTCACTACCCAACTGGGGCTGCAGTCGTTGTTGGTGGTGCTGCTTCCGGCTCCGGCCGGCGGGCCGTTCACGCGCAGCATTGATGCTGTGGTGGGTGGCGTGTGTGCGCTGCTGGTGACCATCCTGGTGCCCAAGGATCCGCGCAGGGAGCCGCGCAAGGACGTCCAACAGATCCTGCACGAGCTCGCCGAAGTGTTGCGGGAATGCGCCAACGCCATGATCGAGAGCGATTCCACCATGGCCTGGCACGCCCTGATCCGCGGCCGCAATTGCCAACCGTTGGTGGACAGGATGCGGCAGACCCTGCGTGCTTCCGGCGAGGTAGCCACACTTGCTCCCGCACACCGGAGGCACCGTGACGAACTGGCAAGCCTGGAACATTCGTTGGAGTACATCGATCTGGCCTTGCGCAACAGCCGCGTGTTCGCGCGACGCCTGACCAGTGCCATCAACCACGCGGCACTCTCCGACGAAGCGATCGACAGCATCTCCGAGGTCCTGCAGGAAACCGCGGCCGCAATAGACGAGATGACCATCGGGCTCGCCGAACAAAGCGAGGGTACCCGGCGGGTCCATCTGCGGCGCGCCCGGAACGACCTCAGTGACATCGCCGCCCGGCTCCACCCGAAGATGCTCGACGTCCAACGGCTCGAGGGCGAGACCGTGGTCATGCTGTTCCGCCCTCTCATGGTGGACCTGCTGGAGGCCAGCGGGATGGAACCGGAAGAGGCACGGACGGTCCTCCCACCGCTGTAGCTCCTGCTGGGCCAATAGTGTCGGCCCCCGCCACTACGCTTGGACCCATGGCTTCAAAGACTTCCCGCGCATCAAAGACCCCCGCCTACAAGTGCGCCGAATGCGGCTGGACGGCCATCAAGTGGGTGGGCCGCTGCGGCGAATGCCAGGCATGGGGAACCGTGGAGGAATACGGCGCCACAGTGGCACGTACGACGGCGGCTGCCACCGTCCTGGAACCGGCCCGCCGTATCGCTGAGGTAGATGGAACAACCGCCGCGTTCCTGCCTACCGGGGTGGACGAACTCGACCGCGTACTCGGTGGAGGGCTTGTGCCAGGCGCTGTCATCCTCCTGGCCGGGGAACCCGGCGTCGGAAAGTCCACGCTACTGCTGGACGTCGCGGCAAAGTTCGCGCGCACGGGCCAGGACGTCCTGTACGTCACCGGCGAGGAGTCTGCCGCTCAGGTGAAGCTGCGCGCCGAACGGATTGACGCCGTCGCGCACACCCTCTACCTCTCAGCTGAGACGGATCTGGGACAGGCCCTTGGCCAAGTGGAAAAGCTTGAGCCGAAGCTGCTCATTGTCGACTCCGTCCAGACGCTCAGCAGTGCAGACGTGGAGGGCAGTGCGGGCGGTGTGTCACAGGTACGTGAGGTAGCTGCCTCGATCATCGCCGCTGCCAAACGACGAAACATGACAACCCTTTTGGTGGGCCACGTGACCAAGGAAGGCACCATCGCCGGGCCACGCCTGCTGGAGCACCTGGTGGATGTGGTGTGCCAGTTCGAAGGCGAGCGTCACTCCCGCCTTCGCCTGCTGCGGGCGGTCAAAAACCGCTATGGTGCCACGGACGATGTCGGCTGCTTCGACCTCAACGAGTCCGGCATTGAAGGCCTGGCGGACCCAAGCGGGCTTTTCGTGTCGCGCACGCGTGAACCGGTGTCCGGCACGTGCATCACGGTGACCATGGAGGGCCGGCGCCCCCTGCTCGCCGAGGTGCAATCGCTCCTCGCGGAGAGCCCCAATTCCCAGCCCCGGCGCGCAACAAGCGGACTGGAAAGCTCCCGGGTGGCCATGCTGCTGGCGGTCCTTCAACAACGGGCCGGGTGCATGCTGCACAAGGATGACTCCTACGTCGCCACCGTGGGCGGGGTGAAGCTGACGGAACCGGCCACTGACCTGGCGGTGGCGTTGGCTGTTGCCTCGGCGAAGTCGCGGAAGGCACTCCCCCAGAGACTCATCGCTTTCGGCGAAGTCGGGCTGGCCGGCGAGGTCCGTCCTGTTCCCGGAATCAACCAGCGCATCCAGGAGGCACACCGTCTCGGATTCACCCACGCGATCGTTCCGGCAAGCCCGGCGGGGGCAGGTGTGATTCCCGAGGGCTTCTCTGTGCGCGAGGTGGGCCACTTGGCAGAGGCCTTGGAGTTGCTGATTACTCAGGCATCATGATTGAGCCGCGGACCGCGGATCCCTAGGATAGGACGAAAGCGCAGCTCAGGAAGGCTCGGTGTTTGTTTTTGGGGGAGCAACCAGTGGAAGACAGCGCGTCCCGCAAGGAGAACCGCGCCGAGCTGTTGAGGGCGTTCACGTTGCCGACGGTGATTGGCTTGGCGGTACTCGGTATAGCCGGGGTTAACTTCGCCAACTCACTGTCCCAGCGGGAGGCAGCTGCAACGCCGTCGGCCGCGGCCTGCGAAGTCACTCCGCGAAGCGAACTGGCCCCGGCGAACGGGACGTTGTTTGGCGTCAATCTGGATTACCATTCCAAGTCCTTGGCGACATTCACCAAAGACCTGGGCCACAAACCCGCCGTCAGTGTTTCGTTCACCGGCTTTCCGTTGACACCCAAGGATGAAGAAGACCTCCAGAAGGCCGTTGAGCAGATCCACGCAGACGGCCGCATGATGCTCCTGACGCTGGAGCCTGCCCAGGGCTTGAACGCCGTCACCGATGACACAGCCACGGCCTTGGCCAAGGACTTGGCGCGGTTCAACAAGGAGGGCGTCCCGGTCATCGTCCGGTTCGCGCACGAGATGAACGGCTCCTGGTACGCGTGGTCGCAGCAGCCCCAAAAATACGTGGCCGCGTTTCAGACTCTGGCCAAGGCAGTACATAGGGACGCGCCCGGTTCAGCCATGATGTGGGCACCCAACTACGGCGGCGGTTACCCCTTCGCCGGTGGCCAGTTCGAGGCCAAGCCGGGGACCCTGGAATTCGCTGCTTTGGACACCAACGGCGACGGCGCACTGACGATGAACGATGACGCGTATTCGCCCTATTACCCGGGTGATGAGGCCGTGGACTGGGTGGGCATGTCGCTGTACCACTGGGGCAACAAATATCCGTGGGGTGAGAACGAACTCCCTGAGCCCAACAAATTCACGCAGCAGCTCACGGGAACCTATTCCGGCGCCAACGGCGACGACACGCTGCTGCCCGATTTCTACAACGTCTACGGCGTCCAGCACGGCAAGCCGGTAGCCATCCCTGAAACGGCGGCGCTCTTCGCTCCGTCGGCCGGAGGGGAACAGGAACTGGCCATCAAGGAGGCCTGGTGGAACCAGGTCTTCAGCCCTGCAACCCATCAGCAGTTCCCCTTGCTGAAGATGATCAACTGGTTCGAATGGGACAAGCAGGAAATCGAGGTCAAGGGCCGCGTTGACTGGACTGTTTCCAACACGCCGGCCGTGCGGGAAGCCTTCACAGCTGCGTTGCCGGAATGGTTCCAGTACGGCCCGGACCAGCCCTGCCAGCCCACGGCAAGGACTGGTCCATGACAAAGCGGAATGTGCTTATTGGGGGACGCTTCTTCTTTGGCCTTTTGACCTTGGTGGCTGTTGGTGCGCAGCTGACGGTTCATGTGGGCTTGGGGTACGACGTCTGGAATTTCTTCTCCTACTTCACCAACCTGTCCAACATCTTCGCGGCACTTGTGCTGCTGATCAGCGGGTACAGGGTCCTGGTCCGGAAGCGGCCCAGCGAGGCTGACGACGTCACGCGCGGCACGGCCACGATCGCCATGGCCGTGGTGGGCCTGGTGTTCGGTGCTCTTCTGGCCGGGGAGGACCTCGGTTCCCTGCTGCCCTGGGTTAACTTCGTGGTGCACTACCTGATGCCCGTGGTGATGGTGGCGGACTGGCTCTTCCAGCCGCCGAGGACCACCCTCCGGCCGAAGCACATCTGGTATTGGCTGCTGTACCCCATTGGGTACCTGGCCTACAGCCTGATCCGGGGAGCTTTGGTCAATTGGTACCCGTACTGGTTCATTGATCCTGCCCGGGCCGGTGGTTGGGGTGGCGTCGTGATCTTCGCGCTGGCCATTTCCGTGGGTTTCCTCGTGGTGAGCCTGGCGATGATGTGGCTGGGCAACAAGATGAAGCGGCAAGTGGATTACTGAGTGGATTGGCCCGCGCGCAATTAACTACACCAACTTGTTATATCCGCCCACGTCAACGGGCTGCTTTCCCAAAGTGGGCCCCGCCGCAGAGCCGAATGTAGCCTCTTCCGCGGCTGCCCGAACATAACGAAATGACCCACTTTGGGGCTTGCTGGTGCGGTTAATGGCGTCCGGAAGCCCTATCATGGTGCTAGTCGTCAAAGGGGCATTTCTTCGCGTGTCCCCTGATGCCGGATTCAGCTTGTTTGTAAGCCGAGGCTTGCACCTTCGAAGGGAAACCCCATGGCCCGGAGCCCGGAAGAGTCGCTCAAGGCGACCCTGGCCAGAGTCGCACCCGGAACTCCGTTACGTGATGGCCTTGAGCGCATCCTTCGTGGACGTACCGGCGCCTTGATTGTGCTCGGATCGGACAGGACCATCGACTCCATCTGTTCCGGCGGATTCGATATCGGCATCGACTTCTCCCCCACACGTTTGCGCGAGCTCGCCAAGATGGACGGCGCCATCATCTGCGACAAGGATGCCAGTAACATCGTCCGGGCCGCAGTGCAGCTTGTTCCGGATTCCAGCATCGAAACCCAAGAATCCGGCACCAGGCATCGCACCGCCGAACGCGTGGCCATCCAAACCGGTGTCCCCGTCATTTCCGTCAGCCAGTCCATGCAGATCATCGCCCTGTACGTGAACGGATTGCGCCACGTGTTGGAGGGTTCGGAGAAGGTCCTGGCCCGCGCCAACCAGGCCCTGGCCACGCTGGAACGGTACAGCGCCAGGCTGGACCAGGTCACCAGCTCGCTTTCGGCCCTCGAAATCGAGGCTCTGGTCACCGTCAGGGATGTTGCTGTCACGCTTCAGCGGCAGGAGATGGTCCGTCGCATCTCCGAAGAAATCGCCCAATACGTCCTGGAACTTGGTGAGGATGGACGCCTGTTGTCCCTTCAGGTGGAAGAGCTCACGGTAGGCCGCGGCCCTGGCAGCGAAGTCATTATCCGCGACTACTCGGACCCGGACGCCACCCCGGAGCAGATCGAAGAAGCCGTCCAGGCCCTCCTCAACCTTGGGCCCACGGAGCTGATCGACCTCAGCCGCATCGCCCACATCATCGGTTTCGCCGGCGGCGTGGAACAGTTGGATGCGGTAGTCCAGCCCCGCGGATACCGGCTGCTGTCCGGACTCAAGTCCGTTCCCAAGGCTGTGGCCGACCGCCTGGTGGACTATTTCGGTGGCCTGCAGAACCTCATGGCTGCCACCATCGACGACCTGATGACTGTGGACGGCATCGGCGACCAGCGCGCCCGCACCGTCCGCGAGGGCCTGAGCCGCATGGCCGAAGCCAGCCTGCTGGACCGTTTCCTCTAAGGCGACTGCCGCCGTCGGACCCTGCCAGGCGCGAGGCCGCTTAGTTCAGCTGGAAGGTGGCTTTGGGGCTGGCCTTGTTTCCCAGCCGCGCTTCGAACGTGTAATAGGCGCCGCCAGCACCGGGCTTGGCGTTGATGGCTCCGCAGCCTTCCAGTGTCCGGTTGCGCTGCCACGGGAAGTTGGCGGTTTCGCTCTTGCCTGGCTGGATGGTCTTGATGAGGTCCACGCCGCCTGTCTGGCAGTCCTTGGAGGAGAAAATGCGGTCCGCTCCGCTCATCACCAGGTATTCCATCTGTGACGTTCCGACGTTGACCTCGCACGGAGCTGCGCCGCCGTTGGTGATGGTCATGGTCAGGAGCGGCATTTCCTCAGCACCGTAGGCGGGTTTATCGGTTTTCGCGGCCACGGTCATGAGGTTGAAGTCGCACACGGGCGTAGCGGAAGCCGAAGGCGACGGCGTTCCCGACGGTGCGGTCCCTTGCGTCGGTGCCTGCGTTGTGTCGGGAGACGCGACCGCTTGCGGTTCTGACTTCCCGGAAAGCGCCCCGGTGACGGCAACTATGCCAGCTACGAGCAGCACGATCACCAGCAGCAGGGCACCGAAGACTACCTGCCGACGACGGCGGTACACGGCAGGGCTCGGCCGGCGACGGTTCGTGGAGGTGCTTTGGGGTGACGAACCGCGGGCAGCACCTTTCGCCGGCGCTGATGAGCGCGCGGTGGATTGCTGCTTACCCTTGGTGGACATGGTTCTAGGCTAGGCTCGCAGCGGCCGGGGTGCCTAACCTCCACGCCGCTGGCGCCCAATCCAGGGCTGTGTGACGTCGGCCATGCGATTGCGGGCGGGCGGCTCCGGGCGGGAATCCACTAGAGTTGTTGGCAGTATGACACTTCCCAACACCCTCCAGCTGGCCTCGCTCCACAACGCCCTGGACCAGTGGTTCGAGGACACGGCAAGGGACCTCCCGTGGCGCGAACCCGACTGCAGCGCGTGGGGAATCCTGGTCAGCGAAGTCATGCTCCAACAGACCCCCGTGGTCCGCGTCCTTCCGGTGTGGTTCGACTGGATGGAACGCTGGCCCACACCGGCCCACCTCGCCAACGAGCCGTCCGGAGAAGCCGTGCGCCATTGGGGCCGCCTCGGTTATCCGCGCCGGGCTTTGCGGCTGCACGCGGCCGCCGTCGCCATCCGGGATCAGCACGGCGGTTCGGTGCCCGACAATTACGACGAGCTCCTGGGGCTTCCCGGCGTCGGCAGTTACACGGCCGCCGCCGTCGCAGCCTTTGCCTTTGGCCGCCGGGAGACCGTGGTGGATACCAACATCCGCCGCGTCCACGCACGGCTCTTTGCCGGGAGCGCCCTTCCGGCACCAACGCTGACCGCCGCGGAGATGCGCCTGGCCGAGTCGCTGCTCCCCCTCGATCCGGAACTGTCCGTGCGCTGGAACGCTTCGGTCATGGAGCTTGGCGCCATGGTCTGCACCGCCCGCAGCCCCAAGTGCGCCGACTGTCCCGTCCGCGCAAGCTGTGCATGGCTCGCCGCCGGTGAGCCGCCGCCGTCGTACACGCCCAAGGGCCAGTCCTGGCACGGCACCGACCGTCAGGTTCGCGGAGCCGTGATGGCGGTGCTCCGTGAGGCTGCCACACCTGTCCCGCGGGAGATGTTCGAACAGGCGCCCGCCGACCTCGGCTTCGCGCCCTCCGGCGTCGGCATTCCACTCGCGGCGTTGCACCGCCTCAACTCGGCACCCGAACAGTTGGAACGCGCCTTGGACGGCTTGCTGACCGATGGTCTCGCGGAAATGCACGACGGCGGTTTGCGGCTACCGGCGTAGGCATCGGGCCCTACCCTGAAGCATGGGCAGAATTGGGTTGGCCTTGACGCTTGCGTGCACTGCGGGATTGCTGTCCGCGTGTTATCCGGAGCCTGTGGCGTGCCCGGCCATTGCGCGGGCTACCGGGGTGTCCCTGACCGTGGCCGCATCCTATGCAGGCGACGTCGGTTCTCTTCGGCTGAAGGCCTGCCAGGACGGTAGCTGCACGGAGAAGGATCTGGTTCTGCAGCCGGGCTCAGCTGCCGTCGACCAGGGCTGCTCGCCGGAGGGTGTCTGCTCAGCGACGTCCTCCCCTGACGGGACCCTGCAGGGCTTCATGGAGTTGAGCGCGTTATCCGAAGCGCCCCTGGATGCGACGGTGAGCGGCACATCGATTTCCGGTGCCGCCTTGCCAGTGCGTACCCTGACATTCACTCCCAGGGGCGACTACCCGTTCGGCGAACAGTGCGGGCGGGTGATTTCGGCGGCGGTGGTCCTTGATGCGGCGGGATTGCGGCAGGGGTAGCAGTATCGAACGGCGCCGTTCCTCTAGCGATTTGATTTAGCCAGCGGTATTCCCGTGTCATTCCGCCCGAGTCGCCGCCGGGCCTGCCCCTGCCGGCACCTGCGTCACAGTGTCCTTCGCGGCCCACCGGAAGGATGCCGGGTACCGCACACCTCCAGCCGGGGAGGGAGTGGTGTCCTACAGGGTCTTCCTCGACGCA
Source organism: Paenarthrobacter sp. UW852 (assembly GCF_024608385.1). NCBI lineage: Bacteria > Bacillati > Actinomycetota > Actinomycetes > Micrococcales > Micrococcaceae > Paenarthrobacter > Paenarthrobacter sp. UW852. The sequence goes on from NZ_JAMSGY010000006.1 coordinate 268,570, forward strand.
GCGCATAGGCCGGTCCCGAAGCCTGCGGAGGTTGCCGCGGAGGGCTGCCGTCCCTTATCCCCGGTCAATTTCGCATCGTGAAAACTTGATTCCGATATTAAACACAGAGCGCCTCTGGAATTAGCAATCCGGAAACAAGGCACTCATAGCGTCTTGTGTGATCCCGGCCGTGACCCTGCACGGCCCCATGCACAGATAGGCGCACTCCTTGAAGATCCATGCACCTGAAACAGCCTCAACTCCAGCTGCGAAGAAGCCCTTATACAAGTCCTTGTTCTTCCAAATCGTGATGGCGGTGGTAGCGGGAATCGTCATCGGGTACCTGTGGCCCAACATCGGGTCCGCGCTTCGCCCGCTGGGCGATGGCTTCATCCAACTCATCAAGATGATCATCGCGCCGCTGATTTTCCTGGTCATCGTCACTGGGATCTCAGCCGTGGGAGACGTAAGAGCCGTCGGTCGGGTGGGCGTGAAGGCCCTGGTCTACTTCACCGCCGCTACACTCTTCGCGCTTGCTTTTGGGCTGGTAGTGGCCAACGTCGTGCAGCCGGGCGCCGGCCTGAACATTGACCCCGCGTCCTTGTCCGAGGATGCCGTGAACGCCAAAATCACCACGGCCCCACCCAAGGATGCCGGACAGTTCCTGCTGGGCATCATCCCCACAAGCGTGGTGGGGGCATTTGCCTCAAACTCACTCTTGCAGGTGCTGTGCTTCGCCGTCTTCTTTGGAGCAGCAATCGTGGTGGTGGGGCGGGAGAAATGCAAGCCGGTCATTGACATCATGGAAACCACGTTGGAAATCTTCTTCAGGATCATGGCCTGGGTCATGCGGGTGGCTCCAGTGGGTGCGTTTGGCGCCATGGCCTTCATCATCGGCCAATACGGGCTCAGCTCCCTGAGCACCTACGCCCTTCTGGTGGCAGCATGCTATGGCTCTGCCCTGATCTTCATCGGCTTATTGTTTGTGGTGGCCTGGGCCTACCCTCGTGTTCCCCTGTGGCAGTTCATCAAATACTCGCGCGAAGAGTTCATGCTGGCGTTGGGCACGGCGTCCACCGAATCCGTCCTCCCTCGCATCATGACCAAGCTGACCAACGCCGGCTGCTCCCGGGCAACCACGGGACTGGTGGTTCCCACCGGATACTCTTTCAACCTCGACGGCGCGGCACTCTACCTGTCGATCTCCCTCCTATTCCTCGCACAGGCCTTCGGGCACAACCTGGATCTGGGTCAGCAACTGGCCGCACTGGGCATTCTCATGCTGACCTCCAAGGGCATGGCCGGAGTCCCGGGATCAGCCTTCCTGGCCCTCTCGGCCACCGCTGGAGCCCTGGGAATCTTCCCGGTTGCAGGCGTGGCACTCCTGCTGGGGGCCGACCGGCTCATGGACTCCATGCGGGTTGTGGTCAACCTGCTTGGCAACTGCGTCGCCACTTTTGTGGTCTCCAAATGGGAGGGGCAATTCGATCGCGAGGCAATGCTGGCAGCTTTCCGCGGGGAGACCACGACCCCAGAGGAAGGGGACGCAGTCACCGAACCGACTGTGCCAACGCTCAGCAGTCCGCAGCCCCGGCTGACCGCCGGTACGAACTCGGCGTGAAACCCAGGAACTTCCGGAAGTCGTTGGTCAGGTGCGCATGGTCCGCATAGCCAAGTTCGACGGCGATCACCGCAAGGTCCGCTGATGGATCGGACCGGGTGCGCTCGGCCGCGTCCTGCAGCCTTCGGCGACGGATAAGGGCGGAGGGACTCAACCCGATGTATTTTTTCGCGATCCGTTGCAACGTTCGCGGGGACACCGCAAGGAGGGATGCCGCATCTTCGATCCTGACAACCTCAGGGTCGGTCGCAATGAGGTCCATCATCCGGTTCGCGAGCAGCGCCTCTTCGGACAACGTCACATCCAGGGAAACCAGCCACGCAACAAAGGCTTCCGCTGCCCGCCCGCGGCGGGTGCCGCCGTCGTGCGTTTCCATGGCCGCTGAAACGGCGGTGTGGAGGTCATGCAGGTCCAGCGCGAGACCTGTGTCGCGGAGGGTCTCCGGAGCATCACTGAACAGCGGAACCGCGGCCGGTCGGAGCAGGGCTCCCACTGCCCATCCCTTTCCGCTCAGGTCACGGTAAGCGGCGCGGGTGGTGGGGCCGGAGAATTCAACCACATCACCTTGCACCACCAGATTGGAGGTGGGGTAGGCGATCACGTGTTGCCGGGACGATCGGCCGGGTTCGATGTCCCACTCGGGAATCCAGAACCACTGGACGAGGTCCGCCACCGGCTCCGGCGCAGGAAGGCGGTGGAAGGTGGGCAGCCGGGCGGGATAGAGGATGCCTTTGAACGAATCCGTCATTGGAGCCTTCCCGGAACCCAACCCCTCGCGAACCCGTCGCGAATCTCCAAGCGCTGGCCCCTACCAGGCACGTAGCGTCATATCCATGACAGATACTACAAGCACAGAAGCCGCCCCCGCCGCCAACGGCGAGCACACCACGCACGGCGTCCCGAAAGGGTTGACCAGCCTCACGCCGTTCCTGGCGGTGTCCAACGCCAAGGAAGCGATCGCGTTCTACCGGGACGTGTTCGGCGCCAGGGTGGTGGGCGAAACCGAGATGGGCGGGGTGGTGGTCCACGCGGAGCTCGACTTCGGAAACGGTCACCTGCAACTCGGCGAGCCCAACCCCGAATACCACTTGGTCCCGTCGCCCGAGGGCGAGGACGACTGCTATTCCCTGGGACTCTACTGCTCCGATGCAGACGCTCTGGTCCGCATAGCGGAACAAGCCGGCGCCACCATCAGGGAGCCGTTGAGCACCTTCGTTTCCGGTGACCGCTATGCCAGCATCCGGGATCCGTTCGGGGTCCGGTGGTCCATCATGACCCGCGTCGAGGACCTTTCAGAGGAGGAGAGCAACCGTCGCGTCGACGAGTGGGCGGCGCAGCAGGGCTAGGCCCAAAAAGGGCAGGCCCTAGCTCAGGCAGAGGCAGAACGGGTGTCCGGCAGGATCAAGGAACACCCTGAACGTCTCGCCTGGCTGGTGGTCGGCCTTGCTGGCGCCAAGGGCAAGGACTTCTTCTTCAGCCTTGTCCAGGTTGTCCACCACGACGTCAAAGTGCATCTGCTGCGGGATTGTCTGGCCCGGCCAGACGGGCGCCTGGTACACATCAACCTGCTGGAAGGAGATGCAGTTGCTGCCGTCCTCCGGGCGCACGTCGTACCAGTCGCCGTTCTCGTTGGAAACGTGCCATCCGAGCAATTCGGCGTAGAAAGCTGCGAGCGCTGCCGCGTCGGGGCAGTCGATGACAACGCTGGGGTGCTTGGCAATAGCCATGTTCTAGACCTCGTCTGCTGTTTTCTTCATGCGGGCCAGGGCGCTCTTGGTGCCCCGTTGGGTAAGTACGTGAACAACTGCGCCAACACCGGCGGAGACCACGGCGAAAACCAGGACGCCCGGCAGGGAGTCGTTCAGGTCCGTTCCGTCCTTCGGGGCGGGCTTGCCGGTCTTCTTCTCCCAGAGGCCTTCCAAAGTCTTGTTCGCGATGGCACCTGCGCCGAGGCTAACAGCAATGCCGAACAGTTTTACCAGTATGTTCACGAAGATCCTCCATCAAATAGTGCCTCGAAGCGAGGCCTCCCACAGCAAGACAGGGCCGCTGCAACCGCAGCGGCCCTGTCCACATTCCTAGTCCTTCTTGAAGGCGTCCTTCAGCTTCTCGCCTGCGCCCTTGAGGTCGGCTTTGACCTGGTCGCCCTTGCCCTCAGCCTCGAGGCCTTTGTCGTCCGTCAGCTTGCCGGCAGCTTCCTTGGCCTTGCCGCCCAGCTTCTCGCCGGTGTTCTCGATCTTGTCGTCAGCACCCATGTCGCACCTCTTTCTTCGTAGGAACCTTGTACCTCTACAACATCACTAATCAGCATACTTAGCAATATCTTGGTCGAAAAACCGTTTAGTTAGAGCTCGCCAAACCCCTCTTCAACCAGCTTCCGCACGTAGTCCACAGCCCTCTCGGCATCCTTCCCACGGGCTTCCACATGCAGCTCGGATCCCTGCCCCGCTGCGAGCGCCATCAACGCCATGATGGACATGCCATCCACTCCGTTGACGGTCACGTCCGCGTCCATTCCGGACAGGCCGCCGGCGATCTTCGCCGCCGGACGCGCATGCATTCCCAGGGGGTTGATCAGGGTAAAAGTCCCGCTGGCGTCAGGTTCAGCAGTGCCTGCGTCGGCAGCCTGGGGTGCAGCCACTGAACTTCCACTGAAAGTTACGGCTTCGGCCGCTTTGAGCACATCCTCGACGCCGGCCCCTCCCTGGGCGGCGACGGCCGCGGCAACCAGTCCCTCGACCAGGGGCGCGTCGGCCAGCCGCACAGCGTCGGGAGCGCTGGCGAATTCCACGGCAGACTCAGCCGTCATCACGGCCGAGCCCAGGTCCGTGAGCACCACAACCCCGTCACCACCCGAATCAACCAGTGACTGCTCGACGGCGGCCAGCACCTTCTCCAGGCTGGTACCGATACGGTCGTCGTCGGTTCCCCCGGCGGCGACGAGTTCGACGTCGGGCGCCATCTGGGCGGCGAGTTCCACTGCACCTTCAGCGATTTTGCTGCTGTGCGAAACCACCACGATTCCCACCGTCATGCGTCCCCGGTTCCTGTGCCGTTGCCGGCAGCTGTTGCGGCTGCCCGCAGGAGCAGCGCTGTTGATGCGGCACCGGGGTCGCGGTGACCGACGCTGCGCTCCCCCAGGTAACTGGCCCGACCCTTCCGGGCCACCAGTTCGTCCGTGGATTCGGCTCCGGCCTGGGCGGCTTCAGCGGCGGCGTCCAGGACCTCCCTTGGGTCTTTGCCAGCGGCCGCTGCCTTTTGTGCGGCTTCGACAGCTGGAGTCCAGGCGTCGATCATGGTTTTGTCGCCGGGTTCCGCCTTGCCGCGGGCCACTACCCCGTCCCGTGCTGCGGCGAGCGCCGCGGCCAGGGCCTCGGCGTCCACGTCCGCCAGATCGCCCAGCGAGGTGGCCGCGCGCAGGTACGCCGTTCCATAGAGCGGTCCGGCCGCACCACCCACCTTTGACATGAGGGTCATCGCCGCCACCTTGAGTGCCGCACCCGGCGTCTCCGGTGCGGCTTCCTCCAGTTTGGCAACAACCGCCTGGAAACCCCGGTCCATGTTTTCGCCGTGATCAGAGTCGCCGATTGCGCGATCCAGTTCGATCAGTTCCGTGCGGTGCCGGGCCATGGAGTCGGCGGAGAGTTTCAGCCAGTCCACGGCCCAGTCGACGCCCAATCCCATGCTCAGGCACCCCACCGCAGGGCTGCCGTGTGGACGGGCGCGTCCCAGAGCCTGGTCATCTCGTCGTCCAGGCGCAGCACGGATACTGAACAGCCCTGCATTTCCAGGGACGTCACGTAGTTGCCCACCAAGGAGCGCTCCACCGTGGCGCCCCGTTCGGCGAGGACCTGCGCAGCCCGGCGGTACACGATATACAACTCACTCTGCGGGGTTCCGCCCATGCCGTTGACGAACAGCAGGACCTGGTCACCTGATGCGATCCCCAAATCCTCCAGGACAGGTTCCAGCAGCCGGTCCGTGATGGCGTCGGCGCCTTCCATGGGGATCCTGTGCCTGCCCGGCTCGCCGTGGATGCCGATTCCGATTTCAATTTCGTCATCGGCCAGTTCAAAGCTCGGTGTACCCGCGTGCGGCACAGTGCAGCCGGACAGAGCAACGCCCATGGTCCGCACGTTGGCTACTACACGTTCGGCGATTGCGGTGACAGTATCCAGGTCGTCCCCGCGCTGGGCGGACGCTCCGGCGATCTTTTCCACCAGGACGGTTCCGCCCACCCCGCGGCGTCCTGCCGTGTACAGCGAGTCCTCCACGGCGACGTCGTCGTTCACCAGCACCGAACGGACGCGAACGCCTTCAGCCTGGGCCATTTCCGCAGCGGTTTCGAAGTTCAGCACGTCACCGGTGTAGTTCTTCACGATATGGACGACGCCGGCACCTGAGTCCACGGCGACAGTCGCTGGAATGATCTGGTCGGGTGTGGGAGAGGTGAAGACCGCGCCGGGCACAGCGGCGTCGAGCATTCCGAGTCCCACAAAGCCTGCGTGAAGGGGTTCGTGCCCGCTGCCTCCGCCGGAAACCAGGGCAACTTTGCCCGCTACCGGCGCTGCCTTCCGGACAACGAATTTGGGGTCGGGATGGACGTCCACGATGTCGGCATGGGCCATGCCAAAACCTTCGACGGACTCGTCCACCACGGCGCGTGGATCATTGATGAGCTTTTTCATTGGATGCTCCTGGGCATGCTGTGGCTGGTGCTCTGACCCTACTACCGGCGGGCGGGCCCACGGTAGGTCCCGAGGCGAAGGGACGGCAGTTAAATGGTGGAAGGGGCAGCCCTTCGACCGCCCCTCCACCTGCGCTTCTGTTCACGGGTCAGTCATCGGCACCCGGCGCCGGAGTCAACGCGGATTCGTCCCGGGGACGTACTTCCGGCCAGAAGGCCGAGTAGAGGTCCGGATCCGGATACCGCTCCCCCGCCCACGACTCCCCGTTCGGCAACGATCCATACGGAATGTCGATCTGGAAAGCAGAGAAATCAGGAAAAATCACCCGATGGTCCATTGCCGTCAGCTCCCTAGCTGTTCAGCACGGCGTCGCCACCGGCGGTCACAACGTCTTCGAGAAGCACCGTCTGGTCGATGACCGGAAGACCCACGACGTGCCCGAAGCTGAACATGTTCTTCGGGTCAAGCTCGGCTTTCGCCTTCCGGAGCCGTTCGCGGACAGTGGGACCCCAGGGCCGCTCCCTGTCCTCGGCGTCGACGAAGTGGCCGTGGAGGTTAACAAAAGTCCCGCCGCTGGAGGCATCGCGCAGGTCGTCGCGAACGGCGTCGAACACTACGGGAAGCAGCTCCACCAGAGGAGGGACAGCCATGCCCGCCATGAAGAAGCTGAACGCGGCGTCGCGCGCCCCAACCGTGTCCTCGCCGTCGGCGCTCTTGGCCAAGGCGCCGCCGAGCAGCCGCACCTCCGCCATCAGCACCGGGCTCTGCACGCCTGGTCCGAAGTGGCGCAGGATCGCGCTCTTTGCTCCGCCGTCCAAACGGTCCAGCAGGAAGCCACGCTCGCGCACGGGCACAGGCTGGTCCGGGTCCTGGTGGATACTGTCCAGCTGGGTGGAGTCCAGGGGGCCGGTCCCATCCATCATCAAAGGCGCACTCCGTCGCATCGGCTCCAGCAATTGCGTCGCCACGGCCGCGTCGCCCTGGTACGCGTAACGCAGATGCACGACGAACTTGCCCCGCAAAGGTTCGGGGATGAACTCCATGTCCGGCAATCGAAGGAAGGCCAACGACGCCGACGCCTCCTGGGGCAGCGACGGAACCCATTCGCTGAACTGCTGGAGGACCGCCGGAGCATGCTCACCGTCGAAGTACAGCCCACCGGCGAAGAGGTCAGTGCCCGGGAATAAGTGGAATTCCATGGCCGTGACAATGCCAAGGTTTCCCTTGCCTCCGCGCAGGAGATAGAAAAGCTCCGAATTCTCGTCCTTGGTTACCCGTCGGTGCGTGCCGTCAGCAGTGACGATCTCGAAGGCGATCACATGGTCCGATGCGAACCCGTACTTTCGACCCATGATGGGCAAGCCGCCGCCCAAGGTGTAACCCACCACGCCGACGTCGGTGGTGGAACCGCAGAGCCCCATGAGCCCGAACGTGGATGCCAGTTCCACGACGGCCTTCCAGCGGACGCCGGCGCCAACGCGGGCCGTCCGTTCGACGGGATCGATACTGAGCTCCAGCATTCGACGCGTGCTGATGAGCAGGCCGCCCTCAATGGCGTTGGTGGCCCCGTGGCCGGTGGATTGGACGGAGACGGGCATTCCGCGTTCTCCGGCCCAGCGGACTGCCGCCGAAACGTCCTCTGCGTCGAGGGCGCCGAAGGCAACATCCGGTTGGTGCTGTGTGGACAAATTGAAGGCCGCTACTTCGGCGGCGAAGCCGGGATCGGCAGGCGTGAACACTGGACCGCGCACGCTGAGTTGGAGTTGTGAAACATCTGGGAACGAGGCGTGGGACTGCATGATCTTCTCTCAAATTGACCGATGTGGCGGAAGCTTCCCCAGCAAGCCGTTATCAGTTTATCCATCAACTTTAGATAAGAGAAGAGGTTTAAATCACCCATAATCGGGCAGGGCCCAGCCACCCGTCGGAGCTGGGTTCTAAAAGGGGTTTGGGCGCAGGTTAAAGCTGCTTGATCATGCGCGTATTGCCCAGGGTGTTGGGCTTCACGCGGGCAAGGTCCAGGAACTCGGCCACGCCTTCGTCATGCGAGCGCAGGAGTTCCGAATACACCTGCGGATCAACGGCCGACTGGTCCGCCATGACTTCAAAGCCGTGGCGCTTGAAGAAGTCCACCTCGAACGTCAGGCAGAACACCCGGCTCACGCCCAGCGCCTTTGCCTCTTCCAGCAGGTTCTCCACCAGGACATGGCCCACGCCGCGGCCCCGCCAGGAGTCGGCCGCGGCCAGCGTGCGGATCTCGGCCAGGTCCTCCCACATCACGTGCAAGGCGCCGCAGCCAATGACCTCGCCGGTATTGGATTCGGCAATCCGGAATTCCTGCAGGCTCTCGTAGTACGCCACGGTCTCCTTGGCCATGAGGATCCGTTCCTCAGCCAGAGGAGCCACCAGCCTCTTGATCGCCGCCACGTCACTGGTGCGGGCAGGGCGAAGGCTGAAGGTCGAATCCACTCCCCTATACTAGCGAGGCCGCAACCTCAACTGAGCCTCCGCACTTGCCAGTTAGTGCTGTTCCCATAACACGTCCGTTCCGGTGGTCACTGTGCTGTGGGTGGATAAACCTGCCGAAGCGTTAGAACTTTTTCCAAGCCGAAGGAATCTATACCTTCGGCATGAAAAAATATGTCGTGCGGTCCTGAATCAATCCCTCCTTGAAGGTAAAGAAATCTGCAAACGAGACCCGCAAGTCCTCACCGGAATGCCCCTTGCCTTCAAAATCACCGCGCACAGCTGCTGACTGATCGGCAATCAGGACCTCTTTGAGCCGGTGGTTTCCGGAAGCTATTACCCGCTCTTGGCCATAAAACTGGCGCAGGCGCTCACGTCCGACAAGCGCCCCGTAACCAGGCCGGTGATAGGCGGCGTCCTGACAAAATAGTTCGTGCACAGTGGCGGGATCCTCATCCACGCGCAGATAATAATTGCGAACCAATTCATCGATACTTGCCACCGCCGCCCCTTTCATATCGTTTGGTTCAGGGACCCGTGCAGCGACAAGGCCATGCCTTGTGAGTACTGGATGCCCGCCTCTGAGAGTTGCCTTCTCAATCGCGGCGACGGAGGGGCGCCTTCCTCCCGCGCTTGTTCGGGAACAAGCAAACGCTTGAGTAGGGGCGCCGGGCTTTTGCTGTTCCTTGCGGCCTGTCCGATTCGAGCTTGGACCTCTGGCCAGTAGGACTCCATCTTCTTGCCGCCAAGTACTTCCGCGGAGGGCAGAGCCGCCAAGACCGCCAGGTTTATCGCGTTGCTGTAGACGAATGGTGTCTCACCACTCGTAGCCGCCCGAAGTCGCCCCCCGGCCCCTATCACCCGTGCCCCGTCGGCCAATTCGAGAAGGGCGCGCATCCACACACCCGTGCTGGTCAAGTCGCCGGCGACTTCCAAAGCGGCCTCAACCAACCACTCCAACCGGACATAGATTGTCCTCGAGGTAGCTGAGAACCCGCAGGACCGTTCGATGCTGGCCATGAGGTTGATGTAACACCAAGCTCGATCAGTGGCGAGGGCCGCCATTCGCGCCGCCCTGCGGTCATGACCAGTTAGCATGTCAGGAAATGTCGAGTAACCATTCTGGCTCGCTATGGTGGCATGACTCTGTTTCTTGTTCCTCGTAAACATACTCACGCGGCGCAAATTGGCCTCTTGATCCAGGATCCACCACGCGTAGGGTCGCCATCCGAGATCAGAAAAGTTTGTGTGCGTGAGCACCACGCGAAGGTGAATGGCGTCGGATTCTGTACCTTGCAGTTCGGCCGCATGCCAACCGACTCTTGCCCTGGGAAAGAAGACATTTGGGCTGGCATGAGGCAGTGTAAGCAATATCCGCCCACCATTGCCCAGCCTCTCCAAGGCAGCCTGGCTGTGTCCCAGAATGTCCGCGAGCTCATGGCCGACTGGCGAGTCAGGAAGCTCGCTGCGATGCGCGGATATGCGCTTCACCAGAGCTTCCAGGAAATTCGCTCTTCCATCGTCAGCGTCCAATCTCACCAAAGACCCCCTCCCTCCGCGACGATTCCTGCCGCCACCAAATCAACCAGAAGACGGCGCAGACCCCAGCCAGCGCCCATACCGCCGCCTCCAAACCGGCGAAAGACGAAATGGCCCCCGCAGCAAGCGCAAAGAGCGCCTTGGACAACGAGGCAACCACATTTCGCGTCATCGCGAATGAACCTACCTCCTCGGCAGGGGGAGTTTGGTTTGTAAGGACCTGCATCACGATTACGTGCAGAGTGAGCACGAGGGTCAGGACCCCGGCCAGGAAGGCGACCGCGAATTCCGCCCCGAGCAAGTTGAGGCATACCAACAAAATTGCGCTGGCAGGCATCGCCCACCGGAGGACCATCAATGGAGTGGAAAGTCTTGACGAAAGGATCAACCCAGCTACGAATCCTCCGGCCATGCTCGTTACGTTCATCACGGCGTAGAAGGCGGGCGCTGACGGAGCCGTCGCCTCGCTCAATGAAGGCAGAAGCGTTGTCAACGCCTGCAGCGATCCACTGCTTGGAACAGAAAAGAGGAGCACGGAGACCAACGCAGGACTAAGACGGGATCGGACCTTGGGCGATCGGCGCGTCCCTGGCGTTTCCTCATCCTCTGCATTTTTCCGGCGTGCCCGCGCAGAGTCGTTCCGCACTGCAAGACGCAATACGAATGCACTCGCGGCATAAAACGCCCCACATATCAAGAGCCCTGCGGGTCCCAAGCCAGTGCTCAGCAAAAGACCAGCACCCCCGGCGCCCACGACCTGTCCTGCCAGGCTGGCGGATGAAGAAAGTTGCAACGTCTTCTTGGCGGCCTCAGGCTGTAAGCAGGTTCTAAGAAGCCTGCCCACAACAGCTTTGTTCACGAGCTTGACAAGCGACAGCAGGGCCTGGCTGGCCAGGATCATGATCACGGAAATAAGCGGATCTCCAGCCAACAATTGCTGAACGCCCACAACAAGGGAACCAAGCGCCAAAAACCAATTGCTCCATCCGGCAAGCGATCGGGCATCTCCCTTATCTGCATGCTTTCTCACGGCCAGGCCTACTGCAGCCGCGGGCGCATAGCCGGCGAAGACTGCCCACCCGACCAGAAGGCCACTACCGCCGATCTGAAAGGCAGTCCAGAGGATAATCACTTGCTGAGCGCCTTCAGCCAGTGCTGACAGTAACGAAAAAGCAAGGAATCCTCGGGAGGAACCTGCCGCACTCTCCGAGTTCGCCAGTGCCTCGGGCGACACCACATTTTTGTTCATATGGCCTTCGAGATCCTTTCTGTGAGGGAGTACGCCTGCGACTCGGTGGAGGTCTGGAAAAATGCATGCCAGGAGAATGAACACGACTCTTTAGGCCGAGACTCTCCTGAATCCAGTTCTTCCAGGGACACAACCTCTGGTTGTCGCAACAGGAACGCCCGCTGCTCAGCTCTGGATAGGTTTGCCGACGGAACAACGCCGAGCACTCCGGCCCAAGGAGTGGCAGGGCTTACCCGCGATAGCGATGGCGTCGGAAGCGGCATGCCAAGTTGAGCTCTGATGAAGGCATCCCAAAGATCCAACCCCTTATGGCGACGCAGCGCTTCTGCAACACCCCCGCCTGCTGGCCGCATGGCGATTTCGCCGAGGAACATAGCCCCGTCAACTACCAGCAACTCGATATGAAATACGCCATCGAGGTTTGGGGCCGCCGTGAGGATATCCGCAACAAGCAGACGAGCCCGCCGGCTCATTTCGTGCTCCTCGGGGAGATGGATGCTGGCCCGGGTGTTACCTCTCGCTTCCAAAACCGGCCGGTCATACTTGGACACTGCCGCGGCAGCCAACTCCCCGCCAATCAAGACACCATCGCAATGAAGCTCTGTTTCAACATCCAAAGCCGCCTCTACTACCTGGTCATCAGAAGCACCGCTTATTACTTCAAGCAGCCGCTCCATGGAGTGCCGCTCCACACCCCTGCTTGACGAACCCAATGCGGGTTTGACTATAAATTCAGAAAAGCCAGAAAATGCGGTGCCGCCTTCCAGCTCCATGTCTGATGTCCAACGCGGAGCCATGGGCACAACTGGGGAGAAGACGTGATGCATCTCCCGCTTGTCCGTTACTGCCAAGCTCTGCCCAAGCTTGAGGCCGGGAAGGGAATAGTGCTCCCTGAGCCGCCCGGCCAAGAGCATGTTACTTTCCGACGTTGCAATAACATGCGAGCAGCCATGCCGCTCGAAAGCATCTGCAGCCGACTCAAAACTCCGCAGCTCTGCGGGACTCGTGACATCTTGAAATACGAGGTCGAGGCCCGGAACATCCTTACATACCCTCAAGACCGACGGCTTTGCAGGGCTGAGCACCAAGGCACGGCGAGTCTCAGCCACGATCGGCCCCGTTTACCTCAACCAACTCAAGCATCGCAGCCTGCAGATGCGATTCCGATGCGGCCTGAACGATTGCGAAGCCATCACGGTTGTAAGCTCCTCCCCCAGTCGGAGAATCCGCCAGCTCGATTTGGCAAATATTCTGGAAATTTTGACGATAGAAATCAATACTCAGCTGCGACCCAGGAAAGCGACGCAGATAAACAAACCCAAATACCGGACTTGGATCAACGACGCGCGCATTTATGGATGGCCTTTGTTCCAGCGCAGCCTGGACATGGGCCTCAAAAAGATCAACCCCATAAGTCAAGTTGATAATCTCCGGCACATGGCCGCCCGGTGGACGGATTGCGATTTCACCTAGAACTAAACCGCACTCGGATATGAAGGCTTCAAGATGAAAAACACCGTTTGGTGCTTGAAGAGCGCTGAGTGCATTGCCGACGAGCTCCTCCGCATGAGTAAAGAGCGCACTATTCATCACTTCTGTAACTATATGATCAGCCATGATGCCGTCGTCATTGCATTTGTATGGCGAGTCAAGATATCGGGCCAAACTCAACCACAGGACTGAATCATCCCACCACACACCATCAACGTGGAACTCAGGACCAACTACACGACTCTCAGCCAGATATTGAAAACTTGAGGCAATTCCCGGCAAGGCAGCCTCAAAATCACTGGCAGATTCGACCAGTTTTACACCGTCGGAACCAAAGCCCGAACTGGGCTTTACGAAAAATCGCTGCCCTAGCTGCCGAGAAAGACAATGGTAGGTGTCCGTCAGCTCAATCGGCACACTTTCAGCGTGCGCGACGCTGTCCCCAAGATGCATTTTTTGGAGGTGCTTGTCCCGGAAGACCAAGGACCGGCCAAGATCCTTGTCGCCCGGAAGATTCAGAGCCAACCTTGCCACCAGGGTGGTGAAGACCCCCTGCTCATGACCTGTTACTGCCGCTGCAAAATCCCCAACCGGGTGCCGCCGAAGGACTGCGCCCAGAACTTCCTCCGGGGATTCTATGCTTCGAACCAAAATTATATCCAGCCCTTCGAGCCCGGGCTTCATTTTTTGAAGGACTATAACCGGATCATAACCTAACCGTCGTATAGCCCTCTCCAGACCTGGACGATATCCAATCAAAAGCACCTTATTCATGCGGCTGAACCAATTTCATTTCCGTAGATATCGTGCCTTCCACTCGAACCAAAAGGTCCAATGAAGTGGAAGCCGAGACTTTCAACAAATTTCACGTTCGACTCAATAGCGCGTCGAACCGCCACTAAGATGATCTGTCTGCCTTTGGAACGCGAACAATCCTCGACATATCGGTATAACTGCGTCCCATAGCCCAGGCGTCTCATATCTGACCTCACAGCCAAATAGCTGAAAGTGTAGATATCCTGTTCAACCTCGTGTTGCACAGCAGCTACGATTTCGCCGCCTACGAGTCCGATCGACCATGAGTTGCACCGAGCTACTAGGTCTCCCTTCCCTTTGCTAAGAACGGACGGCACAAATTGGTCCTCATAGACCGAAAATGTAGATACAATCAACTTCCACAGCTGTTCTGCATCGCGTTGCTTCGCAGAGCGGATTTCCAACCCGGCTGTGATCACATTAGGAATCTTTCCGGATCATGTATAGCTCTGAGAGATATTCAATCCGGAGGATGTCACCCTCCGAATGCTCGGTCACTAGAGCATTCAATCTCTTCAGGAACTCGCTACCGTTGGCGGCAATCGCCCGTTGGGCCTGAGTCGAGGACCGAGACATTCCGATGAAATCTTCAGAACCCAGGTTCTGAGACCAAATCCATGTTTCGTAGCTTGGCTGGGCATGGAAAGCGGCTCGGATCTCTGCCGAAAAGTCGAACGATCTGTAATCTCGCCGGTAGCCGGGACTCAGGTCTTCAAGCAGATCCTCGTAAGCAGACAAAAACCCGCTGGATTCATGGTTCCTGTTGTTCTGCAGCACCGCAAGGATTCCATCGGCGGACAAGGCCCTGTTCGCAGCCCGAAGCACGCGGGGACGGTCCATCCATTGCAGGGACTGACCTGCCACGATGAGATCAACATCCGAGCTGTCCTCCAGCACATCTTCTGCAGTACCAACAATCCAAGTTGCCCCTGGATGCTTATAGGCACCCAACGCCACCATGTCTTGCGATGGGTCCACTCCGATGACAAGACGGGGTGCCGGCAGAACTGGCAGCAGTCCATCAAGCACGATCCCGGTACCGGCACCAATGTCCACCACCACGGGATGGTTTGAGACAAGAGTCCTTGATATCGACTCGAGAAGCTGCTGCGGATAACGGGGACGGTGCCGCTCGTAGTCCTCCGCCAAGCCATCAAACTTGCTTACACGTTCCATTGGTTTCTTAGCCCCTACTGTCGTCGTCACAGAATTCGCAAGCACGATTTTCATATGCCATTTCTTGAGTGGGCGGCCTCATTCAGCACCGTGTTCAATAATCCACCGTTCTCCAAGATCCTTATCATGCGTTGCGGTGGAGGGGGAAACGATATCCCCTGATTTTCGTCGATCATTGCGTAGCCACCTGTCAAATCCAGGCGGACGGGCCTGCCTTCAATGAAACGGCTTGTATCAACTTCAATTGCAGGAATTCCAAGATTCCAGCAATTCCTGAAGAATATTCTTCCGAACCGAGGTGAGACAATTGCTCGGATACCGAGTGCCATCAGGGAACTGACAGCCTGTTCACGGGAGCTTCCGATCCCAAAGACGTCGGTTCCGATGAGGACGTCGCCTTCCTCAAAGGATGATGCAAGCTCTGGGAAACGGTTCTCAAAGACATGAGGAGCCATGTCGGCAGGATCCGTATACATATGCTTATACCTGGCAGGAATTATGTCATCCGTGGAAATCTGCCCTCTGACAAATCTTGCTTTTCCTCTTATCTCTGTCATGCCTTCAGTTCCTCGATACTCGGAAAACGTCCCAAAAGAGCTGACGATGCGGCGACCAAGGGTGAGGATAGAAATATCTCAGCCTGACCGTTTCCCATTCGGCCCTTAAAGTTCCTGTTCATGGTAGAGAGCACCCGATCCCCACTGGCCGGAACTGGTCCCTGCGCACCCACGCAGGGACCGCATCCGGCAGGTGTAACCAAGGCGCCGGCACGGGTAAGAATGCCAATAAGGCCCAGCCGAAGAGCATCTTCCATGATCCGCTGCGACCCCGGCGTTACGACCATGTGCACATCCGGATGCACGGCTTTTCCGTCCAGCATCCGCGCGGCTTCCTCGATGTCTTCCAGACGACTGTTGGTGCAGCTGCCGATGAAGACGTAGTCGAGGGATAGCCCGGCTACGTCGCTCAGGGAGGCAACTTGTGAGGGCGAGTGAGGCAGCGCTACGACTGGATCCAGTCCCGTGATGTCTACGGTGATGGTATTCGCCTCGTCCGGGGCAAAGACCGGGGACAGGACACTACTACTACGACCCCGCCGCGGAGGCAGGAACACGCATTTCGCTCCCATTTCGACGCCCATGCTGGCGACACTCGCAGCGCCATCTTCCGTCAGAGCCGCGGCCCAAGGACCTATCCATTCCACTGACTTGTAGAGGAAGGGAGCCTGGCCAAGCGTCCCCAGAATATGGAGAACAACGTCTTTCGGCCTGACGAGAGGATGCGGCGTTCCCACCACATTCAGCCATACAGTTTCAGGTACCTTTAGCCATGTTTCGCCACTAATCATTGCGGCCGCTATATCGGTAACACCCATCCCGAGGGCAAGGGACTGGTTGGCGCCTCCAGCACAGGTATGCGAATCCGAGCCCAGAACTATGGTTCCGGGTTGAAACCACCCTTCCTCCTGAGCTATGACATGGCTAATGCCGTCACCACGTCGCATGACCTGCACTCCGAGTTCCTTGGCGAACCCTGCTGCCTCCTTCATTCGATCGGCAATAGCAGCATTAGGCGCCAAGACCGAATGATCGAAAACGAATGCAACCTTCTCAGGCTCCCTGATGCTGGAAATACCATGCTTGTGAAACAACCTGGCGAGGGTTGGCGAGTTGCCATCCTGAACGTAAATGCGATCCACACGAACGCTGACCAGGGCACCTGGTGTTACTGCATCATCAGAATGCTGGTCGATAATGCGTTCAACCAACGGCTCAGGCGTGCTCATAGGAGAGTTTTCCGTTGACTATGCCCGTGTAAATGGTCTCCAAGTCCGACGCCGAGACTTCGCCACCAACGTTGTTGGACGCTTCACGGAGCGCTGCCAAAACGTCGGGAAGAACTGCGGGATCAGCATCTATTCCACGCTGCTGCAAAGCATCGATGATCATGGTGCGCCCGGAGTGCTTGCCCAAGACATACCGCCTCGTTCCACCGACGGTTTCCGGCATTATGGGTTCGAAGGTGTTGACATCGTTGAGCATGCCCTTGGCATGGATTCCAGACTCGTGAGAGAAGACGTTGCTGCCCACAACGGGCTGCCATGGAAGGAGGCTCTGCCTACAACCATCGGCAACGGTTTCGGCAAGATATGTCAGCTTAGTCGTGTCGATTCCGAGGTCAACGTTCCTGAACTGCTTTAGGGCCATTACCATTTGCGCCATCTCCGGCATGCCCGCCCGCTCCCCAATGGCATTGACTGTCGTGTGGAAATAGCGAGCACCTGCATCTAGTCCCGCGATGGTGTTAGCAACCCCTAAGCCAAAATCATTGTGACAGTGGGTTTGGGTGTCTATTGGACTGACGGCGGACACGGCGGCAACCCTGGCGGCATACTGGGCACTATCAAGAATTCCAACGGTGTCTGATAAACGAAGCCGATCCGCTCCCGCCTCCTGGACATGTACCGCATACTCCTGCAGGTATTCGATCGGAGTCCGCCCGATATCTTCTGCACTAATGGAGACAAAGCAGCCCCTGTCCTTGGCCAGCTTGACCATGTCACTCGCTGTCTTGAGCAGCCAGGTACGGTCCTTGCCCACGCTGTGCTTGAGGTGGATGGGAGACGTCGGGAGTCCGATGTGCACGTGATCGAACCCTAGAGAAATTGTGCGTTCGACGTCCTCGCGTACGCCTCGGTTCCAACCAATCAGGTGGACTTCGTCCTTGCGTTCCAACATCTCCTGCATCGCAAGAACGTCGCTTCCCCCCATGGCAGGGATGCCGGCTTCCAGCCACTTCACTCCGGTGTCGAGCAGGGCGTTGAAGATGGCAAGTTTCGTTGCCCGGTCGAAGGCAACCCCAGGAGCCTGCTCGCCATCGCGCAGGGTGGTGTCCTCAAGGATGATGTTCTGATTCATGTTGGATCCTATGCTTGTGCTGAATTAACGTAGACTCGGACTTGATTACGCAGGGATGCCTTCATCGGGTTTTCGCTATTGGGCCTGAAATAGCTTTGACCGCAAGGGGCCAGAACCGTATGCGGACTTATACACCCCGCGTTCTTGCAAAATTGGAATGACTTCTTCGACAAACGAATTGAGATCATTCGGATAAGTAGGTGGCATGAGGTTGAACCCGTCGCAGGCACCCGATTCGAACCACTCAATCAGGACTTCTGCCACTTCTTCATAAGTCCCCACAACTGCCACGTGACCCCGCGAGGCAGTCAGCCGTTGATACAACTGACGAATGCTTAGGGATTCTTGCCGGGCCATTTTCTCGATCAACCGCCTTCGGCTCTTGTTCCCGTTGGAGTCAGGGAGCTCGGGTAGTGGGCCGTCGAGATCATAACCAGTGAGGTCAAATCCTCCCAGGAGGTCAGCGAGCATACTGAGTCCCAGCTTGGGGTGTATCAGCTGCTGGAGCGCGTCGTATTTGCTTTTGGCCTCGCGTTTTGTTCGAGCAGCGTACGGTGAAATGCCCGGAAGTATACGAATTGCATCCGCTGGACGGCCGTAGTGCGAAAGCTTTTGTTTGACTCGCCTTGAAAAATCAATAGAACTGGATATCTGTGTCTGGGCGGTAAAGATGACTTCCGCGGTCCTCGCAGCCAGGTCGATACCACGATCAGACGTTCCGGACTGGATGATTAATGGGAATCGTTGAGGTGACTCGGCAACATTCAGCTCTCCGTGCAGGGAAAGATGCTCACCTTTGAAGCTCGTAAACTTGCGCTTCAGTGGATCGTAGAATTTTCCGGAATCTTTGTTACGTATTAACGCTTCATCCGGCCACGTCTGCCAAAGCTGCTTGGCAATTTCTACAAATTCATCAGCAATGTCATATCGGATGTCATGTGCGGGATGTGCCGAAAGTCCAAAGTTTCCAGCAGCTTGGCTTTTTGAAGTGGTCACCACGTTCCATCCGGCGCGCCCTTGACTGATGTGGTCCAAAGAAGCGAACTGGCGCGCAACGTTGTATGGGCTGTTATAGGTAGTCGAAGCGGTCGCGACGAGCCCTATATCAGTCGTAACCATGGCCAGAGCTGACAGTAATGTAATGGGTTCGAGCCCGACAACGCGTCCACCGAACCCTTCTTTGTCGTCATTGAAAACCGATGGAGTGTCTGAAAGAAAGATGAAGTCCAATAGTCCACGTTCCGCGCACTGTGCCATGGCAGCGTAATGGCGGATATCCAGCGCCCCATCCACGGGGGTATCTGGATGACGCCAGGAAGCAGCGTGGTGGCCAGTACCATACGCGAGGTAAGCGCCGATAATCATAGGACGATCACGGTTAGACAACGCGAGCACCTCCCAACCTGAGCCCAAAACCCCAGGATTCGCTTCCCCGTGAATTACCCATTGACATCGGCATTGTTCAACACGAGCTGCAAATCCAGGCAATGCGTCTCCGCGCGAGTTGTCGTCCCGTCCTCAAGGATTGCCTTGGCAACCTCCTTCATGGCCTTGGCTGACGCACGGAGCATGTGATTCGCGTAGATGACGACAGAAAAGCCGGCCGCTTCGAGTTCGGAAAGTGGCGTGTCTCCATACGTAGTGGGGACACAAACGAGGGGCACATCGGGATGTTTCCCCCGGAAATCCTTCGCGAACGCAACAACTTGGCCCGAGTCCGCGGCCCTGCTGTGGATCATAATAGCGTCTGCGCCCGCCTCTACGTAGCTGTCGGCCCTCTCCAATACGTCCCGCATTGGGGAGTCCAACACCAGGCCCTCCAGCCTCGCGATAATCATAAAAGCCGAGTCTCGCTGGGCCCTCTTACCCTGCCGGATCTTCGCTCCGAACTCTTCCGGGTCGGCGAGTTGCTGAGGAACATGTGTACCTAGCAGGGAGTTGCGCTTCACACCTGTTTTATCTTCGACGATTACGGCGGCGACTCCAGCCCGCTCCATCTTGCGTACGATGTGGGCAAAGTGATGATTGTGCCCTCCGGTATCGCCGTCCATAATGAGCGGCTTGTCCGTCACAGCCAGAATTGGCCTAACCGTATCGATACGCTCACTGACACTCAGAATCTCCATGTCTGGCATGCCCTGAAGCGTTGAATCACTCAGGGAACTTGACCAGAATCCATCAAACTCGGAGCCGCGGTCCGCCGCCTCCTCCGCCAGGAGTGCAGCCAGAGGGCTGTGGGCCTCCAGTATCCTCAGAGGTCGGGCAAGACAGAGATTTTCACGTAGGCGCTTTGCGCCCGAGGATTGACTTGAAATTTTTTGTCCCCAATCAGATACGCGTCGTTGCGGTGGGTTCCCGTCGTCATCACTCCAGGTGAGTGGACGATGTTGGTTCCCTCGCTGACGATACTCCACTTGTTAGTCAAATCAAAGCTAACTACCGCTTTTTTAGTCAACTGCGTGTCGATTTCTGTCATATCATTTTGGCTTGCTGTCAGCAGGTATGAGGCCGAGTGCCCGCCGACGTGCCAGTACTTACGGCGCGGAGAAACCGCCCGGGCGTCATCTTTCAATCAGGGGAATAGTTCGGACTGCCACTGATGAATGGCACGCTGAGGAAATAGCCGCCGTCGGGTTTCCATAACGCAGGAGCGGGCTCTCACGCAATCGGCCCGACTATCGTCCGAGCTCGCGCCTCCGCAGGGCTTCGATCACCGGGACAGTTCCGTCTTCTGTCGATAGGGCCGTGGCCACGCTCTTGGCATGGTGGGCGTACGACGGCGTGCTGCTGGCTTCCCTTATTGCCTCACCAAGGCGGTCCGGAGTCAACTTCTTATACGGAATCGGCTGGGGGCCGGCACCGAGGGATGCCACGCGCGAAGCCCACAACGGTTGGTCCGTGTACACAGGAACACCCACAGTGGGAACACCAGCCCGCAGACCGGCAGCGGTGGTTCCAGCGCCCGCATGGTGAACCACAACCGACATACGGGGAAAAAGCCACTCATGCGGAACACTCCCGACGCCGATTGCGTCATCCCCCAGGTAACCCTCAACGCCTTGGACGACGGCCCTTGCGCCGGCACGACGGGTAGCGTCCAGAATAAAGCCAGGATCGATGTCGGCGCTGCTGCCGAATCCCACGAAGACCGGAGGCGGGCCATCTGCAAGGAAGTCCACGAGATACGCGGCTGGTTGCCAGCCAGGGTTTTCAGCCGGCCACCAGTACCCTGCCATCACCAAGCCCGGGTGCCAATCGTCCGGCCTGGGCAGTACCGATGGGCTGATGCCGTAAAGCACTGTTGCGTGAGCTTTCCTTCGGCGACGCTCCCCGGCCGCGCGGCTTTCCTTGCGCAGGCCCAGTTCCCTGCGCAAGCGGGCGCTGGGACCGTCATATGGAGCTGGCCCAGCAGAAGCACGCTCCCCTATGATCCTGTTTCCCATGGGGCCGAGGCTCCGGGCCGAGTTCATCAGGACAGGAGGGTAGGCCGCGCTTGGCTCAGTGGGCTGCAGATGGGCACCGATCGCCGGAATGCCGAGGGCCTCAGCGACGTCGTAGGCGTACGGCGCCACCGAATTGGCCAGGATCACGTCCGCGCCGGCCTCCGCTGCAGCCAACGTCCCTGTCGCCGCATTGTCCATGTACTCGCCGAGCTTCTTCCAGAAGGAGACCACATTTCCGGCTGATGCCTTGGCACCAGGCGCGGGATGTTTGATCAGCTCAGCAAGGTTTCCCGGCAGTGGCCTGAACTCGCACCCTGATTCCACCACCAAAGGCGCGTAGGCCGGGTTGGCGGCTATGGCGACCTCGTAGCCTACGCCCTGCAGGCGATGCCCGAGGCCGGCCATCGGAACCACGTCTCCTCGCGTGCCTGGCGCCACCATGAGTACGCGCATGTTTGTCCCCCTGGAGTCTTTTCCATCGAATGAGCCTGAAACCCACCTTAGGGCCAACATGTGTGCAAAAACCCGGAGGACGGCGGACAACAGAACCCCGCCCACTCCTTTCGGAATGGACGGGGTCCTTTGCGTCGTTGCCTCTGCCTTACGCGGTCGGAGCGATCTCCGGAATGCGCGGCTTGGCGTTGCCTTCAAACGTGAACTTCGCGTCGTCGCCTTCGCCCTCGACGTCAACCACAACGATGTCGCCGGGGTGGATGTCGCCGAACAGGATCTTCTCGGACAGCTGGTCCTCGATTTCGCGCTGGATGGTGCGGCGCAGCGGCCGGGCACCCATCGCGGGATCGTAACCACGCGTGGCCAGGAGAACCTTGGCGGCGGGCGTGAGCTCGATGCCCATGTCCTTGTCCTTGAGGCGGCGCTCCAGGCGGGTCACGAACAGGTCCACGATCTCGATGATCTCGTCCTGCGTCAGCTGCGGGAACACCACGACGTCGTCAACACGGTTGAGGAACTCGGGGCGGAAGTGCTGCTTCAGCTCTTCCGTAACCCGGGCGCGCATCCGGTTGTAGCCGGTCTGGGTGTCCGTGCCGGACTGGAAGCCCGTGGCCACGCTCTTGGAGATGTCGCGGGTACCAAGGTTGGTGGTCATGATGATCACGGTGTTCTTGAAGTCCACCACGCGGCCCTGGGAGTCGGTCAAACGGCCGTCTTCCAGAATCTGCAGGAGCGAGTTGAACAGGTCCGCGTGGGCCTTCTCAACTTCATCGAACAGGACCACGGAGAACGGACGCCTGCGGACCTTCTCGGTCAGCTGGCCACCCTCTTCGTAGCCGACGTAGCCCGGAGGTGCACCGAAGAGACGCGAAACCGTGTGCTTCTCGGAGTACTCGGACATGTCCAGCGTGATGAGCGCGTCTTCTTCACCGAACAGGAACTCGGCAAGTGCCTTGGCGAGCTCGGTCTTTCCGACGCCCGTGGGGCCGGCGAAGATGAACGAGCCACCGGGACGCTTGGGGTCCTTGAGGCCTGCACGGGTACGGCGGATAGCCTGCGACAGGGCCTTGATGGCCTCGTCCTGGCCCACAACGCGCTTGTGAAGCTCGTCTTCCATCTTGAGCAGGCGCGAGGACTCTTCCTCGGTGAGCTTGAAGACCGGAATGCCGGTGGAGTTCGCAAGAACTTCGGCGATCAGGTCCTCGTCAACCTCGGAGATGTCATCCATGCCGCCGGACTTCCAGTTGCGCTCCTTCTCCGCGCGTTCGGCAATGAGCTTCTGCTCCTTGTCGCGCAGTGAGGCAGCACCCTCGAAGTCCTGGGCGTCGATGGCGGATTCCTTCTCCATCTTCACGTCTGCAATGCGCTCGTCCATGGCCTTGAGCTCCGGCGGAGCGGTCATGCGGCGGATGCGCAGGCGGGCACCGGCTTCATCGATGAGGTCAATCGCCTTGTCCGGCAGGAAGCGGTCCGAGATGTAGCGTTCGGCCAGCTGCGCGGCGGACGCCAGGGCGCCGTCGGTGATCGTTACGCGGTGGTGTGCCTCGTACCGGTCGCGAAGGCCCTTGAGGATCTCGATCGCGTGTGCAACGGAAGGTTCCTTGACCTGGATCGGCTGGAAACGACGCTCGAGGGCGGCGTCCTTCTCGATGTGCTTGCGGTACTCGTCCAGCGTGGTGGCACCGATGGTCTGGAGTTCACCACGGGCAAGCATGGGCTTGAGGATGGACGCAGCATCAATGGCGCCTTCAGCAGCACCTGCTCCGACGAGGGTGTGGATCTCGTCAATGAAGAGGATGATGTCGCCGCGGGTGCGGATTTCCTTGAGGACCTTCTTCAGGCGCTCTTCGAAGTCACCGCGGTAGCGGGAACCGGCAACCAGCGAACCGAGGTCAAGCGTGTACAGCTGCTTGTCCTTGATGGTTTCGGGGACATCGCCTCGGACGATCGCCTGGGCGAGGCCTTCGACGACGGCGGTCTTACCAACGCCGGGCTCACCGATCAGGACCGGGTTGTTCTTGGTACGGCGGGAGAGGACCTGCATGACGCGTTCCATCTCCTGCTCGCGGCCGATCACGGGATCGAGCTTGTTCTCGCGGGCAGCCTGGGTCAGGTTGCGTCCGAACTGGTCAAGCACCACCGAACCGGCGGGGGTACCTTCCGGCTGGCCCTGGCCGGAACCGCTGCCGGCGGTTTCCTTGCCCTGGTAGCCGGAGAGCAGCTGGATGACCTGCTGGCGGACCCTGTTGAGGTCTGCGCCGAGCTTCACCAGCACCTGTGCGGCCACGCCTTCGCCTTCGCGAATGAGGCCGAGCAGGATGTGCTCAGTACCGATGTAGTTGTGGCCGAGCTGCAGTGCTTCGCGGAGCGAGAGCTCAAGCACCTTCTTGGCACGCGGCGTGAAGGGGATGTGACCGGATGGGGCCTGCTGGCCCTGACCGATGATCTCCTGCACCTGCTCGCGAACACCATCGAGCGAAATGCTCAGGGACTCGAGCGCTTTGGCTGCGACGCCTTCACCCTCGTGGATCAGACCCAAGAGGATGTGCTCGGTACCGATGTAATTGTGGTTGAGCATCCTTGCCTCTTCTTGGGCAAGGACGACCACGCGACGGGCACGGTCCGTAAATCTCTCAAACATTTCGCCACACTCCTAGCTACGACGTACTTTGATGCTACGTGCCGGAGCAACACTTTTGGGGCGTGTTCGCCACAGGGGAAACATGACGGGGTTGCGGAATAAAACAGGCCCTTCCCCCTTGACCCGGGGCGTCCTGCGGTGGGATGCTGCCAAACCGCTTCCAGATCCTGCCTGCCACCAGGGCCGCAAGGTATTCATTAGCAGTATCAGGCATCGCGTTGCCAGCCGATTAGCCGCTCAAATCCCCGGTCACTCGGCCGGCTGGTGATTCACAGAATATTCCATGGTTCGGAGTGCCCGGCACTTGCACATACTGCCTCTTAAAACATCAATGCCCCGGCAGTAGCTGCCGGGGCGTTGAAGCGATGAATCAGGAATTGGCCTTTTGGTACGCTTCCTGAATTTCAGCCTGAATACGTCCGCGACTGTTCACCGTGTAACCGTTATCACGGGCCCACTGCCTGATCTGTGCGGAATCCTGGCTGCGTGCCGCTGTTGCACGCCCGCGGGTGGCGCGGCCGGACGACGTCTTCCTGGCCTTGGCCACGTACGGTTCCAGGGCCTTCCGAAGCGAAGCAGCGTTTGCGGTGGACAAGTCCATCTCGTAACTGACGCCATCAAGGCCGAAGCGGACAGTTTCATCCGCGGCCCCTTCATCCAGGTCATCGACGAGGATGATTTTTACTTTCTGTGCCATGAGTTGCCTCTCTTTTGGAGGGTTGGATAATCAGAAATTCCCCGGATTCCTTTGTTGATTATCGTTCACCGCAAGCACGCACGTCAAAGCACAAATGGATTCATCCATGAAGGGAACCCATTTAGCGGGCTATTTCGTGGCAGGGCCTTCGGATGCCGGGCCAATATTCTTCGAATTCGCTTCCGCTTGGGCGCGGGCTTCCGCCTGACGCTCCGATTTGTCCGCATTGAAGATTGACTTCATGGCAAACCAAAAGATCAACCCAACAACAACCGACGGCGCCAGGACTGCGATGTACTCCATGATCAGTGTCCTTCGGGCTTCAACAGGGGGAACAGGATGGTCTCGCGGATGCCGGCACCGGTGAACAGCATCACCAGGCGGTCAATACCGAGTCCGATGCCACCCATGGGCGGGGCACCGTATTCGAGGGCGCGGAGGAAGTCCTCGTCCAGTTGCATGGCTTCGTCATCGCCTGCCGCCGAACGCCGTGACTGCTCCGTCAGCCGCTCACGCTGGATGACAGGGTCAATGAGTTCCGAGAATGCCGTTCCGCGTTCCATGCCGCCAATGATCAAGTCCCAGGCCTCGATGAGCCGGCCGTCTTCGCGGTGCGGGCGGGCCAGCGGCTGCGCGGAAGGCGGGTAGTCGTAGACGAACGTGGGGTTCAGCAGGGTGGGTTCGACGATCTCGCCGAACAACTCAACCACGATCTTCTCGGCGTCCCATTTGGGGTCCACCTTGACCTCGTGCTTTGCTGCGATGGCAAGCAGCTCATCCACAGTGGTGTCCGGCGTAATTTCAACGCCCACTGCTTCGGAGAGACCCGGGTACACCGAAATCCAAGCCCATTCGCCGTCGAGGTTGATCTCGCCGGCGTCGGTCTGGATGGTGCGCGTGCCAACGACGTCGGCGACGTTGAGGATGATTTCCTTCATGCGCTCGGCCATGACGAACTGGTCTGCCCAGGCCTCGTAGCATTCAAGCGTGGTGAATTCGGGGCTGTGGGTGGAGTCCACGCCTTCGTTGCGGAAGACGCGCCCCATGTCGTAGACGCGGTCAATGCCGCCAACGACGGCCCGCTTCAGGAACAGCTCGGTGGCAATGCGCAGGGTCATCTTCTGGTCGAACGCGTTCATGTGCGTTTCGAACGGACGGGCTGTGGCGCCGCCATGGACCAGCTGCAGGATGGGGGTCTCCACCTCCACATAGCCGTGACCGTCCAGCGTGTCCCGGACCGAGCGGGTGATGGCGGCCCTCTTGTAGACCATTTCGCGGGCTTCATCGCGCACCATGAGGTCCACGTAGCGTTGGCGAACGCGGGTTTCCTCGTTGAGTTCCGCGTGCAGGACCGGGAGCGGTCGCAGCGCCTTTGAGGCCATCGACCAGGAATCTGCCATCACGGAAAGTTCGCCGCGGCGTGAGGAAATAACCTCACCCTTGATGAAGACGTGGTCGCCCAGGTCAACCAGGGCCTTCCAGTCCGCAAGCGCTTCCTCGCCGACGTTGGCCAGGCTGAGCATTGCCTGCAGCCGGACGCCCTTGCCGTCCACGCCGCCTTCCTGGATCGTGGCGAAGCACAACTTGCCGGTGTTGCGGATGAACACGACACGACCGGTGACGCCCACGGTGTCGCCCGTGGTCTCGTCGGCCTGGAGGTGCGCATATTTTTCGCGGATTTCGCTGAGGGAGTGGGTTCGCTCAACCCCCACCGGATAGGCCTCCGTGCCGCGCTCGATCAGCTTGGCGCGCTTCTCCATGCGGATGCGCATTTGCTCGCTGGCATCGATGGGTTCTGCGGAGGTGTTCGGGGCTGGGGTGTTTGCGGAAGTCACAGTCCTTAAGTTTACCGTTGATTACGGCTCTTCACTTCCGGGTCCTGGGATCCGCCCAACGAATAGACTCAGGCTGTGGAGACATGGACGGTTGAAACGAACGACGGCGGTGGGCAGCTTGAGGTGCACACCTTCCGGCCAGCGTCGGCTGCGGCGATTCCGGGGTCGAAGGCACCTGCTGAACCAGCCGGCGTCGTACTTGTCCATGGCACTTTGGTGACCGATTCCCTTTACTGGCCGTTCGCGCGGACTCTTAGCGTGATGCTCGGGCGCCCTGTCCACGTCTACAACCGTCGCGGCCGCGGGCATTCCGCTCCACAACCACCGGACTATTCGGTGGAGACGGAGATAGCGGACCTCCAGGCGGTCATGGAGAAGAGCGGTTCCGACGATGTTGTAGCGCACAGCTATGGCGGATTCGTGGCGCTGCAAGCCGCCCGGCGCTTCAGGATCCATCGCCTGGTGACCTACGACGCCGCAGTGTCCCTGTCCGGCAACCTCAGCAGCAGATGGCGGCCAGAGCTCGAGGAAGCAGTAACGGCCGGGCAGCTGGATCAAGCCTGGGCGCACCTGGTGCAGGGCCTTGGAACGGCCGGGCCCATCTCGTACCTGCCCATGGGGGCGCTGCGGACGCTCAGCGTATTGTCCGCGCGAACCCGCTTGGGGCTGGAAATGCGTACCCTGCTGCCCACTGCTGTTACCGAGATGCGCGCGGTACTGGACGCCGATGCCCACCTTGACGACTTCCTGAAGTTCTCTACCCCGACGCTCATGCTCAGCGGCGGCTGGAGCCCCGCGTACTTCGCCGAGACTGGGCGCATGCTCAGTGGCGCCGTGCCGGCGATCGAGTTCGCCATAGTCCCGCTGCAATTCCACGAAGGTCCCCTGCGTCCGGGCCGTCGGCTCGCCGCCCGCGTCGCCCGGTTCCTGGCGGCAACCCATGATGTCGGTCAGCGCACTGTCGCGCCCTAGGATGTTTCGGTGAGGGAACAGAGCATCAGGACGCACGACGGCGGTGAACTCGCCTTGTACACGTACGGCGCGGAAGACGCGCCCGGTGAACGCCGGGTGATTGTTATCGGCGGAGCGTTCCTCACAGCCCTGATCTACCGGCCCTTTTCGATCGCCCTGGCCAAAGGACTCGGTCCTGGCTGGGCCGTGGACGTCTACGACCGACGCGGCCGGGGCAAGTCGACAGAGCAACCGCACGGCTACTCCATGGCCACCGAAATTGCCGATGTCCGCACCATCATGGACGCTACTGGCGCGCGCAATATCCTTGGCCACAGCCTGGGCGGATCCGTTGCCCTCAACGCTGCACAGGCCTTCGCCGGCACCCGTCACGAACCGGACAAACTGGCGGTCTATGACGCCGCCGTGAATATCGACGGGAGCATGGACACGGACTGGCTGGAAGGATTCGCTGATGCCGTCAACAAAGGCGAAGTAGGCCGGGCGCTGGCCCGGATGAAGCGTGGAATGAACCAGGGAACCGCCCTTGCGAAGGTTCCTGAGCCAGTCCTGGCGGGGTTGATGGCCATCGTCTCGCACACCAAAGTCAACCAGCTGTTCCGTGACCTCATGCCAACAGGCGTCGGCGAACTGAAGGCAGCGTTCGAAGCCGCCGACACACCCCGGGACTTCTCCGTGTTGCCATCCACGACTCACTTCATGGTGGGAAAGAAGAGTCCGAAGTTCTACAAGGTCGCTGCGTCACGCTTGAACAGGGCGGTGCCGGGCAGCACTTTGGAAGTCTCCCCGAAAGGATTCCACGGGTCCGTTCCGGCAGCCGTCAAGGAACTTGTGTCGGATATCTCCGAGTACTACACGCGCTGACGGTTTCCCACACACGGACAGGCATAGTGCCTGCTTTCAGGTGGCTCGGTTAGGCTCAATTCATGACGCGCGACATCATCATGACCCCAGACGGCGGACACCTCGAAGTACTCACCACCGGTGGTGAGCTGACTTCGGCAGGATCCGGCGTGGTAGTTGTTCCGGCCTCCATGGTTACCGCTTCCGATTACACCCGGTTTGCCCAGAAATTGAGCGAAGCCCTGGGCAGGCCCGTGCACACGTTCAACCGCCGCGGACGCGGTGACTCGTCACCGCAAGCCGAAGACTACACATTGGAAGCCGACATCCGGGACCTGGAGGCGGTCATGAAACACACCTCCAGCACGGACGTCTTTGGACACAGCTTCGGTGGAGCCGTAGCACTCCACGCAGCGCGGACGCTTCCGGTGGAGAGGTTGGCTGTCTATGACCCGGCCGTTTCCGTCAACCACAGCGTCAAGGCCGAATGGGCACCGGAATATGAACGCGCAGCTGCGGCCGGGGACTACGATCGAGCCCTCGCCGTACTGATCAAGGGAGTGGAAACGGAAGGCGCCCTCGGGCGCATGCCCCTGTCCATGCTGACCCTGGCCAACAAGCTGACAGCAGGCACGCCCATGGGCAAACAGATGCGCGAGCTCATGACCAGCGGCGTGCGGGAAATCAAAGCCGTCATCGCTGCGGACATGCCAGCTGAGCCGTTCCTGGAACTCCCCTTGGAAACGCTGATCGTAGTGGGCGAAAAGAGCCCTGCCTACTTCGGTGTTGCCTGCGGCCAAATCCACGACGTCCTGTCAGGGTCGAGTTACACCATACTCGCCGGCTTCGGGCACGATGGCCCCAACAAAGCGCCGGACAAGCTGATCTCGGAGTTGTCGGAGTTCTTCTCCGGCTAACCCTCACCCCCTGGTGCCGGCTCGGACAACCTTCGCGGCTGGCGCTGGGGTGTTTGGTGGTTAAATGCGGGAGACCCCCCGACCCGTGGTGGGTTGGGGGGTCTCGACCTTAATGGTTGTCCG